>JADZCD010000034.1 GCA_020851735.1 Phycisphaeraceae bacterium
CGCGCACGTACTAGGCAAGACCCGATGACCGCTCCCATCCGCGGCCTGCTGACCCTGCGCCCAATTCCGGCACAAGCACCAAAGACAGTTCAAGCGTTCGCGGCCAAGCTCGTTATTGGGAGGAAACTCCCGGTAAGCGAGCTTGTCCCGCGCGCTCTGTCTTGACCAAGCCCAGGCATTTCCGGGGGGCCATGCCTGGGTGTCTTGGGTTTCACAGCCCCGCATGGAAATGCGGGGCCGCCTCAATGTCTTCCGGGTGCGTGGGTCAGCCCCCGGCTCCGCCGGGGGGTACGTGTCTTAGAAGCCCACGGATTGAATCCGTGGGTTGCCTTAGTGTCTTACCGCCCAAAAAAAAAGCCCAGGGAAAAAATCCCTGGGCTTTGGAAAAGCGAATTTCTGGGAACCTTACTTACCGTAAGAATTCGATGATCAGGTTCATGTTGATGTCGAAGGGAACCTGGTCAGGCGTGGGGTCAGCCATGACGCTGGCGGTGAGGGTCGAAGGGTCGAAGCTCAGCCAGGCGGGGACTTCGTGGCCGGGGAGGGATTCCATGTTCTCGCGGACGAGCTTGTGGAGGCCTTCCTTGACGGTGATCTTGTCGCCGACCTTCACGCGGAAGCTGGGGCGATCGGTCTTGCGGCCGTTAACCAGGATGTGGCCGTGGGCCACGATCTGACGGGCGCCCCAGATGGTCCGCGCCCAACCTAAGCGGCGGATGACGTTGTCCAGGCGCTGTTCGAGGAAGCGCAGCAGCACGCTGCCGGTGTTGCCCTTGGCGTGGGAGGCTTCCTCGGCCATGCGGCGGAACTGGCGTTCCAGCACGTTGTAGTGATAGCGAAGCTTCTGCTTCTCATTAAGACGCACGCCGTAGTCGCGCAGCCGCCGGCCGCGGAAACCGTGCATGCCCGGGGGGTTCAATTGCCGCTTGGCAGTGTGCTTGGGGGTATCGGCAATGGGCACGCCCACGCGCCGAGAGAGCTTGACTTTAGGGCCGGTGTAATTGGCCATCGTAAACGGACTCCGTGCCTGAACAGAGGTTGGAAAGTCCAGTATTACAACCCGTAGACCGCCAATCGTCAAGTCGGCAGTCTAACCACCTGCCCGCAGGCTGTTTAAACGCCTGGAAGCGGGGCTAAACCCCCCGTCCGCACGCGGCGGCGCGGTTAGACCCGCACCGCGGCAACGGCTTCCTGGCGGCGGCGCAGTTCCGCGGTCGCCTCGCCTAACTGGTCCCACAATTGCGGGTCGTAGGCGTAAAGCAGGCCAAACATTCTGGCCACCTGTTCATCCAGAGCCAGCACGTCGATGGTGCTGACTTTTCGTCCCGCGGCCGGCAGCGGCTCGACGAGCTTGCAGGCAGCCAGATCGTATTTGCCCACCGAGCTGATGAGCATGCGGGCTTCGTTGGTCACGCCCTCTAAGGCGAAATTGACCACGCCGTGCGCGCCGGCCTGAACCAGG
Organism: Phycisphaeraceae bacterium; assembly: GCA_020851735.1. Taxonomy (GTDB): domain Bacteria; phylum Planctomycetota; class Phycisphaerae; order Phycisphaerales; family Phycisphaeraceae; genus JADZCD01. The sequence continues at coordinate 1,463 of JADZCD010000034.1, forward strand.
GCGGATTCGCCGGCAAAGTCAGCGGCGAACTGATCGCGCCCAGCCATGGCAGCCACCAGCATGGCCTTGCCGAAGGCGATGCCGTCAGCCCCTAAGCAGAGCACCTTGGCGAAATCGCGTCCGCTGACCAGCCCGCCGGCGATGGTGTAGTCCAGGTGCGTGTACTGCTTGCGGGCGCGCTGGATGGCCATCAGGCAGCTGAGCATGGGCAGGCCCATTTCGTTCATGGGGCCCAAGGGGCTCATGCCCGTGCCGCCTTCCGTGCCGTCGACGGTCAGGTGGATGCGGATGCCGGCTTCGGCGGCCACTTCGTCCAGGACCTGGATCTGGGCCATCAGGTCGCCGTAGGGCCCGGTCTTGAACCAGATGCGGGCCTTGGGGAACTGGCGGACCATGTCCTGCAACTGCTTGTGCAGGGATTCGACGGTGGCGGTGCCGGGCACGGAGTGGCGCTGATAGAGGGATTGCTCGACGACAAACGGATCCACGGGGAAGTGATACAGGCCCGAGAGGCGCTGGGCCTGCTGGCGGGGCACCTTCACTTCGCCGCCCATGCCGGGCTTGGCGCCTTGCCCGCCCTTGGCTTCAAAGCCGATCAGGCCCGCGTCGAAATATTCCTTTAGTTCCGGATCGCCATAGACGCGCTTCCACACGCCGGCGCGGGCGTCTTCGACGTTCTGCTGAACCACCACGCCGCCCATGCCGCTCTGGTTACGGGTGAAGGCGCGGATGCGGTCCTTAAGCGTGGGCTGATCGGGGTGGATGCGCTCCTCATAGCCCCACATGTTGACGACGTTTTCGCCGATGGCGTAGACGAACCCGCCGCGGGCAGCGCCCATGCCCAGGTCGACGCTGATGGAATTGGCCACGGGCGTGGAGCCCATGGCGGCGACGACCACGGGGGTGTTGACCATGAATCCGCCCAAGGTGGTCTGGGTGTTGACGTGGATGTAGAGGGGTTCCACGCCAAGCTTGTCGCGGTAGGCCACACGCTGGCTGCCGAGCAGTTCGGGAATCAGGACGATGTCGCGCAGGGCTTTGAAACGGGGCACGCCGGGGAGGAATTGTTCGCCGGCCGACTGGGTGTGCCCGAAGGCGGTGCGCAGGTTTTCATCCTGGCTGGGGAAGTTGCCCTCCAGACCGTGCCGAGCGGTGCGGGCGGCGTAGCAGAGCATCGGTCCGCGATCGCCGCAGAAGTTGCAGTGGGTGCAGAGCTGGTCCTGGACTTTGAACATGACTTACCTCCACTAGTGAAAACCGCTGGAAATGAAGGGAGAACAACAGACACCAAAATCCCCAGCCAAGGGAACCGGCACGAAAGGTTGGCTGGGGATTCGGCTATCAGTGTAACAATTTTGTCACTGTCACACTACAGATTTATCTGATGATAAAAAGCGGTTTGGCGTTAGATCAGGCGGATTTTTTTTCGTCCAGGACCTGGTGGTAGAGGAGCCCGGCAACGATGCCGCCGGCCACGGGGCCAACCCAGTAGACCCAGAAGTGGTCGAGGTAGTTGCCGACGAGGGCGGGACCTAAGTGGCGAGCGGGGTTCATGGCGCCGCCGGTCAAGGGGCCGCCGGCCAGGATGTCCAGAGCGACGGTCAGGCCGATGAACAGCCCGCCGACTTTCGGACCACGCTTGTCGATGCCGGTGCCGAAGACGACGAAGACCAGGAAGAAGGTCAGGACAGCTTCGATGATCAGCCCGGACTGGATGGTGACGCCGGCCGCGGTGTTCAATTGCGGCGTGCCCATGCTGATGGCTTTGAGGACTTCGGCGGGCAGGCACTGGAGGACCAGCAGGGCAGCGGCCAGAGCGCCGACGCATTGGGCGACGATGTAGCCGATGGCGTTGAGCAGGTCGATCTTGCGGCCGACCAGAGCGCCGATGGTGACGGCGGGATTGAGGTGACCGCCGGAGATGGCGGCAGTGGCGCTGACCATGACGGCGATGGCCAGACCGTGGGCGAGAGCGATGCCGACCAAGCCGACGCTCTTGGTCATGTGATCCATGGCGATGGCCATGACGCCGACGAAGATCAGGGTGAAGGTTCCGACGAACTCGGCTACAAGCGCTTTGGTTCTCATTCGTTACCCCTTATTGAAAAAGGTGTAGAGGAAATGCAGAAGCACTGTAGCGATTCCAAATTGCCAGGTCTACCCCCGGAAGCAAGCCACGGAAGCAAACCCCGGAAGGGAGAGGGATATGGGGTCTAGGGTATGGGGAATGGGGTGTGGGGTGGTGAAGCGAGGAAGCGAGAAAGGGGCGGGGAGCGGCGCTTGACGCTGAACGGATACTGGTGTGCGGGGGCATCAGGATGTTGCCGAGGGGCAACAGGCGGTCGGATGCGAATATTGGATGGCGAGGAGCCTGGCGCGGCGGGCGGAGGAGTTTTTGGTTGTAAGTTGTGTTTTTTTAAGAGGTAACGATTTGATCTGGTGGAAAGAGCTGCGCCATGGGCAGGATTGGCACGGTTCTGGCAGCGTAGAGTTGTTGGAGGGTTCTATCTATGCTGCTTTTGCCCAAACATCTGGCGCTTGTTTTGGGGGTTGCCCTGTGTCTGGCAGCTTGTGAATCGCCCCAGCCTTATTCGGGGTGGACGAATCGTCCGCAGCCTAAGGTGGCCGAGCGGCCGGCGTCGCTGGTGTTTTCGTCGGTGATGGCGCAGGCGGGTGAAGCGGAGATGCGCTACGGGGGCGAAGGGGGCGTGGAATATTTGCCCTGGTACGCGGAGCGGAACGATCACGGGCCGGTGGTGATGCGGGGGTATCAGAGCCCGGTGGCGGAGCAGAATTTTAATTATTCTTACGACCGGCAATACACGACCAACGGCCGGGCGCGCGAATACTCTTATCAGCACACGTATCGCCGGCGATATTTCGAGGAGATTCGCTAAGTCGGGGGCTGAATAACCGCATCTCAGATGGATCGCGATAATTTGGCAGGCGACAGTCCCCGTTCCCGCAGGTGGGACCCGGCCGCCGGGGCGACCGGGCTTTTCTCTTCACGCCTGCGGCATTTCCCCAGGACCTATCAGACCGTTTGCGAGGGTTTAGGGGTCTGGCGGTTCACAGGCGGGGCTTGGGCTCGTATCATGCCCAGGCTATGGCCAACGTCCAGGCAGCGCTCCAAGAGCTGCGACAAATCGTGGGCAAGGACGGCGTGCTCGACCAGCCGGAGGAACTGCTGGTCTATGAGTGCGATGGCTTCTCGGTGGCCCGGGCGACGCCGACGGCGGTGGTGTTTCCGCGTCGGACCGAGCAGGTGGCGGCGTGCGTGGGGGCGCTGAACCGGCACGGGTTAGGCATGGTGCCGCGCGGCAGCGGGACGGGGCTGGCGGGCGGGTGCGTGGCGTTCGCGGGGGAAGTCTTGATTTCCACGGTGCGGATGAACCAGATTGAGACGATTGACTGGGGCAATCGCGTGGCGGTGGTGCAGGCGGGGGTGCTGAACACGGCGCTATCGGAGGCGGTGGCGAGGGGGGGGATGGTGGTTGCTGACGCCACACCCTCACCCGGCCTCTCCCTCAGGGAGGGAGAGGGGAGTAAGACAAGCAGCACTTCCGGGGGCGCTTCCGGGGGCGGGTTGCATTTTTCGCCGGATCCTTCGAGTCAGCGGGCGTCGACGATCGGGGGGAACGCGGCCACGAACGCGGGGGGGATCAACACGCTTAAGCACGGGGTGACGAGCAATCACATTCTGGGCATGGAGATGGTGCTGGCGGACGGGTCGATCATGCGCACGCGGGCGGGATCGCTTCTGGACGGGATCGGCCCGGACTTGCCGGGGCTGGTTTGCGGCAGTGAAGGGACGCTGGGAATTATCACGCGGTTGTGGTGCCGGCTGGTGCCTAAGCCGCGGCACTTTCGGACGATTTACGCGGTGTACGGTTCCACGGGGCAGGCGTGTCTGACGGTCAGCGACGTGATCGCGGCGGGGATTGTGCCCACGTCGATGGAGATGATGGACGGGCGGATGATCCGGGTGGTGGAAGAGGCGTTTCATTATGGATTTCCGACCGACGCGCAGGCGCTGCTTTTAATCGAAGTGGACGGAGTGGATCAGATTCTCGACGAGCAGGTGGGGCAGATTTTAGAGCTTTGTCGCAAGCACGGGGCGACGGACGTGCAGCACTGCGCGGACGCCAAGCGGCGGCTGGAGCTGTGGAGCGCGCGCAAGCGGGCGTTCGGGGCGATCGGCCGATTGCACGTGGCGTATTTCACGCAGGACGCGTGCGTGCCGCGGTCGCTGCTGCCGGTGGCCATTGAGAGAATCTGCCAGATCGGGCGGGATTTCGGCCTGCAGATCAACAACGTGTTCCACGCGGGGGACGGGAACGTGCACCCGATATTTTTCTTTGACGAATCCGATCCAGCCCAGGCGCAGGCGGCGCTGCGGGCGGCGGAGAAGGCGCTGGAGTACTGCATCAGCATCGGGGGGACGATCACCGGCGAGCACGGGGTGGGCGTGGAAAAGCTGGCGATGATGGAGCACATGTTCAACCCGGACACGATCCGGGCGTTTCAGGCGATCAAGGGGGCGTTCGATCCGCAGGAGCGGATCAACGTGGGCAAATTGATCCCCAGTGACAAGATTCGGGTGCAACTGGTCAAGCCCCTGGCGGCGAATGTGCCGGGAGGGGCGCTGTGAGCAAGAAAAAATCCAAGGGCAAGCAGAAGCAAGAGGCGGCGCAGATTCCACCGGGCAGCCCGCCGACGGCAAGCGGCGCGGTGAGCGGCGCGGATCAGGGGGCGGCGGCACTGGGGGCGCTGGTGGCGGAATGCGCGGGCCAGGGTCTGGCGGTGGTGGATTACGGGGTGATGCACGAAGGCTTGGGCAATCCTCCGCCGGCCGAGCATAGGAAACTGCGGCAGAACGGGCAGATTATTGAGCATTACGCCCGGGACATGACGGTGCGGGTGGCGGCCGGCGCGGAGTGGGGAGCGGTGCAGCGGGCGATGTTGGCCACGGGGCAATTTGTGCCGGTGGACGCCGACGACGACGTGACGGTGGGCGAGGCGATCGTGCACAACGTGTACGGCCCGCTGCGGCTGGGGTACGGCGGCATGCGCGACCTGCTTTTGGGGCTGCACTATGTGGATGGACTGGGCAGGGACATTCACGTCGGCGGGCGGACGGTGAAAAACGTGGCCGGGTACGACGTGACGAAGCTGATGGTCGGCAGCTTAGGCGAGTTGGGGGTGGTGTATGAGGCGACGCTGCGGACATATGCGGTGCCCGAGCAGGTGATAGCGGTGGACTTAAAGCTGGCGGACCCGGTGCAGGTCGATGGGTTTGTCAATCCGCTGCTGGTGTCCGACGCGGCGCCGACGTGGCTGTGGATGTCGCTGCATGGCCGGGCGTGGCGGCTGCGGCTGGCGTATTACGGGCGGCACAGCGCGTGCGCGGCCCAGGTGCGTTCGCTGGAGACGATTTTGGACGGGCAGGAGGACATCGGCATGCAAGGCAGCGCCCGCACGACGCTGGCGCAGGACGCGGCGGAGCGGGCGGCCCACCGGCGGTGGCAGAGGCAGGCGCCGGCGGTGGTGAAGCTGGTGGTTCCGCCGGCGGAAACCGGGGCGGTGTGCGCCGCCTTGGCCAGCAGCCGGGATCACGATCCGCCGCTGTGCCTGGACGCCTTGCCGGCCCACGGGTGCATCATGACGGGCGGATCGCTGGACGGCGCGCAGGCGCTGCGCTTGGAGGCGCGGGTAACGCGCATCCTGGAAAACTTCGGCGGCCTGCGGGTGTGGTACGCGCGGCCGCGGGGGGCCGAGAGCATTCGGCCGTTTGGACCCAGGCAGGCGGATTGGCCCATGCTCGTGAAGCTCAAGCAGGCGATGGACCCGAAAAACATCTTAAACCCAGGGCGATTTTTGAGTCCGGAGTTGCTGACGACGTGAAGGAAACAGGCTCCCAACTTCCACGGGTGATCGAGGGCATTATCCCGCAGACGCGCTCCGTTCCGGGGGCGGGCCAGGGCCCGGCGCTGGAGCTGGACCGGCGGACTTATGTGCGGGCGACGGACTGCGTGCACTGCGGATTGTGTCTGCCGGCCTGCCCGACGTACACGACCAACGGGCTAGAGGCGGATTCACCGCGGGGACGGATTCACCTGATGAAAGGGCTGGCGGACGGACGGATCAGCCCGGTGGATTCGGTCTTAGGGCACCTGGATTTGTGCCTGGATTGCCGGGCATGCGAGACGGCGTGCCCGTCGGGGGTGGTGTATCACGAGCTGATTGAGGAAACGCGCATCAAACTGGCGAGCGCGGCGCGGCGGGGGATCGTCGATCGCCTGCTGGGGGGCATGTTCTTCCACGTGTTTCCGTATCCGGGCAGGCTCAAGGTGTTTCTGCTGCCGGTGCGGCTAATGCAGAAGGCGGGGTTGTGGCGGGTGCTCACGCATCGGCTGGTGACGCGGTGGTTGCCGGCGTCGCTGGAGAAGATGCAGCAGATGCTGCCGCCGGACGGCCCGTGGTGGGAAGGGAAGCTGGAGCATTTTTATCCAGCCAAGGCGCCGGACGGGCGCAAGCGGGCGACGGTGGCATTTTTTGCCGGTTGCGTGGGGTCGGTGCTGTTTCAGGAGGTGAACCGGCAGACCATTGAGCTGCTGCAGTGGGCGGGCTGCGATGTGTTCGTGCCGCCCAAACAGGAGTGCTGCGGGGCGATTCACCATCACGGCGGCAAGGAGAAAAAGGCCAAGGGGATGGCCAAGGCGAATCTGAAGGCTTTGCTGGGGCAGGTGGTGACGAAGGCGGATTTCGTGGTCACGAGCATTGCCGGCTGCGGGGCGATGCTGCGGGAATACGATCACCTGCTGCGGGACGATCCGGCCTGGGCGGGATTGGCTGAGCGTTTTGTGAAGATCACGCGCGACATCAGCCAGGTGCTGGTGGAGCTCAATGGTCCGCGGCCGCGAAAGTCGCTGCCGCTGACGGTGACGTATCACGACGCCTGCCACCTGCGGCACGCCCAGGGGGTGGCGGACCCGCCGCGGCAGATATTGGGGTGGATACCGGAATTGAAGGTGGTGGCGCTGGCCGAGTCGGAAATGTGCTGCGGGGCGGCGGGGACGTATAACCTGGCGCAGCCGGGGATGGCCAGGCAATTGGCCGAGCGGAAGCTGGCGAACATCGCGGCCACGGGGGCGGAGGTGTGCGTGACGGGTAACGTGGGCTGTGCCATGCAGATCCAGTCCGAAGCCCGGCGTTTGGGCATGAAGCTGGAGGTGGTGCACCCGGTAAGCCTGCTGCACCGGGCGTGCGCGGGGGATTTTTGAGCGGCGGGGAAGATATAGTCAGAACCCCCAGACAAATAAACCGCCAAGTCGCCAAGAGCGCCAAGAGACAGCCAAAGTGAATAATCTGAGGCAAGAAAACCATTGATTCATGACTTTCCGTAACTTGGCGTCCTTGGCGTCATGGCGGTTAATCGTTTTTTTGTCAGCGGTTCTTAGAAAAGTCTTTGTTTTTGTGGGATAATGGCCGGCGAGGAACAGGGGTTAAGGGGGAATGGCGGCAAGGGGACGGGCGACAGAGGCGGGGGATCCGGGCCTGAAGGGCCCGGCTTGGCGGCCCTTGAAATGGTGGTGCGGGGGGAAAATTGGCGAGGGTGGGATTGTTTTTGGGGGGGAATCGGCAGGAGCCTGCCGGATGACCATTGGCTCTACATATGAGGTGATGACGCGGAAGCCTTCGTTGCCGGCGGGGACGATCCGGGCGGTGCTGTTTGATTTAGGCGACACGCTGGTGCAATGGGGCCCGGTGGATCATCGGTTGATTTTTGAGCAGGCGGCGATTCGCACTTATGAGATCTGGGCGAAGCGGAAGCGGCGCATGCCGGACTTTCGGCGGTACTTTTTGCATCAGTGGTTTTCGCTGCACTGGGCGTATCTGAAGCAGCGGGTGTTGCGGCGGGAGATGAACGCCATGCGGTACGTCCGGCGGGCGTGTCAGAAATTGTGGCTGGACGAATCGGAGACTTTTTTCCGGCAGTTGCTGTGGGAGTGGTATCAGCCGTTGGCGGAGGCGGCGCGGCTGGAGGACGGGACCAAGGAACTGCTGGCGGAGCTGCGCAGGCAGGGGCTGCAGTTGGGGGTGGTCAGCAATACGTTTGTGCCGGGCTTCGTGCTTGACAAGCACCTGGAGATATTGGGGCTGTTGGAATATCTGCCGGTGCGGATCTACAGCTGCGATACGGGGTATCGCAAGCCGGACCGGCGGATTTTTTTGAAGGCTGTGGAGGAGATGGGCGTTTTGGCGCGGGAGGCGGTGTACGTGGGGGATCTGTATCAGGCGGACGTGTTGGGGGCGCGGAAGGCGGGCTTAAACGCGGTGTGGAAGCGTCCGAACACGGCGGTGGCGCGCTCGCAGCGGCTGGACGACCCGTGGACGATGCGGCACTTAGCGGACTTGCCGGCCCTGCTGGAGCGGATGGCGGGTTTGCCGCGGGAAGACGGCAAGGCGGAGCGATATGAAGTCCCGGCGTAGAGGTTAGGTCCGGGGAGTGGCTTGCGGGGAGTGCCGGGGAGTGCCCAGGGATTTCTTCCCTGGGCTTTAGGAGACAATCAGAAAGGGGGCCTGCGGCCCGCCCGCTAAGCGGGGGTGGGGAAGAGCGCACACGTGGCCGGTTGGGATGAGGGGGGGCGCCGGGCGTAAATTGGATATTTTCCGGAGGATTTCATTCCGCCGGCGCGGTGGCGGGCTCGGTCGCGGGGATGGTGGCATGTGGAAGGGGTTGCAGGACGGCTACGCGTTCCTGGGCCTGGGGGGCAAGAAAGACTTCCAGGCGCACTTGTTGGCCGGTGGGCAGTTGGGCGGACAGTTCGTAGAGCCCGGCATACACCCGCGTCTGGATATTGCCTAATTCGTCGGACTTATAGCTGGCGTCGGTCCACCACAGGCGGCGGATCAGGCCGTCGACGATTTTGCCAGCCTCGGTGGGCTGGCCTCGTTCGTTAAGCAGGGCGAAGGTGGAGTCCTTGTAGGACTGGGCCTCGAAGCGCGCCCAATAGATGCCCTTGACGTACGGGGAGGCAAAGAGCGTGCGCAGGACGATTTCGGTGTTGATGGCGGCGGCGGCGGGACTGGAGCCGGCCACTTCCAGCCCGGTGATCTCCAAAGGTTTGCCTGTTTCGCCGGCCCAATTCAAGGCCCGGGCCAGTTGCGGGTGCATGACCGTGCCCTGGAAGTTGGCGCGGACGGCCAGGGCGTCGATGGAGACAAAGAGCTGTTCGTAATCGCGGACTTGGCGGACCATGGCCTGCAGGCGATCGGAGGAGAGGGTGTCCGAGAAGCGAATGCCCACCGGCGCCTGGGGGGCGAGGACGCGGGCTTGCTCAAACAAGCGGCGGACCATGGCGGGGCCCAGGCGGTCGCCCACGACGTCGTAGGTCAAAACTTCGCTGAACAGGTCCACGCCGCCGACGCGTTTGGCGTAGCGGGGCAGGAGGGTGGCGAGGCGATTTTCCAGGGCGGTTTGAAATTCCTGGCCTTGGAGCGCGGCGGCCCAGGGGGGAAGGTTGTGCGGATCGTTGGAGATCACGCTGCCTAAGCGGGTGGCAAAGCCATGGGTTTCGCACCAGGCCAGGGCCTGATCCAGAGGCGCGGTGAAAAGTTCGTCGGGGCGCGGCTGCATGGCGCTCCAGGAGGAGAGGTTTTCCAGGGACAGGGCATTTAGGCAGCGCCAGACGGGGCGGTCAAGGCGGGCCGGCCCGGCTTCGATGATTTCGGACATGTCCTTGGCGGAAATCTCCAGCCCGAACGGGAAGGCGTGGCGGAGCATGCGCACGTGGACTTCAGTGGCGGGCACGGGACGGCTGTCGGCATCGACCAGGATGACGCGCAGGGGGACCATGCGGACGTCCTGGATCTGCTTCTGAGTCTGGGTGACCCATTCGCCTTGGAGGATCTGGGCGGTAAGGGGAAGAGGAAACAACAGGAGGAAAAGCGTTAGAACAAGCGAATGCCACGCGGCGATCTTCGATCGCCCGCTAAACAAGAAGGCGGAGCGGGACGTGGGAAACGAAAATGAATAGAAAGAGGTCTGTCTCACGACAGCAGCTCCATGGCTTTGGCCAGGGTGGGAACGGGAATAACTTCGCATCCGGGGGGGCGGGACGGCAAGGCTTGGGGGCAGATGATGCGGCTAAAACCCAGGCGGGCGGATTCCTTGATGCGTTGTTCGAGACGGTCGACGCGGCGGACTTCGCCGCCTAAGCCGATCTCGCCGAAGACGGCGGCGCCCTTGGCGGTCGGGCCCAGCAGGCGGCGATTGAGGTGGGCGCCGGCGATGGCCAGGGCGATGGCCAGGTCGGCACCGGGCTCGCCGATTTTCATGCCGCCGACGCTGGAGGCGAAGATGTCCTGATCCGCCAGGCGCAGCCCGCCGTGCTTTTCGAGGACGGCGATGAGCATGGCCAGGCGATTGCCGTCCAGGCCGCTGGTTTTGCGCTTGGCGGCGCCTAAAAATCCGGTGGCGGTGAGGGCTTGGATTTCCACCAGCACGCAACGGGAGCCCTGGACGACGGGGCAGACGACGCTGCCGTTGGCCGGCTGAAGTTCCTGGATGAAGACGCCGGCGCCCTGGGGGGCTTGGCGCAGGCCGGACTCGGTCATTTCGAACAGGCCGATCTCAAGGGTGGCGCCGAAGCGGTTTTTCACGGCCCGAACGATGCGGTGGCTGTGATAGCGGTCGCCTTCAAAGTAGAGGACGGTGTCGACCATGTGTTCTAAAAGGCGGGGCCCGGCGAGCTGGCCCTGCTTGGTGACGTGCCCGACGAGGAACATGGCGATGCCGGCGGTCTTGGCCAGGAGGACCAGTTCGGTGCCGCAGGCGCGCAGCTGGGCGATGGAACCGGGCGCGGCGGGCAGGTCGGATTTGAAGATCATCTGGATGGAATCGATGACGACGACGGCGGGATTGGCCTTGCGGATCTGCTCGCCGATGCGGTCGAGCTGGGTTTCGGCCAAGACCAACAGATTTTCGCTGCCGGCGCCTAAGCGCTGGGCACGCAGGCGGGTTTGCTGGGCGGATTCCTCGCTGCTGACGTAGAGCACGCGGTGGCCCTGGCGGGCGAGTTGCTCGGCGGCCTGGAGCATGAGGGTGGACTTGCCGATGCCCGGATCGCCGCCGACGAGGATGGTGGAGCCGGGGACCATGCCGTGGACTTTTTGAGCTTCTTCGCCGGCGCCTAAGGATGATTCGCCCAGGACGCGATCCAGCTCGCTGATGTGCGTGGACAGGCGGGGGGCTTCAGGGCTGACGACTTGGCAGATCGGCAGCGCGGTAGAGGGGCCAAGAAGAGCGGAGACTTCGGCGGACAGGCTGGCGTGGCCCCCACCCCCGGAAGCGCCCCCGCCACTGGAAGAGGAGGCGGATACCGTGAATTCTTCCAGGCCGTCCCATTGGCCGCAGTCCGGGCAGCGCCCTAACCACTTGGCGTGCACGGACCCGCACTGGCGACAGACAAATCGCTTGGAAGGCTTGGCCATGACGGGTCATGATACCCCCCCCGGAAGGGATTGGGGGATGGGATTAGGGATTGGGGGTTGGGGGTTAGGGGTTGGGGAAAGGCAAGAGGCGGGGCGTGCGATGTTCAGCTCCAGGCGGCTGACCGGAGCCAACATCAGTCGGGAGTGGCCGCGTCGGGGACGACGCGGCTCGCGAAGGCAAGGCGGACGACGCGGCTGGCGGAGGGAAGGCGAACGACGCGGATGGGTTGGACGTACAGGAAGCGTGAGGGGCCATTGGCTCGCTGGCCGATACACCCTAGAATCCCCAATTGCGCAGGCGGACAACTGCCTGGCGCCTACCGGGGATGCAGGATCATTCCTTCCATAGAACCTCAAGGAATTGCCCATGTTCAGTTTGAAAGTAAGGCCGGCGTATTGGTTCGCCCTGTTGGTAGTGGCATTGGTGGTGGTCACCGAGGCGGCGACCAAGCGTTCGAGCGCGTTTGAGCAACTGGACCTTTTGGTGGATATCCGCCATGAGATTCTCTCGGAATATGTCGAAGAGCCGGACCAGGAGAAGATGGTTCAGAACGCGGCGCGGGCGATGGTGGAAGCGCTGGACGACCCGTATACGGTGTATTTAAGTCCGGAGGAGCTGGAGCCGTTCGATCGGGAGATTCGCGGGACTTTCTCGGGCATCGGGGCGGAAGTGCGTTTTGACGCCGAGGAGCGGCGCATCCGGGTGGTGTCGCCGTTGGAGGATTCCCCGGCCTGGCACGCGGGGGTGCTGGCGGGCGATCTGATTCTGGAAATCGACAGCCAGACCACGCTGGACATGACCATTGACGAGGCCATCGACCACTTGACCGGAGCGCAAGGCACGGTGGTGGTGGTGAAGGTGCGGCACGAATCGGGCGAGGAAGCGACGATCACCATCACGCGGGCGGTGATCAACGTGCCGACGGTCAAAGGGCTGCGGCGGACGGCGGACCAGCAGTGGGATTTCATGCTCGATCACGCGCACGGCATCGGGTATGTGCGGATTCAGCAATTTACGGAAAAGACGGCTGGCGACTTGCGGACAGCGTTGGAGCGGGTGCGGGAACAGGGGGTCAAGGGGTTGATCCTGGATCTGCGTTTTGATCCGGGGGGGCTGCTGGAATCGGCGGTGGAGGTGTCGGACCTGTTTCTGCCGGCGGGCAAGACGATTGTGTCCATCCGGGGGCGGACGACCCAGCCGCGGGTTTTCACTTCCACGGACGACGATCTGCTAACCGACATTCCGCTGGTGGTGCTGGCCAACGAAGCCAGCGCGTCGGCGGCGGAGATCGTGACCGGGGCGCTGGCGGACAATCAGCGGGCGCAGTTCATCGGCAGCAGGACGTTCGGCAAGGGCAGCGTGCAGCAGATCAAGCCGATCAGCAGCGGCGAAGGGGCGATCAAGATCACCAACGCGTATTACTACCTGCCCAACGGGCGCAACATTCACCGGCGGGCGGACGCGGAAGAGTGGGGAGTCGATCCGCAGGACGGTTTTTACGTGCCGATGACCCCGTTGGAAGTTAAGGCCATGATCGAAAAGCGCCGCGAGGGGGACATCCTCCGCCAGCGCGCGGGGGAAGAGGGCGACGCGGCCATGTCGCCGCAGTGGATTGAGGAGAATCTAAAGGACCTGCAACTGGCGGCGGCGGTCAGCGCGCTGGAGGGGAAAATCCAAAGCGGCGATTGGCCAGAGGTCGGCAAGTCGGGAGCGATCGCGTTAGCTCAGCAATCGCAGCGGGAGTCCCTGACCCGCCAGCGCGACTTGCTGCAGCAGCGCATGGATCAGATCCGCGAACAGCTGGACAAGCTCGATGCCGGCGAAATCGTGGCGACCACGGCGCCCAGCGCGGACCTGGCGGCGGACGAGGAGATGGAAGACCAGAGTCCGACGCGGCCGGCGGCGGGCGAGGCGAAGGTGCCGGCCACGCGACCTGGCCCGGCCACGGAACCGGTGAAATAATCGTGACCACCGTCCTGGGCATTGAGACCAGTTGTGATGAAACCGCGGCCGCGGTGGTGGTCGACGGCGGACTGGTGAAGTCCAACGTCATCGCCTCACAGCATGACCTGCACGTACGCTACGGAGGGGTGGTGCCGGAGATCGCCAGCCGGGCGCACCTGGAAAAAATCATGCCGGTGGTGCGGCAGGCGCTGGATGAAGCGGGGGTGGACTTTGCGGACATCGACGCGGTGGCGGTGGGCAACCGCCCGGGGTTGATCGGGTCGCTGCTGGTGGGCGTGAGCGCGGCGGCGGCGCTGGCGTGGGCGCTGGGCAAACCTTTGCTGGGCGTGGATCACGTGCGGGCACACTTGTACGCGGCGACAATGACCCCCGGAAGTGCCCCCGCCCCCGCCCCCGGAAGTGACCAAGCCAGCCAAGCCAGCCCCGCATTTCCATGCGGGGCTATACACCCCGGAAGTAACCCCGGAAGTGCGCCCGGAAACGTGCCCGAGACGCGGAACGCGAGACCTGCTGGGCAGCTGGAGCGCAGCGATATTTCGCGGTTATTCCCGGCGCTGGGGTTGGTGGTTTCCGGGGGGCATACGAGTTTGTATTTCATGACTTCGCCGTTGGAGTTGACGCTGTTGGGGCGGACGATCGACGACGCGGTGGGCGAGGCGTATGACAAGGCGGCGGTGATTCTGGACGTGGGGTATCCGGGCGGGCCGAAGCTGGACAAGCTGGCGCAGAGTGGGAATGCCAAGGAGGGGCCGAAGCTGCCGCGCTCGCTGCTTGGGCCGGAGAGTCTGGATTTTTCATTCAGCGGGCTAAAGACGGCGCTGCTTTACGCGGTGCGCGGGCAGCCGGTGGGGCGCGGCGAGCAGGCGCACTTTACGCGGGGGGCGGAAGACCTGACGGCGGAGCAAAAGGCGAATCTGGCGGCTGCTTTTCAGAAGGCGGCGGTGGGATCGCTCTTGGCCAAGATCGAGCGGGCGCTTGAACACCTGGGGCTGCGCGACGCGGCCCCGCGGGCGCTCCTGGTCGGCGGGGGCGTGAGTGCTAATTCGCTGTTGCGGCAGAGCGCGTTGGAGCTGGGGCGCCAGCGCGGGCTGAAGGTCTGCCTGCCGCCGATGTCGCTGTGCCTGGATAATGCGGCGATGATCGCGGGCCTGGGGTACGAGCACTTTCGCTTAGGCGAGTTTGCGGGCCTGGACCTGCCGGCGGTGGCGACGGTGCGGAGTTAGGGGGGGTAGTTAGGAGTTAGGAATTAGGAGTTAGGAGCTAGGAGGTAGGGAAAGACACGATCGCGGCTAGACCAGGGTGGGGAGTAATTCTTCGCGCAGTTGCGAGGGTTTTTTCCGCCAGAGGCGCCGGCCCATCGGCAGGGCTTTTTGTGCCAATTCGGTTTGGCGCTGGGCGATGGCGTTAAGCAGGGCATCGGGGGATTGTCTGACGCGCCCGTCGCGCTGGGCGGCTTTGATCTTGCCGACGAGCAGGAACAGATCGTGATGTTCGCCTAGGAGATCGGTGTAGGTCTGCAGTTTGCGCGAGCGGGGCAGGCAGCCTTGGGGCAGAATTTTTTTAACGGCCCGGCCTTGAAGCATCAGATACTTGGCGTTTTTGCGGGCTTCGTGGAGGCTTTCCTGGCGGTCGTCCTTGGCGGCAAGGCGATAATCGGCGCGGGCGGCGCGATAGGTGCTGACCAGGCCTTGGACGAGGACGGACTCGTCGATGTCCGCAGGCAGCCAATCGTCGAGTTTTTCGAGCCGGGCCCATAATTGACGACAGGCTTGGCGACAGCGGCGATCGAGGGACAAGCGGTCGTGGCTGTCATCGGGCTGGAGGGCTTGGCGAAGCAGCGCGGCTTGCGCTTGGACGGCGGCGGCAACGCTTTCGCGGCCAAGGCGGGCCAGGCTGGCCTGGGCGACGGCGTCGTCGCGCGAACTGGACAGCAGTCTGGACACATTGCCCAGGGCCTGGTTTTCCCGGTGATAGACGGCGGACCCCAGGCGGGGGCGCAAGAGGCGCAGCATGGCGCGCAGGAGTTTGATGCGCACGCGGGCGGCGTGCACGAGGGGTTCGCAGGGCCCGCCGCGGGCGGCTTTTTGCAGGTCCAGAAAAGCACCGCGCATCTGCCGGGCGAGCAGACGCTGGAGGCTGAATCCGAGCGCTTCATAAGGTTGCAGGACGTAGGCCATCAGTCACCACCCACTTGTTAGACCCGGCCGCCACCTTTCGCGTCCTGCTCGCGGTGCGGGGGGGAGACCCCTGATCGAGGGGGGCTCATACCGAGGGAATGTCCGCCTCCTGCGTGGCCAGGGTGCCGCTTTCGATGCGCTGCTTTTCGCGGGCGATCCAGGGGATGTGAAGATTCTTCTGCATGTACAGGGGCAGCGGGGTGCGCTGGCCCTTTTTATCGAGTTCGGTGAATTCCACGATCATGTCCTTGCGGGTGAAGCTGGACAGGTCGTGGTTCTTGCCCATGTGGATGCAGGCGGTGGGGCAAGGCTCGGTGCAGAGGGCGCAGAACATGCACTTCTGATAGTCGATGGCGAAGCGCAGGAGTTCGCCGCCGGCGGCTTTGCCGGTGGCTTTGTCGATCTTGCGCGGGGCGGATTTTTCGATGTAGATGCAGTCGACCGGGCAGGCCTTGACGCACTGGTCGCAGGCGATGCACTTGTCGGCTTCAAATTCGTGGATGCCGCGGTAGCGGGGGGAAAAGGCGATGCGCTCGAACGGATAATGAATGGTGACGGAGCGCGAAAAGCAGTACCGCAAGGTCAGCAGCATGCCCGAGACGATGCTGGTGACGGCGTTGCGGATGTTGCGGAAATAGCCGTCTTGGCGCACGTCCGCGGGGATGTCGGCCGGTTGACTGGTCATGGTGCGTTCCATCGCATGAGTAAATCGTTTCCTCGCTTTTTGATCTTAGCGTAAGGGCCAGCGGGCAGCCAGCGCTTGGCGTGGCATAAGCGAGGAAATGAAGGCAATTCACAAGGTGTCCACAACAGGTTTTTTTTATTGAGTCACACGTTTTCTGGTCCTTTTTTCTTTGCGAATTTTTCACAATGAGCTAACTGCTTGGGGCGTACCGGATTACCCCTGGGACAAACGGTGGACCAAGCGCGAGGAGGGGGGAATTCGTGCTTGGCGGGTCGGCCGCTACAATCCTGCCGATGTCTTTGGAATTGGTATTTCTCGGAACGGGCACCAGCGCGGGCGTGCCGATGATCGGCTGCGATTGTCCGGTGTGCACCAGCGACGATCCGCGCGATCGGCGCAGCCGCCCCAGCGTGCTGATCCGCTACCCCCGCCCCCGGAAGTCGAACCCCCGCCCCCGGAAGTTGAACCCTTGTCCCCGGAAGGATGACGCCCGGCCCCCGGAAGTTGATACCCCGACGGCGCGAGGGACATCAAGCCCACCCATGGCCATGAGTGGGCTTCCGACGCCAATCTCTGATCCCCAATCCCTAACCCCCAAACCCGCCCCGTGGGATGATCCACAGGTGGCGGCGGGCGGAGCTGCGGGGGCGGACGAAGAGCGCGTCTGCCAATTCCTGATTGATACGACGCCGGAGCTGCGGGTGCAGGCCATTGCGCGGCGGATGAATTACGTCGACGGGGTGTTCTTCACGCACGCGCACGCGGATCACGTGACGGGGCTGGATGATCTGCGGCGATTCAACGCGGTGATGGACAAAGCGATCCCCATTTATGCGGATCGGGCGACGCTGGATCGGCTGGCGCAGATGTTCACGTATATTTTTGAGCCCGGGCGTAATGTGAATCCGACGTTTATCCCGAACTTGATTCCCCACGCCTTGGAGGCGGGCCAGGAAGTGGAATTAGAGGGAGCGAAGTGGACGGCGCTTTCGCTGCGGCACGGGCGCTTGCCGGTGCTGGGATTTCGCGTGGATTTTGCGGGGCAGGCGGTGGCGTATTGCACGGATGTTTCGAGTATTCCGCCGGAGACTTATCCGCTGCTGGAGAATCTGGACGTGCTGGTGATCGACGCCTTGCGTTATCGTCATCACCCCACGCACCTGACGGTGGAACAGGCCTTGCACGAGGTGGACCAGATTAAACCCAAGCGGGCTTACTTTACGCACATCGCCCACGACATTTGCCATGCGGAATTGCAGGAAAAGCTGCCGGCGGGCGTGTTTCTGGGTTACGACGGATTAAACGTCATCTGTTAAGATTGATTTTCACCATGAGCGAGCAATGGCCGCCATCGCAAGGCTTCTTATTGTCTTACCCCGCGGTATTCGTCATCGGCGGACCCAATGGGGCGGGCAAGACAACGACGGCGAAAAGACTGCTGCCGTCCCATGGAATCGATGAATATGTCAACGCGGATGCGATTGCCGCCGGCCTATCGCCGCTGCGTCCCGCCGTGGTGGAGGGTAAAGCGGGTCGTTTGATGCTCGAACGATTCGAGGAACTGGCGAAGCAACGAATAAACTTTGCTTTTGAGGCGACATTGTCCGGACAGGCCTTTGCCGCGCGCCTTCGTGAACTGAGAACCGGGGGTTATACGATCTACATGGCCTATATCTGGCTGCGCCATGCGGACCTGGCGGTGCAGCGGGTTCGCCAGCGAGTGGAATCCGGAGGGCATAGCGTGCCGGAACACGTGGTTCGGCGGCGATTCAACCGCAGCGCGGAAAACTTCATGCGGATATACCGCCCATTGGCGGAATTCTGGCTGCTTTGCGATAATTCGACCGAACAATTAACACGCATCGCGGATGGTTCCGCGGCTGACGTTCACCGCGTTTATGATGAGGCCCTCTATGAATCATTCCGAAAATGCGCCCATGTTTCCACATGACGCACGCTGGTTTAACCAGATCAGCAACCTGACGTTTGCGGCCATGAATGACGCGGTGTCTCAAGCGGTAAATCGCCACCAGCGTTTAGGCGAAGCGGTGGCCATTTGGGATCAGGGAGGCATAGCTATTCTGCATCCAGACGGTCATCGCATTCCCCTCCCCCCGACGCCCCATACCCTCTGACGAACCATTAAGTTTGTGAATTATGGTGACCCAAACAACAACGGTGGCTGAGCCATTCACCGGGCGTATCGACCATGTCGTGGCTAAGCTCACCGGCTGGTCACGCGCCCGGGTCACGGGACTCTTTGAGGCCAACTGTGTCCGCGTCAACGGCAACCCCTGCGGACAAACGTTCACGCGGGTAAAGCCTGGCGACGTGGTGGAGCTGCGCTACGATCCACAGCGCCGCTACAAACCTCCGCCGCCGGCATGGAAGGACACGGCCTTCAAACTCGTCTTTGAGGATGAGCATATTCTGGTGGTGGATAAATCGCCGATGGTGCTGACCGTGCCGACGGGCGACAGCCCCGGGCGCACGCTGTGGGACGCGGTGAATCGGTATCTGTCGCGATCCGGCAAGCGCAAGGAAGCTTCGGTGGTGCATCGGCTGGATCGGGGGACGTCGGGATTGCTGGTGTTCGCCAAGTCGCCGGGGGTCGCCAAGACGCTTAAGGATCAGTTCGCGGATCACAAGCCTTACCGGGAATACCTGGCTTTGGTGGCGGGCCTGCTGCCGAAACAAAAAGGCACGTTTAAGAGCTACCTGGCGACGGCGGCGAATCTGGATCGCTATTCCACGCCTGACACCCGCAAGGGACAACTGGCGATCACGCATTATCAGGTGGAGCAGAAGCTGGCGGACACCACGCTGGTGCGCTGCCGGCTGGAGACGGGCAGGCGCAACCAGATCCGCGTGCACTTTGCGGAGATCGATCACCCGGTGCTGGGTGATCCGCGCTATCGCCCGGACCTGGCCAAACACCCGCGCTGGCGGTTTCGGCGGCTGGCGCTGCACGCGGGCGTGCTGGGGTTTGAACACCCGGTGACGGGGAAATCGCTGCGCTTTGAATCG
This sequence comes from Phycisphaeraceae bacterium, assembly GCA_020851735.1. GTDB lineage: Bacteria > Planctomycetota > Phycisphaerae > Phycisphaerales > Phycisphaeraceae > JADZCD01. The sequence goes on from JADZCD010000034.1 coordinate 20,814, forward strand.
CCGGTGCCGTGGGAGTTTGAGCGGGTGATTGGCAGGGGGTAGGGATGGGGATTGGGGATTAGGGATTGGGGGTTGGGGGAAGGGATCGCACACAGCACTTCCGGAGGACCGAAAGATGCGGTGTGGCACCCATGATGTGCGGCGCTCACGCGTGTCGGCCGGCGACAGATCGCTGCCAGCAAGAATTCATATTTGACAGTCTGATGTCTGCCGATAGCATCGCGCTCAACTTAAAGGAGCACGACCATGGCTTTGGCGGCGACGGCACCGAAGAACAAGGCGTTTGCGTGGCCCAAGGAATGCGCGGCCGCGGTGAGTCTGTCGTTTGACGACGCTCGGCTGACGCAGGTGGACACGGGCTTGCCGCTCTTGGATCGGCTGGGGGTTAAGGCGAGTTTCTACGTGAGCCTGTACGCATTCAACCAGCGGGTGGAACAGTGGAAGAAGGCGGTGGCCAATGGGCATGAGGTGGGCAATCACACGGTGCACCACCCCTGCTCGGGGAATTTCTGCTGGGCGCGTGAGCATGCGCTGGAGGACTACACGCTGAAGCAGATGGAAGAGGAAATTCTTGAGGCTAACCGGCAGATTGAGGTGGCGATCGGGGTGCGCCCGGTGACGTTTGCGTATCCGTGCGGGCAGACGTTTGTGGGGCGCGGGGAGAAAACGCAGAGTTATGTGCCGATCGTCGCCAGGCATTTTCTGGCGGGGCGGGGATTTATCACCGAAAGCCACGGCGATCCGACGTTCTGCGACTTGGCGCAGATTCCCGCGCGGGGGCTTGATACGCTGACGTTTGATCAGGTGCAGCCGTGGATCGACGACGCGGCCAAGCAGGGTCACTGGCTGAATCTGGCGGGGCACGAGATCGGCGGCGGTCACCCGCAGACCACGCGCCCGGAAACGCTGGAAGCGATCGCGGCGTATTGTCGGCAGAAGAATCTGTGGGTGGATACGGTGGCGGCGGTGAGCGCGTATGTGAAGAAGGTCAGGGGATTCTGAGGGGGGGGGTTGGGGATTAGGGGTTGGGGGTTGGGGGTTGGGGAAAGACAAGGGACAGAACAATCCTGGCGGAAGAGTGCGCGGCGGGTATGACGCTGGGGCGAAGGGAGCGCGGGGGAAGGCTGGGGGTGAGCGATGATCTCCGTCTTACAAAGCGGCTTGTTTTTTTCGTCGGGCGGATAGTGCCAAAGTGCCCACTGCTAATAGCACGCCCGAAGTCGGTTCCGGCACCGCGGCCGGCACGTGCATGAGCCAGAATCGATTTTCTCTCCAATGGCTCGAATCGTCGGGAGAATCGTAGTAGCCTTCGCCCGCGATCCAGCCGGTGTCACTGATGGCGATGGCTGTGTAAAGTGTCCAGCCCGCGTCTGGATCAATCAGCGAGTTCAAATCGACGACTGTGCCATCGGGATTCCACAACACGGCAACTGGGCCAAGTTTCTTGCCTAAGACGTCATACTTGTCGATGCTGCCCACGACGACGCCTGCCTCACTGATGTCATTGGCGTGGCCGTTTGCATAACCATTGACATCCGTACCCAGGATGTCCAGTTCCGTCACGGCGGAACTGCCGGCATCCCAGCGGGTGGGGCGGGGCCCTAATTTCTTACCCGACGCGTCATACTTTTCGACTCGGCCTACCGCTGTTCCTTGGTCTGTAATCTGGTGAGCATAGCCCAACGAATACCCCTTTGCGTCAGCGCCCAAAACTTCCAGTTCGGTTGCGTTTCCCAAGGCATCCCAACGCACAGGTCGCCAACCGATGTTATTGCCCAAAACGTCGAACTTTTTAGCCCAGCCTGCGGTGGCACCGTCAGCGTTAATGACATAGGCGCAGCATTCCGTGTAACCGTTGGCATTCGTACCCAAATGACCGAATTCCATGGGGGCGGCACTTGCCGGATCCCAGCGCACGACACGCGGGCCCAAATCATGACCGTCGGCATCGTAGCTTCGGGCCCACCCCATCGCGGCGCCTGAGGCATTTATGGCATAAGCAGTGCATTCGGTATAGCCGCTCGGATGCATGCCCAGGACGCCCAGTTCCGTCGGGTGGCCTGAGTCATCCCAGCGTAAAGCCCGGGAACCAAGACACTGATTCGACGCGTTGTACTTGACCACCGATCCTACGATCTGGCCCGCATCGTTGATACCATTGGCCATACTGCTGTCAGGCATCAAGCTGCTGGCCGAAGGACCAGGCAGGGCCAAGCGGTGGATTTGCCCGGACGCATCCCAGCGCACCGCGACAGGACAACCCTCCAATACATCGTAACCGGTCGTTGGGTCGTAAATTGAAGCGGCGCCCACGGAGGTGCCCGCGGCATTAATGCCCGAGGCCCAAGACATGGAACCGCCCAAGAAATTGGCATCTAATGTGGTCAGTTCGCTGGCATGCCCGGATGCGTCCCAACGCACCGCGAACTTGCCCATCCACATAGTTTCGTCTGCCCACTTAGGCTCGAACTTGGAGACGTTTCCCACCGCAACACCGTTGCCTACATCCACTGGGTATTCTTCGAGGACATACCCAGAATTGTCGCCCATTGACGTCGGACCACCGATTACGGGCAGGAAGGCGGACCGGGCTGGCGATGTTGATAGCAGCACCCACGCCAGAGTCACCACGACGGTCAGGCGGTACAGGCCAACTAGAGACAACGTTTTGGCTCCCTGGAAAGTTGGAACCCGTGGCTGCGGTCATCGCACCGCGTACGAAGCTCTTTATCGCCAAAGCAGATCGGACTTAGAGAGTTTTTATAGTCATTGCGCCGCAATTGAACCTCAGAAGTCAGTTGATTCCCTGCTATCCACTGGTCCCGTGGCTTTGTGGACGAAAAAGGGGGCCTTCGGCCCGCCCGCTAAGCGGGGAGGGAATGTGCCCACCGGGATTAGTCCGCAGGAACGTACCCCCCGGAACGTATCCCCCGGCAGAGCCGGGGGCTGAACCATGCGTGAGTTCACTTCCGGGGCGGGATGCACACAGCACGCTTTGCGATGCTGTGTGGCACCCAAACGGGGCACTACCGGGGGACTTCAAGGGGTGCCTATCAACTCGCGGAGGGCGGCGCCGACGTCGGGTTGGCGCATGAGGTGTTCGCCGACGAGGATGCGGTGGACGCCGGCGGCGCGCAGGCGGGCGACGTCGGCGGGGGTTTTGATGCCGGACTCGCTGACGACGATGGAGGGGTCGTCGACCATTTCCAGCATGCGGAGGGTGTGGCTCAGGTCGGTGGTCATGGAGCGCAGGTCGCGGTTATTGATGCCCAACAGGGAATAGGCGGGGTGGGGGAAGCCCAGGTGCGGGCGGATTTTGAGCAGGTTTTCCACGTCGTGGACTTCCACGAGGGTGGTCATGCGCAGTTCGGTGGCGAGGATGATCAGGTCGACGAGGAAGGCTTCCTCGAGGCACTCGGCGATTAAGAGGACGGCGTCGGCGCCGGCGGCGCGGGCCTGGTAAATCTGGTAGGTGTCGATGATGAAATCTTTACGGAGGACGGGCAGGGGGACGGCGGCTTTGATCTGGGCGATGTAGGCCAGGGAGCCCTGGAAGTATTTTTCGTCCGTCAGGCAGCTGATGGCGGCGGCGCCGCTGCGGTAGTAGGCCTGGGCGATGGCGACGGGGTCGAAGTCGGCCCGGATCAGCCCGGCGGAGGGGCTGGCCTTTTTGACTTCGGCGATGACCCGCAGTTGCCCCGGGGGGCGGGTGACGGCGGAGAAGAAGTTGCGGGGCGGATCGGCTTGGCGGGCCTGGGCTTGGAGGTCCTTTTCCGGCAGGCGGGCCTTGGCCTGGGCGACCTCCACGCGTTTATCAGCCACGATTTGGGCGAGAATGTCGGCACTCATTTGCTTACCTTCCGCGCAGCAAGCCCAATAAACGAGCGATGAAAAACGATTCCCACGGCCTATCGGGCAGGATAAGGGCTAAAGCCGGGGGCCGGGCGAGCCGATTTTAGGTCCCTTCGGCGGACTTTGCGCTATTGGTGACCTTTGGCCTGCTTTTTGCACAAAACCGATTGCTTTGGCACTGATCGGACTACTTTCGGACTCGCATGGGCAGTTCGTCCCCACGCGCCTGGCAGTGGAACTGCTGGTGACGCAGGGCGCGCGGCTGTTGATTCACTTAGGAGATTTAGGCAGTGAACGGGTGATCGACGCCTTGTTGACGCAGGCTCCGGAGAGCGGGCGGATCATTCCGGCGCACCTGGTTTTCGGCAATGCGGACACCGAGCCGGGGGCCCTGGGACGGTATGCGGCGGGGCTGGGGATAGCGGTCGACGACCCGATGGGACGGCTGGTGTTAGACGGCAAAACAATCCTTTTTACGCATGGACATGATTCAGGCCTGATGAACAAAGCACGCCAAGCCCAAGTGGATTACCTCTGCCATGGTCACTCCCACCAAATCGTTGATCAGCACGTCGGGGCTACCCATGTCATCAACCCTGGCGCCCTGTTCCGAGCCCAGGCGCTTACCGTCGCTCTTCTGGACACCGAAAAGGACCAAGTCCGGTTCCACACTGTTGCGGCCGGTTGACTGGCGGCGGATTGTGTATATTGACAGAGCGGCGGACAGGCGAGAAACCACCGCGACCAAGGTGATGTCGAACGAACAGGAAAATCAACTTCAGGGGCTGATCATCCGGACGTATGGGCCGGCGGACCAGAAGGACGTGGTACGGCTGTACCACGATGGGCTGCTGGCGGGGCAGATCACGCCCAACGACACGGGTCTGGACATTGAGAATATTGAGAATGCTTACCTTTCGGAGCTATCGTCGCACTTCTGGACGGCGCACGTGGGCGAGCGGATGGTGGGGATGATCGGGGTGGTGCGCGATGAGGAACACGTGGCGGAAATCCGGCGGCTGCGGGTGGATAAGGAATGGCAGAAGACGTCGCTGGCTTCGCAGTTAATCGAAACGGCTTTGGCGCATTGCCGACAACACGGGTACCTGAAGGTGGTGCTGGACACGCGGTTTGAAAGGCAGGAGGCGGTGGAATTGTTTGAGCGGTTCGGGTTCCAGCACACGCGGACGCGGGCGATGCACGAAAAGGAACTGCTGGAGTTCTACCTGGACATCTACCGGCACGCGGACCAGGAAAAGAATCCCCCGCGGAAGTAAGAGCTGCTAACCAAATACGATTAATCGCCATGACGCCAAGGACGCCAAGTTCCGGCGCGCCATGAATCCATGGTTTTATGGCCTGAGATTATTCGTCTTGGCTGTATGCTTGGCGTTCTTGGCGACTTGGCGGTTCATTTTGGCGGGGGGGCTAAGTCCCCCCGGAAATTACCCCGGAAGTTATCCCGGAAGCGGACACGAAAGTAGCCCGGAAACAGATTTGTGGCCTATTGACCCGCAAATAGGGCTGCGCGAGGCTGTGGCATGGCCTTAGGGATAACCCCAAGTCCGACAGGACATGGGAATAAACGGATAGAGCGACTAGCAAGAAACTGTAGACTTCTTGCAGGCACCTCGGTAGTATCAGAAAAGACTGTTTTGTTTGATAAGCGGCACCTGGGGCGGGGGGAACCGCAGGCTGCTAAACGCCTTTTTTTCGGGAGGTCAAACATGACGCGGCGAATCCAATTGGTGATGGTCGTGGCGATGGTGATCGTGGCGGTTTGGCCGATGCGGGCGGAGGCGGGGCTTCGCTATGCCGTCACGCCGCTCTATGGAATCGGCACCTACGCCACGGAAGCCTTGGCGATTAACAATGCCGGCGACGTGGTGGGCGGAGCTTTTACCGGGCAGATTTACGATCCGATGGATTGGCAGATTCCTATCTACAACGCGTTCAAGTGGTCAAGTGGAAGCAGCCAAGGGACTAATATCCAGGGCGGCTATGGCTACAGCTACGGCGTAGACATCAACGACGCAGGGCAGGCTCTGATCTACTACCCCTATTTGATGTGGAGTTCGACGCCGCCTTGGGCACGACTTACTCCCAACGGCATTAATGAAACGATCTGGGCCAATTCGGTGGGTGCGGTTAACGCGCAGGGAAAGGTTGTTGGACAAGAAGACTCCGGCGATTCCTTCGTGTGGCAGAACGGGCAGAAGACGTATCTGGCGCTGGCGGGGACGGATTGGCTGAGCGTGAAACTGGCGGGGATTAACGACGACGGCTGGGTGGTGGGCCGAGGGGTGACGAGCTATTCCGGCGGACTGGGCCGCGCGTTTGTGCAAGTGCCCGGCGAAGCACCGGTGGAGCTGGGCACGCTGGGATATGGATGGGCATCGGCCACGGACGTGAGCAACCAGGGCGTGGTGGTGGGCGGCTCGTGGACGGGGCCGCAGCAGAGCTCGATGCACGCCTTCCGTTGGACCGAGGCGGGGGGCATGGAAGACTTAGGCAGCCTCGGCGGGGAAACGATGGCGGAGGCGATCAACGAAGACGGCCTGGTGGTGGGTAGCTCGAAATTGGGGACGAGCTCTGATTCGGCAAGCCATGCCTTCGTGTATCGGGACGGGCAGATGATTGATCTAAACAGCATGATCGATCCGCTGGGAGGCTGGGTGTTGACGGGGGCGGCGGACATTAATGAGCTGGGGCAGATCGTCGGCACGGGCATATGGGACGGTCAGCAGCGTGGGTTTGTGCTTACGCCGTATATGGTGACGGCCTACGTACCGGGCGACTTCAACGGCGATGGAGTGGTGACGCTCAGCGACATCAATCCGTTTAAGTTGGCGCTGACCAATACGCCGGCGTGGCAGGCGCTGTATCCGGACGTGCCGCTGAGCGAGGTGGACTTGAGCGGCGATGAAAACGTGACGCTGACGGATGTCGGGCTGCTGATCCAGATGATGCGCGGCGGTGGGCTGCCGGTACCCGAGCCGAGCGGTCTGGGATGGCTGGTCATTGGGATTTCGGCTCTGCTGCATCGGCGGCGAATTTAAACGAACCAGTTAGGGATAAACGCAAGGCATGTTGAATGCCCTGTGCTGGGGTGAGTTATCGCATGCCCAGGCCTACCCAGAGGACTTCCTCTAAAGTAGTCAGGCCCCGGGCGGCTTTGATCAAACCATCATGGAAAAGCGTCTTCATGCCGACTTGGCGGGCGGCGGCCAAAAGTTGGGTGGTGTCGGCGTTCTGGTCGACCAGGCGGCGGATGGCGTCGTCCATCAGCAGGATCTCAAAAATGCCGGTGCGGCCGCGGTAACCCATGTTGATGCACTGCGGGCAGCCTTTGGCGGTGTAGAACTGGGCGGCAGGGAGATTCTTGATGATTTCTTTAGCCTCAGAGGGCAAGAGGGACAGGGGGGGATCGATCGGTTGGCGGCAGTGAGGGCAGAGGACGCGCACCAGGCGCATGGCGATCACGCCGGCCAGCGTGCCGTTGATCAAGAAGGGCGGCAGGCCGATGTCGCGCATGCGCTCCAAGGCGCTCACCGCCGAGTCGGTGTGAAGCGTCGTCATAACCAAGTGCCCGGTGAGGGAGCACTGAGCGCAAAGCTGGAGCGTCTCTAAGTCCCGGATTTCGCCGACCATGATGACGTCCGGGTCCTGCCGGAGCATGCTGCGGATCACGCGGGGAAAAAGCATGCCGGCGGTGGGGTCAACGGGCACGTGCACGATGCCGTCAATCGTGCATTCCACCGGATCCTCCACGGTCATTACGGAGATCTGCGGCTGATAGGCGTGGTGCAACATGCCGTAGAGAAGGGTGGTTTTGCCGCAGCCGGTCGGGCCGGTGACGATGACAAGGCCCTTGGGCAATCGGCAGAGGCTCTGCACGGCTGCCAAATCGTGGTCGGACAGGCCCAGCCCATCCAAGGGCAACAGCGCGGCGTCCGGACGCAGGATGCGCACGACGGCGCTCGGCCCGTGGTAAGCGGGCAGCACGCATACGAACAGTTGCAGGGGGCGACCGTCCACGGTCAGGTGAATGCGGCCGTCCTGGGGTGATTTTCTTTGCGACACGTCCATGCCTGACATGGCTTTTAGATGATCGACAGCCGATCGGAACACGTCGGCAGACAGGGGTTCGCCCACGTCGCGCAGGGCGCCGTCGATGCGAAAACGCACCCGGCCGCGCCCGCCTTCGAGGGGATTTAGGTGAATGTCGCTGGCACGGGCTTGCTGGGCTTGCTCAAGGAGAGAACGCCAGAATTTCATGACTTCTGGATCCAGCGGACCGTTGGATGCGGGGGAGGAAGTTTTGAGCGTCTTGGGAATTTCCGCGCGGACGGCATCGAGGGTGATACCCAGCTCCGCGAGGACGTTGGCGGCCAGGCTGTCACTGGCGCGCAACATACCCAGAAGCAGGTGCTCGGTACCGACGGCAAAGGCTTTGGCTTGGCGCGATTCTTCAACCGCCAGGCCGATTGCCTGGTGGGCGTTGGGAGCTGGGGGCAACTTGCCGGGGGCGACTTTGTCCGGCCCGCGTTGAATGCGCGTCTCAACGGCGTGGCGGATCTTCTGGGGATCGACGCCCAAGTTCCGTAAAACCTGCCCAGCGGTGCACAAATTGTCCGCCAGGACCAGAAGCAAATGTTCGGTGCCCAGGTACTCGTGTTGCCAGCGGCGGGCTTCGTCGGCGGCTTGGGACATCACTTGGTGGTACGAATCGGTGTAACGATCCAACATGATCAGCCTCCGCTATGGAGCAATTGTTCGTGTTCGAATCATTTCTATCTCGGCAGACAGGAGGAAAACAAAATCTCCTCAGGCGGACTCAAACTTCAGGCTATAGCTGCTGGCATCCCGTCCGATAGTGGGCCGGCCGACCCAGGAACCGGTACGCTGGTGGGTGAATTCACGCTCCCGCTGGGCGATCCACTCCAACAGGCGGGCGTAGCGGACGCGGATCTGTCCCGCCAGCTCGAAGGCGGGCAAGTCTTCCACGATTTCGTCCAGTTGGCGATCATCCAATTGCATGAACCGGCCGACTTCCTCAAGGGTCATGATCTGGGGCCAGCCGGTGTGTCCAGCCGCGGGGGACAGGGACTGGCGGACACGCATCAAGACGTCCGCAGGCACGGGTTGTGGGCGCAGCCGCGCGAGGGATGAATCCACCTGTCGCAGCGATTGCAGCGTAGCTTGGCAGAGGGGGCAGTGCGCGGCGTGTTGCGCTAATTCCTCGCGGCCGGGGGAGGGAACGGCGCCGTCCAACCAAGCGGCCCATGCTTCGGTAGTAGGGCAGGTCATGTTACTTCTCCTGATGGGTTCGTCGCCACTGTTCAGCCAAACGAGCCCGCGCCCGGTGGATCAAGTTTTTGACGGTGCCTAAGGGAATCTCCAATAGCTCCGCGATTTGCGGATAACTCATCTGTTCGTAGACCAGCAGGGCGATGGCTTGGCGTTGGTCATGGGGTAATTCGTTCACGGCGGCTTTGATCCAAGCCAGGTCTTCGTTTCTTTCCGCAAGCTCCGGCGGGTGAGGTTCAGGAGAATCCGGTTCGATCCATTCCAGGCCGGTCTGGCTTAGGGCCAGACGCTGGGCTTTGCGGGCGGCGATACGATTGAGGCATTGGTTGCGGGCGATTCGCAGAATGAACCCGCGGAAGTTGCCTCGAGGCTGGTAGCCGTCGGCATGGCGAGTAAGGGCCAGGAACGTTTCCTGGAGCACATCTTCACTTTGGTCAGCCCGACCTAGGATGGTGCGAGCGAACTGATAAACCGCGGTGTGATGGCGACAGAAGAGAGCTTCAAAGGCCTCGACTTCGCCTTGGCGATACAGGCGCCACAAATCGTCGTCTGTCAGTTCCGCCATCCATTTCTCCAGCGTGTAGCGGCGGGGATGGGGGTGGGGTGGACTTTCTATTGGATGTAACAGTTCTCAGATCATGATAGTTGCACTGATAGCGTCTTTTTTGGAGAAATTCGCATCTATTTCGGATTAATCTCCGCCCCTGGGGGGCTAGGCCTAGAATCCGGCGATGATTCCGACAGTGGATGGACAAGATGACAGAGTGGAGGCCAGGCTTTTTCACGAAGGGCTTAGGCTGTTTAATGGCGGGCAATGGTTTGAGGCGCATGAGACGTGGGAGGACTTGTGGAACATCGAGGGCGGGACGCGGAAGCGGTTTGTCCAGGGGTTGATCCAATGTGCGGTGACGCTGGAGCACGCGCGGCGGGGGAATCCGCGCGGGGTGGTGACGGTGCTTAAGTCGGCGCTGGGTAAATTCGACGGCTTGCCGGCGGTTTATATGGGGGTGGATTTGCGACGCTTGCGGGAGGAGATGGAGCAGTTCGTGCGGCCGATCCGCGCCCTGCCGGCGGAGGTGTTCCAGCCGCGGCTGGGGCGGGGATTGAAGCTGCCGGTGGACCTGGAGAAAGCGCCGAAGATTTGGTTGCGGTATGACCCGTTTGGGGAGAACGGGGAGGGTTAGAGGGGCGCATGGGAAGTGATGAATGGCGAATTGTGCATGCCGAGTGGCGAGTGGCGAATGGCCGATTTGCGATTTGCGAGGTGGATGACAGCGGGGGTGATGGGGCTGGGGGGTTAGGGGGGAGCGCGTCTGGGGGGACAGTTCTGGGGTCCGGGGGCTGGGGTCGGGTGTGGATGCCCAACGCTAGCTTCAGCGGCTGGGGTGCCACACAGCAGGCTGAAGGCTGATGGGTGCGGTGTCATCTGAATCTATTGGTAACTTCGCTCCGTCATGCCACCGCCACTGCGGGCAGGTTGGTCAGTACGCCTGCTTCGAGGAGGGAGGGGAGTTGGTCATCGAGGCCGGCAACGTCGCCGAAGATTGAGTGGCGGTGGGCGAAGAGGGATCTGCGGCTCTGTGGCGCGGATCGCCAGGAGGAGTCGGCTGAGGGCGGAAGTTGGGTATCGACGAGCCACGACCGTAAGGGAGTGGAGGAAATGGATGCACCGCTTGCTGACGCGCGCGGCTCGTCAATACCTGATGCCACATCTTGCGGGGCCACGTTCAGGGATTGGCTACTGGCGGCGCTGCCGGCGAGGAGGGCTTTGAAGGCGTTGATGTCGGAGAGGGTGATGCTGCCGTCGCCGTTGGGGTCGATGGCCCAGAGGGGTACGCCGGGGTATTGGGCTTGCCAGGCGGGGGTGTCGGTGAGGGCGAGTTTGAAAGGCTCGATGTCGGACGCCGTGGCTTGGCCATCGCCATTGAAGTCGGCGGGGATGCCGCCGAGTTCGTAGGCGCCGATGTCCACTTGCGCCCCTGCCATGCGCGGGCGGCCGTCAAGGTCAATCGTCAGCGGATTGCCGTCAGCGTCCACAGCCAGGGCGTTGTTTCCCGCATCAACGCAGGGGCTGTCCACGCGCAGGTGCAGATTGCCTAAGTCGTCATCCCCCGTCCCCCAGATGCCGTCGAGGCCAGCCGTAGGATTGTCAATGAACTTCGGGTCGCCGCCGATGAAGCTGGAGGAGGCGGTGTAGGGGCCAGAGACGTCGGGATCGTTAGGGGCAGCGTTGAAGGCTGCGATCGAGTTGTTGATCGCCACGGAACTGCCAGATATGTACAGCCCACCCGCACGAGCACTCGACCCTTTAACCGCATTGCCGCTTATTGTACAGTTGGACAATGTCGCGCTGCTTTGGTCGACATACACTCCACCGCCACGGAAGGCAGAGTCTCCGTTGGCTATGCAGTTAGTTAGTGATATGGCGCTATCGCTTTCTATGCTCACGCCGCCGCCATAGAGTTGTGCGGAGTTCTCGCTGACCACACTGTTAATGATTGCCCCTGTACTTTGACTTATGAATGCCCCGCCGCCGTATCTAGATGAATTGCCCTTAACCGTGCAGTTGGATAGCATTACGGTGCATAGCCCCAGGCATAGTCCGCCGCCACCGTTAAATCCATTGTCGCCATCTGCCGAGTTTCCACTGACTGTGCAGTTGGTCAGTGTTACCACGCTCGATGAGGCGTACACTCCACCGCCGTTACTCCTAGCCGAGTTCTCACCGATCGTACAGTTGGCTAGCGTCACGGTGCCACCATCGACGAACATCCCACCACCGGAGTAACTGGCCGAATTCCCGCTGACTGTGCTGTTGGTCAACGTTATGGTGCCACCAGCGGCATACACTCCGCCGCGCTGGTTGCCGCTGATCGTGCAGTTGGATAGTGTCGCACTGTCACCATAGACGCAAACCCCGCCGCCGTAACCGTCATAACGATTAATTAAATTTCCGCTGACTATGCAGTTGGACATCGTCACAGTGCCGTACTCTGCGACATATAATCCACCGCCCTGGCCTGCTCCCCAAAAACCCGCTGCGGATTCGACAACGTTATCACTGATTGTTGTGTTATTCAACGTCAGAGCGCCGTATTCGACACGCAGCCCGCCGCCGGTGTAGTAGGCAGAGTTTCCAGCGACCATGCTGCTCGTCAACGCCACCGTGCTCCCACCCCAAACGATTAGTCCGCCGCCGCTGTCAGCAGTGTAGCCTCCTGTAACCGTCAGGCCTTTTAGGGCAACTTCCGTTCCGCCGCCACTAATGCTAAACACACGGGACAAATTGACGGCATCGATGGAAAGCAAATCCTGACCTGGGCCGGTGATGTCTAGATCGCTGGTGATCTGCAGTTCCATCCCGGAAAGGATCAAGTTTGTGGAACCAGAAGCAAAGAGGGTTGGGTCGAAAATGATCTTGTCGGTATTAATACTGCCGGCGGGGGCTTCGTTGACGGCAGTGTTTTTGTTCGCAGCCAGGATTGCCTCACGCAGCGTCAGTTGTCCGTCATTGGCTACTGTGTCATCCAGGGAATCAACCACATAAACTGTTTCATTGCCGATTAGCAATGCCTTAAAGGCGTTGATGTCAGTCAGGGTGATCGCGCCATCGCCGTTGGGGTCCACTGTTGCCAAAGGAATGCTGGGATATTGGACCTGCCATGATGAGGGATCTGTTATCGCCAGCTTGAAATGTTCGATGTCCGACAGCGTTACTTGCCAATCGCCGTTAAAATCGCCACGAATTCCACCAACTTCAAATTCATAAGCGCCAATGTCTACTTGTACCCCTGCAATTCGGTGGTGACCTCCAAAGTCGATCGCCAGCAGGTTACCGTTTGCGTCGACGGCCAGTGAATCGATCCCCGAGTCAATGCATGTGCTGTCCACACTCAGATGCAGGTCACCCAGATCATCGTCAGCCGTACCCCAGATGCCGTCGAGACCGGCTAAGGGATTACGAATGAACTTGGGATCGCCGCCGATGAATCCGGCGAAAGCGGTGTAAGCGCCAAAGACGTTCGGATCAGTCGGGGCGGAATTGATGGCAACGATTGTATTGTTTAACGTCGCTTTGCCTGGGGAGGCGCCCTGGGAATAGATGTAAAGTCCACCCCCACTATCCATGGCGGAATTACCGCTAATCGTACTGTTGGTCAACTGCAATTGGCCGAAAGTACTGACAAACAATCCGCCGCCGCTGCTGGATTGAGCCGAGTTTCCGTTGACTATGCCATTAACCAGTGTCACCGTGGCGTAGTGACTGAGATAAAAACCGCCCCCTGCTGCGGCTGCGTTGCCTCTGACAACGCTATTGATCAGCGTCACAATGGCGTAATTATAGACGTACAGTGCGCCGCCTGCCGCTGCGGCCGTGTTCTCGCTGACAAGACTGTTCGTCAGCGTCACCGCTCCGGAATCCACGTACAATCCACCGCCATTGCTGTTGCCACCTTCGTATCTGATTGTCGAGTTCTCACTAATTACGCAATGGGCTAGCGTCACAGCGACGCTATAACCATTAATGAACAACCCACCTCCCCAGGTATTCACCGAATTGGCACTGATCTCGCACCCTGTCAGCGTCACTGTATCACCGCCATCAACGCGCACCCCACCGCCTGAAAAACTGGCCCAGTTATCGTTGATCGTGCAATTCGACAGTGTCAGTGTGCCAAGAAGTGAACATATTCCGCCACCAGTATTACCAGTCCAATTATCGTTGATCGTACAATCGGCCAGGGTTGCAGTGCTTCTATAAGAAAACACCCCGCCACCATAGCCGGTGCCGTTGGCCCTGTTATCACTGACGGTGCAGTTGATCAGTGTCGCGGCACCACTCCACACAGCGAGTCCACCACCGTAACTAAATATGCCGCTTGAACTATTATTGGCTTGGTTTCCGCTGATGGTGCAACTAGTCAGCGTTATTGTGTTACCGGTATCGACGGACACCCCACCGCCTTTGTTTGTAACAAATCCCCCTGTGATCGTCAATCCTTCCATCGCCACATCTGTCCCACTGCCGCTGATGTTGAACACACGCGACTTCTGGTCCGCGTCGATGGAGAGCAGTTCTTGCCCCGGGCCAGTGATGGACAGGTCGCCGATGATCGAAAGCTCCGTGCCCGAGAGAATCAGGTCCGCGTGACCGCCGGCGAACAGACTGGGGGCGAAGGTGATGCTATCTGTTTCGCTGCCGCTGCCGGCCGCGGCTTCGTTGACGGAGGCGTTGGTGTTGGCGGCCAAGATGGCTTCGCGCAGGGTCAGGTGCCCGTCGTTGGCGACGACATCCAGGAGCGAGTCGATGACGTAGGCGGTGCCGCTTAGGAGCAGGCGCGGCTCGAGGGGTTCTAGGCCGGGGAATCTTGGATTCGCCTGCGGGGGATTAGGAGAGCCGGCAATATCGGCAAGGTTACGACGCCCGGAAAACAGACGGCTTAGGCGCACAATGAATCCCTCCAGAAGAGACGTGGGCGAGCAAGCGTGAAGTGAGACAAGAAAACTCAGCGGACTAAGGTAGATTTTTACCTCATATCACATTGGGGGTCAATGGATTTCTGGGGTCGGAGTGGGAAAAGGGGGAATAATCGCCCAGCGGAGGGGTAGGACACGAGCGGGGGGTTGCCTAGATTCACAGGGAGGCGGTTTGTACCCCCCGGCGGAGCCGGGGGCTGAAAGGCGGGGAGGTTTTCGGGGGGAACACACAGCACGCTACGCGATGCTGTGTGGCACCCGGTCTAGATTCACATAAACGAGGGGAAAGCACACATCACCCTGCGGGATGATGTGTGGCACCCATCCGGGGGGCGGACCCTGTACCCTGTACCCGAACCCCAGGAGGATGCGGTGACGGTTGGAGACTGCACACATCACCCTTCGGGCTGATGTGTGGCACCCATTCCGGGGGGGGTTAGGGCATGGCGTGGACGCCTAGTTCGTGGACCATGCGGCCGCCGCGGTGGCCGGTGTTGATGACCAGGAGGTCGGCGGCCAGCGTCAACAGAAGGAAGATGGCCAGGGCCAGGAGGACGAGTTTGGGGCGAGCGAATGACTTAACGCGCCAGTGCAGAATGACCCAGGCGGAGTAGAGCACAGAGAGGGCCAGGAAAGCGTCGCGGGTCCATTCGGCGAATTCCTCGTGCTCATGGAGGACGGCGGTGATCTGCGGAGTCTGATTGATCATGCCCTCGGCGGCTTCGCCGGTCTCGATGGCCAGGATTGAGCCGAAGGTGCCCAGCCAGAGGAGAACTAAAGCGGCTAAGACAAAGCCCAGGCGCTGCGGGGGGCAGAGGATGGCCAGGAGGATGAAGATCGGCGCCACCAGGAGCAGGGCGACGGGGAAGTGCACGATCAGGGGGTGAAGGTTTTCCCAGGCTGGCAGGGGAGGAAGCATGAATCGTCCTTTCATGTCCATAGTGCATGCAATAGGGCTATGGGCGATCCGTTATACCCGTTGAAACGTAGAGTAAGGAATCCGCATGATTAAAGCACGCGAAGGAGTCAAGAAACGCCCTCGGTAAAAAAAAGGTTGTAACCGCAGGAGTTGGGAATAAGGCGACCCGTGCCCAGGGAAGAATCGCTGGGCTTTAGAGTAGAGGGCAACAACATGCGAACTGGGCGTGAAGCATGGACTTATGACTGGGGCGACCAGTGAAATCGGACAGGTCGGCCCCGCGGGGCCATTGCGTGGAAAGGGCGTATGACTGATATTATCTGGCGCTAACCAAAAGCCTCTAACTTAAGGCGGAAGATCATGCACGGCTTTTATTCATCAGTCGGACGGAATGGGTGCAAAGCGGCGGCGGTGGCGGTGATGGCCCTGGGCGTGTTGGCCAGCTGTCAGGCTCCGCCGGCGGGCGACACCGGAGGGCGCGTTGATCCGTATCGCACCACGGCGTCGGACCGGATGTCGGAACAGGCGAGCATTCCGTCGCTCTTGGAGTTCTGCGATCGCACGTCGGAACGGCTGGCGTCGGACTTAAGCCAGATTCCGGAGATCAACGAGGCCAAGACGCGGCTGGTGCTGGAGCTGGGCGACATTGTCAATAAGACGCGCACTTCGACCACGGACTTTGAGCTCATCCAGCATCGGCTGCGCAGCCAGTTGATGCAGAGCAAGCTGATCCGGGACAACTTTAAGATCGTCGAGAGCAAGGCCCGCATGGATCGGGAGCTGGCGCGGGTGAATGCCAACGACGACCTGTTGCAGGAAAACTCCACAGGCAAGACGGCGACGTATGACCCGAACGTCAGCTATGTGCTGCAGGGGGATTTTTACGAAGCCCGCCGCAATGCCCGGAGGGAGTATTACTTTGAGTTCAAGCTGACCAATCTGGCGTCGCGGGACATTGTGTTCTCGCACAGCTATGACTTGGGGCAGGTGGCGGGGCAGTGACGAAGCGGGGATTAGGGGTTAGGGGTTGGGGGTTAGGGAAAGACAATGGGCGGAGAATAGCCTCGCATGGAAATGCGGGGCCGGTCTGAGAAGGCAACTGGGGGCAAGTGGTAAAAAAAATATGAGGCGGCACGCATGGTTCTGGCGGGGATTGCTGGCGGTGAGTGTGGCGGCGCTGGGCGCTTGTGCCGGGAGCGTGCAGTCGTCGCGGCTGCGGGCGGGTGATTTTTCCCAGGCCAGCGCGGAGATGGCGGCCAGTCTGGCGGCGAGCGATTTGTTGCGCGAGCGCGGGCCGAACGCGCCGCCGATGCGCGTGCTGGTGGAGAAGGTTGAGAACCTGACGGCGGACATTATTCCCCCGGCGGAGCAGTGGATGCTGATGGCCAGGATCCGCGCGTCGCTGCCGCTAAAGCAACTGCGGGCGGAGCGTAACATCACGTTTGTGATTCCGGAAGATCGGCAAGCCTTGCTGGCGGAGGCTGGCTACAGCGAACCGGCGGCAAACTCACCATCGGCGGCAGACACCCAGGCGGCGCAGGAGCCGACGCACGTGATGGACGCGGCGTTTTACGGCAGTCCGCGTCTGGGGGCGGGCAAGACGGGCTTGGCGGAGGAGCGTTCGGATTACTATTACCTGGAATGCCGCATTCTGGAGCTGCATTCGCGGCAACTGCTCTGGAGCGGGCGATTTGAGGTTAAGAGGCAAGCCCGCGGGCTGCTGATCGACTAAGACGCGATGAACCTGGCGGCACATGAAGACGATCGGCCACAGCTTGACGATGATCGCAGGCCTGCTGGGCATGGCCCTGGGGTTAGGTTGCACGGTGCCGCCGGACCCGGTGCTGGTGAGCTGGACCTATCGGGGTGAGTACGGGCGGGCGCGGGTGTACATGCAGAAAAACCTGTCGAAGAAAAAAGGGGACCGCGATTACCTGCTGGATCGGATGCGTCTGGGGGTGGTGAGCATGGCGGACGGGTGTGACTTCGTGGCGGACGCGGCGTGGGAAGAGGTTTACGAGGTGCTGCGGACGCAGGGGATCAACCGCGACCGGACGGTGGCGTCGGTGGTCCTCAATGAGGATTTGAAATTGTGGAAAGGCGAGCCGTTCGAGCAGGCGCTGGCGCTGCACTACATCGGTCTGCACTACGCGATGGCTGGAAGCTGGGACAACACGCGGGCGGCGACGGAAAATGCGCTTTTCTATTTGAAGGACTTCGGCAGCAACTACAACGGGCAGCGCCTGACCAACGAGGATCTGGTGGCGCGGACGCTGGACAAGGGGGAGGGGTATCTGGACAACGGGTATGTGGCGCGGGAGTCGGACTTCACGCTGGGGTATTTGATGAACGCCATCGCTAATCGGCAGCTGGGGCGCACCGAAGAGGCGGCGGACGGTTTTCACAGGGCGGCGCAGACGCAGCCGGAGCTGGCGGAATTGATCGGACAACTGCGGGAAGGGACGTACAACACGCTGCTGGTGGTGGATTTCGGGCGCGGGCCGCAGAAGATCGGCACGGGCCCGGATGCGACGATCGCGGAATTCGTGGCGTTAACGCCCAGCAGCCCGCAGCGTTTGATTGTCCGCTACGGGGACCAGCAGGCGGCGTATCCGGCGGTGTGCGACGTCAATGGCATGGCATTGGACCACATGTGGAACAATCTGTCGGACGTGCGGCAAGCCAAGAGCGTGATCGGAAATCTGCTCTTGACCGGCGGAGCGATCACGGGGGCGTCGGGATTGCAGAATCACTCGGAAGCGGCGGCGTATGCGGGCCTGGGGATGATCGTGGCGGGCGTGTTCGCCAAAGCGGGCGCGCACGCGGACACGCGCTATTGCGAGGTGATGCCGCAGCGGATTTATGTGGTGCCGCTGCAACTGGAGGCCGATGACCAGAGTCTGATGGTGCAGGTGGAAGGGGCGGCGGCGTCGCGGATGGAGGTGGTGGGACTGAACCTTGCGACGAGCACGGACACCCAGATAAGTTCAGGGCTAAAGGTTGTTTACCTGCGGCTGATCTCCACGGGCCAGAGTCCCCCGCCGTGGGCGGACTCGGGTAAAATTGTTTACGCCAACGACGCCCAGCCGGCGGAGAACATTACGCCGTCGCTGCCGTACATCCTGGGGGGATACTGCGTGCGAACACCCCACGATGCGTATCAGCCGCCGGCGGGAATGGAAACCCACGGCGTGGATGTATCGGCCCAGGCGGTGGATGAGCTGTATCGCCAGGAGGGGATCGAAATGAGCGTGTCGGCGGACCAGTGGCCGGGGCTGCACATCCTCGAGGGAGGAAACTGGCTGTTTACGCCGCGTCCGGCGTCGGCGGGATACATGCGGCTGTTCGCCCAGGAACACGCCGCGTATACACCACGATCCGAAGCGCTCAAGGCGGCACTGGCACAAATGCACAGTCCCCCGCCCCCGCCCCCGGAAGGTCCGTCCCCGGAAGGCCAGCCCGCGGAAGGCCAGGAAGAAACAACGTCGCTGACACAGATCAAAACCAGCACCCCATCTGCGAAGGATGCACCATGAGCACGATGAAGATTCGTACCCTGTTGGCTGTCGCGATCGCTTCGGTTTTACTGGCCGCGTGCAAGCCCGGCCCGCCGCCGAGCCCGCAGGCGGAAGTCACCCAGCGGGCGAACTACCCGCGCAACATCGCGCTGCAGGGGCTGAGCCCTTCGCTGTTGGCAGGCGAAGCGATGATCGAAGCGCCCAAGGACAACCGCCCGCTGCACGTGACGGTGCCGATCCGCAACGTCTACGCCTATGGGGTGAACGTGCAATATCGGTTTGAATTCTTCGACGCGACGGGCAAACCGGTGGCGCGCGAGGAGCCGGGCTGGCGATTCCAGCACTTGGCGACGGACATGCAGGCGTTCCTGGATGGCAATGCGATGGATATGGCGGCGGTGGATTGGCGCTTGACGATCCGCTCGGCACGCTGAACCCAGAGACGATTGCCGATTTGCGATTTCCGATTGGCGATGTTTGAGGCAACACAACCCCGAATCGGCCTTGACTTTGCCGCCCTAACGTATACTTCCCGGCAATCGGCAATCGGCAATCGGCAATCGGCAATCGGCAATGCCTAACTCCTAATTCCTAATTCCTAACTCCTTCCCTCCCCCCCCACCCCCCCACTCCTACCTGCGGTAACACGGAGAATCAGCCATGACACGAAAAATGATCTACGCGGTGTGCTCGCTGTGTCTGGTGTGCGGCAGTCCCTTGGCGTGGGCGGAGCGCAAGCCCGACCCGGCCGCGACCACGCTGCCGTCGGACGGTGAGCCGGACGTGGCGGGATTCGCCGGGGCATACCAAACGGCGGGCCAGCCGCGGTTGCTGGTGCTCTGCGGGATTGATAATCGGATCGTCAGCGATTCGCCGCAGGTGTATCAGGATCGGGGGCGGCAGGCGACGGGAACGGATTTGAAGTCTTACGCGGGGGCGCACGTGGCGGATTTTTCCGTCACCGGTCTGCCGCAGATGCTGGCGGCGGAGATCAAGCGGTATTTATTGCAGGCGCGGGTGGAGCTGGTTCACGCGGACACGCTGGCGGAACGCGACACGCGCGAGGTGGTGTTGCTGGCTCTGGAGCGGCAGTGGCGGGAGCTGCAGTTGGTGGGGACGTCGATCAACGCGGACATGCTGCTGGTGGTGCGCATGATTCCCGGGCAGGCGGTGGAGCAGCGCGGCGCGTCGTACCGGGTGATCGTGGAGACGCTGCAATTTGCCGGCGGGCAGCAGATCGGCTCCTTCACGTTTGACTGGCAGGCGGGTCAGGACGCGGTCACCGTCAAGCAATACGCCAAGGCGGTGGCGCGGCGGTTCATGGAGGATTTCACGGCTTGGCAGGACGGGGCCAAGGAAAAGGCGCCGGCGTTCCAAGTGCGGCTGTTCGGGCTGGGCGACGCGGCGGAACTGGGCCGGCTGACGCGCGAGCTGGATGGGGAAGACGGCGTGGCCAGCGTGACCAACCGCGGATTTTCGCAACTGGCCAATCGTTCCGTGGCCACGCTGCTGGTGGCGTTTGACGGGCCCAACTGGCAACTGGCGGAGATGATTCAGAGGATCGCGACCGAGGAGCTCAAACGACGGGCGGTGCTGACAGACATGAGCTTAGGGTCGATCACGATGAAGATGGCGCAGGGGGGACCCGGGGGGCAGGGGGCGTTGGACTTGGACGAACTGGCGGCGGCCTTGATGGACAAGGACCACGCCGATCACGCCCAGGCGGTGGAACAGTGGAAAAAGGCGTACGCCGGGGCTGACTCGCCGCGGATCGCGGTGTTGATCAACCGGGCGGCCACGGCGGAGGAAGTAAATCCGGATTCCCTGCCGGCCACGCAACGAAGCGGGGACGGGACGCTCTCGGCCGGGCAGGACATGATTGTGGTGATGAGTCAGCCAATCGCCGGGCAGGTGGCGGCTGGACAGCAGAACGCCGCGGGGGCGGAGGCGGCTGGGGAGGATGCCACGACGGACGGATTGACGCCGGCCAGCGGATGGATGAACACCCGGCGGATGGAAGACATGATGCTTGAGCGGTTGCGGGGGCTGGGGCCCGTGCTGATTGATCCTTTCCTGGCCCGGCAGACGGTGGCGGAACGCCTAAAGGCCAAAGCGCAGGCGGACAGCCAGAATCCAGGGGAATATCACCTGCGGGAAAGCGAATTAACGACGCTATTGGCCCAGCAGCCGGGGGCGTTTGACATCCTGATCCACGGGGTGGGCAACGTGACGCTGGGGCCCGGCGGGCAGCCGCGTTCGGTGAGCTACACGTTCCGGGCGGTGCGCATCAGCGATGGACGGATGTTGGCGGCCAAGGCGGGCACGTGGGATCTGGCGGGCGTGCGCGTCGGGGAGCAAGGTCCGACGCAACTGAGCCAGGAGAGCATCGCGGAATTCGTGGCGGGGCAGATGGCGGCCCAGATGCTGGAGAACTGGACAGCCAAGTGACGCGGGGCGGCAGGACTTTGGACACCCCACAAAATGAACCGCCAAGTCGCCAAGAGCGCCAAGAAAACAGCCAGGATGAATAGGGGAGGCGATCAAAACGTCGATTCATGACTTTCCAGAACTTGGCGTCCTTGGCGTCATGGCGGTTAGCGTTTTTTGTCGGCTGCGCTTAGATCATGACCATGGCGGCGGGTTGGCGGAACCAGGTTTTGGGCTGATGGATAAACGGGACGATCTGGGCGGCGGACAAGGGGCAGGAGAAGTACGGCCCCTGGGCCAAGTCGCAGTCCAGAGCCAGGAGTTGCGCCATCTGGCCTTCGTTTTCCACGCCGTCGGCGATGATGCGGATGTCCAGGTTGTGCGCCAGGCGGATGGTGGCGTCGATCACGGCGGCCAGGGAGCGGTTTTTGACCATCTTGCCGACGAAGTCGCGGTCGATCTTCAGGGCGTCGATGGGCAATTGATCCAGACGAACCAGGGACGACTGGCCGCGGCCGAAGCCATCCATCACCAGCTTGATGCCGTTCTGCCGCAACTGGCGCAGATGGGGGAGCAGCTCGTCGAGGTGTTCCATCAGCACGGACTCGGACAATTCCAGGCGCAGCCGACCGGGCTCGATGCCCAGGGTTCGGACGGTGGCGGCCAGATCTCGGATCCATTGGGGTTGGAGAATCTGGCGGCGGAACAGGTCCATGCTGACGGTCAGGCCCGGGCCCCATTCCTGTAAGGCGCGGCTGGCTTGGGCGATGGCCCAGCGGCCGATGGGCAGGATCAGGCCGGTGTCTTCCGCCACGGGCAGGAAGCAATCATGGGGAATCAGCCCGTGCCGGCGATGGTGCCATTGCAGCACGGCTTCAAAGCCGGTCAGACGACCATCGGCTAAGTCCACCACCGGTTGGTACCAGAGCTCCAATTCGTCGCGCTTTAGGGCGTGGCGCAGGTCGTTTTCCAATTCCAGGTTGGCGAGGATTTCCTGGTGCATCTGGCGGTCGAACACGACGTGACAGCCGCGGCCGCGTTCTTTGGCGTGATAGAGGGCGATGTCGGCGTCGCGGAGCACGTCCTGGGCGGAACCATGGCGGGGGTCGCCGGGAGCGATGCCGACGCTGACGGAAGCGGCCACTTCATGGCCATCCATGAATACGGGCAGGCTCAGGCTTTCCTCCAGTTGCTGGACGAGGGCGGTGACGGCGGGCAGGTCCAGGCCTTCGAGCAGAACCATGAATTCGTCGCCGCCCAGGCGGCCGAAGACGGTGGCCAGGCCGGCGCCGGGACCGGTGGTGAAAAACAGCTCCAGGCGCCTGGCCATGGTGACTAGAAACAAGTCGCCTACGTCATGGCCCAGGCTGTCGTTAATGAGCTTAAAGCGGTCAAAGTCCAGAAAGAGGGTGGCGTAGGAATGGGAGGCAACCTGGGCGGATTTTTCCACGACCTGGCTTAGGCGTTGGAGGCAGAGCACGCGATTGGGCAGATTGGTCAGGGCGTCATGTCCGACCTGGTATTCCAGCTGTTCCTCAAAACGCTGCCGGGCGGTAACGTCGGTAATGAAGCCTTCGAGGGCCTCAATCTCGTCGGCGGGAGAAAAAATTCCCTGGCCCTGCTCCCAGACCCACTTGAGGCTGCCGTCGGCGGTTTGGATGCGGTAGGTCAGTTGGAAGGGCTGGTGGGCAGTCAAGGCCTTCTGGACCTTGTCCCGGATTTGCTGATGATCGTCAGGGTGGATCAGGGATGCGTAGCTGAGGCGCGAGTTGTGCTTGAGTTCCTGGGGGGTATAGCCAGTCAGGTCCAGACAGCCATCGCTGACCAGCTCCATGGTCCAGTTCGCGTCATTGCGGCAGCGATACGCCATGCCGGGCAGATTACTGAGCATGGAGGAAAGTAAACGCTGACTTTCCCACAGGGCTTGGGCGTTTTGCCTGCGATCAGTGATTGAAAACACGGACAAGCAGTTCCACAGCGCCAACAAGCCCAGCCCACAGAAAGGCAGAATCAAAGCGGAGTGATCAAAAGTCAAAAGACCGATGACCACTGTGGCCACCAGAATCCCCACGACGGGCCAGAATTTGCATGGGAGTTTGGCTTCCCCCGACGAGCCTGATGCTTTGGCATCAATCACAGGGATCCCTTTGGAATTCGGGGGCATGATGCAAACTTACCGGTGCTCATAACTTTCTCGCCTGCGCCCCGTTGCTGCCCATTTCTTTCGGTCACGATAGGCATCTCCCTTAAATCGCTAAGGGGATCCACCTGTATTTTTTTTAGCATCAGCACTCACGCCAGGACTCTACAAACAAAAGAAAATGTGTTTAATTTTATTGATCTTCCGTTTTTGGCAGTTTTTCCGCTAAAAAAAAGGGTTTTTCACGTTTTCCGGTTTTTTCCGTGGAGAGGTAAATGGACAGTAAAATTAAAAGTAACTTTAGATTACAGAAACTGCTAAACCGGCCATAGGAATGCGCATTTAGAGCGATGCGAAACTCAAAGTCTGGGGGTGATAGCGCAGGAATATTCAGCCCCTCCGAAGGTGTCCAAGCGTGGGGGGGAAGCCAAGGGGATAAGGGAAGAGCTGTGGATGATCAGTCGCTTTGGCTAAGACGTTTTACCGCTTCGGTCTTGAGCATCTGATGGGTTTCGTCCAACAAAGTCTGTAAGCGGGTTGCGTCGCCGTAGCCCAGCGCTCGGGCCCAGGGGAGCACCGCGGAAAGTGCGGAGGAGAAATCCAACGGGGCGACATTCTCCGCACGCTGGCCGGGAAACCAGTGTCCGCCGTTGCCCAGGAGGTTGTAGCGCATTTTCCCGAAATCGGTCATGCCCCAACCTAAGGCCAGGTTTCTGAGCCAGAGGATCACGGGAATGTTGACCTGGCCGGGGGATTTGTCCCAGTCGGGGAAGCCTGCTTCAAAGGGGGCGTCGGCGCGCATGCCCACGGCCTGCTGCATGGCGGACTCTAAGCGTTGGAGGATGGGCGTAAGAGTCTGGGCGGCTTGGGCCAGCAAGGGCAGGGTCAAGAGATGGGTGTCAAAGTCGGAAGGACGGGCAGCCCCGATGCTTAAGGTGTGGACCTGGGGATGGGAAAGGCAGAACAGGTCGTTAAAGACCATCGGGTGCAGAGGCTGGCAGAGCTCCTGCATCTTGGGGGCGGGGGCGTAAAGTTTTCCGCCTTTGTCCGAGGGGCTGATGATAAAGACGCCCATGTCGCGGGCGGCGGCGGCGGCGATGGCGGGCCAGTTTTTCTGGAAGATGTAGTACCAGTGGAGGTTGACGTAATCGAACCCTTCGCCGGTGCGGGGCGAGCCGAAGTTGACGCCGTCGAGAATCACGTCCAGGGGAGCGTGGGTGGAGAAGCCGACGAAACGGGCCTTGCCTTGGCGGCGGAGTTTCTGGGCGGCTTCGAAACACCCGCCGGGACGAAGGGTCCAGGTCATCAGATCGCGGGTGTTGACGCCATGGACGGACAGGAGGTCCACGTGATCGAGCTTCAGGCGGGCGAGGGAATCGTCAAAATCCTGGAGGAAGCGGTTGCCGTCCTCGCTGGGGCCGACCTTGGTTTGGACGATGAGCTTTGCACGGGGGAGCTTGGGGAGAATTTCGCCCAGCTGGCGTTCGGAGGAGCCGTAACCGCGGGCGGTTTCGATGTGGTTGATGCCCAGTTCCAGGGAGCGGCGGATGGTGGCTTCCAGGTTGGCCTGGTTATCGGGGGGGACTTGATCCAAGGGCAGATCCTGCCACTTGAACTGGTAGCGCATGCCGCCGCAGCTGAAGACGGGGATGTTCAAGTCCGTGCGGCCGAAACGTCGGTAAAGCATGGTGAGTTCCCTGGCTAACCGGAAACGAATGGCTAAAGCTTAGCGGAATCCGGGGGGCGGTTCAGCCCGGGGTGGAAATATGAAACTGATTTTGACGGTCGTGATGCGGCTGGAATCCAAAGTAGAATAGCCGCGTGCGTAGGATGACGAACAACCCTCGGTCATGGTGAAACAGATGTTTGATCCTTTTAAGCCGCGGCGGTCTTTGGGCAAAACCGGATTCCTGGCCACTCCCCTGGGCATCGGCGATCTGGCGGATCGCAGCGTGCCGTTGGCGCAGTGTGTGGCCACGGCGCGGCGGGCGATCGACAGGGGACTGAACCTGATCGACACCGCCCCGATGTATGAGGCGGGCTACAGCGAGGAGATCGTGGGGCAAGCGGTGCAGGGGGTGCGGGAGAAGATGTTCATCATCGACAAGGTGGACCACCTGGACCAGCCGGTGGGGCCGCAGGTGGATGAAAGTCTCCAGAGGTTGCGGCTGGATCACGTGGACCTTTTCGCGTTTCACGCGGTATCGACGCTGGAGGCATGGCGGAAGCTGGCGGCGCCTGGCGGGGGGATGGATCAGTTGGAGCAGGCGGTGCAGGCGGGCAAAGCGCGGTTTCGGGGGATTTCCAGCCACCATCCGGATGTGTTGCGGGAGGCGATCACTTCCGGGACGTGCGACGTGGTGATGTTTCCCTTAGGGCCGTTCGTCGATGAGCGTTATTTCCTGGAAACACTTCCGCTGGCCCGAGGGCATGAGGTGGGGACGGTGTGCTTTAAGACTTTTGGAGCGGGCAAGCTGCTGGGGGACACCAGCGGATACAACCAGCCGCTGACGCAGCGCCCGCGCGGCAAGTTCAGTTCCGGGGGCAAAGAGCTGGACGGAGCGGCCGGGCCGCAATTGCCTCATTTAGCGGTTTTGGAGTGCGTGCACTACACCCTGACGCTGGACCCGGACGTGACGCTGCTGGGCTTAAGTTTTCCTAATGAACAGGATGCGGCCTTTGCGGCGGCGGAGGCCTTTAAGCCGCTTGCTCCCGCGGCCATGGCTGATCTGCGCCGGCGGGCGGTGGCGGCCATCGCGGAAAAAGGGCCCTGCTGGTGGAATCCGCCGGCCAGTTTATAGGGGATTAATCTCCATTTGGTGCTAAATATTTCGCGGCTTGGGCGGTGGAAAAACAGGCGGCGACGACTCTTTCCTATTCGCGCATTGTTTTCTATAATATCAATTGGTAAAACGATGATGAAAAGTTGAGCGTCCAGCGATAAAGAGGACCTATGCGGCGACTGAACGTAGTAGTTCACGTGGACTCGTCGGGAGCGTATGGTCGGGGTATTCTGCGGGGGGTATCCAAATTCGCGCAAAAGCGGTCCCGCTGGGTGGTGCACGGGCAGCCGTCGTGGGATGCGACCAATCTGCTGCGGCCGGAGGTGGACGCGATCATCGTGCAGGCGGCGGATCCGACTTTTGGGCAGATGCTTAAGGACTCAAGACATCCGGTGGTGAATGTGGCGGATAATTACGCGCCGCATCATCTGCCCACGGTGATATCGGACAATCTGGAAATCGGCCGCAAGGTGGCGGAGCATTTTCTGGCGCGGGGGTTCACGCATTTTGGCTTTCTAGGTGAGATGAATCAGTGGTGGGCGCAAGGGCGGCAGGAAGGTTTTCTGCAGGCCTTAAAGCCCTTGAAGGTGCCGATTGAGGAACGGTGGTGCCAGAATTCGCATCATGCCGGCGAATTGCGGGACTGGCTTAAGCAGTTGCGTCACCCGTTGGCGCTGATGGCGTGCAATGACGTCTGGGCGCGCCAGGGCATTGAGAACGGCCTGCAGGCGGGTTTGCGCGTGCCGGAGGATCTGGCGGTGGTCGGGGTGGATAACGACGACCTGGTCTGCGAGCTCTGCCAGATCCACATATCCAGCGTGGCGGTGGCGACCGAGCGCATCGGATTTGAGGCTGCGGCGCTGCTGGATCGGATCATTGACGGCGAAACCGCGCCGCCGCCGCTGACCCTTATACCGCCGCAAGGGGTGATTACGCGGCGCTCGTCGGATACGCTGGCCATCAGTGACGCGGAGGTGATTCGGGCGGTGCGGTTCATCGCGCAACACGCGTGCAATCCGATCACGGTGACGGACGTGGTCAAGGAAATCCGCCTTTCGCGGCGGCGGCTGGAACAGCGTTTTCAGGTGGCGCTAGGTCGAACGCCCGCGGATGAAATCCGCCGGCATCGGCTGGAAAAAGCCAAGCGTCTGCTGGAAGCGACGGATATTCCGCTGGGCCAGATCGCGATGGACAGCGGTTTTACGGATGCACCGCGCTTAAGCAAGGTGTTTCGGCGTGAGCTGGGCATGACGCCTTCGCAGTACCGCAATCGCAATCGCGTTAAATCCTCCGAATAAGGTTCAATGGCATCGGCGGGCGACGGCCAGGGGGGGGGGTTGCGGGCCTGGGGCGGCACGGATTTTTGGGGGAAAGTGCCGCGTGGAGATTCATAGAGAACCACGGGGTCATGGCGCGGGGGGAAAAAAATTTCATTTAGCCCGTCCCTTGCCAAACTTGGGTGCTTTAATCCAGGTATAAGACAGTTATTCTTCCGGTGAATCCGGGCGGGCGGAACGGGATTAAGTATTCTGCGGCCAAGGAGCCCCTTTGCATGGCGACACTGTCAGGCGAACAGATCACGGTGATGTTCCTTTCCTTGGGCATTCTGCTGGCCACGGCACGGTTGCTGGGGGAGGCGGCCCAGAGGTTTAAGCAGCCGGCGGTGCTGGGGGAAATTCTGGCGGGCATTCTGCTTGGGCCGACGGTGCTGGGGGCGCTGGCGCCGCAGTTCAATAGCTGGCTGTTTCCCACCCAGGGGCCCAATGCCCTGGTGCACAATGGGCTGACCACTTTCGCGGTGACGCTGTTTCTGCTGGTGGCGGGGATGGAAGTGGATCTGTCGACGATCTTCCGGCTGCGGAAATCCGCTTTGATCATCAGTCTGTCGGGGATGTTCACGCCGTTCTTGCTTGGCTTCGGGCTGGCGTGGTGGATTCCCCGTTTTCTGGGGATGGAGCCGGGAGCGGATCAATTGGTGTTCGCGCTGTTCATCGGCATTTCGCTTTCCGTCTCGGCGCTGCCGGTGATCGCCAAAACGCTGATGGATTTGAAGCTGTACCGCTCGGATCTGGGCATGATGGTGATCGCGGTGGCGATTTTTTATGACCTCAACGGGTGGATGGCGTTCGCGGTGATCCTGGGGATGATGCACGTGGGCGGCGAGGCCGGGGGCGGTTTGGGCCTGGGCGCTTCGGGGGGGGTGGGGATGACCATCGGGCTGACGCTGGCGTATGCGGCGGGGATGCTGACGCTGGGCCGCTGGGCGATTCACCGGATTCTGCCCTGGCTGCAGGCGCACAGCAGTTGGCCGGGGGGCGTGCTGGGCTTTTCCCTGACCATCGGGCTGCTGGGGGCGGCGTTTACGGAATGGATCGGGATTCACGCGATTTTCGGGGCGTTTCTGGCGGGCGTGGCCCTGGGGGATTCCTCGCACCTCCAGCAGCGCACGCGGGTGACGCTCGAGCAGTTTATTTCGTTTATTTTCGCGCCGCTGTTTTTCGCTTCCATCGGGTTGCGGGTGAATTTTGTGGCGCACTTCGACCTGCCGCTGACGCTGCTGATTCTGGTGATCGCGTGCGTGGGGCAGACGCTGGGCAGTTCCGTGGGGGCGCGCTGGGCGGGATTTCCGCCGCGGCAGTCGTGGGCGATCGGATTCGCGCTCAACGCCCGGGGCGCGATGGAAATCGTGCTGGCGCTATTGGCCCTGCAATACGGGGTGATCGGCGAGCGTTTGTTCGTGGCGCTGGTGGTGATGGCGCTGGTCACGTCGATGATGGCTGGCCCGATGATGCAGCGGATCCTGCGCCGTCGGGAGCCCGCGCGATTCAAGGATTATTTGAATGGGCGGCTGTTCCTGGCCCGCATGAAGGCGCCGAACCGCCAGGATGCGATCCTTGAATTGGCGCAAGCGGCGGCGACGGTGACGGGGCTGGGCGTGCCGATGGTCTTTGAAGCGGTGTGGCAGAGGGAACTGGTGATGCCCACGGCGTTGCCCAACGGGCTGGCCATCCCCCACGCCCGGCTGGCGGGGCTGGAAAAACCGCTGGTGGTGGTGGGGATTTCGCCCGAGGGGATCGACTTTGATGCCGGCGACGGGCAGGCGGCGGGCCTGATTCTGATGGTGCTCACGCCGTTGGAGGCGGTGGAAGCCCAACTGGAAATTCTGGCGGACATCGCCAGCACGTTCCAGGAGGCGGAGGTGATTCATCGGGCCTTGCGTTGCGAGGGGTACACGCAATTCATGGCCCTTTTGAACATCCAATCGCACGAAGCCAGGAAGGATCAGAGCGCGATGGCGCGGGCGTAACGCACGGCGGGGAATCAGGAGCCGCTGAAAAAAAACGCTTAACCGCCATGACGCCAAGTTCTGGAAAGTCAGGAAGCAATGTTTTGATTGTCTCCCCTATTCATCTTGGCTGTTTTCTTGGCGCTCTTGGCGACTTGGCGGTTCATTTTGTTGGGGTTCTACGTGAATGGCCGCCAAACGGGCCCTGGCGAGATCTACTTCCGGGAACATTCGACTTGTAGACAGGTAAACACACACAGCAGGCTTTGCCCCCCCGGAAGATGCTGTGTGGCACCCAGCGGAGAATCGTCAGGAGGGGGTTGAGGTTGAGGGATCGGGGAGGAAAAGCTCGTCGATGTAGGTGGATTCGAATTCCGGATCGAGGTTGAGCTCGACGATGTGCAGGTCTTGGCCGACGGAGGCGATTTCCGCGAGCACGCCGCGATCGACCAGGGCCAGGTAAGCCCCGCCGAGCGACGAATTGCCGACCAGGACGACCTGCGCGCGGGTAAAGCCCGGCAACAGGCCGCAGGATATGGCGGAATCCAGATCCATGTGCATGCCGAACCCGCCGGCCAGATACAGCCTGCTGACCTGGGCGGGGGTGACGGCGGCGCGGGCGAGCAGGATGCGGATGCCGGCGGCGATGGCGGCCTTGGCTTGCAGAAGGCGGGCGACGTCGGTTTCGGCCACGACGATGTCGCGTTTGCCCTGGCCTTGGACGAGGACGAACGCGCGGCCATAGCCGTCGACGGGGACAAGACGCTGCGTCAGGTCGGGGTGGAGATTTTCCTCAAATCGCCCGGCGGGGCTGAGGAGCCCGACCTGCCGCGCCTGGGCGAGAAAATCAACGTAGGCGGACCCGCAGATGCCCTGGGGTTGCACGCCGCGCTCCTGGCCGATGGTTTGAATCTGCAGGGCGCAGGGGTCGGATGGCGAGGAGAGAAACCGGCAGTGGCTGACGGCGCCATCCACGGCGCGCAGGCCGCAGGACAGCCCGGCGCCTTCAAAGGCGGGTCCGGCGGCGGTGGCGCAGCCGAGGAAGGTGGAGCCGGACTTTAAGAGGATTTCGCCATTGGTGCCGACGTCGACCAGAAGGCTGGGGCCCTGGTCGTATTTGAGGCCGCTGGCGACCGCGCCGGCGCAGAGATCCGCCCCGACATACGCGGCGGCACCCGGGAGTAAATGAGCTTGGGCATCAAGAGGAAGTTTGAGATCCGTGGCCGAAAGGCGGCGGTGTTCTAAGAAGGTAGGCGTAAAGGGAGAGACGCCCATGGAGGACGGATCGACGCCGGCCAGGAGGTGAAGCATGGTGGTGTTGCCGGCGATGGTCAGGCAACGGACTTGTTCGCGTCCGGCGGAAACGATGGCCAGGGCTTCGTCGAGCAGGGGCAGAATGGTTTGCAGAGCGATGGTTTCCTGCATGCGGGCGAGCATGGACGAATCGGTCATGCAGAGGTTGATGCGGGTGAGCACGTCGTCGCCCAGGTACATCTGGCGATTAAAGGCGGAGGTGCGGGCGAGAATGCGGCCGTCGGAGAGATTGACCAGGAGCACGACGACGGTGGTGGTGCCCACGTCGATGGCGGCGCCCAGATCGGAGCCGGCGGAACCGGCGGGCACCAGGGGGTCCTGGGCGTAGGGAATGCGCAGATCAAAATCCCCGACCACCTGCGGACGATGGGCGAGCATGGAACGGGCGGGAATGCGCAGGGAAATATCCGCGCCGGCCGGCGCATATTCACAGGCCCGCAGCGGCTGGGGCTGGGAATCGGGGGCCAGGGATTGGGGATCGGACAGAGGCGGGGCCGAGGGGGAAAGAGGAGCCAGATGCCCGGCCAAGAGTTCGACCAGACAGCCGTCGCACAGGCCGCGCTCGCCGCAGCGGGTGTTGAGCGGCAGATCATGGCGGCGGAGGATTTCGGCTAAGGAAAAACGGGCCTGGGCCTGTGGCACGATGACCTGGCGGATTTCGGTGGGCGTGTGAATGTGCAGGAGGGTGCGGTGTTTCATGGCTGGTTCGGGGGGAAAGTGTCGGCAGGGACGGCGCGAATCACGCCGTCATCGGGGGATATTTCGCAGGTCTGACCGGGCTGGAGGATCAGGAAGCGGAGGGCATCCCACCGGCCTTGGAGCATATCCTGCAACAGGGAAGGATCGCCGTCCTGACGATCAAACGACCAACCCAGCCAGGCGGCGCATTGGCGGGTGTAGGTTAAGTCTTCGTGGCGCACGGACACGCCCAGGTCGACCCAGGTGGCGCGGTTGTAATCGCGCAGCCACTGCTGCTCGACTTCCATCAGGTATTGGGCGTTGTCCGGGCCGTATTTTTCCAGGTACTGGTTGTAGAGCTTGTCGTAGCGTTCCTTGCCGGGCGGCACGTGATGCTTGTTCCACCCGGGCGAATACCAGTAGGTGCCGGGATGCGCGGCCAGATACGCGGCATAGCGTTGATGGCTGCCTAAGAGCAGCGTGATGCAATCGTGAGCCCGCGCGACCACCAGCGGGCAGCGGCGGGTGCGGACGCCTTCAATGCCGCGACTGCACAGGCCGTAGCCTAGGACGATGGCTTGGACGGCGGCAGCGGGAGCAGTGGCCGGCGCGGCTTCCACGCGATCGACCGCCGCCTGGAGCTCCTGACGAAGTTTAGGAGGCTCGTTGTGCAGGCCTTGGGCGAGAACCTCGACGTGCACGACGTTGGGACAAGCCTGCGCGAAGTGGCGGATTTCATCTTCCAGCACAGCGCAGGTGATGACCGCGACGATAGGCGCTGACGAAGACGAACAAGAAGAGGCATGCTCGGACATGCGGAAAAACCTGGGAAGCCGGACAGCATAACTATTTGATGCAGCCTTGAGTGTACCCGCAACGATACGAGAAGAAAGAGCAAGTTAGAACGAAAGAAACCTCCACGCAGACAAGTGGTTATGGATGGATGGCGAACAATTGTTGATTGCAGTCGCCAGGCCACAATCGCCAAGAGGATTTCCCTTTCGCGAAACGGCACAATTGGCATTCGAAGGTCTAAAGGTATGATGTTTCACTGACTTGACGCCATTTAAACCTTTTTTTCGACCGGAGATTGTCGACCATGGCTGATCTTAGTGCATTGCAGCAGGCTGTGATTAAGGGTGATCGCGCCAATGCGGTGAAGCTCACGCAGGAAGCGGTGAACGCCAAGGTTTCGCCCAAAGAGATTCTCGATCAGGGTCTGGTGGCGGGCATGGCGGTGGTCGGCGCGCGGTTTAAGAAAAACGAAGTGTTCGTGCCGGAAGTGCTGATCGCCGCCCGGGCGATGAAAGAAGCCATGGGCGTGCTGGAACCGGTGCTGGCCAAGGCGGGCATCAAACCGGCCCATACCGCGGTCATTGGCACGGTGCAGGGCGACTTGCACGACATCGGCAAGAACCTGGTGGCGATGATGTGGAAGGGCGCCAACTTCGGCGTGATCGACCTGGGCACCAACGTTCCGCCTGAGAAGTTCGTGGAAGCGGCCAAGCAGCACCAAGCCAACGTGGTGGGGTTGTCCGCCCTGCTCACCACGACCATGCCGGCCATGAAGAAGACCGTGGAAGCGATCAAGGCTGCCAACCTGCCGGGCGTGAAGATCCTGGTGGGCGGGGCCCCGATCACGCAGGCGTTTGCCAACGAAGTCGGCGCGGACGGCTTTGCTCCGGACGCGGCGACGGCGGTGGACGTGGCCAAGAAAGTGTTGGCTGCCTGACCCCGAGACCGTGGCGCCAAGGAAGGCGTTTTAGCAACAACTCATCAAAGAGATTTTCGGGCTTGCGCTCGTGGCTATACCTCTATCTTTAGAAGCCAAAAACGACACAACTTCCAGCTCTTAGTCCTACTCACTGCCTCTCCCCCCTCCACAACCAGGAACCCATCTGTGCGGCAATCCATTTTTCTTGAGCTGGCAGCCCAAGGCGCTCGCTTGCCCATCGGCACGGACATGGTGCTGCGCGAACAGCCACAGCCAGAAGCCGTGGCTGAGGACGGCCAACAACTCGGGCAAGTGGTGGTCGCCGCGGCACGCCGCTATCGAAGTCCCCTGGCTATTCCGCTGATGGACCTGACGCTCGAAAAGGCATGGATATTGGCCATGCTGGGCATTGCCCCCCAGGAGCGGGAAACGTATCAGTTTCATCAGCCCCCCGGTCCGCAAGCCCTGGAGACCATTCGCAAAAAACTGGCCGATCCGCTGCCCACGCGCAGTCAAGCCACGTTCGACGCCGTGGCGTATGTGGCTGGACAAACCGACTTAACGCCCCTGGGCATGGCCATCGGGCCTTTTTCGCTACTGACGAAAATGATGCCCGACCCCATCAGCGCCATTTACATGGCCGGCATGGGCGCGGGGCCGGACGATGAAGTGGAGGTCAAGACCGCCCTGGAGCTGCGCACCATCGCCCTGGAGGTGGTGCTGGCATCGTTGCAGCGGCAGATCGCCGCCGGGGCGAAAGCGATCATCGTCTGTGAGCCGGCCGCCAACATCACGTTCTTCTCGCCTAACCAACTGCAGGCTGGATCGGATGTGTTTGAACGCTTCGTGATGCAGCCGGCCCGGCAGATCAAGCAGTTGTTGGATCAGCACGGCGTGCAGCTATTCCTGCACGATTGCGGCGAATTGATGGACCCGATGGTCACCCAATTGGCAAGCCTGCAACCGGCCGTGTTGAGCTTAGGCTCCAGCCGGCGGCTGTGGGAGGATGCCCAGCTGGTGCCCAAGGACGTGGTGCTCTTCGGCAATCTGCCCTCCAAGCAGTTTTACTCCGACGAGTTGACGCCCCCGGAAAACGTCCAAGGCTTGATCCGGGAACTGACCGCACGCATGCGCCAAACCGGGCACCCGTTCATCCTAGGCAGCGAATGCGACGTGCTGAGCGTCGAGGGCTGCCATGAAAAGATCAAGGGCAAGGTCGAACTGATGCTCAATGGCAAAGCACCATTCCAGCCGTTACACACAGGTTGAGATTCCTGGTACTAATAATGGGTAATTCTCCCACTCAGAATGGTCATTAGCCCTGCCTGATGTTTTCGGCTACAGACAAAGCGATTGTCGGGCTCGCATCCATCATGAAACAGACGTTAACCAGCTGCGAACGCGTCAAGCGGATGATGGAACACCGCGATCACGATCGCGTGCCGCGCAGCGACGGCTACTGGGATGAAACCATCGCCCGCTGGCAGGCGGAGGGTCTGGCGGGAAGCACGGAACAAGTGTGGCAACTGCTGGACCGCGATTTTGCACACTTGTGCTGGTCGTGGCCGCGGCCGTTTCCAGGTCGGCAGGAAGTCCTGGAGCAGAATGAAGAAACCCGCGTGGTCATCGACGGCTTTGGGCAGAAAACCCGCGAATGGAAACACCGCTCGGGCACGCCGGAACACTTAGGCTGGGAATGCGACAGCCGGCAGGTGTGGGAAAACCGCATCAAACCCGCCCTGCGCGCCACCGATCTGCACGTGCATGTGGCTGACGCGCAGGCCCAGTACGCCCAGGGGCGCACGCGCGAACGCTGGTGTTACCTGGCGGGCGTGGAGGGTTTTGAAGCCACCCGCAAGATCATGGGCGACGAATTGGCCATGATCGCCATGGCGGAAGACCCCGACTGGATCCGCGACGTTTCGCGCGTGCACACCGACATGGTGTTGCGCGATTTTGAGGCTCTCTGGAAAGCCGGCGTCCACCCCGACGGCGTGTGGATCTACGGCGACATGGCCTACAACCACGCCACCGTCTGTTCCCCCGCGATGTATCGGGACACCATCTGGCCGGACCACAAACGCCTGGCCGATTGGGCCCACGCCCACGGTTGCAAGTTCATCTACCACACCGACGGCGACATCCGCGCGGTCATGGACTTGTACATCGAAGCCGGTTTTGACTGTCTGCAACCCCTGGAAGCCAAGGCTAACATGGATATCCGCGAGCTTTGCCCGGTTTACGGCGACAAGCTGGCGATGTTCGGCAATATCGACATGCTCGTGGCCGGCAGCAACGACCGCGAGCGTATCGAACATGAAGTCCGCAGCAAATTGGCGGCCGGCATGGCGACGCGGGCGTATGCGTATCACTCGGACCACTCGGTGCCGCCGACGGTCAGTTGGGCGACGTATCAATTGATTATCGAGCTGCTTGACCGCTACGGAAATTACGAGTGATTCCGCGGCTATGGCCACCGCGGCCGCGGCCGCCCACCTAGAAGGGCACGCTCATGAACACACGCGAGCGATTCCACGCCCAGATGCACTATCAGCCCCGCGATCGCAGCTTGATCTGGGATTTTAATTTCTGGCGGGAAACGATCCCCATCTGGCACGAGCAAGGATTGCCCAAGGACATCAAGCACGATTACACCGGCGCTGGCACCGACGAATTCTTCGGCATGGACCCCACCGCCCGCTGGACGGGGTACGCGGGCCTGTGCCCGGGCTTTGAGGTTAAAGTGATCGAGGACCGCGGCGACCACGAGATCATCCAGCAGGACAACGGCGTGCACGTGCTGCGCAAGAAGTTCATGAGCTCGATCCCCCAGCACGTCAGACACCTCCTGGTGGATCGCGCCAGTTGGCGGGAGCACTACAAGCCGCGTTTGGATCCAGCGCACCCCAGCCGCATCAACGCCCAGCGGGCCAAGGAACACAGTGCTCGCGGGGATGTGCTGCTCCTAAGCGGCGGCAGCTTGTACGGAAGTCTGCGCGACTGGATGGGCATGGAGAATCTTTCTCTGGTGGTATACGACGATCCCGCGTGGTTTGAGGAAATGGTGACCACCATGGCAGACTGCGTGGTCGGCACGATTCAGCGGACGATCGACCTGGGCATCCAGGCAGACGCCTGCGGCATCTGGGAGGACATGTGCTACAACGCCGGCCCGCTCTTAAGCCCGAAGCATTTTAAGAAGTACCTGGTGCCGCAATATCGTCGCATCACCGACTTGCTGCACCGGGCCAACGTGGACGTGGTGTGGGTCGATTGCGACGGCTGCATCGACCATCTGATTCCCCTCTGGCTGGAGGCCGGGGTCAATTGCATGTTCCCCATCGAGATCGGCACCTGGGGAGCCGACCCAATCAAGTATCGCCAGCAATTCGGCCGGGATTTGTTGATGGTCGGCGGCTTTGACAAGCACATCCTGATGGCCGGCCCCGCCGCGATTGATCGGGAGATCCAACGACTCACCCCCTTGGTGGAGGAGGGCGGCTACATTCCCCTGGCCGACCACCGCGTCCCGCCGGACGTGCCCCTGGCCCATTACGTTCACTACTTAAAGTCCGCGCGGAGAGTCTGGGGCAAGAACACAAACTTGCGTCCGATGCATCCATCCATCGCGTGAAGGCCATGGGGCTGGCGAGCAGGTAATGAAGATTGGCAACAGACATGACCATTACTCACTTGCCCATTTTGCCGATGCCTGAATTGGACCGCTGGGAAATGAACCTGCAGCGGGTGGCTAAGACTCCGCTTAGATGCTGCCCTGATCTGTCGCGGATTGCCGAGCGCTTTGAAGCTTGGTGGCATCACGAGGTGCTGGATCGCCCGGTTTTCCTGGGCAAGGCCAACACCAATCCTCATCGCCCCGTGCAAAAAAGGACGGATCTTCTGCATCAGCCGGACGCCTGGTTTGCCAGCAAGCAACAGGATTTGGCACAGCTGCATTATGTGGGCGACGGCATTCCCAACATCCGCGTGGACTTCGGTCCGGTGTTATTAGGCGGCCTGCTGGGCGGGCGCATGGAATTCAGCGAACACACCTCCTGGACGTTGCCCTATATCCGTGATGACTGGGCCAACGCGCCCAAAGGGCACATCGTGGATGAGGATCTGTGGCGCTTAACGCGGGAGCTGTTTGCACGCGTGGCCAGCGATGCCGCGGAGAAATATCTGATCGGTACGCCGGACCTGGGGGGATCGGCCGACGTCTTGTCGAATCTGCGCAATCCCGAAACGCTCTGTATGGACGTGATGGATCGCCCGCAGGCCATCGCGGACACCATTGACGCGATATATCCCGTCTGGCACGAAACGATCAGCGCGCTATATGCCCTGGCCACCCAAGCGGGAGCGGGATTGATTCACTGGCTGGAGATCTGGTCCAGCAAGCCGTACATGATTCCCGCCTGTGATTTTAATTTTCTTATCGACGCGGCCTCTTTTAACCGGCTGTGTCTGCCGGACATCGCCCGTCAGGTCGCCACGATCAAGCGCGGGGTCTTTCACCTGGATGGACCGGGGGCCACGCGGCACATTGATGCCCTGCTGGAAGTGCCTTACTTGGAGGCTATTCAGTTCGTGCCCGGCAGCGGCACGCCGTCGCTTCTGCCGTGGATCCCCATGCTGCAAAAAATCCAGGCGGCTGGTCGATCGCTTTATCTTGTGTGCCTGCCGCAGGAGATCCCCATCCTTGCCCGACAGCTTAGGCCGGAGGGACTGGCAATTCAGGCTGATTTCGGCGGATCGGCGTCCGAGCTGGACCAGCTTTTTGAAAGCTTTTGCAGAGAAACGTCAGCACGCAGGTCTTGATGACGCGATTCGCAGCAGGCCCATGGAGAACAACGACTTTTTTCGGGCTGGCAACCATTTGCCCTGGCGCTGCTGAGGCTGGAAAATAGGCTTGCAACAAAATCCCATTCTTGAACCCGGGAGCTAACCGCATGGCCAGGCCCGATCTCCTAAAGCTTCTTCGGCAGCGGCCGATCTTGTGCGACGGCGGCATGGGCACGCAACTGATGGCTGCGGGCATGACGGCTGGCGAGCCCTCGGCCCGGTGGAATCTGGACCACCCGGACGTGGTGCAATCCGTGCATCGCCGCTATCGGCAGGCCGGGTGCGACCTGCTTACCACCAACACGTTCCAGGCCACGCGCACCGCGCTGGCCCAACATCACTTAGAGAACCAGTTGGAGCTGATCAATCAGGCTGCCGTGGCCAACGCCCGCAAAGGCGGCGGCGATGACGCGATCGTGCTGGCGGACGTCGGCCCCTTCGGCGGATTCTTAGAACCCGTGGGCGAGACCACGGAAGAGGAACTGCGGGACATCTTCACGCAGCAATTACAGGTGCAACATCGCAGCGGGGCCGACGCGGTGATCATCGAGACGATGAGCGATCCGCGTGAAGTGGCGGTGGCGGTGCGGGCAGCCAAGGCGGTGGCGGATTGGCCGGTGATCGCCACCTACGCTTTTGCCCGCTCGGCCGACGGGGGATTTCGGACGATGATGGGCAACACTCCGGCCGACGCTTTGCACCAGGCGATCCAGGCAGGTGCGGACGTGGTGGGCGCCAATTGCGGGACGGATCTGGAATTGCAGGATTACCTGGAGCTGGCGGGGCAACTGGTGGCTGCGGGGCAGGGATATCCGGTTATTCTTCAGCCTAACGCCGGGGCGCCCAAGATGGTGGACGGGCAATCGGTGCATCCAGCCAGCGCGGGGCAGATGGCGGAGATGATCAGGCCGCTGCTGAAAACGGGCGTGCGCATCATCGGCGGCTGCTGCGGCACGTCGCCATCGCATCTTAAGGCCATGGGCGAAGTCCTGGCGAGCGCAAGACAAAAATAGCACCCCTGACAAAATGAACCGCCAAGTCGCCAAGAGCGCCAAGAAGAACACTTAGGTGAATATTGGAGATCATAGAACACTTGATTCATGACTATTCGGAACTTGGCGTCCTTGGCGTCATGGCGGTTAATTGTATTTAGTTCGCGGCTCTAAATTCCCCTTTGTTGAGCATCACGCTTCCCCATGAAAACACCCGCCCAACTTGCACAGTCGATTGAGCGTTTTCGTCGGGCCTTCTGGGACAAACAGGCCGGCGATCGTCCGCCCGTGGGCATCGCCGATTCCGCCACGTTTCTGCCCATCGGCTATCTGCGCCAGCCTTTTGAACGCCAGGACGTCAAGCCGGGCGACGTCACCAGCCAACTGGTGCGCACGGACTATGAGCAGGCGGTTCCGCAGCGTCGGGTGTGGAGCGACGATCAGATGATGTTCGCCACGCCCTGGCGGGCGATCCCGTGGATCGAAGCCATGTGCGGTTGCCCGGTTTTGTATGCCGACGGCTCGCTGCGTCCGGGGCATTTTGTGGCCGCGGTGGAGGATCTGGACAAGATCGCATTGCCCGCGCAACCACCGTGGCGG
The DNA here is from genome assembly GCA_020851735.1 of Phycisphaeraceae bacterium. Lineage (GTDB taxonomy): Bacteria > Planctomycetota > Phycisphaerae > Phycisphaerales > Phycisphaeraceae > JADZCD01. The sequence continues at coordinate 60,670 of JADZCD010000034.1, forward strand.
CAGAAGATGCTGGAACTGGCGGCCGAGCAGGTGGCCGGCGCGGCCGAGGATTGTTTTGTGTCGTCTTCCATCTTGCGCGGGCCGGCGGACGTGCTGGCTGCCATGCGCGGGCAGGTGGATTTTTTCATGGACCTGATGGATCAACCGCAGGTCATCGGCAAAGCTGCCCAGCGCGTCAATCAATTGCTGATCGAAACACTTCAGCAACACTTCGCCCTCGTGCCGGCCAAACACGGCGGCTACGTCCATAGCTACGGCTACTGGGCGCCCTTTCCCACGGTGGTGATTCAGGAGGACGCCATGGGCCTCTGCCAGCCGGAGGTTTATCGCGACTGGTTTATGCCCTTAGACGCCGCCACCACCGCGGCCCTGGGGCGGGGTGTGTTTTTTCACCTGCACAGCACGGGCATGGCCCATTATCGCCACGTCTTGGAAATCCGCGGCTTGGAAGGGCTGGAGCTTTCCGTGGAATCGACCGGGCCGACGCTGGAGGAATTGGTGCCCGTGTTACGGGAGATTCTCGAACGTTCGCGTCTGATTCTGTTTGCGGAACACTATTTTGAGCAGTTGCCGGCCGTGCTCGGGAAGATCCCCCGCGAAGGGCTGTTTTTGATCGTGCCGGACACGCATATTCAAAGCGAAGAGGCCTTGGCGCGATTCCTTAAGGCGAGCTTCGGCCGCTAAATGAATGGCCGGCAGACCCCCCCACTGCCCTGGGGAATCCAGCGTAAAATGTGGGCATGGCCAAAGACCGATTCGAGCTGGTCAGCGAATTTACGCCTACGGGAGATCAGCCTGCCGCCATCGACGCCCTGGTGCAAGGCGTGCGCAGCGGGCAGCGCTTTCAGACCCTGATGGGCGTGACCGGGTCGGGCAAAACCTTTTCCATGGCCAATGTGATCGCCCAGGTGAACAAACCGACCCTGGTCATCAGCCACAACAAAACCCTGGCGGCCCAGCTTTACGAGGAATTCAAGGAGCTTTTTCCGCATAACGCGGTCTGCTACTTCGTTTCCTACTACGACTACTACCAGCCGGAGGCTTATATTCCCCAGCGGGACATCTATATCGAAAAAGATGCCTCGCGCAACGATGACCTGGACCGTCTGCGCCTGGCCGCCACCACCCACCTGGTGTCTCGGCGGGACGTGATCGTGGTGGCGTCGGTGTCGTGCATCTTCGGGCTCGGCTCGCCGGACGCCTATAAAAAATCGGTCATCAGCCTGGCCAAGGGGCAGACGCTTAATCGGCGGGAGTTTTTCCTGTCGCTTAATCAACTGCAGTATCAGCGCTCGGACGTGGAGCTTAAGCGCGGCAGCTACCGTGTGCGCGGCGACGTGATCGAGCTGCACCAGGCCGGCGACGAATTCGCCTGCCGGATCGAGATGTTCGGCGACACGGTGGAGGCTATTCAGCTGATTCACCCGGTATCCGGCGAACTGCTGGCGGAAGAAAACGTGCTGTTTGTATTCCCGGCGGTGCACTATGTGGTGCCGGAGGATCAGGTGGCCAAGGCTGCGGAAGCGATCGGGCAGGAACTGCAGATGCGCCTGCTCCAGCTTAAGGGCGAGGGCAAATTGCTCGAGGCCCAGCGGCTGGAAGCCCGGACGAAATACGACGTGGAAATGATCCAGGAGGTGGGATTCTGCCCCGGCATTGAAAACTACGCCCGGCACTTGGACGGCCGACCCGCCGGCGCCAAGCCCTACACGCTGCTGGACTATTTCCCCGACGCCACCGGGGGCAGCTATGAGGGCGGATACGTCGACGGCTCGCGCGCCGACGTGCCCCCCGCACCCACGCGCAATCAGCCGACGGCGGGGGATCCGCGCGGCGATTGGCTGCTGTTTATCGACGAGTCGCACGTGACGATTCCGCAGATGCGGGCGATGTATCACGGCGATCGCAATCGCAAACAGGTGCTGGTGGACCACGGCTTCCGCCTGCCCAGCGCTATGGACAATCGCCCGCTGCGCTTTGAGGAAATCGAACAGGTCTGGCCGCAGGTGGTATTTGTATCCGCCACGCCCGCGCCGTATGAGCTGCAGAAGAGCAGCGGCGTGGTCGTCGAGCAGGTGATCCGCCCCACCGGCCTGGTGGACCCGGACATCCAAGTCGTCTCCGCGTCCAAACAGGTCGGCGACCTGATCGAGCGGGCCAAGGAGCGGGCCGCCCACGGCGAACGCACGCTGGTGATTACGCTGACCAAGCGGCTGGCCGAGGACCTGACCACCTACATGGCCGAGCAGGGATTGCGCTGCCGGTACATGCATGCGGACATTCAGACCCTCGATCGCGTGGAGATTCTGCGCGACCTGCGTTCGGGAACGTTTGACGTATTGGTGGGCGTGAACCTTCTGCGCGAGGGCCTGGACCTGCCGGAGGTCTCGCTGGTGGCCATCATGGACGCGGACAAGGCGGGATTTTTGCGTTCGACCACCAGCCTGATCCAGCAGATCGGTCGCTCCGCCCGCAACGTCAACGCCACCGTCGTGCTCTACGCCGACACTGTCACGCCGGCCATGCGGCAGGCCATGGACGAAACCCTGCGCCGCCGACGCCTGCAATTGGACTTCAACGCCGCGCACGGCATCACGCCGCAGACGATTCAAAAGGAAATCCGCCGGGGCATGGAGCTGGAGATCAAGGCCCGCCGCACCGCCCAGGAAGCGATCCACGCCGACGAAGAGGAATTTGAGGTCACGGAATTAATCGCGGAGCTGGAAAAGGAAATGCTCCAGGCCGCGGAAAGCCTGGCCTTTGAAAAGGCGGCGGCGTTGCGCGACCGGATCATGGAGCTTAAGTCCACGCCGGACCTCGGCAAGACCACGCGGGGCGCCCTGGAAGAAAACTCCAAACCGCCGCCGGGTTCGCCGGGCACCAAGGTCATTAAGCCGCGGAAGACCAAACGCCGCTAGGCCCCGCAGCCACGGCCAACCTTACGGCGTGCGCACGTATTTGTTAAAGAAATCCAAGAGACGCTGACGGGCCTCGGGACTGGAGAGGAACGGCTCGCGCGGTGTGCCGTGCCCAGCCTGGGGCAATTCGACCAAGGTGGACGGCACGCCCGCCCGCTGCAATCTCTCGTGCAACGATCGGCTAAGGGCCACGGGCACCAGATCGTCCTGCACGCCATGCACGATCAGGAAAGGCGTGGCGGATGAGCTGACGTAAGTCACGGGGCTGGCCATGCGGGCCATTTCATGGCGTGAGGCCATGGGCCCGCCTAGAAGGCTTTCGACAAACATCCGCGTCATCGGGGAGATCGGGTCCATGGTGGCCAGGAGCGGAAAATCGACAGGGCCAAAGAAATCCGCCACGGCGGTGACGCGGCTGGACTCGTCCATGTCGTCTCCCTGGCCTTCCATGTCCATCCGCCCGGGCGTGACGCCCAACAACGCCGCCAGATGCCCGCCGGAAGAAGCGCCGATGACGCCGATGCGCTGCGTATCCAAGTGGTACTGGTCGCCATGAGCCCGCAGCCAGCGCACGGCAGCCTTGCAGTCGTGAATCTGCGCCGGGAACGGAGCCTCATGAGCAAAGCGATATTCGATGCTGGCCAGAGCGTAGCCTTCCTTGATCAGCCAGGGCACGCCCACGTAATACTTTGAGCCTTGCGCCCACCCGCCGCCATGGATATTGAGAATCACCGGCACGGGCCGAGGCACGGAAGCGGGCGGAAGATAAATGTCCAGCAGGAGATCCACCGGGCCGTGGTTGGTCGCGGCGGTGCGATAAACCACGTCGCGAACGACCTCGACGCCCTCGGGCATGTGCGGAGGCACCGAATCGTAGGGATCAATCGCCAGCGGCTGCCGGCGAGCATGACGGTAGGCAAATGTAACGATTTCCGAATTATGCTTAGAGTTTTCCGTAGCAGCAGGTCCCGATGCGGGCGCAGCAGGTGTTTCACTTCCGGGGGCGGGGGTACTTCCGGGGGCGGGGGCGCTTCCGGGGGCGGGGGCGGATTTTAGGTGTTCGTCGAAGAATTCGATGATGCGCTGGCGGGCCTGGGCGTTCTGGATAAATAGATCCGAGGGATCGCCATGGCCGCCTTCGGGAATCTCCACCAGTCTGGAAAATACCCCTGCCTCGCGCAGCGCGGCATGCAGCCGGCGGCTCTGTTCCACGGGAATAATGGGGTCTTTGTCACCGTGAATGATCAGGAAAGGCGCATCGTCGCGTGTGATGTAGCTGACGGGGCTTACGGCAATCGCCAGATCCAATCGCTGCGGGATCGGCCCGCCCAAGAGAGACTCCACCGCATGGCGCGTGATGGGTGAGGGGTAGCCTTTCTCCAAAAACAGCATAAAGGCCGAGGGCCCGAAGAAATCGCAGACCGCGGCCACGCGATCGGATTGCGCGAGGTTTTCCGCCCCCGGCTCCACTAAGGCGTCGACCCCCGCGGACGTGCCCAGCAGGGCCGCCAGATGTCCGCCGGCCGAAGTTCCCGCCGCCCCGATGCGCTGGGGGTCGATGTTGAATTCATCCGCATGGGCGCGCAGCCAGCGCACGGCCGCTTTGGCGTCGAAAATCTGGGCGGGAAAAGTCGCCTCGTGACTGAAGCGATACTCGATGGTGGCCAGGGCGTAACCGCGTTTGACGACCCAGAGCATGCCCATGCGATGGCGGGTGCCCTCCGTCCAGCCTCCGCCGTGCAGCCAGAGAATCAGGGGGAATTTTTCGCCCGGCGGCAGGGCCTGCTCGGGCAGGTAGACGTCCATCAGCAGATCGACCGGACCGTGGGTGGTATCCGCGGTGCGAAAGTGAATGCCGGAGATGCGCCGCATACCCGGGACCAAGGGCGGAGGCTCAGCCTCCTGAGGCAGAATGACAGCCGGGCGCACGGAACGACTGGCCGGCTGGGTGGCACTATCGGAAGTGGAGGTTTCAGACGCGGCAGGTTGTGATCCAGGAGAACGGGCAGAAGAACTGGCATCATCGGTCATCGCGGACTCCGCGGGATTCGCAGCACCCAAAGTAGCTGGCACAAAAGCATGAACTGCAAACCACCCCGCCTCCATGGTAAGGACAGCCAAGAAGACCATAACGCTTAAGCTGTAGCTAATGCGCTTATACATGGATCAGTCGGGATTGTCGTGACTTTCCCAAGGACGGTCAAACCTTGCCAAAAGGTCATGACATGCTCGTCAGGCAAGGCGGCCGTCCATGCCAGATGCGGGCCGATGACCATGCGTCTGCACCGGGCTGACCAGCCACCGATACCTGATCGCCTACGAAGACATCTTCCGACAACCACGACTTCTGACGCATGCTTCCCGGCCGAGCCGCAACTACCGCATGTGCGCGTCTGCCATTGAATTAGCGATGATCACGTCGTAATCGCTCGGTGACCTGGCTCCCGACTGATGCGCCCGGATTGGCCAATCCGCCGGCCAATCGGACACTTCCCACTCTCTTACCGGCCGTAACTCCACTTAAGAGCGCAAAATCCGTTTGCACTCGCCGGGGGTCAGTTCTTCTTGAAGATCCCGCTGTCGGGAAAGATCCGCTGGCCCTTGGCGAGCACGGCGTCGGCGTCGGCCGATCGACCCAGGTTCTCATAGGCGGTGGCCAGCAAGCGATAAACCTTGGACTCGATGTCCGGCTTAAAGCGCACGACAAACTCGAGCATCTCCCGCGCGCCTTCCCAATCCTTCCGCTCCACGAGCATCTCGCCCAAGTGACGGTGGGCCGCATAGCTGTAGGGCTCCACCGTTAAGAGTTGACGAAAATACTTTTCCGCCGCGGGGTAATCCCGCATTTTGACGCAAATTTCCGCCGATAATCGCAGGTCGCCGGCATCAGCCTGACCCTTCACGGCCGCCATCTGGGAGCGAATCTCCAAAGCGCTGGCATAGTTTTCGCGCTCCCGCTCGAGCTGGAAGAGTCCATCCAGCGCCGCCAGGTCCTTCGGCCTGTGCGTCAGCACCTGGCGGAACATCCGTTCGGCGGTCAGGAAATTGCGCTGCTTGAAGGCGACGGCGCCGATTTCCTGTACGGCGTCCAGAGAATCGGGGTCTAACTCAAGGGCGCGGTTAAAGTAGACCATCGCGGCATCGAATTGGCCGCGTGCGGCCAGCGCTCGGCCGCGAACCAGGGCCAGCGCGGCCGAGTCGGGCGCCTCGGACAGTCCGCGCAAAAACTTCTCGGCATCGTCGAGCTCCGCGAGCTTCACGAGCGTTTCCGCCGCGGCCAGCAGCGCCACGTTCGGATCCTCAATCCGCACATCCCTGGGCCAGGCCGAAGTCCGCTGCGCCCAGACCAGATCGCGAATCTTGCTTTCCATCCCCTTGGCCAACAGCGCCAGCGGAGCGTTGTATTCCAGGCGGGTGTGGTCATCGGTATTCTTAGGCACCGCGCCGATGAGCTTGCGCACGTCCACATCGTCCAAGCGATGGAACGCCAGGAGTCCTTCCGGGCGACTCATCCCCAAGCGCTTAAAGTCCGCTTGCAGCGGGGGATGGTCCCAGACCGCGCGCAGGTGATCGAACGTGAACGGCTCGGGGTCGGTTTGCCCGACCAGCAGATAGTCCACCCATTCCCCGCGCCAGAGCGTGGCCTTGGCAAAATGAGCGGTGAGCGTGTTCAAGACCATGCGGAAATCTTCGGGAAACAGCGAGTAAGCCTGCACCCATTGCACAAAGATGCCGCCGGGCGCCAGGCGAGCGCGGGCTTCGCGGTAATACTCGTCGGTAAAGAGCGTGGCCACGCCCGCGATCCACGGGTTCGACGGTTCGGAGATAATCAAATCGTATTGGGCACGCGTGGTCAGCAGGAAGCTGCGGGCGTCTTCGAGCACCACTTTGACGCGCGGGTCATGCAAGACGCCGTGATTGAGCGATTCCAGCAGCGGGGCGGCGCGAATCACGGCCGGTTCAATCTCCACCACCGTAATCTCTTCCACGTCCGGATAGGCCGCCACGGCAGCCACGGTCATGCCGCTGCCGAAACCGATCACCAGCACACGCTTAGGATGCGGATGCAGCGCCGCGCCGACGTGCCCAAGCAGCAGTTGGGTCAGCAGGTCCTGATTGGAGGCGTCCACTTTCCCATTGGTGCGCTGACTTAAATAGCCCTCGGAACGTACTACCGAAATATTCGCGTTTAAGCCGTCTTCGGCGAACACCACGTCGTTCTGGCCCGCCATTTCCGAAAGCGTCAGCTTCTGATTATGCAGTTCCAGGTACAGCACCGCATTAAAAACAGCCAAGTCGCGATTGAAGAACATGCCCGACACCGCCACCCAGCCCATCAGCAGCAAGAGGACGGCCTGCAAGCCCACGCTGGCCAGTCTTCGCGGCACCCGCCGCCAGACCAGCAGCAGGGCCAGCAGCAGATTAGCCGCCGCGGCCAGCCCCACCATGCGAAAACTTCCCAAGAGCGGCACCAGCCAGAAGCCAGCCAAGACGGCGCCAGCGATGGCCCCCAGGGTATTGGCGGCATATGCCCGCCCGACCGCGGCCCCGTGCCCCTGGGCGTCCGGCCGACCGGCGATCAGCAGCGTCACCACGGGAAAATTGAATCCAAACACCAGCGCCGTCGGCAGCATCGCCAGCGCGCTGACGCAAAACTGCAGCTTCAAGAGGTCGACGTAGCTCACGTCTTTGCCGCCCAGGAACTGGGGCACCAATTCCGGCATGCGCTGAAAAAACACGATAAACGCCAGCGCCGCCAGGGCTGTGGCGGTCTGCGTCACCGCATACGTCCCCAGGGTGACTTTGCCCCGCAGCGATATCCATATCTCAAAGGCCAAGCTGCCCAGCACAATGCCGACCAGAAACGTGCCCAACATCAACGTGAACGCGTACGTGGAACTGCCGATGGTCGTGGCTAAAAGTCGCGTCCAGCAGACTTCGTAGATAATCGCGGTGGCCCCCACCACCATGAACGTCGCCAGGAGAAACGTCTCCGTCGCCGAGCGCTGCGGCCCGCCGGGTTTAACCGCATCGGGCGCCGGCGCCGGCGCGACGCTCTGGACCTTGCGTGACAGCACCAAGGCGATTACGCCGGCAAGAATGTTAAGCCCCACCGCTACCGCCACCGTCCGCCGCAAGCCATACGTGGGGATCAGCCAGAAGCCCGAGCCAAACGTCCCCGCTACCGCCCCCAGCGTGTTCACCCAATACAACCGACTCACGCGCGAGCCCAGCTCCTCGGACGTGCGCGTCACGCCTTTAACCAGGATCGGCAGCGTGCCCCCCATCAAGAAAGTCGGCAGCAGCAGAACGATCGCAGCGCCCACAAAACGCAGGCCCACCAGCGCCACCCCCGAGCCGCTCAACGCGGAATACGTTTCCACGTACAGCGCATGAACCCCCGCCAGCCCAACCAGCGAAAGTGCGCCGCTGACGGCCACCGCCAATTCGACCCAGCCATAGAGAGCAATGGCGTTACGGCGCGACTCCGCCCAGCGCCCCAAGAGCGCGCTGCCCAGCGCCAGCCCGCCCATGAACACCGCCAGCACCGTGGCTGTGGCGTAAACCGTGTTGCCGAAGATCAGACCAAGAGATTTACCCCACGCCACCTGATAGACCAGCCCCGCGGCACCGGAAAGAACAAAACAGAGGGAAATCCCATAGAAAAGCAGTTGACCGATGGTGTCTTTGGTTTTCACACTCAAAAGGTAGTGGCCCAGGCCGCGCGCGTCAACTACTGATGGAGAATACGGTTATACGGGGTCCAGGGGCAAGTATTAATAGCCCATTAACCGGACATCTGATGGCGGATTGGCCCCCATCCCTCAGCCCAAGGGCCACCGCTATAAGCGGCAACCCCAGGGCGATCTCGCCCTACTTCTGCTGCTTCTCCTTCCCCCGTTTACGTTCATTAGCTGCCTTGCGCAACAGAAACTCAATCTGCCCGTTGACGCTGCGCAGCTCCGCCGCCGCCCATTTCTCCAGTTCGTCCCAGAGATCCGGCGGGATGCGCAGCAAAAATGGTTTGCGCTCTTGGCTGGGCATAGTGCATTATTGATACAGCGTGCCGGTGTTGATCACCGGGGACACTTCGGTTTCGCCGCAGAGGACCACCAGCAGGTTGCTGACCATCGCCGCCTTGCGTTCATTGTCCAGTTCCACCACAGCCTTTTCCGCCAGTTCCCGCAGGGCCATCTCGACCATGCTCACCGCCCCGTGCACGATTTTCTGCCGGGCCGCGATGACCGCCTCCGCCTGCTGCCGCCGCAACATCGCCTGGGCGATTTCCGGGGCGTAGGCCAAATGCGTCAGGCGGGCTTCCTCAATAATAACGCCCGTCTTTTCCAGGCGCACTTCCAGTTCCCTTTTCAAGGCTCCCGCCACTTCGTCGGCACTTTCGCGCAGCGTCGGCTCGTGCTCCTCGCCGCGGTCGTAGGCATACAGGCTGGCAATGTGGCGAATGGCTGACTCGCTCTGGATGTGGACGTAGTTTTCGTAGTCGTCCACGTCGAAAGCCGCCTTGGCTGTGTCCTCCACCCGCCAGACCACCACCGCGGCGATTTCAATCGGGTTGCCGCGCTTGTCGTTGACCTTAAGCCTGTCGCTGTTGAAGTTGCGGGCCCGCAGAGAAATCTTAGCGCTCAGCGAACGGTGCATGGCGTTGCGTAAGGCCATCGACGTCTGGGCCGCCTTAAGCGCCTCGGGCGGCACGCTGCCCGGCGGCAGGGGAATGCGGGCCCGCACCCGGGCGTAAAGCGGATTGGCCCACCAGAACCCGCTCCGCCGCACCGTGCCCTTATAGGCGCCAAAGAGAATCAGCACCCTCGCCTCATTGGGCTGGAGCGTAAAGTGCCCGCAAAGCAGCATGATCGCTGCCCCGCCCAGCAGCACCGCCGGGATCAGCCGCAGAAGCACGGTCGGATCCTCCGCGCGAATGGTTCGAACCACAATCAAAACAATCCACGCCACCGCCCCCAAGAGCAGGATCAAGTTGACGACCAGCATGAACCAGCCGCTGACCGCCCCCACTTGCCTTTCACTGCTCGCCGATCGGACAGGATTTGCGCTCATGGACCTTAACCTCCTCAGGTGATATTTATATGATATCACATAGCTATCACCAGTCAAGCCAAATTGCCGCGTGATTCGCGGATCGACTCGAAACCCAGCCGACGCCAATTCGGCCAGCGCTCGCTATCGGAGATGGCTGAACTTACCACCTGTTGATTTGGAGGGATGGAAAAGCCGCCAGGAGGGCCTGATGTCGCAAGACACATATTGTTTGCCGCAAGATTTCTAAAAAACATCTTGACAAACTAATTGAGCAATGCGTATAACACATTAATAAGACTATTATGTCTTTCTATAGTCATTCTGAGACGTTCGGATTAGTGCAGTGCTGGCTTCCATTCGCATTGAGCATTGAGTCTGTCCTGCTCTTGCTGGTGACTAGTGTCAGGTAACCGTTCACATCGTCACTCCAAAAAGACCAAGCCAATACTTGCCCTCGTCAGGCTTAGGGCAATGCCAACTTCCCTTTGAATGCCGGCGCTCATATCGAAAGCCGGGGAGACAAAACATGAAACGGCAAACGTCTTGGGTGCGGTCTCTGTGGCTAATGGTGGGGCTGATCGCCAACTCCGCAGGGGCGGATATTTATCAATGGGAATGGATCGACCCAGCCCACCCGGAACTGGGCAAGCAGCAGAGCGCCACGTTATGCCCCGATGGAGCAGGGGTCAGCGCGACACCGGGGGCCAACCTGGGCAGCTTGAACCTGACAAAAGGCTATCTGCTCAACGTGAACCTTGGCGGCGCCAGTTTGTCCTACACGACTCTGGGCACCGCGGACCTAAGCCAAAGCGACCTGTCGAACGTCTACGGCTTTCGCGCCAACTTGAGCTCCGCGACGTTGGTGGGAGCCAACCTGACCAATGCCAATTTCACGGAAGTATCAGCGTCAGGCGCGAATTTCAGCGGGGCCGATCTGACCAACGCGAATTTTTCGTCCGGCGGAATGTTCGTTTTTACCTCATTGAACAACGCCAACCTCAGTAACACTACCCTGGCCGGCGCTGATTTCATGTACGCCGACGTGACCGGGGCCAATTTCACCGACGCGGAAATTACCGGGGCCCATCTAAACGGCCTGACAGGCTTCAGTGCCGCCCAGTTGCAGTCTACCGCCAGCTATAAGCGATATGACCTTACTTACATCGATTTTGAAGGCACTTCTCTGGGCGGTGTCAATTTGAGCGGCCAAAACCTCAGTCATTCCAACCTGAGTGGCGGCCTGGCCGGCGTCAATCTAGGCAACGCCCTAATCACCTACGCCGGCGTCAATGGAATAACCTCCACGCAACTCTATGCCACGGCCAGTTACGCCCAGCACGATCTACAGGGCATACGGGTTTATTCGGGCACCATGACCGGTTGGGATTTTTCCGGCCAAAACCTGACCAGCGCCGACTTTGGTACTGCCAATCTCAGCAACGCCAATTTTGCCGGCGCCAATCTGACCGGCGTCAAAATGGTGACGGTAACGGGGGCCAACTTCACCAACGCACAGATCACCGGCCTGGATTTTGGCTCCGGTTCGACAACGACCGGCCTTACGCCTGCGCAGTTGATCTCCACCGCCAACTATGCCCAACATGACCTACACGGCATTAATTTCGCTCGCGCCTTGTTCGACGGTCTTGATTTAAGCGGCCAGAACCTCACCGGGGTAAAAGCCCAATACGCCACGCTCACCAATGTTGACTTCAGTGGCGCCGACTTGACCAATGCTGACTTCTATTACGGCGACGTCACCGGCTCGGACTTCACCAACGCCACGATTACCGGCGTTTCCTTGCCCGCCACCCACTTTACCGTCGACCAGCTTTACTCCACCGCCAGCTATGCCGGCCACAACCTCCAGGGCGTTTATTTCTGTGACATTCTCACTGGCGCGAATCTGTCTAATCAGAATCTAACCAATGCCATCTTGCGTTCATCGACCCTTATCGACGCCAATTTGAATGGCGCAAACTTAAGTAACACCGACTTGCATCGCACCAACTTCACCAACGCCACCTTCGTCAATACGGAAATCGCCGGAGCCGACCTCAGCGAAGCCGTCGGTTTCACTCCCGACCAGCTTTACGCCACCGCCAATTACCAGCGGGGCGATCTAAGCGGCATTAGTTTCTACAAACTTAACTTGACGGGCTGCGATTTCCGCGGCCAGACACTTCTTGACACCTCGTTCGGTTCGACCAATCTAACCAACGCCAATTTCACTGAAACCGACCTATCCGCTCTCAATCTTACCGGTACCCTCACCGGCGCTATCTTCACCAACGCCAACGTCACGCACACCTTCTTCGGCAGCAGCCTGACGGCGGCACAGCTTTACACCACCATGAACTATCAGCATCACGATCTTTTCGGCATCACGCTGCGCAGCGTCACCATGGTCGGAGCTGATTTTGCCAAGCTGAACCTAACCGACGCCGACCTGGCTGGCAGCTACAACACCCGCGGCAATCTGACGGGCGCGAATTTCACCGGTGCTGATCTGGCGGGCGCTTCCCTTAACTACAACGACCTGACCAATGCCAACTTCTCCGGCGCCAACCTCACCAACGCCTCTCTCGGCTCGTTCGTAGTGGCCACCAACATGAACCTCACCGGCGCCGACGCCCGTGGCGCCAAGAGTATGCCGAATCTATCGACGGCGACGACAACCAACCTGATCCGCACCGACGGCACCATCCAAGGCCTGAACTTAACCGGCGACAAGACGCTGCTGGTGCGCGATTACGACGGCGACCCTGAACGCAGCCTCGCCCCCATCGCCATCACTGTCCAGACCGCCCTGACCATGGACGCCACCAGCGTGCTGGCCCTGCTGTTCGAGGCCGACGCCTGGGACTCAACGATCAGCTTCACTTCGGGCATCCCCGTGCAGTTGGCCGGCCTTTTGAAGCTGGACCTGGTCGCCGGGTTGGATCCCGCGGGCCAGGTGGGCCGCACCTTCACGCTGTTTAACTGGACCGGCGTAACGCCCAGCGGCACGATGGCGATTGACAGCCCCTATCGTTGGGACTTGGCCAACCTCTACACCACCGGCCAAGCCACCTTCTTAGGGGCATGGCTCCGCGGCGACTTTGACGGCAACGGCGTGCTGACGTTGTCCGACATCAACCCCTTCAAGTTGGCCCTGACCGACCTCGCCGCCTGGCAGGCTCAGAATCCGGGCATTCCCTTGTCTTATGTTGATCCCAACGGCGACGGGGTGGTTACCCTCTCGGATATCCCTGACTTCCAGGCCGCCTTGGCCGGCGGCGCGTCGTCCGAAGTCCCCGAACCAGCCATCGCCGCCGTGCTGCTGCTGGGAGCCATCGGATTGGTCCGCCGCAGGTAATCTCGTTGGCTAAGTCTGCAATCAGGCGTTGGCACTGACGATCGCAATGAATTCCAAAGCCTGTCATGTGCCGCGCGGATAATGCGCCAGCCAGGATCGCCGGGCCGAATCCCCGCCACGATCCTGCCGATCGCCCTTTTGCGCCATCCCAGCCTGTCGTCAAAAATAGAAATCTTGCCTATCCTGATTGTCGCTCATAGACTGCCAACAAGGTCCCCATCGCCCCTCGAGGCGGAAGGATGATCTGCCTTGGGGTCAGGATGCCGGCGGCAGCCAACGGCTCCTGGGGGCGACGGGTTAGCGAAACCAATGGCAAGAGAGCGAAATCGCCGGCAAGAGCTCCCTTTTTTCGTGCAACCGACAAGGAGTTTGACCATGCAGCGTACGACGTGGGTAGCCATCAGCCTGCTATGTGCAGCCATCTGGGCATCCTCGGCTTGGGCGAAGGAGGTCCAAGTCATCGCCCGCCAGGGCCACAGCATCCGCGGAACCCTTGACGGCCAGGCGGTGCTGGTGCTGCGCGGCGACGCCTACGAACGCGGCTATGCCCACGGCTACCTGGGGGCGAAAGAAATCCTCGGCTCGATGCAGGTCATGCTGCCGATCCTGGAAGGCAAGGCCCCCGGAACGTGGGAAGGCAAGTTCACGCCGCTCATGAAACAATTCGAGTTTTCGCCACGCTACGAAAAGGAACTCCAGGGCCTGCTCGACGGCATCCAGGCCGCCCTGCCGGACGCCAAGGACCGTTGGCTCGCGCCGCTGGGCCGCGAGGTGACGATCGACGACCTGAAAGTCAATCAATGCCTAGGCGACATCCTGGGCATGGCCTGCAGCTCGTTTTCCGTCTGGGGGCCGATGACCGACGACGGGCAGCCGGTGACCGCCCGGAACCTGGATTACATCGCCTTCCCCGTGCGGCAGTATTCGGTGATCGTGGCCGAGGAACCCACCGAGCCGGGCCTTAAGAAAACCATCGACCTGGCGTTCTTCGGCGGCGTCGGCGCCTCGACGGTGATGAACCAGGACGGCCTGTTCGCCGCCATCCACGACGGAAACGTGAAAGTTCCCACGCCCGACGGCGTGAAGCTCACGTCGCGGGCCCTGGCGTTGCGGACCGTGGTGGAAACCGCCGACCCGCTCCAGGGCGCTGCCGGCATCGCCCAAGCCCTGCGCGGAGTTCAGCCGGGGATGTCGACCAGTCTGCACATCAGCTGCCCGATCGTGGCCGGCAACCCCGCGACGGAGCCGGGCGTGATCGAGTGGGACGCCCGCCCCGAAGGCGACGGCGTCACCGTTCGCCAGGGCAAGATGAAGGGCGGCAACCTGGGCCTGGTCTGCACCAACCACTTTGCCAAGCGTGAGGACGCGGACGCAGCCGGCAACACCGTCGAACGGTTTTCGACGCTGTCGCAAAACTTGCGTCAAGCCGGCACCAAACAGGAAAAGGTGGGGCTAACCGAGGCCAAAGGCATGCTCGACACCGTGGGCCGCAACGGCGAACGCGTCACGTTCCTGTCCTGCGTGGTCTGGCCAGCCAAGCGGGAAATCGCTCTGGGCATTTCGCCAGAGCAGGGCGTTTCCGCCACACGCGCGGAAAAGTGGGTGGAGTTCTCGTGGGAAGATATCTTCGCGGCGGAATGACTGGTAGGAAATCCGCTTCCAGGCGGGCCGGCGTCAGGGGCTTGGAGGGGTGAGGGGTTAACTGTTTTTTGGTGATTTTTCTTGATAAAGGACAACGAGGGGCTATTATTCAAGTACACGTCTATTCCAGGGTACCCTATGCCCACGACCAAGCGATTGCCGGCAACGTTGCTCATTATCAGCATCTTAGTCTTACTCTTTCCGGCTCCGCCCGCGTTGGCGGCTGATCGCTACTGGGTCGGCGGGTCGGGCGACTGGAGTGATCCGGCAAACTGGTCGGCTACGGCGGGCGGACCGGGGGGCGCAGGGGTGCCGGGGGTGAAAGACAAGGTCTTGCTCCTGCAATCGGATGCGGCCAATCGGCTCGTCACCTACAGCGCCGCCGGGCCGGCCCCGGCGCTCGGCGACCTGAACTTGGATGCCACCGGCAGCGGGAACATGACGCTGTCCATCACCGGGGGCGAGTTACTGCCGAATGTGATGAAAGTCGGCAGCGACGGCCGTGCCGCCGTGACGCAGTCCGGTGGGACCATAGGGCCGAAGTTCAGCTTATACGTCGGTTGGGATGGCGGCTCATCCGGAACCTACGACCTGCAATCAGGAGAACTGACCACAAGCTCCACGCTCATCGGCGATCCCTGGGGTGGCGGCAGCGGCGGGAGCTTCCTCCAATCCGGAGGCACGCATACCACGGATTCCCTGAATCTCGAAGGTCAATATCATCTGGAGGGCACCGGTGTACTCACGCCCGAATCCGTGAATATAAGCGGTACCTTTTCCCAGACAGGCGGCTCGCACACCGCTCAGATGATGACCATCAAGCGACAGGGCCGCTACGAGTGGACCGGCGGCTCACTTGCCATCAGTTATGGATGGGTGATCGGCTCGCCCGGACAGCCCCCCGCACAGTTCATCTTTCCATCGTCGCCGTCCTCGCTGTCGGTCAACGGCATCGTCGACTTCGGGGCTCGCACGCTGACCAACGCCGGCAACGCTTCCGTCACGCTCGGCCCGGAATCCCTGCTGATCCATGATGCCGGCGACAACCCCGCGGCGGGCTTCGGCAGCTTCACCAATCAAGGCATGACGCATGTCCGGGGCACCACGCTGACCATTCCAGCCGGGAAGACGGTGGGCGGCACCGGCAGCATCAGCGATCCGGTCGATGTCTGGGGCACGATTGACGCCGACGGCAGCATGATCACTCTGAGTAACACCGTCACGATTCATCCTGACGCCTATCTTAACGGCGTCATTCTAAGGCCCACAAGCGAACCTTCGGTGATGTACGGGGGCCGGATGGACCACGGGGGCATCGATTCCTTCACCACCCTCCGGACGGCCGGGAGATTCGTACAGTATGATGGCGTGATTGAGCATGGCTTTGTGCGCATCATGGGATATGAAGGCAAGGAGACTGTCTATGAAATGCACGGCGGGACGCTCTCCACGGGGATCTTCTGGCTTGGCGATGGCTCGCCGTTTGGTGCCGGGCCGGCGCGCTTTGAACAAACTGGCGGGGATGTCATTCACGAGGGGAATACCGCCTATCCCATATATATCCGGTCGGCCACGGCGTCAGCCCCATCGACTTACGTGATGTCGGGCGGCACACTGCACGCCATGAACGGTCTTGCCGCGGGGACAGTTTCTGGCAACGGCCGCGAGGTGCTGCAAATCACCGACCCCTCCGTGGGCATCACCATTGGACGGTACTTCGCCCTGGGGAAGACGGCTGAGTTCGAAGCCGTCAGCGGGACGAGCATTCATCTTGACGATGCGTACTTTGACGTCCAAGGCGCCGATCCGCTCAAGGTCGCCGGCCTGGAGAACCTCACGCTGATCTTCGCGGGCGATCCAGCCGAAGCCAAGAGCCTGGAAGTCGCCGGCCTGGACCTGGGCGCGGTCCTCGCCGGCTACGACGCCAACTTCGCCCTGGATACCCTCCAGATCGGCAGCGATGACGGATTCGGTTGGGCCAAGCTCGTGGACGTGTACAACAACTCCCTCGCCAACGGCCTTCCCGAGGCTCTTTACGTCGAGCATTTAGTGCTGGGGGCCGGCTCCATCCTCGATCTTAACGGCCGGAACCTTTACTATCAGACGTTCACCGACCTGGGCGGGACGGTCAACCTTAACGGCGGGCAGCTTGTGCTTGTGCCTGAACCCACCGCGATCGTTGGGCTGGCCTGGCTGTGTCTGCTGCTTGGACGACGGCGTTGATCACTGATAGGACATCGATTCCAGGCGGGCCGGCGTCAGGGGGTTGGGGAGAGGAGAAAACTACGCGGTTTGGCGGTGATTCGGCGTCATTGAGTTCGGCGACAGCTCATCTCGTGGAGCTTCTGGATGTCGCCGGCGGCCAACGCCTGTTTCTTGGCTCGCGACCACTTCTTGATCTGTATTTCGCGTTTTCGAGCCTGTGCCATCGTCGGAAAGGACTCTGAGTAGAGGAGCGTGACCGGTCGTCGGCAGGCCGTAAAACGAGGCCCCCGGCCTGTGTTGTGAGTGTCCACGCGCGCAGCGAGTGCCGTCGTGGAGCCAACGTAGTATGCACCGTCAGCACAGCCAAGGATATAGACAAAGCAGCAACCGCCAGTTGCGTTCACGAAAGTCCCTTGATTCAAACTCCGGCATTCGACTCGCTGGTTCTCTTGCCGTCGAAAGCCTGAGCGGTTGATGAAGATGGCTCGCCATGAGCGAGCGTGGGTGCAACCCACGCGAGTCGAATGGAGCCGGGGGAATCGAACCCCCGTCCCACAAATAGCAAAGTCCTATCTGACAAAGACTTAGAAGAATCTGAAAAATCAAGTGTCGCATTTTTGAGCGCACTTGAGCCGAAAATCGACCCAAAACTACGCGCGATCATCACCGCCTGGCCGAGACTGGATGAGAACACCCGGCAGGCGATGGTGCGGCTGGTGGAAGGGGGTGGGGCGTGAAGACCTTGACCCCTAAGCAACGGCGCTTCGTGGACCTATACGTTCATGGTGGCGATGGCGTATCACCTGGCTCCGCCGCTGCCGCCTGGCGGGCGGCTTGCCCTGGAGCTAAGGCACGTTCATCTGCCTACCGAATGCTCCGCCAGGCTGCTGTGCAGATGGCCATCCAAGCGGCCCAAGATGAGCTACGGCGCAACTACCGAATCACCTTGGAACAGCACCTGACCCGCCTGGATGAGGTGAGGTCAGCGGCGATGGAAGCCGGGAACTACAGCGCTGCTGTTAGGGCTGAGGTGGCACTTGGGCAGGCCTGCGGCTTCTACACCGCTAGAAGCCTCAACCTGAACGTTGGCCTTGAGGTGGGCAGCAGCGCGAACCTGGAGAACCGTATCGCGGCGATGGTAGCGGAGCACCCGTCCCTGGCTGGCGTCCTACAACGTGCCCTTGCGGGGGGGGTCATCGAATCACAGGCCGAGGGGGGGGCGGTCCCCCAACTGGCGAGCGCACCCGTCCCCGTATCCCTCTCCCATTATCCGCGTCCAGATTTCGAGGTGCCCAACAATGTCTAACACCCATGAACTCATCACCGAGCGACTGAAGGAAGCCCAGCGGCTACTGGCAACTTCCCGCACCCAACTACAGCACTGGAGGGAGAACGAGCAACAGGCCCTTTTAGTGGTGTCGGCCCTTCGGAAATTACAGCGTGAACTCTCTGACACTGACAAAAATACCCCCCACGGCCCCGTAAACCCTAATTTTGTCACACGACAATAACCTCTTTTGACAAAGGAAAACGAATCATGACTACGAACACTAAACCGGAAATGCGTTGGGTTGACTTCATCTGTAGCGCCCCCGCCGATCTTGGGCTGATGCGGCTGAGCGACGAGCTTTCGCAGATTGCCCGCGATCAGGGCGAGCCGATTGAGGTGCTGATTGCTGACGCGCTGACGTTGTATCTGCACTTGACGGACGATAAGCGCCGGACGCAGGCCCGCGATGCCCGACTTCTATCCGCTGATGAATCAAGCGACTTCACCCCCATTACACCTAAGTTTTGATAACCCCTTTTGAACGGAGTATCACCATGACCGCAACTGTGACCACAACCGAACCGAGCATCCTGGAACACCTTAAAGAGCGCGACGAGAAAGCCGCGCAAGCCCACCTGGAGGCCCAGCGGGCCTACCGGGAGCTTGTTGAGAAAGCCGCACGAGATGGCCAACTGAGCAGGCCCGACCAAGACCGGCTAGGCAAGCTATTGCCCATCCTGAGCCGAACTACGTCCAACTGTGAAAGCGACATAGCCTTAACCCGTCGGGCGCTTGACCTGCACAAGACGCTTTCCGTGTTGGCAGAGGTGCAGGCGGAAACCCGCAGCGCCTTAAAGGCGTTCAACGATTTTTTTTGCGGGCCTAACAGCGAAGTAATCCGTGGATTCGAGAAGCTATTCATTGAAGGCGAACTACGGTTACGGCGGGCGGTTCGCGCCGGTGACGCGGAGGCGAAGTTGTTAAAGACCGCCCGCGAGCTTGAGGAGCTTGCCGATAGCCGACCCGACCTTTTCCCGCGTTATGATCCCCCAGTTCATTCGATCGGCCCCTCCTGGCATGGCGGGTTAGGCTCTACGGCGGGCGGCTGGCGGATGCGCTTCCAAGAGGTCCTATGCGGCAGCGGACTGCGTGCGCTGGCGCAGCTGGATCAGGCCGTCGATGCGGCGGAAAAGGCCGCTAAAGCCCAGACGGAATAACGCGGACCTGCGATCGGGCGGCGTGGTCCCGGCTCCCTCACCGGCCCGCCGCCTGATCCAGACCGCGAAAGCACCGGTTGATAGTGTTTTGGCTTAGTATCATTAGGTATTTTGGTATACTATTTTGCGGGTGCACCGGCAGGTGCTTTGTGACTCGGCGGGTGCGGACGGCCCTGTTCCCCCTTCCCCCCGCCGGGTCAACCGCCTTAAAGGGAACAGACATGTCACAATCCACTATTGCCCGCGCCACCGCACCTAGACTTCACCAGTTAGCCGCCGATATCCGGCGTGTGCACGGCCCCGGCGGCACAGACTGGGAGCTTTGTAGGCGAAGCCTGCATGAGCTGGCCGCCGATATCCGTGCCGCGTGGTATCAATCAAAGCCCGTCGATCATACGGACGGCTTTCCTCACGACGACCCGAATCCCCACCACGACCCGGCCCTGGCTGATTTCCTTAAGCCCTTAAAGCTGAGGGCTGGGGATACTATCAAGGTTACATACTTCCGTGACGGCAACGCGGGGGCCGAGGTGGTCGGGGACGACGGGAGGAGTTGGGCGGCTACTACGCTGCCTAGGTGGGGTCAGACACCCTTAGACAATCCAGACGTTGACCGTTGGCAGCATATCGCCGACCGCCTGGCACAGGTGCTTCTATGGCGTTCACCTTCCCCAGCAGATGCCCAAGTTGTGGCGGACGACCTAGACCGGCTGGCGCTGGCCCTGGAGGCGGTACAGGGTGACTGCCAATATTCCGACGATTTCACCAAGGTGACGTGGTATGGCAAGCCGTACGTCTTCACTAAGGGCAAACAGGCCCGAATCGTAGGCGAGCTAATTCAAGACTGGGAAAACGGCGGGAGGGGACTATCGGTTGACACCCTGGCGGAACGGGCTGACATCACGGGGCAATTGAAATTGAATATATCCGCCACGTTTAGATTGAAGGGTGGTCGGGCCGGGAAACATCCGGCTTGGGGGACGATGATCCGGCAAGACCCCACACGGAAGGGGTTTTACCTCTTATGCGCCGATAGGTGACCCTGCGCACAGTAAACCCGAATCGGCGCACAGCTTGCGCACAGGCGGCCCGTCATACTTGCGGGCATGGACACTAAACGCACCAGCGACCTCGTTCCAATCTACGGACTTTATCGCCGACTTAAATCAACTGGCATCGGACTTAGCTGGCTAAAGCAGGAAGCGGACGCCGGACGGTTGCCATTCCTCATGGTAGGCAAGCGGCGGCTTTTCAATGTCGCCGCCATCGAGGCGATTCTTCTCGAGCGCGCGGGGAAAGGCGGGGGCGAATGAAAAACCGCGAACCCGAACCCGTCATCGTAAGCCCTTTAATGAATAGCCGCATGGCGGCGAAGTATTTATCGGTCAGCGAAAGAACTTTGGTCCGCCTACGTGATTCTGGAGTTGTTCCGTTTATCAGACTGGGCGGACGAATCCTGTTCCGCCGCTGGACCCTGGACGCCCGCTTGACCGAGCTTGAGGCTGTTCAAGCTAAGGGGGTGGACAATGCTTAATGTCTTGAGCGATCAGCTTGGCGTAACTGTCGAAAGCCTGCAAGCCCTTGGTGTCAGCCGCAACGGATCGGGCTGGCGAATCCCCGAACGCAACGGGCAAGGGGAAATCATCGGTCATTCAATTCGCCGGGACGACGGCTCCAAGACTTTCGAGCCGGGCGGGCACCGCGGCCTGACGCTGGCCTGGCCGCTGCATGATTACGCCGGAAGCAGTGACGCTGATCCCGTGATTATCGTGGAGGGCGCGTCCGACGCCGCCGCCGGGATGGACTTGGACTTTGTGACGATCGGGCGGCCGAGCTGCACGGGCGGGCTGGATTTTCTCCGCGAGTTACTGGCCGATCGGCACGTCCTGATCATCGGCGAGAATGACACAAAGCCCGACGCCGATCCCGACACGCGCCCCGGCAAGGTTGGCGCTGAAAAAATCGCTTCCGGCTTGCTGGGCATAGCCGCGAGCGTGCGGGTGATTTTCCCGCCGGAGGGGGTGAAAGATTTGAGGGCCTGGACGATTGCTGGCGCTACAAGGTTGGACGTGATGGACGCGGCGGAACGGGCGGTTCCCCTGGAAGCCCCGCCTCCAGCGCCAACCGCCGGACCGATTTTGTTGAACTTGGCCGACATCGAAGCCCAGCCGGTGCGCTGGCTTTGGCCGGGGAGGATCGCGCTTGGCAAGGTTACGATTTTCGCGGGTGATCCCGGCCTTGGCAAAAGTTTCGTCACGCTGGACATTGCCTCCCGCGTGACGACGGGCGCGGGCTGGCCCGATGCGCCGGGCCAACGGTTCGACGCTGGCGGGGTGGTGTTACTCAACGCTGAAGATGATGCGGCGGACACGATTAAGCCGAGACTAACAGCCGCCGGGGCGAACGTTCGGCGGATCAACGTCCTACAGGCGGTCCGCCGCGTTGATGATAAGACCGGGGCAACCCTGAATGTTCCCTTCCACTTGGCAGATATCAAGACTTTAGAAGATGCCATCGCCAGAACCCCTGACTGTCGGCTGGTAATTGTGGACCCGATTACCGCGTACCTGGGCGACACTGATAGCCACGTCAACGCTGAGGTGAGGGCGCTCTTGGCCCCGCTGGCCGCCTTGGCGAGCAGGCGGCAAGTGGCGGTGGTGTGTGTTTCGCACTTGAACAAGGCCACGGGAACGTCCGCCGTTTACCGAATTATGGGAAGCCTCGCGTTCGCGGCCGCCGCGCGGGCGGTTTGGGCGATCAGTAAAGACCGGGACAATGCTGCCCGCAGACTGATGACTCCTGTTAAGAACAATATTGCCCTGGACCAGACCGGTTTGGCCTTTACCCTGGCCCCAAGCGGGGATCAGGCGGTGGTAGCCTGGGAGGACGGGCCTATATCCGCCACGGCCGATGACGCCCTGGGCGACGGTTCACAAAACGGCGGCGACGACGCCCTGGCCGACGCGTGTAGGTGGTTGAGGGAGTTTCTACTTGACGGGCCAAAACCAGCCAAGGACATCAAGGCCGCCGCCCTGGCGGACTCCATCACCTCCCGAACACTCGATCGCGCGAAAAGCGAACTTGGGGTTTTGGCCTCGCGGATGGGGTTCGGGGAGGGCAGCAGGTGGGTCTGGGGGATGCCGTCATGAAGTACGCCAACCCCTCCCATACAGAAACGTTGGCGCACTTCGATGGTTTTGGCGCTCTTCGGCGTTTTTGGCTCAAAAATGAGGTTTTTGGGGAAGGCGGTTTGGCGCTCTTCGGCGAAGTACGCCAAGCCCGAAGTATGGCGCACTTCGTGGCCCTGGGGCTGGACCTTACCGCCCCGTTTGTTCTGTGGCTTGCCCTGGCGACGTGGCTTGTCCTTCCCTACGCCAACCTCTTGGGGGGCCTGCTATGCTTGACAAGGATTATCATAGTTGATAAGATATCGGCATGGACCTAAGGGAAGTGATAGCGCGGGAGCTTGAGCGGCGGGGCTGGCCCCAAACCAAGCTGTGTGAGCGGACGGGGCTGACCCCGGCGCGTGTGAATGACTACCTGAAGGGTAAACGGGACATGCTCGGCGGGAACCTGGACAGGATTCTAAAGGCGCTGGGCCTGGCCGTCACCCGACGGCGGAAGAGGTGAAAAAATGGCAAGTCTAATCCATGACGGCGGGAAAAGGTGGCGGGTATCCATCATCGACGGGACAGGACGACGCCGGACCCTGCGCCTTAAGGCCAGCGACAGCGCCGCCCGCGCGACCCATGACCATATCGAGCACCTGGAGCAAGCCGCCGGGACAAGGCATACCCCGCCCCCGGCAACGGCCCGTTGGCTGGCCGACCTGGACGACCGCTGGCACGCCAAGCTGGCCCGCCTGGGGCTGGTGGAGCCGCGCGGGAGCGCGACCCTGGGCGGGTGGCTCAAGACCTACCTGGACGAAAAGCGGGCGGAGCTAAAGCCTGAAAGCCTGCGCAAGCTGGAACAGACCGCCACCAAGCTGCTGGAGCACCTGGGCGCGGATAAACCCCTACGATCCATTACCCCGGCACAGGCCGCCGCCTGGAGGGCCTGGCTGACCTCATCCGGCTTAAGTGTGGCAAGCGTCAAAACCCACGTAGGCAACTGCAAGAGCATCTTCCGCGAAGCGGCACACCGGGGACTGGTGGACAAATCACCCTTTGAAAGACTAAAGGGTGGATCAACACCATCCAGCGTCGATCGGTTCATCACCCGCGAGGAAATCGAATCGGTGATCGAAGCCTGCCCAACCGTGGAATATCGCCTGCTATTCGGGCTGGCGAGGTACGCGGGCCTGCGATGCCCCAGTGAATCACACCTTTTGACCTGGGCGGACGTGGACTTTGATGAGCACCTGCTCCACGTTAAAAGCCCTAAGACCGAACGGCATGGACAGGGACACGATAGCCGCACCGTCCCCGTGGAACCCCGCTTGATGGCGTTAATCCAAGAGGCATACGATCTAGCACCAGAAGGGCAAGAGCGATTGATTGTCGGGATCAACGGCAAAGGAGCGCTCCGCCGCCGGGTGGAAGCGATCTGGACACGGGCTGGCGTTCAACCCTGGGACCGGCTGTTTCAATCCCTACGCTCAAGCTGTGAGCGCGACTGGGCACAGCATCACCCGCAAGTCCACGTGTCCCGCTGGATCGGACATGGCATGCTGATTTCAGCAAAGCATTACTTGAACGGCGACCTGCCCGAAGCCTATGCAAGGGTTACGGGCGTCCCTAACAGCACACTTAAAAACCACGTTCCCCAAGTGTCGCAAAAACGAGCGCAGACAGGACCGGAAACGGGCTGTCATGGGCTGTCAGGAGCCACCAGCACTTTTTCAGGTAATGGTGATATGGCAGGCAATGACAGGCAGTTGCAGCTTGTGTCCACTAATGACACGAACGTAGACAAATGGAGCCGGGGGGAATCGAACCCCCGTCCCGTGGCAGACGAATGACCGCTTCTACGCGCGTAGTCGTTGTTTTAATCTCAGCCAGGTGACCGCCAGCGACAGCGTTCACCCAGCCCAGCCCAGCATTTTTTTAACCCGCCAGCGTCCGAGCACCGCTCTTGGGCGATCCTGCTAGTTTGACGCCCAGCGGCGGCCACAGGCCGTCCGCCGCCAGGCGAGGCCACCTTAATTAGGCAGCCATGCGGACCGGCGCGAAGCCGATCCGACCAGCGACTGTGTCGTTGGCATTTATGGTTTGCACGGTGATTTACGAGGCCCACGTGCGTCCTCGGCGCGCCACGATCAACCGTTACTGTCCGGTCGATACCAGTCGGCCCCAGTTTTCAAAGAACAACCCTTACCCACACAATCATACCCCCGCGGCCACTGAAGACCAGCCCTCTTCTTTCCGCCGCTGTGCCCAACCCCCCTTATATATCGGCTCAAATATCCCGCCCGTTCATGGCCTCGCCCCGGAGTATCCGCCTGCCTCCCCCCCTGCCGCCTGCTCGGGGCCCCTTAAATCCCATAAACCCGGCCCAACCTGTTCTGCAAATACCGCAGCAACGGCTCATGACTCAGCGGCCTGCCCGTCACCTCCTGACACAACTCCGCCGCCCGATACCGCATCCCCTGGCGGTGAATCTTCTCCCTTAGCCAATTCAGCAGCGGCGAAAAATCCCCACGCTCAAACCGCTGCTCCAAGTCCGGAATCGCCGCCTGGACCGTCTCAAGAAACTGGGCTGCGTAAAGATTCCCCAGCGTGTAGGTGGGGAAATATCCAAACAATCCCATGGACCAGTGAATGTCCTGCAGGCACCCCTGGGCATCATCAGGCACAACCACGCCCAGATACTCCTGATAGCGCGCGTTCCAATAGGCCGGCAGATCCGCGACTTTCAAGCGGCCGCTCAATAGCGCCCGTTCAATGTCAAAGCGGATCATAATGTGCAGGTTGTACGTCAATTCATCCGCCGCCGTGCGGATCAGCCCCGGCTCAACCCGATTGGCCCACGCATACAGATCCTCCGCCCGGGCGCCTCCAGCCGCGGGAAAATGCTCCTTCAGCGGCCCGCAGAACCACTTCCAGAACCCTTGCGAATGCCCGACACAGCATTCCCACATGCGGCTCTGGCTTTCGTGAATACCCAGGGACACATATTGCCCCATCGGCGCGCCGCCGTGCTCGGCGGGCAGACTCTGGCTGTACAAGCCGTGCCCCATTTCGTGCATCAAGCTGCCGAAGGACAAACCCGTCATGCCGTCCTGCCCAGCCAGCCGCACCGTCATGCGCACGTCCGTCGGATGCAGGCTGACGCAGAACGGGTGCGCCGAGCGATCCAGCAACCCGCGCGCAAAATCAAAACCCATCGTGGCCGCCAGAAAGCGCAGTAATTCGTCTTGCTTGGCCACGGGCACGCGTATGTCCGCCAGCGGATTAACAAACGCCCGTTTGCAGCTGGTGATTTTCGCCAGGAGCGGCAGCAGCGCCGCCCGCAGCGGCGTCAACACTTTCTCCATGTCCCTGGCTGTGCAACCGGGCTCAAAGTCCTCCGCCAGGGCGTCCCAAGCTTCGCCGCCCGCCGGCACGCCATAGTGCTCCACCTTGCGCAGGGCAATTTCCACCGTCTTTTCCAGCCACGGCGCAAACCGCCCAAAATCGTTGGCCTTGCGAGCTTCCGCCCATGCGTGGCTGGCGGTGGAAGCCAGCGTGGCCGCCTCTTCCGCCAACGCGGGCGGAATCTTCAGGGCCCGCTCGAAAGATCGGCCGATCTCCCGCAGGTTCACCGCCGGCGGAGCAAGCCGATCGGCCTGCAGCCGACCATCGGCCCGACATTGCGCCAGCAGTTTTCCCACCCGCGTGCTGGTGGCCATCTCATGAATCATCCTCGCCAGCTGCCCCATCTGCCGGCCGCGATGCGCCACCGCTGCCGGCGGCATGCGTGTTTCCTGATCAAAGTGCAGCAACTGATTCGTGCTCGCAAGCAGGCTGACCTGCTCAACTTCAGCCAAAAGCAGTGCGTAGGGATGATCCGCCGCCAGCGTATGGGTAGCCATGGGGTAAAATTGTAGCCGAAGCTGCCGCAGCGCAAATGTCTGCGTAGATCCGCCCGAGGCTGTCAGTGGGCCGGGGACCTACTTCCGGGAGTCTACTTCCGGGGGTCTACTTCCGGGGGTCTACTTCCGGGGGCGTGGGTTCCGGGGGCGGAAATTCCGGGGACGGGCGTGAGCGTGGGCGTGGGAGCAGGACCGGCGCGGCGTGGCGATGCGTGAATCGCCGCATTTGGGGCAAGTGCCCAGAATCGTCAATTCATGATCCTGGACCACAAATCCGCCCGGCAGCACCGTACCCGGCGGCATCTGGAGCATGCAGCCTTCCATATCAAACACCTGGTTGCAGCGGGTACAGCGGAAGTGGTGGTGATGCTCCAACTCAGCCGACTCATAGCGCGTCTGCCCATCCGGCAGCGTCACCGCCCGGATCTGCTGCGCTTCCAGGAGCAGGTTGATTGTGCGATAGACCGTGGCTATGCCCAGATTGGGAATCCGCTTGCCCGCCTGATCCAGAACCTCCCCCACCGTCAGCGGGCCGTGCGCCTGGTTAATAACGTCCAGCACCGCCCGCCGTTGAGCTGTGTTACGCTTGCCGACCTGGTTGGTTTTAGGCACAAGGGTCTCAAGCAGAGGTTCGGTAGATCCAAATCACCGCCTGAAATTGTAAGTCAGAACCCGCCTAAGCCAAAGTCCCCATTTCCGCCGCCGCGTTCACGTCCAGGCGACCTCGCGATAGGCCTTGACGTCAGGCTCAATCCGTCGCGACTCAACCTTCACGCTCTGCCTGCCTTTACGGGCATCGGGCCACCACCCCGCCCCCAAACCCGCCACCACCGCCGCCCCCAGCGCCGCGGCGTCCGCCGCCCCCGGTATCACCACCGGCCGACCCAGAATCGACGCCGCAATCGA
Organism: Phycisphaeraceae bacterium; assembly: GCA_020851735.1. Lineage (GTDB taxonomy): Bacteria > Planctomycetota > Phycisphaerae > Phycisphaerales > Phycisphaeraceae > JADZCD01. The sequence continues at coordinate 88,250 of JADZCD010000034.1, forward strand.
CGCCCACAGCGAACTCTTGGCCGAACCGCCCATCATCACGATCTGCGCCTGCGGATTTGGACGAATCTCCACGCGCTTCAGCCACGTCCGGGCCTCCACGCACATGCCCTCCATCACCGCCCGCAACAGATCCCCACGCCGATGATCCAATCGCCAGTTCGACCACCCCGCCTGCCTCTGCCCGCCCACACACGGCGCAAATCGCAACCCCTTGGTCCCCGGCTCAGCCGCCGCCGCTTCCTTTTCCGCTTCCTTTAAATCCGTCAAGCCGCACAGCCCCACCACCTGATCGTAGTACCCGTTGCCAGCCGACAACGCCCCTAAGGAGCCCCACCCACCCGTCACCGCCGGGGCATTGAACAACCCCAGACTCGCCGTCGCATCCAGCTCCGCGGTCATCGCCATCAGCACCCACGCCGTGCCGGTCGACAGCATCACCTGCCCCGGCTCGATCACTCCACCGCCCAGAGCCGCACAGTGCTGATCGTGCATCGGCGTCATCACCACCGCCTTCTGGCCGCCGTCCAATCCCCACTCCCCCGCCACTTCCTGCCGCAATTCCCCCAGCGTCCGGCCCGCGCCCACCAGCAAAGGCAGGCTCTCCGACTTGACCCCCGCCGCCGCCAGCAATTCTCCGTCCCACGCCTGGCGATGAATGTTCAGCAGTCCCGTCATCGCCCCATTTGAGCCATCCGTCCCGCTGCGCCCGGTCATCCAGCGCGCACACCAATCATCCACAAACGAAATCCTCGCCACCCGCCGAAAATCCTCAAGCTTGTTCTTCGCCAGCCAGCGCAACAACGGCAAGGCCAACCCCGGATCATTCCTGCCCGTCCGGCCGGCAAAATACGCTTCCCCGTGCTCTGCCCGCAAAGAAGCCGATATCTCTTTCGCCCGCCCGTCCATCCAGGAATAAATCGGGCCGATCGGCTCATCCCGCTCGTCCAGCAGCATCAGCGCCCCGCCCTGCGTCGATAGTCCCACTCCCAAAATCCGACTTCCCCCCGCCACCTGCCTCACCGCCGCCGCCACCGCCCGCCGCAACTCCGCCGGGTCCTGCTCAAACCATCCGCCCTGCGGACTGTTTAAACCATAATTCACCGCCGACGTCGGGCCCGGCCGGCCGTCCTCACCGAGCACCACCGCCTTGATCGCCGTCGTGCCGATGTCAATGCCCAAAACGCCGTTCAAGCCTGTTTCTCCTGCATCCCAACCCCCAATCCCCAACCCCTAATCCCTAACCCCTCTCTTTCACCCCACCACCACCGCCTCGATCCCCATCATCTTCGCCAGCGCCGTAAATAAGTGCACACGATTGCCCGCGATCAAGGCCTGATGATGCGACCCGCCCGACTCGCTCCAACTCCTAAGGAAATCATTGAGTTTCGCCGCCGGGGCGAACTTAAAGTGCGGGTGCGCCACGTGATCGAACGGACCCCAATCCATCACCCGTCCTTCAGCGATCACCATGCGGAACGTTCCCCCCGGCGCCCCACAGAGCGACGCCAGCGTCACCGCGCCCGGCTCAAGCACAAACGCCGGCGTGGCGGGCGGGAACGGCGTAGGAGCGATATTAAACGGGCGCGGCACCAGACGCGGCTTGCGATCCTTGCGCGCCATCAGGTAATTGCACTCGCCCATGTGGGCCATCACCACCGAACCATCCGCGAAGTCAATGCAGAACATTTCCGTGAAATTCGCCGGGCCCGCCACCTTCTGCAACGCCGCCACCAGCGACGCACACGCCACGTCGCCCTCCCCCGCGTAACCATAGCCATCCGCCAGCAAGCGTGAGGCCGCCAAAAACGGCAGCGTGGGCACGCGCCCATCCTCCGACACCGTCAAGAAGTGCACCGCCATCCCCGCCAGGCGATCCTCCCGCGTAATCTTCTCCAACGCCAAGCTCGTGCGCACCGCCGCCTCATGCTGGGCTTCGGTCAGCTCCGGCGAAACATCGAATATCTTCTTGTTTTCCGCGATCCGCCCCGCCACCTCCGCCGGCGCCGCCTCCTCCGCCAGCTTGGCGATCCGGGCCGGCTCCACCGGAATAATCAGCGGGCCGACGCGCCACGCAAAGGCCGTTTCATCCACCGCAAAATCCCCCATCCCCGCCATCGGCCGCCCCACGATGCCCAAGCGCATCCGCCGCAACAGCCCACGCATGTGGGCCGCCTGGCACTGATCACGCAACGACGCCACGGTCTCCGCATCGCGCCAATCGCCGACCACGATCGGCGCCTTCCGCCCGCCGCGCAAGAGCACGTTGGCCAAGTCCTGTATCCCGTGCACCCCGTGATTGAGCATAAAGAAATCAGGCCCCGGCACCGCCCCCGTCCCCACGTCCGGCTGCGTGTCCAGCAGCACCACCGGCAAAAACGTCTCACACAACGCGCTGACGCTGATCAGGCTCGGCGCATACGTCAGACACACCACCACAATCAGGTCACACTGCTCCTGCTCAAAGCGCCGCACCGCCGCGTCCACCAGCTCCCGGCTGTTGCACACCCCCGGCCACACCACCTGGGCAAAATCCCACGTCGCCGCCATTTGGCGGGCAAAGCCATCCTGCTTCTGGCGCGTCTGCGGGCCGATGCGCTCGTAAAGCTCGGGCATCAAACCCAGCAAACCGATCTTCGCCGCACCTGTCGTGGTCGTCACAGCTTAGTCTCCTTGGCTCGCCTAAACCTACCACCGCAGCGCCGCCGCCGTTTCACCCAGCAGCTGCGCGGAGTTGCGATAAAACACGTCTTCCACGTCCCCGCGTGACAAACCGCAATTCTCCGCCGCCTTGCGGAAGGAATCAATCTGCTGATACAGGAAAAACGTGTACTGGTCGTCACCCGCCGCCGGCCGCCGCGTGCGCTTATCCTCCCAATCCGCCTGGTAGATCACGTTCACGTACTCGCCCTTGACGTCCAGCCGCTGCCCGCGAAACGCCAGAATCGGCAAATCCGAGCCATACATGATCCGCTTGGGCCCCACCGCCTTGATCAGCGTCTCCATGATCGGCTGGCAATCGTTGGCGCAGAAGTCCCAGAGCAGATTCGTGCACTGCGCCAGCCGCTTGATCGCGTCGTGACCGTCCGGCGTGTTCGTGTACGCCCGCCCGATGTGCGCGATGATCAGCTTCAGCTTCGGATAGCGCCGGTTGATCTCCTCCAATTGCGTCAGATTAAACTCATCCGCGATCCGCCGATCCCCGCGCGGCACGTGCAGCATGACGATCAGCCGATGCTCATTCGCCCACTCCAGGTGCTCGTGTGGCAGCATGTCAAATATTTTTACATCCTTGGTCGGCACGCGCGTGGGCATCGTCGGATACGGCTTAAGCCCCAGAAAACGCCCCGCCTTAAAACGCTTCTCCAGCTCCTGCACCGACCAATACGGGCTTTCCAAAAGCAAACCCCACAGCCGATCCGACCCGTACTTCGTCAGCGACTCCGCCACATACGCGTTCTCTTCCTCAATCCGTTCCGGGCGCGGATGCCCGAACACCAGCGGCCGCACGTCCTTGCCCGGAAACATCTTGATCTGCCAGTCGAAATATTCCTCGATCCGCAATCCCCGGGCATTGGTCACCCGCACCGCCCAATCCGTCGGCGGCTCGCTCGCCGGCTCGCATGCGCTGATGTGCCCGTGAATGTCAATGAACTTCTCCGGCAGAAAGCCTTTCAGTCGCTCCTGATAGAACGCCATGTCCACGTCAAAATAATGGCGATTGGGAGCCAGAAAACCCTTGCGCAAGTCGGGAATACTCATGGAATATGTCTCCGTATTTTTGGCGGCAGATCACGACCTCCGTCCCGCCGCTCGTTTCCCATTTAGCCGATGTTCACCACTTGTCCGTTACGCTCCGATGCCAGCGCCGCGGTGAAAATCTCATGCGTCAGCGCCGTCTCGCTGGGCGTCACACAACCGAAAGCAAGCTGGGCACTATTTCCCTGCTGAATCTGCTCGAAAAACGCCGCCAGCATCTGCAAAATCGCGTCGCTGAAGCCGAACTCAAAAATCCCCCCCGTGATCGTCTTGTACGCCGACTGATAGCCCAAATCCTCGCTCTGCCAGATCTGCGCTCCGCCCGGCTCATACGCCAGCGTCTCGAGCGTGCGCGGTCGCTTGGTGTTGAACCGCGCGCAATAGCGGTCGCCGCTCACCGACAAATACCACGTGTCCGTCTGCCCCGGCGCGATGCGCTGCGTCTTGGCCGTCAGCGGAAAACGGTAACCGTCATTTTCAATCTCACAAAACAGCGTCGCGTTGTCCCACGTGTCGCACGGCACCATCTTGCCCGTCGCGTCCTTGCGCTGCGGCACGATGTTGGACAAGATCGCCCGCACGTTCCGCGGCCGCCAGCCGAAGCGCAACGGCACGTGCCAGACGTGCATCCCCAAGTCGCCCATGCAGCCGTATTCCCCGTTGTGTTCCACCTGCCGCTTCCAGTTGATCGGCTTGCTGGGGTCCAGGTCCGAGCTGTGCAGGAACCCGCACTCGACCTCCAGAATCCGCCCGAATTTCTTCTGCCGCCACGCCTGCACGATCCGCTGCACTCCCGGAAAATACGGAAACTCCGACGAGCAGCGCACCACCACCCGCGGATTTTCCGCGATCGCCTTCATCACCGCCGCATTCGCCTTGCGGTCAATGCCGAACGGCTTTTCGCCCAGCAGATGCTTGCCCGCCCGAATCGTGTCGATGTAGAACTTCTCGTGCATCGCGTGCGGCACCGCGCAGTACACCGCGTCCACGTTCGGATTGGCCAAGAGCTCGTGGTAATCCGTCGTCGCCTGCTTGACGCTGGGAAAATGCTCCGTAAACCACCCCAGCGTCTCGACCGGCACGCTGCACACCGCCGTCAGCTCCACCTTCACCGGATAGTCCGCCAGATGGCACCACCGCGCCACCGCCGACGCCACTTCCTTGCCCATCAGCCCGCCGCCGATGATGCCCAGCCGAATGCTTGCCGCCTTGCCCATGCTTTTCCTTTCACCGCTGCCCCGCAGCCCGCGCGGACGCCGCCGTTCCTGGCCTTATTCCCACGCACGCTTACTTGCCGTACCCCAATTCGCGCTCCACTTCGCCGATGGATTCATCAATTATGTCCATGCACTTCTGCGCCGTCGGCTCATCCATCACGATCGGCGGGCTCATGCGCAGAATGTGCCCTGCCGGTATCCACGCCAATCCCTTGGCAAACGCCCGCTGATACACCCGCTTGCCCGCCTCATCGAACGGCTCCTTGGTCTTGCGGTCCTTGACTAGCTCCACCCCCATCAAGCAGCCCTTCACCCGCACGTCGCCGACAATCGGATGTTCCTTCTTCATCTTCTCCAGCCGCTTGGCGAACAGCGCCTCCAGCCGCTGGGCGTTTTCCAGCAGTCCTTCTTCCTCAATCGCCTCGATCGACGCCAGCGCCGCCGCACACGCCATCGGATTGCCCCCGTAGCTGGTCGAGGCTGAAATCTTCTCAATCGCCTCGCCGTATTCCTTCTTGGCCACCATCGCCGTCACCGGGAATCCGTTGCCGAAACCCTTGCCGATCGTCACCACGTCCGGCGTCACGTTCCAATGCTCCATCGCCAGCCACTTGCCGGTGCGCCCCATCGACGTCAGCACTTCGTCGGCAAACAGCATGATCTTCCGCTGGTCGCACCACTTCCGCAGTTTGGGGAAAAAGTCATCCGGCGGGAAGATCGAGCCCGCCCAGCCCTGGATGGGCTCGAGCACGATCGCGGCGATCTGCCCGATGGTCGACTCCGCGATAAATTCATCGTAGAAGCGGAAGTACGCGTCCGTGTCAATCGTCCCGTCCGCCTTGGTCCACAGCGGCCGATACGGGTCCGGCCGCGGCATCATGTAAAAGCCCGACGCCCGCGACGGGCCGCTGCTGTAGTTGATCCGCGCCAGACTCACCGCGTGCCCGCTCTTGCCGTGAAAATCACGATAACACGACAGAAACTCGTGCTTATTCTGCGCCGCCCGGCACAGCCGCAGCCCCGCCTCCACCGCCGTCGTCCCCGAGTCATACAACTGCATCGCCGTCAGCTCGCCGCCCGGCAGAATCCCCGCCAGCTTCTCCAGCAGCTTCGCCTTGATCGGCGTCGTAAAGTCATGGCAGTTCATCAGCGTCTTGGCGTAATGCGCCACCGCCTCGGACACTTTCGGATGACAGTGCCCCAGCGTCGTGACGTAAATCCCCGACGAAAAATCCAGGTACACGTTGCCGTCCACGTCCGTCAGCGTCACCCCGTGGCCCTTTTCAAAACACACGGGAAACAGCTTGACCTGACCCGAATACCCCTTCATGAACTGCGCCGCCCGCGCGTGCATGGCCTTGGACTTCGGGCCCGGCAATTCCTTGGTCACCAGTTTGGGCAACTGCGTCAGATCCACGCACGCCCAGGCAATGTCCGGTGCTGTCATCGTCGTCATAAGTCAATACTCCTTATCGAATCGCTGGCTTCACCACTCACACCCCAACCGTCAGCTTCGTCACCCGCCGCGCCAGTTCCGCCCGCTGTTCCTCCAACACCTTCAGGAAATCCGGCCGCGCCGAAACCGCTTCCCCCGCCTGTTCCAGCATGTCGCTAATCACCCTCGCCCCGTCCGAATCCGGATACGCGTCGGCGATCTGCCGGCCTTTCACCAGCCACGGCTGACTCGTCGGATACAGCGCCGCCACCCGATCGGCCAGCCCCAGCGCCTTCGCCGGCTCCTTCATGTCCTCAGCCAGGCTCGACCAATCCGCCCACGCTCGATACGCCTTGCTGAACTCATCCAAGTGCTTCATCACCGTGGTGAAGTGCTGCACCAGGTTCTTGTCCGCGTTTTCCGGAAACGCCCCGTTCTGCGTGTCGTAGCGCGGCTGCGCATACGTGTCGTTCCGATACGGCTCGCGCTGCGTCTTGTCCCGGAAGTCGGGAATATCAAACGGCTTGCCGCCTTCCATCGACGAGCGATACCCCAGCAAGCCCTGAATCGTGCAGTCGCACGCCGTGTAGATCTCAAACGGCGCCGGCTCGCCTGTCAGAATCTGCCGGGCAAAGTAGTACAGCACCCAGAAGTCCCCCCCGCCATGCCCGGTTTTCTCCGCGAATTCCGCCATGAACGGCCAGCGCGGCTTGACGTCGAACTTCGGCGATTCCCCGCCTCCGCCTAAACGCAACTTCAAGTAGCTCCAGGTCTGCTCCGCCGATCCTTTCGTGCCCCAAAGCCGCTGAATGTTCGTGTCGTCCGTCATCGCCCCCATCAGGTTGCGCACCACCCCGCCGTTGGACATGTTGATCAGCGACGGGCACGGCACGCCCCACTTCCCGCCCGCCTGACGCATGATGTAAGCCGGCAGGTTCTGACTCGATCGCAGCGACACCACCCGCGTCGGCCGCAAGCCCGTGATGATCATCATCGGGCCTAGGGAATGCGTGTTGTAATAGTGCGCATTCAGCCAGCTGCGCCAATTATGCACCGTCCACCCCGGCTGCACCGGCACGCCGTCGATGTACGTGTATTGCAGCGAGCGCACCTCGTGAATGTACGAATATTCCCCGTAGAGCAATTCGCCGAACAACCCTTCCTTCCACTTCGCCGCCAACCACATGTTCGACGCACTGAACGGATAATTCTCCGCCAGGTTGTACACCAGCCCCGACTTCTCCACCGCTTCCACCAGCCGCACCCCCTCGGCCATCGTGTGAAAGCTCGTGACTTCCGACAACACGTGCTTGCCGGCCTTTAGACACGCAATCGCGTCGTCCGCGTGATTCGGGCAGAACGTCGCCAGCAGCACCGCGTCAAAATCCTGGGCCAGAAACTTCGCCGCGTCCTCGGTCACAAACGCCCCCGGACAATCCTTGCTGAAACGCTCCCGCATGTGCTGGTTAAAATCGCACCCCGCCACCACGTCCAGCCCCAGGGCCGCGCAAGTCTTGTAGAAATTCATCCCCCGCCCCAGGCCCCAGATGCCTAGGCGGATGCGCTTGTCAGTATTAAACGCCGGATTCTTGTAGCTCATTGATGATCTCGAAGGAGTAAGGAGTTAGGAATTTGGGATGGTCATTCTTTCTTGCCAACAAGAGGCCTTTGCCCACAATAACGCAGCCCTATCGTTCATCATGTCACTAACGAAACTCGTTTAACCGCCAGGACGCCCAAAACACCAACAATTGGATTGTTTTGAATCAACATCCTCATGGCCTCGACCATTCATCCTCGCATTGTCTTGGCGCTCTTGGCGGCTTGGCGGTTCATTGGATCAGGGATTCCTAGTTCAATCTCCGTGTCCTCTGTGCTCTCCGTAGTAAACATCTTCTTCTCTGCGTCCTCCCTTCGGGTCTGAGCCCAAGACTCAGCCTCAGGGTCGAAGACTGCGTTCTCAGCGGTGAAATATTCTGGCGATTCTGGCTCTAATCTCACTTCAGCCCCTGCCCCGCCAGCGCCTCCTGCGCCGACTTGCCGTTCCGCACCACCTCCACCAGCGCCGCCTGGAACCGGAACGACTCCGGCCAGCTGAACGCATTCCGCCCGAACACCACCCCCCGCGCGCCGTCGGCGATTTCCTTCCGCGCCAGCTCCAGCGCGTCGCTCATCTTCGGCAGCTTCTTAGCCCCCAGCGCCCACACCGGCACCGGGCACCCTCCCACCACTTCCTTAAACCGCTCCGTGTGGAACGTCTTGATCGCGTCCGCCCCCAGCTCCGCCAGAATCCGCGCTCCGATCTTCACCTCTTCGTGCAATTCCGTGCCCGTCACGTCCTCCCCGCGGGCCGGGAAGTATTCCCCGATCACCGGCAAGCCGCACGCCTTGGCCTGCTGCGCCAGATCCGCGAACACCTTCACGTTTTCCGCGTCCCGGCGTTCCGACCCGGTCCGCAGCGACAAGCTGATCAGCACCGCTTCCGCGCCGCTGGCTGCCGCCTGCGCCGGCGTCACCGCCGCCACCGTTTCCCCCTGCCCGTAGTGCCAGGTAAAGCAATACGTCGTCGCCCAGTTGATCCGCACGATCGGCAAGGGCGCCCCCTTGAACGCAAATGACTTGCCGCAATGGGCGATCATCCCCGGGGAAAGCAGAATCGCGTCCACCGCCGGGTTGATCTTCTCCACCACCGCCGGCACGTTCTCCAGCATGGGGATCGGCCCATCAAATTCCCCGTGATCCACCGCCACCACCACCGTATTCCCCGCCGCGAAAAGTTTATTCAATCTGATTTGTTGCCCAGTCATGTACTATTTCCTTCATAAAACAAGTATCGTCCCGCAGGCCCGTCGCAGCGCTTGCGCCGTCAGGTTGGATTAGGAATCAATGGGGACTGATCCGCCCGCACAATCCGCACCCCGCACGCCTTGAGTTTCACCACTTCTTCTTCCGCCCGTTCATCCAACGGGCCAGCCGTGATCAGCGTGTGAATCTTCTCCGCCGGCAGATAAGTGCCGAACGAATCGCGCCCCAGCTTCGACGCGTCCGCCAGCACCACCACCTCTTGCGCGTGGGCCGTCAACAGCCTGGCTGTCTCCACCGCTCCCGCCCCCGACGCCTGTGCCCCCCGCGCCAGCGTCAGCCCGTCCGCGCCCAGAAACGCGATCCGCGCCTTTAAGTCCGCCAACTGCGTGGCCACCGCCGGCCCGACAAATTCCATGCTCTGCCGGTTGAACACTCCGCCCAGCGCCAACACCTCCACCCCCGGCGCGTCAACCAACTCCAGAATCGCCGGTATCGAGTTGGTGACCACCGTCAGCCGCGGTATGTCGCGCAAAAAGTGTGCCGCCAGAAACGCCGTGGACCCCCCGTCCAATATCACGCTGTCGTCCGGCCGCAGCATCGCCACCGCCGCCCGGCCGATCGCTTCCTTCTCCGGCCGCGCCTGCTGCAGGCGATCCACAAACGAGCCATTGCTCGCCCCTCCCTGCCCCTCGCCCGCCTGCGGTATCGCCGCCGCTCCCCCGCGCGTCCGCAGCAACCGCCCGGCATCCTCCAACAATTGCAGGTCCCGACGAATCGTCACGTCCGACACCCCGAACTTCGCCGACAGATCCGCCACCGATATCCGCTGCCCCCCGCGCAGCAGACCGCAGATCTCATCCAGCCGCCTCTGCACCGACGGCCTGGAATTGTCGATCGAAATGTTCGAATCAACGACCATATCGAAATAATAACGATCGTTTCGAAAGTTTCAACATTCAAGCTATTATTTACTGTAATTTCCTATGAATAAGCATCTTACGCGCAACATAGCCTTCGCTTCACGCCCAAGACATACAAAAAAATCGACCTGTCAATCCGATTTCCACCGCTACTGCCAGATAGCATTTCCCAGCAGGCTGGCTAATCTGCCCACCACTAGCGTTTGCCTCTCATTCCTGCCAAGGGCCTTCCCCCATGATGCGCATCGAAGGCGACAGCCTCTTCATCCAGACACGCACCCTCCGAGCCCTCGTCCGCCGCGGCGTGATCGTTTCCTTAGTCAACCTGGCCACCGGCAAGGAGCTGATCGCCGTCTCCGACTGCGCGGACAAAACCGCCCTGAGCATCCTTTACCGGGCCGGTGAGGCCGTGGAGCTGACCGACCGCCTCTGGGGCAAGATCGACTGCCGGCTGATCTCCCCCACCCGGGCCGAGTTCCTCTTAGAAACCTGGGACGGCATCGGCATCCTGGCCTTTAGCGAAGACCCGCAGACCGGCGACCTGATCGTCGAGCCTTCCGTCAGCACCCGCCGCCCCGGCGTGCGGGCAGTCCGCTGGACGCTCCTGGGCCTCTGCGAAAACCTGGAATTCATCGGCCCGCTCTTCCAAGGCGCCCGCCTGCCCATGGGCGACAAGCTTCTGCAAGATTTCCGCTGGAATTGGCCCCAATATTGGGAAGCCGCCCTGGTCATGCTTCAGGACCACACCTCCGAAGGCTTGTGGGTCCACGCCCAGGACACCCACAGCGTCTACAAGGCCCTGCGCGTCCTTGACGCCCAATCCCTGGCCTTGGAAACCGAAGCCTTTGGCCCCATCGACCACAACCGCGCCGCCGGCAGCCTGGCCTGGCGCCTCAACGTCTACCAGGGCGGCTGGGAAGTCCCTGCCGAGCGCTACCGCCAATGGCTCACGGACGTCTATCCCCTCCAGGCCCAACGCCCCGCCTGGACCCACGACGTCCGCCTGGCCCTGTCCTGGTGCCCTTCCGAACCCGACATCCTCCAAGCCCTGGCTGAACGCATTGACCCTAAGAAAGTCATCGTCCACTTAAGCAGCTGGCGCACGGACGGGTACGACCAGAACTACCCCACCTATGAAGCCGACGCCCGCGCCAAAGAGTTCATCGCCCGCGGGCAGGAGCTGGGCTTCCACGTCATGCCCCACTTTAACGCCCTGGAAAGCGACCCCATCCACCCCGCCCACGAAATGATCCGCGATTTCCTCTACCAGGACGTGGAAACCAAACGCACCCAGGGTTGGGCCTGGTCGCGCGGACCCATCGCCGTCCCCGAAGGCCCCACCGCCCGCCTGCACAACCGTGATCGCAACGTGATGGCCAAGACCCACCCCGGCCTGCAGCTCTGGCGCCACCTCCTAGGCCAGGCCATCGGTCGCGTCGCCGCCGATCTGAAACTCGACGCCGTCTTCATCGACGTCACCCTCGTCACCGGCAACCTCGATCAATGCCTCGTCGAGAATCAAACCTCCACGCAAGGCATGCGGAAGCTCATCCAATACGTCGCGGAGCTGGGCCCCGGCCTGGTCGTCGGCGGCGAGGGACTCAACGAAACAACCCTGGATCTTTCCTTCGCCCAGGCTCATCTCTTTAAGTGGGGCGGCACGTCGCTGGAAGACCTCGAACGCTGCTCGAACTGCAATATCAACCAGTTCCTCTTCGGGCGCTGGTGCCGGACCATCGGCTACTCCCGCTTGAACGGGCCGCCCGACGAAGCCCTGCGCGTGCTTAAAGCCTATGCAAACCAGGGCGTCATGCCCACCATCATCGGCCGCAGCGCCCAGGACATCCGCCAGAAACACCCCGCCGTCGAAGCCGCCCTCAATCTGGCCGGCCTCTGAACCCCCGCCCCCGGATTCGCCCTTATATAGCCCGCCGCATGCGACGGCTGTACCGCTCGGGGAAACCTCGGTTCAGCCCCCGGCTCCGCCGGGGGATACGTTGCCGTGACGCTTTTCTCCCCGCTTCCGAAAACCAAAGCAGCTTCGCCCCCGAAATGGCCAGCGGTTCACTCCCCAGCCCCAACACCGAACGCGTTGCTTGGCACGCTGCCTGAAAGCAGCTTGGACCAGCCACGGGCTTGCGTCCTGGCCTCTAATAAAACCGGTCCATGCCCCGACATCCGCGCCTTTCACATCGGCAAGCCACGATTTGTTCCCCATTTGCCGTTCTCCTTTGCTCTAGGCAAAACTCCGTCATCCCTTAAGCAACTCCTTGACCTACTCCACCCCTGGGCGGTCAATCCCTCACGGCCACAACAACTGACCCAATCCCTCAGCGATACCGTTGCCCTCTTTTGAGGCATGTCCACCCCATCCCCAAGTGATTAAGCAAAAGTGGTGCCAACGCCCGCCCGGCCGCATGCGCGCCAAAAGAGCACGCCACGAGCATGTGCTTGCCCCTGCCCGCTAGGCCAAAAGCAGCATCACCACGAACATCGTCACCCAGACCGCATCCAGGAAATGCCAGTACATGGAGATGTACGTCACCGCCGCAAATCGTTCGTGGTCATAGCCGCCCCGCAGCGCCCGCGCCCACGTCACCGTCAGCGGAACCACTCCCCCCACCACGTGCAGGGCGTGCAGCAGGATCAGCATGAAGATCAACCCGTACAGGTGCATGTTCTCGTGGCGCAGCCGTTCATGCTCCGCTAACAGCCTAAGCAGGCTGGGAACCTGCACCGCGACAAAACCCAGCGCCAACCCCAGCGTCGCCGACAAGGACAGGCGAAAGTGCGTCTGCTTTTCGTTGCGCACACAAGCCAACGCATGCTGCACCGTCACGCTGCTGACTAAGATCAGCACCGTGCTGAGCCACAAGGTCCCCGGCAGGGCAATCGCCCCCACCGGCGGCGCGTTGCGCCCGGTTAAGCGAATAATGACATACGCCAGCAAACCCGAGACAAACAGCATCGCCAGGGCCGCCAGCATCAACAACATGCCGAACTTGCCCGTGCCCGCCGGCGTGCGATATTCCTCGGTAGCCACGTTGCATCTCCTGCCGCAAGCTGGTTGCCTTCGGGGCGCTTCCGCCGGCCGACGTCCTTAGCCCCGCATGGAAATGCGGGGCCAGCCCAGTCACTTTCGGAGCGATTCCTCGGACACCCCCAGGGGTGCTTCCGGGGCCGCCGGGGGCGCCGGGGCTAACGGAGGCGCCGGGGCCGCCGCCTCCACCGCCGGCGCATACTGCCGGCTGTCGATGATGGTGATGCCGATAAACAAAATCACAAACGCCAGCGCCGCCGCCAGCACCATGCCGTTGAACGGGCTGTCGTAACGCAAATGCATGAAATACAACGCCACCAGCACCGCCTTGACCAGCGCGATCCCCAGGGCGATCCAGATGTTCAGCGCCCCTAATTGCACCCACGTGGCCGCCACCGTCAGAAACGTCAGCCCCAGCAGCACCACGAATATGCCCGCCAATACGCCCAGCGGCACCGCGTGCCCCGCACCTTCCCCCGAGGCCCCATGATCTGTTTCCGCAACTTGCGTGGTCATGACTTAACTCGCGCTAAAAGGCTTCCTTAGTGAATCAGGTAGAGCAGCGGGAACAGGAAAATCCAGATCAGGTCGACTAAATGCCAGTACAGTCCCACCAGATCCACCGGCGTAAAATAGGCCGCACTGAAGGCCCCGCCCATCGACCGGATCGCGATCCACAGCAGCAACCCGATCCCCACGATGACGTGGAACGTGTGCAGCCCGGTCATCATGAAGTAAATCTGGAAAAACTGGTGCGTGCGGGCCTGCTCAAAAGGCGATAGATCCGCGAAGGCCATCTGATAATGACCTGCCGGGTGAACCACATCCGCCGTCGCCGCTTCCACAGGCGCCGGCTCCGTCAGCGCCGGCTGATACGACGCTGCCAATCCCCCCGGCGGCGCCGCCGGCGGCTTGATCTTCGTACCCTCCGGCTCAGGCTTGGTCGGGCCGGCAGGCGCCTGCCCCGCTGGCGCCGCGGTCGGCGTGGCCTTCGTCTCCGCGGGCAAAACGCCGGTGCCCTCCGCCTTCCCCTCGTCGGCCGCCTCATGATCCGTCACGTGCTCGTCGTCATGCCCCTTGCTCACGCTGCCGGTATACCCCGGATGGAACTGGTTCCACGGCCCGACAAACAGCGCGTGCTCCCACTTGGCTGAGTATTCAAACGTCTTGACCACCAAAAACCCGCATCCCCCCGCGATCGTCAGGCCAAGCAGCAGCACCAGCCGCAAACGCTGATTCAACTGGGCTGACCGCACCCCCCACGCCATCGTGAAGCTGGAGGTGATCAGCAAAAAGGTGTTCAGCGCCCCCAGCTTCCAATCCAGCTTGGTATGCGCGTACAAGAACACGTCCGGGTGATTCGCCCGCCAGACGGCATAGGCGCAGAACAGCCCGCCGAACATCAGGATTTCCGTGGCCAGAAACACCCACATGCCCACCTTGGCCGAATCAAACTGCTGCTTGGACGTGTCAAAGTGGTGCGCCAAATGCGGCGAACGCCCCCCACCGGCATGGGCCGCGCCGACCGGCGTCGCTCCGTGATCTTTCGAGGCTGAGGATTGACTCATGGCTGGCACCAACTGGCTGTTTGTTTTCTTGACATTCGCATAACCCCATACCCCCCGTCCCGATTCCCGACCGTCCCCTCAGATTGCATCAGTGTTTACTCGTCTGCCCCAGATCGCTGGGCGAAAGCACCGGCACATAACCTTCCTGCGGCGACACATACCGCCAGCCGCTGTAGTCGTACGGATCGGTCGCCACCAGCGGCTGCGGAAAATTATCGTGCGGCGGCGGAGAAGGGGTCTGCCATTCCAGCGAATTCCCGCCCCACGGGTTCGGCGGCGCCTTGCGCCCCCTGGCCAGCGCATGGATCAGATTCGCCAGCACCAGCGCGACGCCCAGCCCCATCACAAACGCCCCCAGCGATGACTGCACGTGGAAAGTCGTGAATTGCTCCGGATACGTCGCGTACCGCCGCGGCATGCCCTGTGTACCCATCACAAACTGCGGGAAAAACGCCCAGTTAAACCCCACGTACACCACCACCGCCGCGAAGATCGCGAATCCCTCGCTGTACATCTTCCCCCACATCTTCGGCCACCAGTGATACAACCCGCCTAAGAACGCGAACAGCGTGCTGCCCATCATCACATAGTGAAAATGCGCCACCACGAAGTACGTGTCATGCACGTGAATGTCCGTCGCCAACGCCCCCAAAAACAGCCCCGTCAACCCGCCGATCAAAAACAAGCTGATCATCAACAGCGCGTAGACCATCGGCGCGCACAGATGGATGTTGCCCTTGTACAGCGTCGCCACCCAGTTAAACGTCTTGATGGCCGACGGCACCGCCACAAAAAACGTCAGCAGGCTGAAAATCGAATTCGCCACCGCCGATTGCCCGCTGGCGAACATGTGGTGCCCCCACACCAGAAAACCGATGAACGCGATCGCCAGCGAACTTAACGCGATGAACTTGTACCCGAAAATATGCTTGCGGCTGTGAATGGAGATCAACTCGCTGATCACCCCCATGGCCGGCAGAATCATGATGTACACCGCCGGATGCGAATAAAACCAGAAAAAATGCTGAAACAGAATCGGATCGCCCCCCAACGCCGAATCAAAAATCCCCACCTTCAGCAGCCGCTCAGCCATCAGCAGCAGCAGCGTGATGCCCAGCACCGGCGTGGCCAGAATCTGAATGATGCTCGTGGCGTACAAGGCCCAGAGCATCAGCGGCATGCGAAACCACGTCATGCCCCGCGGGCGGAGCATGTGAATCGACGCGATGAAGTTGACCCCCGTCAGAATCGACGAAAACCCGATGATAAACGCCCCCAGCGTCGCCTCCACCACCGCCGAATTCAACGTCGACGTGGCGTAAGGCGTGTAAAACGTCCAGCCCGTTTCCAGCCCCCCGCCGCCCCAGAACTGCTGCAGACCCGGATACATCACGTTCAGCACGCCCTTAAGCAGCACAAAAACAAAAAACACCCCGCCGATCAACCAGAAATAAAAACTCGTCAAGTTCAGCCGCGGAAACGCCACGTCCTTGGCCCCCAGCATCAGCGGCAGCACAAAATTCCCGATGATCGCCGGAATCGCGGGAATGATGAACAAAAACACCATCACCGCCCCGTGCAGCGTGAAAATATGGTTGTAGAGCTCCATGGCTGCGTTCGGGTCGCTGCGCAGCGTCGGCCCGGGCGTGAGCAGCTCCGTCCGCACCAACAGCGCGAACACCCCCCCCAGCAGATACGACGCCATGATGCCCACCAGATACATCAGCGCGATGCGCTTGTGATCAAGCGTCAGCAGCCACGACCCGATGCTCTTGCCATGCGTCAGGTAATTGTCCTCCGGGCCATGCCCCGCCGCCGCATCCATCGCCAGAGATGAATTATTGCTTGCCATCATCGTTACTCCGCCCCCCCGGAAGTTCCCCACTCCGCAAGCAATCGCGTCAACGAGCCGCGCGCGTCAGCAAGCGGTGAATCATCCACATCGCTTCGTTCAGCCCCCGGCTCCGCCGGAGGGTACGTCATCCTCGCGCCGGGCCCATTCGGCCCTTCCGGGGACGCCCCCGGTTGTGCGCCTGCCCCCGGTGGCAGCGGGTCCGTCTTGGCCGGAAACGCGTCCAGCGGCTTGGGCGCTTTGTCGCTGAGCGACTTAAGCCATTCGATCATGGCCGTGATCTCCAGGTCTTTGATCCGCCCCTGATACGGCGGCATCACGTTTTCAAACCCCGCCACCACCTTGGCCGAAGGATTCAGAATCGACTCGCGGATGTATTCCTCATCCACCACGATCTTCTGCCCGCCGGTCAGCATCACCTCGTGCCCGAACAGATTCTTGAACGTCGGCCCCGTGTTCGCCGACCCGTCCGCACTGTGGCATTGCGTGCAGCCCTTGGCGGAAAACAGCTTTAATCCCGCTTCCACCGGCGGCATGTTCGTCGTGCCCTGGGCGGCGTTATCCAGCCACGCCATGAACTGGCCCGGCTCCTGCACCACCACCTTGCTCCGCATCGCCGAGTGCTTGGTCCCGCAATACTCCGCGCAATAAAGCTCGTATTCGCCGACTTCCGTCGCCTGGAACCACGCGGTGTTGAAACGGTTGGGCACGCAATCCTTCTTTAAGCGAAACGCCGGCACAAACAGGCTGTGAATCACGTCCGTGCTGGCCAACGTCAGCCGGATCGGCCGATCCTTCGGCACGTGCAGCTCCGGACTCGTCGCCCCGTTGGGATAGATAAACTCCCAGCTCCATTTCGTGGCCGAAACGGTGATCGCATACGCGTAGTCCGGCGGGGTGGCGATATTCACAAAACTGCGGAATCCCACGTAAAAGATACTCATGAACGCCACCAGCGGGATCAGCGACCACGTCAGCTCCAGCCCCGTGGAATGCGCCGGGGAAGCCTGCTCCACGTGCCCCGGCCGCCGGCGATACCGCAGAATGAAAAAGATCATCAGCGAAATGATGATCACCGTCGCCCCCGCCGACAGCCAGAAAATCAGATAAAACAACCAGTCCGTCTCGCCGGCATACGTCGAGCGGGCGTCGGGCATCCAAAAACGCTGGCCAAGCTGGGCAAGAGTAGGCGTCATGGCAACCGTGGGTTTTCTACCGTGAAAGGTTCTTCAGGGAACGGGACGCAAACGCTTCCGCCGCCCGGCGCCGCGCTTCACGCCATAGGGCCAGGCCGATCAGGCTGACCATCACCACGACGGTCAGAACTCCGCCTAAACGCATCAGATTCATCGCCGCCAAGCGATAGCCCCCCGCCTCCGGGTCGTAGTGGAAGCAATACAGCAGAATGCGATCGTACGTCGATCCCACCTTGCCCTCAGCCGCCTCGACCAGCGACAACCGCAACACCTGGGACGGAAACTTTACGCCATACAGATACCGCGAAATCTTCCCCTCCGGCGTCAGCAGCATGATCACCGCCGGGTGTACAAACTGCATGCTCCGCGCGTCCCACCCGTACCCGAACCCCACCGCCTCCGAAAGGGCCTTGATCTCCGCGGGCCGGCCCGTCAAAAAATGCCACCCCGCCCCCGCTTCCGGACGCGCCAGCTCCATTAGATAATTGTGCTTCTTCTCCCGGGCCAGACGCGGCGTCTCGTTGGGATCAATGCTCACCACAATAACCGCGAATTCCGCCCCCGCCGTCCAGGACAGCTCCTGCATCGCCTCCGTCAACCCGTTGGTCACCAGCCCGCAGAGCATCGGACACCCGTAATACCCCAGTTGCAGCACCACCGGCTTGCCGGCCCTGAAAAACTGCCCCAGCGTCACCGTCTGCCCGTTCTCATCCTTAAACGTCAGCTCCAACGGCACCGCCTGCCCGAGTTTTTCGGTCACCTTCGCGCCGAACTTTTCCGCCGGCGAAACCCCCTCGGCCTCCGGCGTGGCCGCCACCGGCTGCGTGGCGGCGATCGGCCCTTCTTCCCGCACCGTCGCGGGCGACGATTCCCCCCCTTCCGCCAACGGCGTCACCCGCACCGTGGTGCAGGCCCACAGCCCCAGCACAGCCGTCAGCCCCAGGGCCGTCGTCAAGTATCCCAAGCGGTGGCAGATTGTTCGTTTCATGGCTGATCACACGCTCAATGGGCCAGCATAAAGTCTAGGCTCGTTACGGGCCCGTTTCCTTAGGCAAAAGCGTCTGGACGGTCAATTCCATCGCCCGGTCAATCGGAATCGCCACCGTGCCCGCCTGGGCGTCCAGCACGCGATAGGTGTCGATGTTACGCAACTGCTGCAGTTCCTTTTCCCGCATCGTCCAATTCCGCTGCCCCAGCGACTTGGTCTCCAGTTCCACCGCCAACTCGCTGAAAAACCAGGCCTGCACCCCCAGCACAATGACAAAAATCAAGATCGACCCCACCACGCCGATGGTGGCAATCAGCGGAACGTTCATGTCCGTGGCCGCGTTATTTTCCACTGGCTGATCCATCATCGTTTCCCTCAAAGCCTACATATTCTCAAACGCCAGCGACTCGGGCAGACGCGGATCGCGCGACGGAGCCAGGTCGTGTTTCCCCGCCAGGTACACCGCTCCCGCCAGATACAGCCCCGCCACCCACGCCAACACGCCGATCTCCACCACCCCCAGCGTCAGCTGCGGGCCAAACTCCGGCATCACCAGCCACAATAAATCCAGATAGTGCATCACCAGCAGCCACCCCGCCCAGAACACCAGCGTCGGGCGATAACGCTTGACGTGCCGCGACAATAGCCCCACAAACGGCAGGACAAAGTTGCCGATCACCAGCATCAAGCCCACCCACGTCCAGCCATTGATGTCCGCCGCCACCGTCGTGGCGCCGCGCGTGCGGAACCAGCCGGTGGTCTCGGGAATATTGGCATACCAGATCAGCATGTACTGGCTGAACGCGATGTACCCCCAGAAAAACACGAACCCGAACAGCATTTTGCCCAGATCGTGGTAATGCTCGACGGTAATGCTCTGCGCCAGATACCCCGCCCGCTGCAGCCCGGCAAAAATCACGATCAGCGCCGCCAGCACCGCCACCGCCGAACCGGCAAAGTAATACACCCCGAAGATCGTGCTGTACCAGTGCGGGTCCAGCGACATCAACAAATCAATCGCGCCAAAAGTAATCGTCAGCCCGAACAGCAAAAGCGCCGGCCCCGCCAGCGTCTCCATGCGCACTGTCAACCGGTGATCCCCGCTGGCGTCCTGCTTGCTCGACGATCGCCAATACCAGTAGCCCAAACCTCCCCACAACGCGAAATACCCCACCCACCGCAGCAGGAAAAACGGGGGGTTCAAATACGCCCGCTTCTTGGCCAGCCGCTCCTCATGCCCCCCCTCTTTCCCATGCCCACCCGCTTGCGCCGCTCCCGCTTCAAGCGCGTGTCCATCCTCGTGCGCCTGGACCGGCTGCGCTTCCGCCGCAGCCTTGGCCGCCACCGCGTGAGCCCCTCCCCCCGCCCACGGATAAACCTCGCCTCCTCCGATCGCCACCGCGCCGGCGATCGGCAGAAACAGCACCGCCGTCAGCCCCAGATTCGCCGCCAGAATCTCCGCCGGCCGACGCACCAGCACCGACCACCCCGCCCGCGTCAGATGCTGAATCAGCACGAAAAACAGCCCCCCCAGCGACAAGCTGAGCACAAACGCAAACGCCGTCACATACGCCAGCATGAACCGCCGATAACTGTCCTGCGCGTACATCGACCCTGCCACCGCCGCCACTCCCCCCGCCAGCGCCACCGCCACACAGCGATTGAACATCGCCTTGGCCCCGGGGCCCAAGCGCAAGCGGTCGGTTGAGCGGATTGTCGTGCGGCGATAAGACCTCAAAGTTGGTTCTCCGGTTCTCAGCTTCCCTGATCAGCGCAAGGTCTCGCGCGCCTGCGGCGGCACATCGTCCATGCCCGCGTGCTGCGATTTCTGCAGCGCCCGCAGATAAGCCACAATCGCCCAGCGGTCAGCCGTCTCAATCTGGCTCCCGTAACTGGGCATGGTGCGCACGCCGTTGCGAATCGCGTTATACAAGTACCCGTCCGCCCGCCCGCGCGTCTGCTCCGTGTGCAGCGAAGCGGCCGGCACCCACGTGGGCTCCTCCAACTCCAACGCCCGCTCGTTCACCGGGCCGTGCCCGTAACCGTCCACCCCGTGGCACGGCGCACAATAAATGTTGTACAGCGTCTGCCCGCGCGCCAGCAGTCTTTCCACGCCGGGCCGATCCGCCGTCAGGCGCGCCGGCAAACCCTGGAAATAAACCACCTCCGTCGCCCCCGTCTGCGGATCAGCCGCCAGGGCATAGCCCCGGTCAAAGTGATCGTCGTCCTCCACCCGTCCCCGCGCCACCGTCCCCGCCACCGGCAGCCGCATCGCCCGTCCGTCGGCGAACACCGCGCTGCCCGCCTGCGGGCCGTAGCGCGGCTGCACACCCATGTCCTGCATCAGCTGAATCCGCGGCTTGTCGCTCAGCGACGTGCGGGCCCGGGCGATCAGCGCCAGCGGAATCCACGACAGCGCCACCGCGATCAACCCCGCGCTGATCATCCAGAACGGCACCGCCGGCAGGTGCAGCGCCACCGCCAGCCGCCGCCTTAAGCTCAACTTCGGATTGGATTCATGCTCAGCCAAAGCCATCACCTCTTACCCGCTAAAACACGCCTATCCCGCCTGGCCCCTGCGTCTGGACCTTACGTCTCTAGGTGCTCGACTCCCACCGCGCCCAGGGACCGCAAAAACTCCGCCGTTTGCCGGGCGTCAAATCTTGGATCGTCCCCGGCGATCACCACGAAAAAACCGTCGCTGGTCGCCCGGCGGAACCGTTGGCTGCGAAACAGCGGGTGATACAGCATCGGCAGCTTGTTGAGCACCAGCATCCCGAACACCGCCCCGAACGCCGCGCATAACACCGTGGTCTCAAAAATAATGGGAATATTGGCCGGCAAACTGAACAGCGGCTTGCCGCTGATAAAGTACGGATACCCCTGAAACACCGTCGGCACCCCCGGCATCGCCACCGCGTTGGTCCACCAGACCAACAGCAACCCGCCGGCCAATCCCGCCAGCCCCGTCGTCAGCACGATCCAGGGCAGTATCGTCGGGCGGATGCCCATCGCCCGGTCCATGCCGTGGATCGGCAGCGGGCTGTGCACGTCCCACTTTTCATACCCCGCGTCGCGCACCTTCTCCGCCGCCGCCATCACCGCGTCCACGTCCGCGAACTCCCCGATCAAGGCGGACCACGACGGCGGGCCGGCCGGCTTGGCATGCGCTGCCGATACATAGTGGGTTTCGCTCATGGGCACAATCCTGCGTTCATCATTAAACGTCTAATGGCTCTTCGGCAAGGTCGGCGGCACGGGATCCGGGTCCGGCTGATAGTCGTAACGGTCCGGGCCGTGCGTGGCGTGGGCCGCGGGCATGACCGTCTTGACTTCCGCCATCGCCACCATCGGCAGGAACCGACAGAACAGCAAAAATAGCGTGAAAAACAGCCCAAAACTCCCCGCCAGCATCCCCAGATCCACCCACGTCGGCATGTACATCCCCCAGCTTCCAGGCACAAAATCCCGGTGCAGCGAGGTGACGATGATCACAAACCGCTCAAACCACATCCCCACGTTCACGCACATGGCGCAGAACAGAATCACCCAGATGTTGGTCCGGCACTTCTTAAACCACAACAGTTGCGGCGCGCATACGTTGCAGAACACCATCACCCCGTAAGCCCACGCGTAAGGCCCCGTCGCCCGATTCAAAAACGCGAACTGCTCGTAATGCTCCCCGCTGTACCAGGCCGTGAAAAACTCAATGCCATACGCATACGCCACGATCAGGCCCGTGCCGAGCATGATCTTGCACATGTTCTCCAAGTGCCGCATGGTGATGATTTCTTTAAGCCCGAACCACTGCCGCGCCGGCACCGCCAGCGTCAACACCATCGCGAACCCCCCGAACACCGCCCCGGCCACGAAATACGGCGGGAAAACCGTCGTGTGCCACCCCGGCAACTGCGCCACCGCGAAGTCAAACGACACCACGCTGTGCACCGACAGCACCAGCGGCGTCGCCAAAGCCGCCAATAACAGATACGCCCGTTCAAACCGATGCCAGCATCGGCTCGACCCGTTCCACCCCAGCGCGAACAGCCCGTAAACCACCTGCGCCACCCGGCCCTTGGCTCGATCGCGCAGCGTCGCTAAATCCGGAATCATCCCCACGTACCAGAACAGCATCGACACCGTCGCGTAGGTCGACACCGCGAACACGTCCCACAGCAGCGGGCTGCGCGCCTGCGGCCACATCGCCATCTGATTGGGGATCGGAAACAGCCAATACGCCAGCCACGGCCGTCCGACGTGCAGCGCCGGGAACAGCCCCGCGCACATCACCGCGAAAATCGTCATCGCCTCGGCAAACCGGTTAATGCTCGTCCGCCAGTTCTGCCGGAACAGAAACAAAATCGCCGAGATCAGCGTCCCCGCGTGCCCGATGCCCACCCAGAACACGAAGTTCACGATGTCAAACGCCCACGCCACCGGCACGTTGTTCCCCCACACCCCCACCCCCGTGGTCAACAGGTAAATCACGCAGACCCCCAGCAGGCCCAGCAGACTCAGCGAAATCGCGAACGCCACGTACCAGGCCAACGGCGTCCGGCGAAACGCCAGGTCCGTCACCCGGTCGGTGATGGTCGAAAAATTATTGTCCCCCAGGATCAGCTCTTCACGCTGGCGCGGATCGTCCGACGTGTTGTCCACCTTGACGTGCACCCTGGCCGACAATCCCGCGCTCTTTTCGGTCATGCTGGTCATGTCAGTGCGCTTCCGTGGGAGCCGCGTGGCCGGGCGCCGCGCCCGCCTCATGCTGCTTTAGGTCGTAGGGATCAAACGCATGATTGCGCAGCTTGGCCAGGTGCTGCGTCCGCGGGCGGGTGTTCAACTCGCCCAGCATCCCGTACGCCCGCTGATGCTGCGCCAGCCGCGCCACCTTGCTCTTAGGGTCATTAAGATTGCCGAAAACAATCGCCTCCGTTGGGCACGCCGCCTGGCACGCCGTCACCACTTCCCCCTCCTGCACCAGGTCGCTCTCCCGCTTGCCCCCGGCATGCTCCACCTTGGCGCTGATCTTGGCCGCCTGAATCCGCTGCACGCAATAGGTGCACTTTTCCATCACCCCGCGCATGCGCACCGTCACGTCCGGGTTAAACAGCATCCGCTTGATCTCGTCGATCACCGTCTGCTGCTGCTGGTCCGGTATCGCCAGCCACGGCTGCGCCTCGCCGCGCGGGTCTTTGGCGTGATAGTCAAAATAATTAAACCGCCGCACCTTGTACGGACAGTTGTTCGAGCAATACCGCGTGCCGATGCAGCGGTTGTACACCATCACGTTCAGCCCCTCGGAGTCGTGCTCCGTGGCCGCCACCGGGCACACGCTTTCGCACGGCGCGTTTTCGCAGTGCACGCACATCAGCGGCTGATGCACCACGTCCGGGCTCGCCGCCTCCGCCGATCCCTTGAAATACCGGTCGATCCGCAGCCAGTGCATCTCCCGGTTGTTGGCCACCTGCTCCTTGCCCACGATCGGAATATTGTTCTCCGCCTGACACGCCAGCACGCACGCGTTGCACCCCAGGCACGAATTAATGTCCACCGCCATCCCCCAGGCGTGCGGATCGTTGAACTGGCTCGGCGGGTCCCACAACTGCAGATGCACGTTCCCGTGCTGATCGCGCTGAAACAGCCGCCGGTCCTCCTGATATTCCGCGAACGACGCTTCCTTGATCAGCAATCCCGATGCCCCGGGCATGCCCACGCGCGTTTCCACCCCCCACTGCCCGACCTTGTCGATCAGGTGGTGCTCCTGCGTGGCCGCCAACGGATACTTCTGCCCCGTCGGCTTGATCCTCACCCCCGTGACAATGTAAGCCGCCTTGCTCCTCCGCAGCGGATACGCGTCAAACCCCACGCCCTGCCCCACCGGATGCTCGTGCCTTCTTCCATACCCCAGCGGCAGCACAATCGCCCCCCGCGCCACCCCCGGCAAAACAAACACCGCCACCCCCGGAATCTCCCCCGCCCCCGGAAGTACCCCTTGTGCCTCGGATGGGTGCCACACAGCATTTTCCGGGGGGCGCAGCGTGCTGTGTGCTGCCCCCGCTCCCGCCCCCGGAAGCTCCGTCGTGCTGCCGTCTTCTTGTTTAGCGGGCGATCGCAGATCGCCGTGTTCGCCGATCCTTTCCCCCTCTATCTCAATCCTCACCACGTCCCCGCTCACCAGCCCCAGCGCCTCGGCGTCCGCCGGGCTAACCAGCGCCGCGTTGTCCCACGTCAGCTTGCTCATCGGGTCCGGCACTTCCTGCAGCCACCCGTTGTTGGCAAACCGTCCGTCGTACATCGCATAGTCCGGCACAAACTGCAGCTCAAATCCGTTGCGATGGCTCTCCCCCCACGCCACTGCCTTCGGCAAGCGCGCCTCCCCCGTCTTCACCACCGGCCACGCGCTCTCCGCCACCACGCCCGCTTCCAGCACCCGCCGCCAGGCGGTCTCAAAGTCCCCGCCCTTAAGCAACCCCTTCTCCACGAATGTCTGCCGCACCAGTTCCTGCCCCGCCACTTCCGCCAGCCCCGCCAGACCCGCCAGAATCTCAAGGGCCGACCGCCCGTCAAACAGCGGCAGAATCAGCGGCTGCTGCAGCGAAATCGTCCCGTCCCACGCCCGCCCGTCACCCCAGCACTCCAGCTCATGCGCCTGCGGCAAGTGCCACCGGCAAAGCGCCGACGTCTCATCCTCATACGCCGACAAATGAATCGCCGCCCCCACCCTCGCCAGCGCCGCGCCGAATCCCGCGTCCGCCGGCCCGTCGTAAACCGGATTGCCCCCCAGAATCACCAGCGTGTCCACCTTGCCCGCCGCCATGTCCGCCGCCAACGTCCCGATCGTCCCCTCCCCCGCCATCTCCTCGCCCACCGGGTCCGCCGTCAACGTCACCGTCTGCCCGATGTTCCCCAGCCATTCATTGATCACCCACGCCCACGCGTGCGCCTCCGCCGGCTGCGCCCACCCCACCACCAGCAGCGATTGGCCCTTGTCTTTCACCAGATCCGCTGCCAACGCGATGATGAATTTCTTTTCCTGCCCCGAAAGCTCAACGCCCTTGGGCAACCCCGCGTCCTCAATCCCCAGCGTCTGCGCCAGCGCCGCCAGCAGCAGCGCCACCCGCGTCGGCCTGACCGCCAGGCGATGATCCGCCACCGATCCGGTGATCGAATAATTCGCCTCCACCGCGTACAGCCGATTCATCGTCCCTTCGTCCGCCGAACGCCGCCCCGCCGCCCAGTCCCGCGCGTGCTTCTGATGCGCCGGGTGCAGCCCCAGTAAATCGCTGTCAAAACACGCGATCACCTTCGCCTTGCCCACCTGATACTGCGGCCGCAGCACCCGCCCGAACGCCAGGTTCGTCCCCTGCCGCTCGTTCTCCCGGCCCACCGGCTCGTACACGCCCCAGCTGGCCTTAGGATAAATCCTTTGCCACTCCGCCTTGAGCCTGGCGAACGTCACCCCGCTGGTCTCGGCGCACAGCACTGCCAGCCCCCGCCCCTGGGCCGTCCGCAGCAGCCCGAATCGCTCCGCGGCAAACCCGTCAAAATCCGCCCACGACCGATGGCTCCGCCGCCCCTCCCGCCGTTCCACCGGGCCCCGGCTGCGCTGCGGATCGTACATCTCCAGCAAGCTCGCCTGCGCCCATCCGTCAGCCGCCCCCAGCGAAAACGGGTGCCGGTCATTGCCCTCGATCTTGATCGGCCGCCCGTCATAGCTGCGCGCCAACAACCCCGTGGCCACCCCCGCGATTTCCATCATCGTCGCGTAATACAAGCTCCCGCCCGGGTGCATGTTCTCCGGCTGCGCCGCGAACGGCCGCACGCTCCCCTCCGGCCAGCGCCGGCAACCACTTAGCGTGATCCCCGCCAAGGCCATCGACGCCGCCATGATCTTCATGAACCCGCGCCGCGACAGCGACCGGATGTCCTGCGGATCATAGCCGGCGAATTCCGCCTCCAGCGCCGCCTGGATCCGCGGTGAGTTGGCCAGGTGTTCCAGGCTCCGCCAGTATTCCCGGCCGCGAAGATTTTCATTCAGCGATGGCACGTTGAGCAACTCGTTAAGGCAGCCGCATCCAGGATGTTGTGCTGCTGCTTTAGTTGGTTTCCGATCTGTTCCTGGCTCTGCCCCGCATCCACTTGCGGGTTCCACGTCATATTGGTCACTTGGTCGCGCGGGCGCAAAAACTTCTCCGGATTGCGATGGCATTCCAGACACCAGCTCATGCTCAAGGGCTGCTGCTGGTGCACCACTTCCATCTTGTCGATCCGCCCGTGACACGTCACGCACCCGATGCCCTGGTTCACGTGGGCCGCGTGATTGAAATAACTGTAGTCCGGCAGGTCGTGCACCTTCACCCACGGAATCGGCCGGCCCGTCTGATAGCTCTCCAGCACCGCCGCGATCTTCGGGCTGTCCGCCTTGATGTGGCTGTGACAGTTCATGCATGTCTGCGTCGGCGGTATCGCCGCGAACGCCGCCTTATCCACCGTCGTGTGGCAGTACCGGCAGTCCATCCCCAACTGCCCCGCGTGCATCGCGTGGCTGAACGCCACCGGCTGCACCGGCGCATAACCCACCGCCGTCGTCTGCGGCGATGCCCCCAGGCTCACCAGCATCGGCACGTACGTCATCCCGCCGATCCCCAAGAAAAAGATCAGGGGCAGCAGGTAATTAGCCCACGCGGGAAACACAAACTTGGCAGGGGAGGGTTGAATCGTTTGACTCTCTCTCTGCGTAGGAATTTTGCCTGGAACACCATGACCGCCGCCGGGCAGACCGCTGTCTTTATTCTCATTTCACGCCCAGCACAGGCTTTCGGAGCAGATAATAATGCCTCTTAGAAAGGGAGCAAGCCCGCTTATATTAATAACAATAAAAGATGACAACGTCGTATGAAGTCCGTTTCTCTTATTTGCCAGCCATCCACAGCCCTTGTTTTCCCCCGCCGTCGCCCGCCCGCATCCTTAATCCACCGGCGTCAATTCCGTCGCCGCCCGCGATGTCATCCCCTGCGCCGTCACCGCCGCGTTGGTCACCGACACGCCAAAGGCGCCCTTCAAATCCTCTTCCTTCAGCCAATCCTTGATCACCGCCATGATCGCCCGCGCCACCCGCGCCTCTTCGGACACCTCCGCCGCCGGTTCGTCCGCCGCTTCCTCCATGAAACTTCCCATATACGTCTGCACGACGCGTGACGTTTCCGCCATGTTCGCCCCCGTGTCCACCACCTGCCACCCCACGCTGGCCGACAACGGCACCAGTTCCCGCGCCCGCTGCATGCGCGGATGGCCCGCCAACGCCCCTTCCCCCGCCGGCGGCGACCGCAACGCCGACAACACCTCTTCGGTCACCTCCGGGCCGACCGTCAGCACCAGATACCCGCTGCCCTGGAACACGCTCATGTCCTGCCCGGGCGCTTGCAGCCGCCAGCCGTTAAAGCCCTGCTCCTCGGCATACTGCAACGCCCCCTCGGTCTGCGGCGCAAACGCCGCGATCGCCTGCAAGCCTTTCTGCCAGATCGCCTCGTCGCTGACCTGCCAGACCAGCGCGAACCGCTGCTGGGGCATCTTGATCGTCTTCTCGCTCTCCACCGGCTCCCCGGCTTCGTCGCGCTCCCAGTGGGGCATTTTCACTTCCACCACCCTGGGCGCATAACTTAAGAATGAGTGCCGCGCCCCCAACGACGACAAAACCGTGGCGATGTCGCTCTGGAATGTCTGCTGAAACTGCGCTTCCGCCATCGCGCAACCGGTCAACACGTTCTCCCCGAACTGCGCCGCCAGCAGATCACGCACCAGCACGTACGCCTTGCCTAAATCAAAGCTGAACTGCGAAAATCCCATCATCGCCGACGACGCCCACGCCGGCGGATCGCCCGGCACCAGCGGCTGATCCAGCAGCTGCAGCAGCCCCTGGCGCGGCACCGGAGCCTGCAGAATCGACCCGGAACGCAACACCGTGCCGTCCAGCGTGCTCCGCATGGCCATCACCCCCAGCTGCCCCAGCCCAAACGCCTCGCACCCCGCCCCGAATCCCTCCCCCAGCGTCGCCCGCAGACTCCCCACGATCGCCCCCGCATCAATCACCGCTTCCACCAACGGCACCCCCGCCGGCATCACCTCCGCAAGTCCCGCCGTCGCCCCCACCCGCCGGACAAATCCCCCGTCGCCCTCGGTCTGCTGCTGCTTGAGGAACTCAGCCAGAATCGCTTCCAGCGTCGCCGTCCCCGTCAAGGCGTCCCAATCCAACGCCTTGCCCCCCTCCCGGGCCGCCTTCACTTCGGCACGCGATTGCGGAAAGCTCAACCCCACCACCACCCGTGGGCCCAGTCGGCCGATCATCAAATGGGCCACGTCCACGATCTGCTTCTTGGCGTTCTGGGCCTCTTGCCGCTTGGCTTCAAAAAACTGCTCCCGCTCCTCCTCGCTCATGTCCGCGAAATTGTCCGGCACCGAATAGTCAAATTCCTGGTCCATCTCCATGTCCGGCAGCGACAGGTGCATCACCGCCACCCCGCTGAGCGTCAGATCCACCCGGCTGATCGCGCTGTCCTTCTCCTCCATCGCCTGCTCCGCCATCTTCTGCACCGCTTCCATGCCGCGCACCGCCAGCTCCTCGCCCGGCTGCAGCCACGCCAGCATCACCCAATAGGGCTTCTGCCCCTCACGCTGCCCCGCCACCACTCCCAGCCCCGCCGGCCCGGAAATCAGCTGCGGCAGATCGTCCACCGTCAATCCGTATTTCTCCAACCCCTTGACCATCTCCTCCCACGCCTGCGGCGCCTCCGCCTGCCATGTCGCCTTGATCTTCTCCACCCGCTCCGCGTCGAAAAACAGCTTCCCCGCCTTCGTCCGCTCCCGCAGCGCCCCCACAAAGGCCCCCGGATCCACCAGCGATAATCCCCCCACCGTCTCGGCCGGCAAACTCCCCCACGCCGACGCCGGCGCCCCCGCCGGCTCCGCCTGCCCTGCCCCGGTCGTCGCCCCGGCCATCCATAACCACGCCCCCGCCGCCACGAAAATCACCAGGGCCAGAATCCTTCGGCTGCGCATTGCCAAGCTCCGTTTCCTTGAAAAGTCGTTAGAAATAGACCGCTATTCTCTCCCCGCCCAACCGTTCCCGCCAACGCCCGCCCGTTTATCGCTTGCCCGTACCCTTCGCACCCCCCTCTTACCCTCCCTCGCGCCCCTTATCCTCCCCCTCCTTCTTCTCCTGCCACGGCGGATTAAGATACTTCACCCCGTTCTGAGGCTGCGAGGGATCATACAAGTACGCGTCGCGATGATGCAGAAAATCCAGTAAATCGCTGGCCGGGATCCCAAACGCCAAACCGTTGAAAAACGTGTAACCCGCGCACACGATCCCCACCACCTCGCCCCGCGCGTTGAACAGCGGCCCGCCGCTGTTGCCCGGATTGATCGACGCGTCCGTCTGGATCATCCGCAGGTGCCCGATCGTCCGCGTCGTGGAGCTGACAATCCCCTGCGTCACCGACCGCTCCAACCCCAGCGGGTTGCCTACCGTAAAAATCAAATCCCCCACCTTCAGATCCTCGCGATCGTTGATCACCACCGGCTGCGGCGCCCAGCCCTCCAGCTCCTCCGCGTCCAGCTGCAACAGCGCGATGTCCCGCAGCGGCTGCAGCGCGATGATGCGCACTTTCTCCAGTTCCTTCTTCGTAAATCCCTCAGCCGACGGCTTAAACAGCGTCACGCTCAACCGCGTCTCATTCTCCACCACGTGATAATTCGTAATCACGTGCCCCTGCGGACTGATGATAAATCCGCTGCCCAATCCCACCGGCGAACGCACCATCACCACCGCGCTGCCGAACCGATCCACCAGCTCCGGCACCGGCTTGGCCTCCAGGCGCCCCGTGCGGAAAATCGCGTCGCCGCTCTGCACCTGGTCCAGCGCCTGGCCCTCGGCGCTGCGCAGATCCAGCACCTGGTCCGCGGGAATGTTCAAGACCTCCCTGCCCAGATCAATCACCACCCCCTGCTCGCCCCGCCGCAGCAATTCCCCCGTCACCTTCGCCCCCCCCAGCATCGTCACCGTCACCTGCGCCCCCACCCCCGGAAGTACCCCCGCCCCCGGAATCGCCTCCGCCCCCGGAAGTGCCCCTTGAGTCTCCGTGGGGTGCCACACAGCATCTTCCGGGCCTCCGGAAGTGCTGGGTGCTTCCCCGGCCTTTTCTTCCGTTTCCTCCGCCGCCTGCGTTTCAGCCCCCGGCTTCGCCGGGGGGTACGTCTTCCCCCCGCCCGCTTCCGCCGGTTTGTCCACCCCTTCGTTCTGCCCGCCTAAACACAACGCCAGCACCATCGCCGCCAACAAACCAGCCTGTTTCACGCGATATTTCATTGCGATTTTCCTCCCTCCGCATGCGCCTTCTTCTCATCCCGACCCAGATAAATCACCAGCCGATCGTGGCACAGCATCGCCAGGTCCTGCCGCCCGTCCCCGTCCAGGTCCAGCCCCAGCACCCGCCGCGGCTCAGGCACCAGCTCGTCATCGTGCCGCCCGTACGGATACGCCTTGTCCTCATACACCTGCCACGAGATCACCGGCTCCAGCTTCTCGCCCGTCGACGTCAGCACCGTCAACTGGTGCCGCTTGTCGTCCGTCAGCACCACTTCGTCCCGCCCGTCGCCGGTCACGTCCGTGGCGAACATCCGGTGAAACGTCGCTTCCCGCACCCCGCTGGGCCTGCCCAAGCGACTGTCGATCGTCTCGAGCGTCTTAAGCTCCAACGGCGCGCCGGGACGCAGCATGAACAGCCGATCCTCCGACAGCAGCACCAACCCCAATTCCGGGTCCTGCTTTAACCCCGTTCCGCCGATGGCCAGATGAATGCTCTGCGTCACCCGCAACACCCCCGCCTCGTCCAACTCCATCCGATGAATGAACTGCCCGCCCTGCTGCAACGCCCACCCCCCCGGAAGCGTCCCCGCCCCCGAAAACGCCCCTTGAGTCTCCGCTGGGTGCCACACAGCATCTTCCGGGCCTCCGGAAGTGCTGTGTGCTTCCCCTGCCTTTCCTTCCCCCACTGCCTTAGTTTCATCCCCCGGCTTCGCCGGGGGATACGTCTTCCCCGCCCCCGGAAGTGCCCCCCCTTCCCCTTCCGCCGCCGGTACAAACGCCAGCAGCGCCTGCCCCTCCGGCAACATCACCTGATCCATCGGCTGCAAGTCCTTATCCAGCCACTGCAGCACGCCCTCGCTTTGCCTGCCCAGACGCAATTGCCCGCCCCACGGCAAAAGCTGATATTGCTCCAGCGCCGCCTTCTTCAGATGCGTCGGCTCGGAAACCACCGTCTTTTCATTCTCCCGCCGCACCAGCTTGGGCGTGCGCGCGTATTGATCGAGAATCAACAGGCTCTCCCCGCCCACCCACCGCGCCTTGTCCACCTTCGCCCCCACGTCCTTAAACCGCACCACCGCCGGCTCAGCCGCCCCCGGCCCCCACGTATACAAATCCAGATCCGACCCCACCCGCTGCACCCACCACGCCGTCGCTCCCGCCATTTCCAGCGCCAAAATCCGCCGGTCCTCCACCTCGCCACTGCGCGGCAGAATCTGCGGATAGCTGAACCGCGAACCCTCCCATCGGCTCACGTGCACGTCCCCCGCGTCCTTGGCCTTTAGAATAATCACGCTCCCGCCAGCCGCCTTGGCCGTCGCGATCGCCTCCACTTCCGCCACACTGGGAAAACTCATCTCCGCCGACATCACCGACCCTTCCAGCCGGTACACCAGCAGCCGCGGCTGCAGCGAATCGACCACCACCACCGCCGGCTTACCCTCCAGCTCCGCGCCCACCCACAACACCCCGCCCCCGGAACCGCCCGCCAACGGCAAAGGCAGACTCGCCCCCAGCGGATTGGCCTCCCCCTTCTCCAATACCGACCGCCGCAGCATCCCCGTCTGCACCCCGCCGAGCGCTAAAATCTCCGCCTTGCCCGTCGGCATCGTCAGCACGTTCACGTCGTCAAAATTCTGATCGTCCAACGGAATGGCCGGCAGCAAGCGCCCCTTTTCCCCCGGACACCAGCGCAGCGTCTGCTGGCTCTTGCGCGTCCATTCCAATAAATCCTTCTCGCCGTCCCCGTCCAGGTCCGCCAGCCAGAACGCCACCCGCTCGGTCTTGTCCACCGGCCGCAACCACGTCGCCCGCGCCCCCTCCCTGAGCACCAACGCCTGCAAACCCTGGTCGCACCCGATCAACACTTCCTTCTCCTTCCCTTCTCTACTCTCTCCTCTCTCCTCTCCATTCTCTCCTTCCTCCTCCGCCACGTGATCCCGGATCACCATCATCCCGCTGCGCCCCGCGAATTTGCCCTCCAGCAGATCCCAGCGGTTGATCTCCTTCCACCCGTCCTCCGCCGATTCCTTGAATATCAACAGCCGATTGGGCGAAGTGACCAACACCGCCAGCTCGCATTGCCCGTCCCCGTCGATGTCCGCCGCCAGCACGTCCGAGGGCAACCGCTCCAGCAGGACTTCCTGACGTTCTAAGTCCATCGCCATCGGCAGCTCATTGGGTCGCTTAGGGTCCGCCGCCGGCAACTCGTGCCGCTCTTCCGGGGGCTCTTCCGGGGGCAGCCAGCGCACGATCTCCAGCCGGCTCTGCTGGCGATTGACCACCACCAGTTCCTGCCGCCCGTCCCCCTCCAGATCCGCCGCCCGCACATACCAGGGCCCCCCTTCCTGTTCGATCACCCGGATACCCTGCCAGCCCGAAAAGTCCTGGCTCTGTTCCGCCAGCGCCGTCGCCGCGAACACCAGCACCGCCAATCCCAGTCCAAGTTGTTTGACCACGTTGAGATTCCCAGAAAAAAGGGCTTTTGAACTCCCCGCCGCCGCCAATTTCCCCTCGCTGGTCGTCCTCCTGACTTCCCTCTGCCGACGTCGACGAATGATATCAGAACCTTGCTCCCCCGTGTCCGATCCCAACCTTGCCGATGGTCCTTCCCCACACACCCGCAAAAACCCCAGCGAAGAAATCCCCGGACATCTCCTCGTTTGGCGGGCGGGCCGAAGGCCCCCTCCCCGCTTCGTCCCCGCCCCCCACCCCTCTCCATAGCCGCGGGCGGAAGCCCGCCGGTTAGTCCCCCGTCCACCGCGCGACTCCAATCCCCTCCTCCCCTCTCCCCTCTCTACTTTCTCCTCTCTACTCTCTCCTTTCTGTTCTCCTCCCTCCCCCCCCCAAAAAAAACGGGCGGCCGAAGCCGCCCGTAGAAGTCACGCTTTATCCAATATCCCCCGCAGCTTCCGCCGCGGGCTTCCCACCGCTTAGACCAATCCTGTGCCGTCGACGGTGAAGGTATAGGGCGAGGTGGACGGGTCGTCCGTGACGATGGTCACCGTGGCCGTCCGCAAGCCCGTCGCGGTCGGGTCAAAGGTAACGGTAAACGTCGTCGCGCCGCCTTCCGCAACCACCACGGCGTCAGGCTGATCGCTGACCGTGAAGTCGCCCGCATGGGTTCCGGTGATGGTCACGCTGGTGATGTTCAAATCAGCCAGACCGCTGTTGATGATGGCGAACGTGCCGACAAACGTCTCCTCCCCGCTGACGCTGGCGGCCACAAATCGCGTGCCGTCCTCGAATCGCGGGGTGGCGTCGCCATCGGTAATCTCGAATTCCGGCTCGCCCGGCGTCACCTGATCCCTACCCGTCACCACCATCTTGGGCAGTTCCGCGCCCGTGCCGGTGATGTCAAACACATAGGGATTCTCGTCCGTATCGTCGTTGGCGATGGTGATCGTCGCGTGGTGCGCACCCAACCCCGACGGCGTAAACGTCACTTCAAAGGTCGCCGTGCCCGCCGCCGCCACCGTATCGGCCGGCAGCACCGTCACCACAAAGTCAGCTGCGTTCACGCCGCTTACCTCCACCACCGGCGTGCCGGTGAGGTTAAGCGCGTCCCCACCGGTGTTGGCGATGGTGAACGTCCGGGTCACCGAACTGCCGCCCTCGGCCTCGGCGCCAATGCCCGCCGTGCCGAAGTCCGTGTGATCATCAGCGCTCGGTGCATCGTCGCCGTTGACGATCGATGCGCCATTGCCCTGCACATCCATCTCCGGCACATCCGAACCGTAGCCGGTGATCGCGAAAGTGTAAGGCGAAGTCGAGGTGTCGTCGCTGGTGATGCTCACCGTCGCCGTCCGTATGCCGACCGCGGTCGGGTCAAACGTTACGGTGAACGTCGTGGTACCGTCATCGGCTGGCACAAACGTGCCCGGCTGCGCGGTAACCGTGAAGTCCGCCGCGTGCGCCCCCGTGATCGACACCGTGCCGATCGACAGATAGTTCAGGCCGGTGTTGGTGATCGTGAAGGTCCGGGTCACGGTCTGATCCAGCACCGTGCTGGCCGTCCCGAAGTCCGTGCCATCGTCTTCCGTCGGGGCAACGTCCCCGTCCGAAATCACCTCGTCATCCGTGCCCGACACCACCATCTTCGGCAGCTCCGCCCCCGTGCCGCTGATGGCAAAGTTGTAGGGGTTCTCGTCGCTGTCGTCGCTGGCGATGCTGATCGTCGCCGTCCGCGTGCCCAGAGCCCCGGGCGTGAACGTCACCTGGAACGTCGTCGTGCCCGCCGCCGCCACGGAATCGGCCGGCAGCACCGTCACCTCAAAGTCATCCGCGTTGGCGCCACCGATCTCCACCAGCGGCGTGCCCGTCAGATTCAATTCCGCCACGCCGGTGTTCTGGATGGTGAACGTCCGCACGATCGAACTGAGACCTTCGTCCTCATTGGCGCCATAGCCGGCCGTGCCGAAGTTGGTGTGGTCGCTGGTGCTCGGCGTCACGTCGCCGTCGGCGATCGACGCCCCGTTGCCCTGCACGTTGATCTCCGGCACGTTGTCAATGCCCGTGCCCGTGATGTGGAAGTCGTAGGGATTCTCGTTGCTGTCGTCATTGGCGATGTTGATGGTCGCAAAACGCATGCCCGCGACCGTGGGATCGAACTCCACCGTGAACGTCGTGCTGTCGCCCGCCGCCACCGTGGCGTCCGGGGCGTCCGTCACCGTGAATTCCGCCGCCGCCGTGCCTGTGAAGGTGATGGCGCCCACGGTCAGGGCCGACGTTCCCGTGTTCTGAATCGTGAACGTTCGGCTCGCCGTCCCGCCTTCCACCAGCACGCTCGAGGAGAAGTGCGTGTGGTCCGCCAGCGTGGACCCCGCGTCACCGTCCACGATCGTCACGCTGTTGCCCTGCACGTTGATCTCCGGCGCTTCCGTGCCCGTGCCCTTGATCGCGAAGGTGAACGTCCCTTCCGCGTCCGGATCATCGCTGGTCACCGTCACCGTCGCGTTCTTCACGCCCACGCTCGTCGGGTCGAAGCGAATCTGGAAGAATGAATATCCGCCCGCCGCCACCGTGGCCGACGGCATTGTCACCACCGTGAACTGATCCGCGTCATCGCCGCTGAGCGCCACCTTGTCGCCCGACAGCGTCAGCACGTGGTCGCCCGCGTTGCCGATGATGAACGTCCGCGTCACCGCGGCGCCCGTGGTCGCGTCCGTGCTGCCGAAATCGGTGTAGTTGGTCGTCGTGGCCGTCGCCGCCCCGTCCACGATGCTCACGCCGTTGCCCTGCACGTCAATGTCCCGGACATAACCCGTGCCGGAGATGTTGAAGTTGTAGGGCCCTTCGTTCGGATCGTTGTTGGCGATCGTCACCGTGGCCGTCCGCAGTCCCGTCGCCGAGGGGTTGAAGGTGATCTGGAACACCGAGCTGGTGCCCACGCCCACGCTGCTCACCGGCATCTGCGTGACGGTGAAGTCCGCCGCATGCGTCCCGCTCAGCGCCACCTTCGTGGCTCCCGTCAGGTTCAGCGGCAGCGAGCCGAGGTTCTCGATCACGAACTGATGGGCCACCGTGCCGCCGGTCACGTCCGTCTCGCCGAAGCTCGTGCCGTCGCCGGCCGCGGGCGTCGCGTCGCCGTCGGTGATTGTCACCGAGCCGTCGCCGCCCCGCACGTCCATCTCCGCCGCCGTGACGCCCGTGCCCTTGATGCTGAAGTTGTAGGGATTTTCGTTCGGGTCGCTGTTGGCGATCGAAAGCGTCGCGTTGCGCACGCCGGCCGCCGACGGATTGAATTCCACCGTAAACGTGGTGCTGCCACCCGCGGCGATCTCGTCCGCGACCGGCTGCGTCACGGTGAAGTCCGCCGCGTTCGCCCCGCCCTTGGCCACGATCGGCGTGTCCGAGAGCCTCAGCGTCGCCGTGCCCGTGTTGTAGATGGTGAACGTCCGCGTCACCGTGCCGCTGTTGAGCTCGGTATTGCCGAAGTCCGTGTGGTCCGCCGCCGACGCCGTCGCGTCGCCGTCCACGATCGACACGTTGTTGCCCTTGATGTCGATCTCCGGCAGCACGCCCGTGCCCTTGATGTTGAAGTTGTAGGGCCCTTCATTGCTGTCGTTATTGGCGATGTTGATCACCGCGTTCCGCACGCCCACCGCCGACGGTTCGAACGTGACCACAAACGTCAGGTCGTCGCCGCCGCTGGCAATCGAGGCCGCCGAGGGCTGCGTCGTAACCGTGAAGTCCGCCGCGTTCGCCCCCGTGACCGTCACCCGCGGCGTGCCCGTCAGATTCAGCGCCGTCGATCCCGTGTTCTTGATCGTAAAGGTCATCTCTTGCGTGTGCCCGTTGGCCAGCACCGTGCCGAAGTCCGTGTCGTCCGCCACGCTGGGCGTGATGTCCCCGTCGGCGATCGACGCGCCGTTGCCCTGCACGTCGATCTCCGGCGTCTCCAGGCCCGTGCCCTTGACGGCAAAATCGTAGGCCATCTTGTCGCCCAGCACGTTGATCATGGCCACCGTCAACGTCGCATTGCGCACCCCCACCGCCGTGGGTTCAAACCGCACCACGAACGTGGCGCTGCCGCCCACCGCGATGGTGTCCGTGGCCGGCTGCGTGAGCACCGTGAAATCAGCCGCCGCGACGCCGCCCACCGTCACCCGGTCCGCCTCGAGCGCTTCAAGGCTCAGGGCGATGTTGCCCGTGTTCACGATCGTGAACGTCCGGTCCACCGTGGACCCGACCGTGTTCGCGCTGCCGAAGTCCGTGTGGTCCGTCGTCGCCGCCGTCAGGTCGTGGTCCGCGATCACCACGTTGTTGCCCTTGACCTGGCCGTCCGCCACCGTCCCCGTGCCCTTGATGTTGAAGTTGTACGGGCTTTCGTTGCTGTCGTTGTTGGTGATCGTCACGATCGCGTTCCGCACGCCCGCCGCGCTGGGATTGAACGTGATCTGGAAGCCGCTCACGCCCCCGGCCGCCACGGTCTGCGAAGGCGCCAGCGCCACCGTAAAGTCCGCCGCGTTCGCCCCGCTGATCGTCACCCGCGAACCGGCCACCGCCGCCAGGTTCAGCGTCCCCGAACCGGTGTTGCGGATTTCAAACTGATTGGTCTCCGAGAACCCGGTCACCGGCACGCTGCCGAAGTCCGTGTCGTCATCCGTCGCAGGCGTGGCATCCCCGTCGACGATCTCAATCGGGCCCAAGCCGCCCCACACCGCGATCTCCGGCGTGGCCGTGCCCGTGCCCTTGATGCTGAAGTTGTAGGGATTTTCGTTGCTGTCATCGTTGGCGATCGAAAGCGTCGCGTTCCGCACGCCCGCCGCCGAGGGGTTGAACCGCACCACGAACGTCGCGCTGGCTCCCGCCGCGATCGTGTCCGTGTTCGGCTGCGTGATGACTTCAAAATCCAACTCGTCCACGCCGCCCACCACTACCCGCTCGGACTCCAACGTCGCCAGCGTCAACGCCGACGTCCCCGTGTTGTAAATCGTAAACGTCCGGTTCACCGTCCCCGAAGTGATGTCCGCGCTGCCGAAGTCCGTGTGGTCCGTCGTCGCCGCCGTCGCGTCGCCGTCCACGATCGACACGTTGTTGCCCTTGACGTCGATCTCCGGCGCGATCGCCGTGCCCTTGATGTTGAAGTTGTACGGGCTTTCGTTGCCGTCGTTGTTGACGATCGTCACGATCGCGTTCCGCACGCCCACCGCCGTCGGCTCAAACGTGATCACAAACGTCAGGCTGTCTTCCCCGTCAATCGTCACGTCTGCCGGCTGCGTCGTCACCACGAAGTCCGCCGCGTTGGTCCCGGAAATGGCCACCCGGCTGCCTTCCGTGGCGTGCAGCGTCAACGCCGCGTTGCCCGTGTTCAGAATCGTGAACGTGTGCGCCGCGTCGGCGCCCAGCACCACGTTGCCGAAGTCCGTGTCGTCCGCCACGCTGGGCGTGATGTCCCCGTCCGCGATCGACGTCGCGTTGCCCTGCACGTCGATCTCGTTGGCCGTGCCAATGCCCATGATGGCGAAGGTGTACGTCCCTTCGTTCACGTCGCTGTTCTGGATCGTCACCGTCGCGTTACGCTCGCCGACGGCGCTGGGATCAAACTTGATGTTGAAGGTGATGCTCCCGCCCGCCGCCACCGTCGCCGCCGGCTGCGCCACCACCGTAAAGTCCGCCGCGTTCGCCCCGCTGATGGCGACCTTCGGCGTGCCCGTCAGCGTCAGCGTGCTGGCCCCGGTGTTGTGCAAGGTAAACGTCCGCGTCACCGTCCCGCCCGCCAGGGCCGTGGCGCCGAAATCAGTCAGGTCATCCACCGACGGCGTGGCGTCCCCGCTGACGATGCTCTCGCCGTCACCCCGCACGTCCGCCTCCGCATCGCTGAACTTCATGAGCATGCCGAAATCCGCCGTCTCCGACGGATTTGGATCCCCGTCGATCGTCTCCGCCGCGAACACCATCACCTGCTTGCCCGCGTTCATCGAACCGGCAATCACCATCGGTCCGCCTGCGCTGAGCGTCAGCGAAGCGCTCCACGTCCCGTCGGCGTTTATCGTGTACGTGCCGCTTTCGACCTCCACGTTCGTCCCGTCCGTTAGGAGCACGTGACCGCCCGTCACCGCCCCGGCGTCGTCAAAACTCACCTGCCCCGTGCCCTCGGTCGTCTGCAGATGCCACGTGCCCTCGATGTCCGAGTTGGCGTAAACACCCGAGCGCTTGACCAGCACCGTAAAGCCCGAATCGTCGCCGGACATCGTCGTGTCCGTCAGCGCGATCAGGTCCTTGGAAGCATTCATGTTGCCCGTCTGCGCCAATCCCGCGCCCACGCCCGGCAGCGCCATCGTCACCACGCCCGCGGCGCTGAGCGTATACGTCCCCGTTTCGTCGGCAAAGTCGTCGTCCGAGTTGATCCCCGTCCAGTCCGCGTCGGTGATCGCCCCCGCGGCGCTGAGCACAAACGCTCCCTTGCCCGCCGGGCTGAAAACCTCCCACGTCCCGGCGCCGTGACTGACCGCGGTATAGCCCGAAGCCGCCCGCCGAATCGCCAGGCCCGTTTCCGGATCACCGCTGTCGTCCCCCGCCGCCGTGCGGAAAAACATCGCGTCCTTGGCCCCGTTGATCGCCCCAATCGCGTACATCTGCGGGTCTTCCGCGTCCGTGCTGTTGAGCGTCATCCCCACCCGGCCTTCGGGCGACACCTTGTAGCTGCCCGAAGTGATCGCGATGGAGCTGCCGTCGGAACCCAGCAGCGTCGCCGCTGAAATCGTCCCTGCCGTCAGCGTCAGATTCCCCCGCTCATACACGTTGGCCACGTTCCACGTCCCGTTGGCGTCCGCGTTCCGCACCGCCCCCACCGTCAGCACGATCGTCGAACCCCAGTTGTTCACGTCGCTGGATTCCGCCACGTCCGCGCCCGCATCCGCCATCACCGACAGGTAATACGTCCCCGCCTGCGTCGGCGCCGTAAATGTGAATTCCTGGCTGAACGCCGTGTTCGCCGGCATCCACAGCAGGTTCATGTTCGCCACCACCGTGTCACCGGTGGTGATTTCCGTGTCGTCCGATCCATACAGCGTCACGTCAAACGCGCTGCCCGCCGCCGTCGCCCCGTTGTTCTGGATCTCCAGGGGAATCGTGATGCTCTGGCCCGGCGTGGCCACGTACCACAACAGGTCCGCCGGCGCATCAATCGCCAGGTCCACCGCCAGCATCAGGCGCGGCTCAAGAGCCTCCAGCCCCGCCCAGCTCTGCTTGTCCGAATGTTCGGCATGGAGTTTTTCCGCTTGGACGGTCTTGGCCTGCTTGGCGGAACGGTTGATTCGGTTCTTGCGGATATGTCGCATGGAAATCCTCCCTAGGCGATCAGGGTCTGGTTTAGTCTGCCAACGCGATCTCAATTACAGGCTCCCCACGCAGGGACCTGATCGAAAATGTCAAAAGTGAATTGGCCGCGGCCGTGGCCGCAACCCAACCAAAAAATGCACGTGTCGCCCCCGTGACCATGAGCGGATTAAAAACTCCCGCATGGCCGATGTCAATTCTCAAGCTACGGCTATTACCGCCCACCTGTCCCCTTCCCCTCCCAATCGCAAATCCAAAATAATTTCAACGCCCGAACCATCCATGAAGGCATTTGTCGCCCCGCCCAATGCACCCCCCGCAAGATTGAGTTGGCCTATTCTAGGTCCTTCACCTGCTGGAAGTTAACCGGAACATTAAAAAAACTTCCGCCCCTTCCACCTCCTAAAAAATGGCGTCCAGGGCAAATCCCGCCAATCTGGAATCATCCATCGGGCCAATAGCGATCAGACCTTAAAATCTTTTTTTATTTCGCTCGCGCTCGCTCCCCCGACGCGCTGCCAATCCTCGCCGCCACCTGGGCCACAACCAACAGCCGCCGTGACGCAAAACCTATAAGGGAATCCCGCACGGTTCGAAAATAAAATCCTCGCCATATCCCCCGCCCATCCTTTTATAGGACACCTCAATCCCCCCGCGCCGACCAGCCGGCTGCCACACATCATCCCAACGGGTGATGTGTGCGGTTATCTCGCCCCCGCGCTTACCGGGCCCCACGAACCTCGTCCCCGCCGGGTGCCACACATCATCCCAACGGGTGATGTGTGCGCTTATCTCGCCCCGCGCTCACCCTTGCCCCCCTACACGTTCCCCCCGTTGCCCGCGATCACCTGCCGATACCACAGCGCCGAATCCTTCAGCGTTCGCTGCTGCGTCGGATAGTCAATGAACATCATTCCAAACCGCTGCCGATACCCCATGTGCCACTCATAATTGTCCATCAGCGACCAATACAAATACCCCCGCACGTCCACCCCCTCGTCGATCGCCCTCCGCAACTCCCGCAGATACCTCTGCACATAGTCAATCCGCAGCGCATCGTGAACCTTCCCGTCCACGCTCACCCAATCCGCGCTGGACATCCCATTCTCCGTCACCATCAGCGGAACCTTATACCTCTCCGCCACCAGCTTCGGGCCCCAATACAGCATCGCCGGCGTCACCGGCCAGTCCATCGGCGTGTAGGCCTGACCCACCGGGAAATCCACCACCGCCGGCTCGCCGTCCTCGCCCATCCGCACCGGCGCCCCGTGATAAATATTCACCCCGTAAAAATCCAGCTTCTGCCCAATGATCTCCATGTCCCCCCGCTCGATCCGCGGCAGAACACCGTGATACATCCGCAGCCCTTCCTGCGGATACTCCCCGAAAATCATCGGATCGCTCAGCCACCCCGTGTTCCACACATTCTGCCCCTTGACCCCAAACAGCTTCCGCCGCGCCGCCTCCACGTCCTCCGCCCGCGCACTGGCTGGATAGAACATCAATCCCGCCGCCGCGATCCCCACCCTCGGCTCATGCTTCTGTCGGCCGTGCTCCCGGATCGCCCTCACCGCCAGGCCGTGCGACATCAACACATGATGCGCCACCGTCAGCAGCTCCGGCATCGGCAGATCAAACCCCGGCGCGTGCCACGCCCGCTTGTACGCGCAGCCCACGAAAACCTGTGGCTCATTCCACGTGATCCAAGTCTTAACCCGATCGCCCAACCGCCTGGCCAGCACCGCCGCATAGTCCGCAAACCACTGCGGGCTTTCCCGATTCAACCACCCGCCCCGATGATGCAGCGCCAGCGGATAATCCCAATGAAACAGCGTCGGGTACGGCTCAATCCCCGCCGCCAGCAGCGCGTCGATCAGCCGATCGTAAAACGCCAATCCTTTTTCATTGACCTTCCCCACCCCCTCGGGCAGAATCCGCGGCCACGACACCGAAAACCGATACGCCCTCAGCCCGATCTCCTTCATCAGCTGCACGTCTTCCGCGTAGCGATGATAGAAATCACACGCCACCTCCCCCGTGTGCCCGTTCCACGTCTTCCCCTTTTCGCGGGCGAACACGTCCCACGTGCTTAGCCCCTTGCCATCCTCATTCCACGCCCCCTCCGTCTGATACGAAGACGCCGCCGCGCCCCACACAAATCCCTTGGGAAAACCCATCCTGCACTCCTTCCACGCGTTGACTTAACTCTCCGTCGGCAAGCCAGAATCATACTCCATCGCCACTTTCCATTCGCCCGACATTCAACCCGTTCCCCGCGAACCGTTTGGATTCCGCGCCCCCTGCCGCTATCGTCGCTGGGTGTCTTCACCCGACCGAGTTATCACCAGCCGGAGTCCCACCTGTGCCCTCTCTGGAAAACGCCAACCTCCAACTGTATATCTCCGACGACGCCCTGACCGTCGTCCTCGAAGACCGCCGCCGCAACCGCGCCTGGCAACTCGATCCCCGTCACACCGCCTGCTTTCGCTATGGCGATCAGGACACGCCCATTCCCCTCGGCCACGCCACCGTCGCAAAACACTCCGACCGCATCCTCGTCCGCCACCACCTCCACGACTGCCCCATCGAATTTGCCTGGTCCCTCCACTCCGATCACGTCGCCGTCACCCTCTCGACCAACGTTCCCGACATCGAATACATCACCCTCCCCGGCAGCTTCACCCCCGCCCCCGGAAGTAAACCCGCAACCGCCCCCCAAGCCCAGGCATCGCCATGCCTGGGTTCAGCCTCTTTACTCCCTGCCGACGGGTTCCGCCTGGCCATCCCCTTCTACCAAGGTGTCCTGCTCAGTCCCCGCTCCAACGATTGGCACGCCATTGCCGGCCACCACGGGCATTACGGCCTGACCATGTCCATGTTCGGCCTGCTCACTCCCCACGCCGGCCTGCTGGTCACGCACGATTCCGACGCCAACTGGAAAGCCAGCTTCGGGCAATCCGCCAACCGTCTCTTCGCCTATTTCCGCCACCAGCACTGCCCTGTCGACGGCTGGGTGGACGCCACCGTCCGCCTCTATCCCACCGACCCGAACCTCCCCAGCCTCTGCAAACGCTACCGCGCTCGCCTGATCGAGCGCAATCGCTTCGTTACCTGGGACCAAAAAATCGCCGCCAAGCCTATCGTCCGCGATCTATTCGGTTCCGTCTTCGCCTTCATCGGGTACAACCACACCACCGACCTTGACTACGTCCACTCCGCCCAAGCCTTCAAAAACCTCGGCTTTGACTCAGCCTTCTATTTCCCCGCCCGCTTCTGCTGCTACAGCGACAACTTCAAAATGGGTGGCGACGACCCCATCCACCTCTCCGACTCCCAGATCGACCAGCTCCACGCCATCCCCGGAACGCATCTGTCCCCCTGGGGCTGGATCATCGAAGCCCTCGACGAACCAACCGCCCCCCACCGCCGTCGCATCTTTCGCCACGACCAACACCATCAACCCATCCCCAACTGGAAAATCGACGACTTCCAGTGGTACTGGGCCTGCACCCCTTACCAGATCGATCACCTCAAACACC
This sequence comes from Phycisphaeraceae bacterium, assembly GCA_020851735.1. GTDB lineage: Bacteria > Planctomycetota > Phycisphaerae > Phycisphaerales > Phycisphaeraceae > JADZCD01. The sequence goes on from JADZCD010000034.1 coordinate 132,710, forward strand.
GCCTCGCCGCCGACATGCAGGCCATGGACTGGCTCCACTTCGACGTCAACGCCATGCTCCCGGGCATGCCCTGCTTCAACACCGACCACGCCCACCACGCGCATAAACCCATGGGCCGCCGCGATGACCTCCGCTGGACGCAGCAGCTCTTCAGCCCGCCGACCGTCGGCAATCGCGTGGTCTCCAGCGAGGGACTGAGCGATCACTACGCTCCCTTCTACGACGTGGGCACCACCAAGATGCTCCCCCCCGCCGAGGGACTCGCCCAATCCACCCTCGTGCCCATGTCCTCCCTCGTCCTCCACGATTCCTGCATCCATGACTGGTGGGAAGTCCACAACTACAACGCCAATCCCGGATTTCCCTTAGCCGACTTGCCCCACAACCTTGGCCGTCAGGGTTCAGGCCTGCCCCACTTAAAAGCCGCCCTCGACGCCCTGCACGGTTACCCACCCAGTCTCTTTCCCTTCGGCAAACAGTACGCCTGGATCGACATCCAGAAACGCACCACCTATTCCTTCCTCATCCGCCTGGAAGACCCCCCGGTCCAGGAAGCCATCGCCGCCGCCCTTCCCGTGGCCAAACTTCACAAAACCATCGGTCCTCTGGAAATGATTGACTTCGAACTTCTCAGCGACGACGGCGCCCTGCAACGCTCCACTTTCGCCGACGGCACCCGCGTCGTCGCTAACCTGGCCGACAAAACTCACCACCTCAAAAACCTCGGGCCGCTGGACAAACACCATTGGCGTGCTATCTATTCTTAACACTTCTTCTCTTAAGCCCCGCACCGCCGATCCCCCTCTCCTCCCTTCCGCAAATCAGGCGCGAAGTTAAATCCGTTAAACCCTGCGCACAGCCCCTGCGTTTCCCAGGTTACGCCCTCGCCAGCCTGCTTTTCCCGCCATTTTCAGGGCGTTCGCGTGGCTTCTTCCACCCCACGCCTGACCCCGGTGCGACTAACGCCTTGACGCCTAGGTAATTACGGAATCCCTCCCCATCGCGCGCGTTGGCCGTGCATTTGGTTAGGACGCTTCCAATCTGGTGATACATTTCCCTCTAGTGACGCCTCGCGCGCTTGGCCGTCGTCCGCAGTGTGCCTTTAAGTTTTTCCGGGCTTACACAAGGAGGGTCAGCATGAGGTTTTCCGCTTTTGCCTGCGCTCTTCTGGCGGGCATCATGATGACGTCAGCGGCCTGGGCTGGTTCGGTACCCGGTCCGCTGTCGGCCACTCTCAAACTCAACGACAGCAAGGACACTCAATTTAAGATTTCCTTCACCAGCGTGGTGGGCACCACCTGGACGTACAAGGTCGAGGAACTCAAAGGCCGCGACCTAAGCCACTGGCTGCTGGAACTGGGCGCCTGCCTGGACAACGTAGTCACCTTCAAGCCCAGCTCCGCCGACATCGGCAAGGACGGCAGCACCGGCTATTACGGCATCAAGTGGAACGTGAGCGAGGACTTCAAGAGCGCCTACTTCTCGTTCACCCTCGACAACGCCTACGAACCGGGCACGCTGACCGTGTTGGCCAAAGCGTCCACCAAGTACGCCACCGCCGACATCTATGGCCCGGACTGCAATTGCCCGGTCATCACCGTGCCCGTGCCCTCAGCCGTCTGGGCCGGCCTGGCGGTCCTCGGCGGTCTGGCTGCGGTCAAAACCATGCCCCGCCTCCGCAAGCGGCACCACTGATCTCTATCGCACACGCTTTCAAGCCTCCCTCCATCATGGCAAAGCCCAGGCTCACCGCAGCCTGGGCCTTTTTTGTTGACATACCAACCGCCCATTCACCACAGCCGATCTCCACCCCCCACATCAGCATCTATATAAAGCAGCCCCGAATCCGCCGACCTTACACATCCCGCCCATATCCCCCAAATTACACCAAGAATTCGACCTGCTTTATTGGGAAAAACGGCGCAAATCTCCCCGCCAGTCCTTAGGCTTACGAAGATACCCTCCGCTAAGTCTGTCGCTGACAAATCATTACTTATTCTCAATCCTGCTAAACCCGCCAAACAGCTATTCTGATTGTGATTATTCTAAACTATCACTGCTCTCTGGTATATTTATCTTTTGTACTTAAGGGGTCGTCGTCAGACTCTGTTTCGTATGGTCGTCGCAAATCACCAGCAGGAGGGAAAACAATGAAACTCAGAATCTGCTTCTATGCTGTCTTAGCCAGCGTCATGATGACTTCCGCCGCCTGGGCCGGCTCCGTGCCCGGACCGACCACCGCTTATATCAAGCTCAACGACAACAAAGACACCAAATTCAAAATCACCTTCATCTGCGTGGTGGACAACACCTGGACGTACAAGGTCGAGGAACTCAAAGGCCGCGACTTAAGCCACTGGCTGCTGGAGCTCGGCGACTGCCTTAAGCACGTCATTGATTACGATCCCGTTTGCGAGGTGGACCTGGGCAAGGACGGCAGCACCGGTTACACCGGCATCAAGTGGGATGTCAAGGACAGCTTTAAGAAGGGCTATTTTTCCTTCACCCTGGACAAAGCCTACAAGCCCGGCACAGTGACCGTGGTGGCCAAAGCCGGACACAAGTTCGCCACCGCGGACATCTATGGCCCGGATTGCTGCCCGGTGGTGCCCGTGCCCAGCGCCGTCTGGGCCGGCCTGGCGGTCCTCGGCGGCCTGGCTGCGGTCAAGACCATGCCTCGTCTCCGCAAGCAAGCCGCCTGATTCATTCGCTTGTCGCAACGCTCGCTGAAACCATAAACCCAGGCCGCCCGTGGCCTGGGTTTTTTTCCATCGTGCCTCACACCACTCGAAAATCATCCAAGCCGCGGCGCCAGCCGCGGATTTTGTTTCCGGCATGGGTATTAAGGGTACAGGGTACAGGGAATAGTCTTTTTCCCTTTGCCTTTCCCCAATCCCCAACCCCTAATCCCTAACCCCCACTCCCCCCCCTCCGCTCACACTTCCACCGAAGCCGCCCGCCGCACCAGCCGCCGCCGGTCCGCTTCCTTCAAGTGCCGCTTGCGCAGCCGCACGGACTGCGGCGTCAGCTCCACCCGCTCGTCCTCTTCGATGTATTCCAGCGCCACTTCCAGCGACATCCGCCGGGCCGCCTTCAACACCACCGTCGCGTCCTTCGAGGCTGCCCGCATGTTCGTCAGCTTTTTCTGCCGCACCACGTTCACCGATATATCGTTGTCCTTGCAGTGCTCGCCGACGATCTGCCCTTCGTACACCTGCTCGCCGGGCTCGACGAACATCACCCCCCGGTCCGACAGCTGATCCAACGCATAGGCCGTCACCGACCCGGTCTCCGTGGCCACCATCACCCCCGCGCTCCGCCCGGGAATCAACCCGCGGAATTCGTCGTATTTGTGATAGCGGTGGTTCATCACCGCTTCGCCGGCCGTGGCCGTCAGAATCCGGCTGCGCAGCCCGATCAGCCCGCGTGCGGGAATGGTGAATTCCAACTGCGTCCGTCCGCGATGCGAGTGCATCTTGCTCATCTCCGCCCGCCGATCGCCCAACAGCTGCATCACCGGGCCCACGCTTTCATTGGGCACGTCCACCACCAGCAGTTCGATGGGCTCCAACCGCCGCCCGCCTTCCTGGTGATAAATCACCTCCGGCTTGCCCACCGTCAGCTCAAACCCCTCCCGCCGCATGTTCTCCAGCAAAATCCCCAGGTGCAGCAGCCCGCGCCCGGAAACCACGAATTCCTCCCCGCGAATTTCCACCCGCAGGGCCACGTTCGACTGCAGTTCCTTCTCCAGCCGCTCGCGGATCTGCCGGCTCGTCACATAGCGACCCTCGCGCCCGGAGAAGGGGCCGTCGTTAATGCGAAACGACATGTGCAGCGTCGGCTCGTCCACCGCCACCACCGGCAGCGGCTTGGGGTCAGCCGGGTCCGCCAGCGTGTTGCCGATGTCCACGTGCTCCAAGCCCACCACCGCGCACAAGTCCCCTACTTCAATCTGCTCCACGGATTTGCGGGTCAACCCTTCAAAATGCAGAATCTGCCCGATTTTCTGCAGGCTCTGCACGCCGTTGCGGTCGATCACCATCACTTCCTTGCCCGCCACAAGCGTCCCGGCAAACACCCGCCCGATGCCGATGCGCCCCACGTAATCGCTGTAGTCCAGCGAGGTGATCAGCACCTGCAGTGGAGCTGACCCATCCAGGTCCGGCACCGGCACGTATTCGATGATGGTGTCAAACAAGTCGTGAATGTCCCGCCCCTCGGTCGCCCCGCCCAACAGCCCCGCCACCAGGGCGTGGTCCCGCGTGGCCCAGCCGTCGCGCCCCGAAGCATAAATAATCGGGAAATCCAGGGCGTGGTCGTCCGCCCCCAGCTCCACCAGAAGATCAAACACTTCGTTAAGCACTTCCTGATGCCGCTCGTCGGGCCGATCCATCTTGTTAATCACCACGATCGGGCGCAGCCCGGACGCCAGGGCCTTGCTGAGCACATAGCGGGTCTGCGGCATCACGCCTTCGGAGGAATCCACCAGCAGCAGCACGCCGTCAGCCAGCTTGAGCACCCGCTCCACCTCGCCGGAAAAGTCCGCGTGCCCCGGCGTGTCCACGATGTTGATGTGCACCCGCTCGCCGTTGCGGTCGGTGTAGTCGATGGCGCAATTCTTGGCCAGGATGGTGATCCCCCGCTCGCGCTCGAGCGGATTGGAGTCCAGAATGCACTCGCCGGCCAATTCCCCCTGGCGGAACTGCCCGCTCTGACGCAGCAACTGGTCCACCAGGGTCGTCTTGCCGTGGTCGACGTGAGCAATGATCGCGATGTTACGAATGTTCTGGCGTGACATATCTCTACTTTGGCTATGGATGAGTCGATCAGGAAAAACGCTGGCCCGTCGGGGCCTTTTGGTCAGTTATCTATCGGCCGCTGGGCCGGTGTAAGGGGAGGCAACCGGGGAGGCGGATACTTTCAGGTTCCGGGCTCTGGGGTTCCGGGGGGGCCGGGGTTCAACTTCCGGGGATTCCGGGGGGTTCCGGGGGGTTCCAGGGGGTCCGGGGGGGGTGATGGGCCTCTAAAGGGTTATGCCCGAAACATTGGGGTAATGATTTTAGTCTAAAAACCTCGCTCTGACCAGCCGCGCCGCCTGGCCAGCGGGTTATTCCTGCCGGGCCGTCACAGTCGTCACGCTCAGGATAATCAGCCGCAAACTTGGCTACCCCCGCTCAATCGCCCTTATAACCCCACAAAGGCCCCCCCGTTGGTTCCGATGATTCTCAAGGACGCCCTGCTCTTTTGGTGCTCTCCCATGGCTAATTCCCAGCGATCCGCGCCTGAGCCAGCCGCCCCCAATTACCTGGGCGGGCGTTCCGATTCGCTGCAGGACCGCTACATGTGGGTCTGGAACGGCACGCACCTGCGCGTGCAGAAGGGCACCGCGCACGCCAAGAACCTGGCCTGGGCCAATGAAGACGTTGAGCAGTTCTATCGCGGGTGGTTCGACCCCGCCACGCACGAATTGTTCCTGGTCAGCCCCGCCCCGCCGCCCGGGCGGCCCCCCACGCGCCTGCGCCGCCTGCCGGACATCCTCGACCGCCTGCTGCACCGCCGCTTCGGCGACGACCTGGTCTACCGCGTGTTCTAACCGCGCCGCTAAAGCCCAGGGAAAAAATCCCTGGGCATTTGGTCATTTCGCAGCCGGCGGAAAGATTCCCCCGTGCCCGCGCCGTTTACGCCATCCCGCTGCGTAAAAAATACTCCATCAGCTCGTGCCCGAAGTGAATCTTTAAGTCGCTCTCCGCCGCGTTGGCTTCGCTGAAGGGGCGCTTAAGCACGCTGTGGATGTGGTGCCCGCACACGGCAAACGGCACCGGCGTGGGGTCGTGCTTGCGGGTGTGCACGCAGGTGTAGTGGTCCGGCAAATAGAGCATCCGATAGGGCTCGCCCCCGGCTGCCCGCTGCGCCAGCGCCTGGTGCACGGGCCCGACGATGTGCTGGTCGATGGCCTCGATGGCGACCACCTTGGTCTTGGCGTCGGCTGCGTGCGAGGCTTCGTCGGGGGCTTCGACGTGGATGCACACCAGGTCGTAATCATCCAGCGCGGCAATGCCGAACCGACCGGCCGCGGCGTAATCCGTGTCGTGGTAGCTGGTCTGGCCCGGCACGTCCAGCCGATCCCACGCGATAAACGACGACAGGCCCGCCAGCAGATCCACCGCCGTGATCATCGCCCCGCGCAGCCCGTACTGGGACTGAAAGCTGGGGATCTGCGGCATGCGTCCCTGGCCCCACGGCCAGACGTGCGTGGCCGGCACTTCGCCCAGTTCCCGGCGGGTGAGGTTGATCTCGTGGGCGGCAAAGAGCGTTTCGCTTTCGCTGATCATCCGATCCAGAATGGCCGCATGGGGATTGCCCGTGGGCAGATACTTGCGCATCGGCTCGCCGGGGATGTCGTGCGGCGGCGTGGTCACCAGCCCGCTCCAATCGCGCTGGCCTGAGGAATCCACCAGAATATTGCGGTAGCTCACGCCCGGATACAGCGTCATGCCGTCGACCCGCACCGTCTTGGCCAGATCGGACAACAGGCCCCAGCCCTCGTTATTGCTGATGTGCCCAGCCGAGTGATCCTGCATCAAGCCGTCGATGACCGTCACCAGGTTCACGCGGAAGATCCAGTCCGAAGGCGAAAGGGCGATGCCCAGGGCCGCGGCTTCCAGCGGCGCCCGCCCGCGATGATAGCGCAGCGGGTCGTAGCCCAACACGCTCATGCAACAGACGTCCGACCCGCAGGGCATGCCCGTGGGCGTGGTGGCCACCGAACCCTGCCGGCCTTCGCTGCTGAGGCGGTCGGTGTGCGGCTTGCGGGCGGCTTCAAACGGCGTCTTGCCTCCCAATTCCTCAAGGGCAAAGTCGGCGGCACCGTCGGCGATAATGATCGCGTATTTCATGATGGCGTATTCTACAGGGGCAGGTGGGCAGGGACGAATGATAGGCGCTAGAGTCCGGGGAATTGCGGTCTGCCCAAGGGAGGTGCCTGGGCTGGGGGGGCAATGGGGATTGGGGGGAAGAGGTGGGCCTGCGGCCCTACCGCTAAACAGAGGCGCGAAGGCAACAAGGCACCCAGGCATGGCCCCCCGGAAATGCCTGGGCTTCGCCCGGAAGACATCAAACCGGCCCCGCATTTCCATGCGGGGCTGAGAGACCTAAGACACCCAGGCATGGCAATGCCTGGGCTTGGTCAAGGCAGGGCGCGCGGGACAAGCTCGCTGACCGGATATTTCTTCCGGGGGCGAGCTTGCCAGCGAACGCTTGAACTGTCTTTGGTGCTTGTGCCGGAATTGGGCGCAGGTTCGGTGGGCCGCTGGATGGGAGCGGTCATCTGTACCCGCCTAGTACGTGCGCGAGACAAGAAGAAAAAGTTGCACGTACGGTGCGCCACGGCGTCCTCGGCCCGACCGTCGGCTGTCCGCTCCCGCGAATACAGCTGACGGGGCAAGGGCCACCCGGAAATGGCCTATTGGGCTTGGCCCAGGCGACAGTGGCAGGTTCTCTCTGCCGTTCACTTCCGTGTAGACACACGAGCACCAATGTCAGAGGGAAGAAGAA
>JADZCD010000035.1 GCA_020851735.1 Phycisphaeraceae bacterium
AAACGCGGCTGAACGATGGCGGGTTTCAAACAAGGCGGATCGCCGTGAACTTCTGGAGGCGATTTTATTGAACCGCACATTGAGCGACACAAGTCTCGTCACCACAAAGAGAAAGCCCTTCGACGTGCTCGCCGAAGGGCTGGTTTTGAAGGAAAGTCGGGGTGGGGAGATTTGAACTCCCGACCTTCTGACCCCCAGTCAGACGCGCTAACCAAGCTGCGCTACACCCCGAGGCGAACGTCTTAGTCTAATGTTCAGCGGGGGTTGGTCAAACTTGAGGGTTTTGGGCCTTTATCAGGCAAGTGGCGGGGGGCATCGGGCCGATAGATTAGATGTTGACTATTCCGCATCCGCGGTTTACACTTGAGAATCTCAATGGCCATGAACTATTCCATCCACGAGCACGATCTGGGCAGCCTTAGCTTGCTGCTTATGTTGTCGACTTGCTCCGGATAGGACGCTGGCCCATCGGCCGCAACTTTAAACGCCCTGTCCGGCAGCACCGCGACAGGGTTTTTTATTTGGTCCAATAGTCGATGATTCACCGCGGAGGACGCAGAGAACGCAGAGCAGATAGAAATGAATATGAGCCACTAACAGAAACACGATTAACCGCCATGACGCCAAGAACGCCAAGTGCTGGAAAGTCATGAAGCAATGGCTTTATTGTCTCCACTATGCCCCTTGACTGTATTCTTGGCGCTCTTGGCGACTTGGCGGTTTAATTTGTCAAGCGATCTATTCAAAAACGATGCCTTGAACTCTGCGGTGAATATGGAATCAAGGATCATGGCCAACGAATGGTGAAATACGCCAGCCAGGAGACCTGCCCATGTGTGCTGACCAAAACAATGCCTCGTCCGCAAAATCCCAGGCCGATGCCAAGACGCGGGTGGTGATTTTCGACACCACCTTGCGCGACGGCGAGCAGTCGCCGGGGGCGACGCTTAACTTCCAGGAGAAGCTGGAGATCGCCCGGCAACTGGAGGCCCTGGGCGTGGACGTGATTGAGGCGGGATTCCCCATCACCAGCGTGGGGGATTTTGAGTCGGTGCGGGCCATCGGGCAGGAGTTGCAGCGGGCGACGGTGGCGGGATTGTCCCGCTGCGTGCCGCGTGACATTGATCGGGCGGGCGAAGCGCTCAAGGGCTGCGCCCATCCGCGCATCCACGTGTTCTGCGCCACGAGCAAAATCCACCGCGAGCACAAGCTCAAGAAGGCGTTTGAGGAAATCATCCGCATCTCAGTGGCAAGCGTGAAGCAGGCCCGCCAATACACGGACAACGTGGAGTTTTCGCCCGAGGACGGCTCGCGCACGGAGCTGGACTACTTGGTGGAGATCACCCAAGCAGTGGTCGAGGCCGGGGCCACGACGGTGAACATTCCCGACACCGTGGGCTACGCGGTGCCGGAGCAATATGGGCATATTTTCGCTTATGTACGGGAAAAGCTGCCGATGCTGGACCAGAAGGGCATCGTGCTCTCCGCCCATTGTCATAACGACCTGGGGCTGGCGGTGGCCAACAGCCTGGCGGCGGTGATGAACGGAGCAAGGCAAGTTGAGTGCACGATCAACGGCATCGGCGAGCGGGCGGGCAATGCAGCCCTGGAAGAGATCGTCATGGCTCTGCGCACGCGGAGCGATTATTTTTCGCGCTTCCAGACGAGCATCAACACCCGCAAGATTTATCCGGTGTCGCGCATGGTGTCGACCATGACGGGCCTGCACGTGCAGCGCAACAAGGCGGTGGTGGGCGAGAATGCCTTTGCCCACGAAGCAGGCATTCACCAGGACGGCGTGCTCAAGTACCGCCAGACGTATGAGATCATGGACCCGCGCGACGTGGGCCTGCCGGAGAACAAGCTGGTGCTGGGCAAGCACTCCGGCCGGCACGCCTTCCGCGATCGGGTGATTTATTTGGGCTACACGCTGGACGACGCGGCGGTGGACAAGGCTTTTGAGGCGTTTAAGGCTCTGTCGGACAAGAAAAAGGACGTCTACGACGAGGATATCGAGGCGATTTTGGATCAGCAGCTGCAGGCGGATCGGCAACTGTGGGAACTGGTGCGCTTCCAGGTGAGCAGCGGCACGGGCGTGATCGCCACGGCGACGGTGGTGGTGCGTGATTCGGCCGGCACGGAACGCATGGAAGCAGCCACGGGCGACGGGCCGATCGACGCGATTTACTCCGCCATGCAAAAGGCCACGGAAGTCAGCGTGCAGTTGGAGGACTACCAGACGCGGGCGATCACCAGCGGCAAAGACGCCCAAGGCGAGGTGACGGTGCAGGTGCGTCATCATGATCGAAAAGTTAAAGGACGCGGGCTGTCGACCGACGTGATCGAGGCGGCTGCCAAGGCGTATCTGGCGGCGATTAATCGCATTAAGACGACCGATGCACGCAAGGCGGCGGCGAATACGAGTAACGGCAACGACCCTCCGGGCGGGGCGGCGCAGCCATGAGTACCCCTTTAACCCAAAGGATGGAACCTAAGTTCCAATGGAACGCGGGGGACTATGCCGCGCATTCCAGCGCCCAGGAGGCGTGGGCGGCGGCGTTGATGGACAGTCTGCAACTGCGCGGGCACGAAACCGTGCTGGATATCGGCTGCGGCGATGGGAAGATCACGGCCAAGATCGCGGGATTGCTGCCGCAGGGGCGTGTGGTCGGCGTGGATCAGTCGCCGCAGATGCTGGAATTCGCACGGGAAAAGCATGGACACAAGGCTAACCTGAGCTTTGCGGCGGCCGACGCGCGCGTGCTTGGGTTCCAGGAAGAGTTCGACGTGGTGTTTTCCAACGCCTGCCTGCACTGGGTGGTGTATCATGGGCCGGTGGTGGCGGGCATCGCCCGGGCGCTAAAAGGCGGCGGGCGGTTCGTCTTATCCATGGGCGGGAGGGGCAATGCCGCAGCGGTGATCCGCGTGGTGGACGATGTCTGCCGCACGGACCGCTGGCGAAAGTATTTTGCGGATTTCAAATTCCCCTACGGCTTTCACGGGCCGGAGGATTATCGCGTCTGGGCCCGGCAGGCGGGCTTGGTGGTCGATCGGGCGGAACTGGCGCCTAAGGACATGGTGCATGAGAGCCAGGAAAAACTGGCGGGGTGGTTCCGTTCCACGTGGCTGCCCTACACGCAATGCGTGCCGGTGGAAAGGCGTGAGGCCTTGGTGGCGGATCTGGTCGAGCGTTGCACGCAGGCCGTCGGCACGGACGAGGGAGGAGCGATCCACGTGCCCATGGTCCGGCTGGAGGTGGAGGGGTACAAGCCCGCCGGGTAGTTGGGCATGACAAATGACCGCCCGACCCAAGCACACAGCACGCTACGCGATGCTGTGTGGCACCCCACGGGGAATAGCGAGCCGGCCCCGCATTTCCATGCGGGGCTACCCCCGGAAGCAGCCCGGAAGTGAGCTGGCTAGCCGAGCCCGCAGGGGCGGGGGACGGGGAAATAGGACGGATTTAACGTTTGCCTAGCCTGCACAGGGTTTATTACCCGGACTTGGGCCTGGCGGGGCGGGATTGGAGCGGGCCGTCAAGGCTGGCGCTACAATGAGTCGATAAATGAATAGACGCTAGTATGCCCGAACCCTGGCTGTTTGAGGGAGTTTGGAACTTTGAGCGAATCCGCTGCGACCGCGTCAAACACGTGCAAGTATTTCGTGCTGGACACCAATGTCCTCTTGCACAACCCCAACTCGCTGTTCATGTTCGACGACAACGAAGTGGTGATTCCCTTCGCGGTGCTCGAAGAACTGGACAAGTTCAAAAAGCAGAACGACGACGTGGGCCGCAACGCCCGGCAGGTGATCCGGCACCTGGATCGGCTGCGCAAGCAGGGCCACTTGTCCGAAGGGGTGCCCTGGAACGGGCACGGGGGCAAGATCCGCATCGCCTTTACCAGCAGCGCCCGCCCGGAGTGGATCAGCGAGGATTCCCCGGACAACCGCATCATCAACGTGGCCCTGGACCTGCAGAAGGAAAAGCGGCGGACGATTTTGATTTCCAAGGACGTCAACGTCCGCATTAAATCCGACGCGTTGGGCATTCACACCGAGGATTTTGAGGCCCAGAAGGTCGACCCCGATCGGCTGTATCAGGGGTACCTGACGCTGGCGGTGCCCGGCGAGCTGATTGACGACCTGTACCGGGAAAAACACCTGGAGATCGAGCGGCTCGAACCCTATCTGGTGGAGCAGGACGAGCAGGGGCAGACCAAGCCGATGGAGCTGACCGCCAACCAGTTCGCGCAGCTGCGCGATCAGGGGGACGACTCGCACACGGGGCTGTCACGGCGGCTAAGCGATACCGACCACCTCATTCCGGTGCAGGGCCAGCGTAAGCCGGTGTTCGGCATCATGGCCCGCAACCTGCAGCAGACGATGGCCCTGGACTTGCTCTTGGACGACGAAGTGAAGCTGGTGACTCTTCTAGGGTCAGCCGGCACGGGTAAGACGCTATTGGCGATAGCCGCGGGCATGGCCAAGCTGCTGCAGGAGGAGCGTTATGAGAAGCTTCTGGTGGCTCGGCCGATCATGCCCTTAGGGCGGGACATCGGCTATCTGCCGGGCGATAAAGACGAAAAGCTGGCGGCCTGGATGCAGCCGATTTTCGACAATTTGAGCTACCTTTTGTCCACGCGGGCGGGCGGGTCGCAGTATGCCGTCAGCAAATCGACCGAGCAGCGCATCCACGAATTGCTGGATTCGGGCAAGGTGGTGCTCGAGCCGCTGACGTATATCCGCGGGCGCAGCATTCCCAATCAGTTCATGATCGTGGACGAAGCCCAGAACTTAACGCCGCACGAGGTGCGGACGATCGTCTCGCGCGTGGGCGAAGGGACGAAGATCGTGCTGACCGGCGACGTGGGGCAGATCGACAATCCGTATCTGGATTCGTCGTCCAACGGCTTGTCTTACGTGGTCGAGCAGCTTAAGGGCACATCCATCGTCGGGCACATCACGCTGGCCAAGAGCGAGCGGAGCGAGCTGGCGTCGCTGGCGGCGTCAAAATTGTGAGCGATGAGATAGGCAACTTAGGCAAACCAGCTAAGAGACGAATAAGATATGGGTGAATCGTCGAGGTTTGAGGTATGGGGTTTAAGAGTGCGCATTCCAGGTGAATCACCCGCCACGTCATATGAGTAATTTTTCCCCGCGGTCGAAATTCTGGTGGGTAAGTCCCAGGCAAGTCGCTGAGCTGGGGGTTATTGCCTACAAGCAGGCGCGGCGATGGGCGATTATCGCCATCGGGTTTACGATTCTGCTGATCGGCACCGTGATGCTGCTGCTGCCGGGCCCGGGTTTATTGGTGATGCTGGTGGGTTTGGCCATTCTGGCGACGGAATTTGTCTGGGCCGCCAGGCTTTTGCGACAGCTTAAGAAGATGGGTAATTCCGCCAAGCAGGCGGTGATGGGCTTAGGTAGGCCGAACGCGGCATCCAAGGGCGCCAAGGAGCAGGATGTCGCCACCGCCAAGGCTCAGGAGCCCCAGATTCGCTGAAGGAAATAGCAGGTTTAAATTTACATGTCCCCTTGTGAACCGTCGTGGTTGTGAGCCGTAAAACTGAATAGGAACCCCTATCCACGTTTTTTATGAGGAGCCCTAGATGCAGGTCCAAATCCATTTCCCCGACGTGCAGACCAGTCCGGCAATCCTCGAACACGTGCAGAGTCATATCGATAAGGGTTTGAAGGCCTTCGGCGAGCGGGTGACGCGGGTGGAGGTTCATCTTCACGACGCCAACGGCCCGAAGTCCGGGGTGGACAAGAAATGCGTCATTGAAGTGCGTCTGGCGGGCATGCAGCCGTTCGCGGTGGAGGACATCGCGGTGGACCTTTACGACGCGATTACCGCGGCGGCAGGCAAGGCTGAGCGCGCGGTACGCCATAAGATCGAACGGGAACAGGCCAAGCGCCGATCGGCGTAAAGCCGGGCGTTTAGGACTTCTATCTGAGCTTGTGTCTCTGTCTCTTGGCGGTCGTCAAGAGCAGGGGTGTGCGTCTATCGCAGCAATCCGCAGATCGGGATTGGCGCGCATAAAAAAAAGAGGCAGTACCTTTCGGTACTGCCTGCTTTTAGAGGAATAGTGCTTGGTTAAGCCATTCCCTCGGACCGGTCGTGGTCGACATTAGCGACCGCGACGGTGAGCCAGCATGAGGCCGCCCAAGGCCAGGAGGCCGAGGCTGGCGGGCTCAGGAATGTACAGGTAGTGGATTTCGCGCTGGTTGCCATCGCCGTTGATGCCTTCCACCGCCCAGGCGATCAGGTTGCCGCTGATGGTCGGATACTTGGCGTTGGTGTCCAGGCCGGTGTCGATGGCCACGAGGGTGTGGGTGGAAATCTGCATCGCCCACACGTCGTAGTCGCCGCCGACATTACGGCGTTGGAAGACCATCCAGTCGCCGGAGATCATCGGCTCGCCGTCGACGCCTTCCTGATCCAGGGCGATGGTCCATTCATCCGAAGCGACGTCGTAGACCCAGATCTGCGTCATGGCCTGGTTGTCCGCGTCACGGTTGGTCCAGATGCGGACGGGCATGATGACGCTGGTGCCGTCGGTATCGACGATGAGCACGGGGGCCACCGCGGGCTTGTCCTTGCTGCCGTTGCCGTCGGTATCGACCAGGTTGGTGCGCGAGGAACGCCAGATCAGGCGCTTTTCATTGGTGGCGATGTTGTAGATGTACTTGTCGTAGGTGGTATTGGTCTGGCCGTTCCACACCACGATGTCGCCGCCGATGCGGGGAGCCTGGCCGAATTCATTGCCGACGGGGGTACGATAGACGGTCGGGCCATCGGCGTCCGCGTCCCATGCGGCAGGATCAATCACCTGCGACACGAACGGGGGTTCCCAATCCTGGATGGCCAGGAGGCCGTCGGGGCTGACATCGGCAAAGTGCCACTGCTCGCCCTTATTCTGGATGGGCATGTAGGTGCCGGTGCTGATCTGATAGACCATGCCGCCCTGGTCCACCGCCGTGTTGTAGCCGACGTAATCGCCTTCGACGCCCACTTGGGGAGTCCAGGGCGCCCACGCGGCGACCCAGGCGATCTGGCTGACGACCGGAGTGCCCGTTTCCAGGCCCAGCACCGTCAGCGTCTCGGTGGTGACATCAAACAAGTTGGTGTAACCGGTGATATACGATCCCGTGGTCTCTGCAAAGCGATAATCGCCGAAGGCAATGTGATTGCCGTCGACGACCGGGCGCAGATTCCACGTGGTTTGCGCGGGCACAATCTTATGTCCGGGCAGAGTCACCAAAGCCAAAGTCGGCGTCGCCACCGTCGCCGCCAACGTCAATGCAAGAACCCATTTCGCTTTCATCATCTCTTGTTCCTCCCTGTTTAGACCACAACCACACAGACTTACACGTAGAAAGTCTCTTGACAGAAAAACATTAAGCTCATCGAAACGCTGGAAATTTTTCGGCCCGCATACCCGGCGTATGGGGTCCCTTCCCCTCACTACTTCTTATCCTATGGCTGGTACTCTCCAAATATCAAGAACAGATATATTCTTCTTGTACAAATTATCGGACGCTACATTCAGATCATTCGTCATATGGCCTACGGATGCTTCGTTGCTCGATCCAGACGAGTAATGATTTCAGTCAAACGGCCACAGTCAATCATTGATTGAAAAAAAATTTTATTCGCCCGATATTCCAGGCGAGCGGCGTTCGCTTCTTGAACACAACCAGGAATCGATTTCAAGCCACTGAAAATAAAGGTTTTACGGATTTTGTGTCCGATAACCATTCGGCGGCGAACGCGGCGCTGCTCCGACGCAAGATTTCTCTTGACAATCGCCCACCTTGACATCCACTGGCGCTGCGCCCTTGCCTGGCGCGGGCACGCTGGGAAAGCGAAAGCGGGCTAATCGTTTTAATCGCTACAGCCGCTAGGTGGCGCCCCAGCGATCAGCCGACCAAGCGGTTTGATATTGGTCTATAGCGTCTGCTGGCGGCAAAGGTAGATTTAATAGGAGCTATCTGGCGGCGGAATTGGTATTAAGTCGGCGCATCTGCTGGTAAGCGTTAAGAGCATCGGCCCGGGCCTGGGCGTGGGCGATGATGGGTTTGGGGTAGGCGGCGCCCAAGCTTATTTTTGCCCGGCGCAGGGTTTCGGCCGGCGCCAGCCAGGGCTGATGCCGCCACGGAGGAGCCAGCCCCGCCAGCGGCGGAATCCAGCGGGCCACATACGAGCCCTGGGGATCAAAGCGCTGGGCCTGAAGCGAGGGATTGAACACGCGAAAATACGGCGCGGCATCCGCACCGCACCCGGCGGTCCACTGCCAGCCCAAGGTGTTGTTGGCCAAGTCAGCGTCCACCAGGGTGTCCCAGAACCAGCGGGCGCCGGCCAGCCAGGGTTGGCGCAGGTGTTTGCAGAGGAAGGACGCAGCCACCAAGCGCGCGCGGTTGTGCATCCAGCCGGTCTGCCAGAGCTGGCGCATGCCGGCATCCACCAGCGGATAGCCGGTCCGGCCCTGCTGCCAAGCCGCGAGGGCTTTGGCGTCTTGGCGCCATTTCATGTGGCGGAACGATTCGCGCAGCGGCTGGGCGGGGGTGTGGGGAAAGTGATAGAGCAGATGGTGGCTGAATTCCCGCCAGATCAGTTGCCTAAGCCAGGCGGACTTGCCGGCGGAATTCTTTGCGCCCCGGGACGGCTGGCACACGCTCTGCCAGACGCGCTGGATGCTCAACTGCCCCCAGTGCAGATAAGGGGAAAGGCGGCTGGTGCCGTCCTCAAGGGCAAGGTCGTCGCGGCTGGTCGCATAGCGGCGGATCGGCCCGGACTGGAATTGATCAAGGAGTTCGCGGCCGGCCTTTGCGCTGATGGTCCAGGCCTGCAAAATCCCCCGCGGCCAGGGGTGGTCGGGCAACAGGTCCAGATCGGCCACGCCAAGCGACTTGGGCCAGCGAGCTAATCCTTCCAGGCGTTTGGGCACGCTCAGGGGGGCTTGGCAAGCGGATAATGAGGCGCACTTCATGACCGCGTGATAGAAGGGCGTAAAGACCTGATACGGTTTGTCCTGCTGGGTTTGGATTTCCCAAGGCTCGCACAAAAGGGAACCGTTGAACGTCTGCGTGGCGATGCCTTTTTCGCTTAGGCCCTTGGCCAGAGCCTGGTCACGCGCCAGGGCGGCTGGTTCGTAGAGGCGGGTCCAATAGATGGCGACATTCCGCTTGGCGTCCGAGGGGCGGCCTTTCCTGCCCCCCACTTCCTGGGCTAGTTTCAGCAGTTCTTCCAAGGTTCCGCCCCGGCGAATCACCAGGCGCGAGCCGAGCTTGGCCAGGGATTTTTCCAGATCCAAAAGCGCGTGATGCAGCCAGACTTTGGCTGCCGAGCCCGGCGGCCACGGGCCGTCCTCACGCGGGCTCCACACATAGACCCCCACCACCGGCCCGCCCGCGCGGACTGCGGCAGCCAGGGCGGGATGGTCATCCACCCGCAAATCCCGCCGAAACCACACCAGATTCACACGCTCAGCCATCGCCATCTCCGGTCCCCCTGCCGCTGGCCCGCCACGCGCCCGGCCATTTTATTCCTGCTTTTTTTGCACGCCTTGGGGCTGCTGGTCTAAGCCAGGGTTTCTTCCCGCATGTCAGCTAAGGCCCTAGAATCCGGTTATTCTTAGAACTCTTGACAGCATAAACCGCCAAGTCGCCAAGAGCGCCAAGAAAACTGCCAAGATGAATATTTTGAGGCAAGACAACCATTGATTCGTGACTTGGCGTGACTTGGCGTCCTTGGCGTCATGGCGGTTAATCGCTTTTTTTGTTAGCGGCACATAGTCCGGCCGCTCGGATGATGATACGAAACATTCTTTCCCCCAAAGGCGCATGATGCATTTCACATTCGTCTCTTTGCTGTTTTTGGCCATGGTCCTGGGCAGTGGGCCAATCCAGGCCCAACCGCAAACCATGCCCGCGAACCCGCCCGCTCTCGGCCCGGCCACGCAGCCGGCCACCCCGCTGCCGCGCATCGGCGTGCGGGCGGGGCAAATCGTTAATCGCCAGACTCTGGGCCCCTTTCACCCCAGGGGGTTCAACTACATCCGCCTGTTCGCCCAGCGAGCCTGGCACGCGACGTTCAGCCCCGATCACTACGACGCCGCCCGCGCGGAGGCCATGCTGGCGGATCTGCGCCAGCGCGGCTTCACGGTGGTGCGGGTGTTCATCAATCCGCTGCCGGGCGAGGGCATTATTGACGCGGAACATCCCCGGCAATTTTCCGCTCGATATCTGGCCAATTTTCTGGACTTTCTTTCCTTGGCCAATCGGCAGGGGATTTATGTGATCGCCTGTCTGTGCGACATGCCGCCGGGCCCACGCTATCACCCCATCGCCGGCACGCAGCCGGACAACATGCGCGGCGTCAACTTTCGCCATCTGCACGCGGGCGGGATCAAGGCCAATGCCCAATATGTGGCGGATTTCGTCGCGGCGATCAAGGCATACGACCCTAATCTGCTGTCGACGATCTTCGCCTACGAGTTGGACAACGAGTCGCACTATGCCGCGAAACACCCGCCCTTTTCCCTGCGCGCGGGCACGGTCACGCCGGCCAATGGCCAGACGTACGACCTGGCCAGCCAGGAAGACCAGCAGCGCATGGCGGACGACCTGACGATTTTCTGGGCTAACGCGTGCGTGGAGGCGATCCGGGCGGTGGACGCGGAGGCGATGGTCAGCGTCAATGTGTTCACCTTCAACGCGGTGCAGCGACCCGGGGCGGGCAGCCATTTTACCGACCAAACCTGGGACGGCCGAATACCCTTGCGCCCGTTGGCGCTGGCCAAGTCCAACATTTCCTATCTGGACATTCACACCTATCCGTTTAACGCCCGCACGTTTCAAAAGGACCTGGCCAGCATTGAGTTTGACGCGGTTAAGTCCATCTGTGCTGAACGCGGACTGCCGATGATCTGCGGCGAATTCGGGGCGTTTTCAAGCGCGTATCCGCATTTTCCCACGGCGGTGTCGGTCATGCGCCGACACTTAAAAACTCTTTATCAGGTGGGATTCGTCGGCGATCTGTATTGGACGTACGACACGGCGGAGCAGGAATACCTCTGGCACGCGTGCAGCGAAAACGGAGCGATCTTGGAGATGTTGACTGAGTTTGTCCCCCCCCGGAAGTGACGCGCGGAAGTGATCCCCGGAAGTGACGACCTGACGCTGGGAATTGGGTCTGGGGTACGGGGTACGGGGTACGGGGTACGGGGTCGGGGGAGATGAAGGGCGAGGGATGAATGGTGAATTAACACGCGGCGGCGCTAAGGAAGGCGGGCGACAAGGGATCGGAGATTGGGAAACGGATAGTCCACTGGGGAGAGGATCAAAGCTTCGGAGCATGAATCCGAGCGGAGATCATCGGCTCGGTTACGTTTGCGGAATTTTTTCTTTTTCCGGCGTGGCTTGGGTTTCTGGCTGGCCCAGCGGCCGACACCTTCGGCGCGGGCTTGTTGCTCAAGTTGTTTGTAATAATCCCGTCGACTGTGGGGAAAGCGACGCTCCCAGCGCGCCAGGCCGGCCTGGAGCAGGTGTTCGTTGAGCCATGTGCCGTCGGGCAATTGGATATAGGCTAAGAGTCTTTCGTAACGGTCGCGGGTATCGGCAGGGTCCAGTTCCAGGCGAACGGTTTTGCCCTCCACCAGCGTGCGGGCCATCTCCGTGGATTCCTGGGCAAAAGGCTCCGGGCCGAGGTTGGGCTTGCGGTAATTCATCTCCGGCGTGTCGATACCCCACAGGCGGATGCGCGTGCCGTCGGATAACTCCACGGTGTCGCCGTCGATGACCTTGGTGATGTCCCAGTTTTGATGGTGATACAGCCGCCAGTCGTCGTTCTGGGCGCTGGGGGCGGCCAGCCAACCTTGCTTTTGGCCAAGATACGCCAGACCAAGAATAAGCAGGGTAACCAATATCACGCCGGCCTTGCGCTGCCAGCGGCGGGCGAGCAGCGTGCCCAACGGCACCGGCGGACGAGAGGAAGACTTAATGCTTTTTCTAGGCATCGTGATGAAGCTGGCCCGCTGCTTTCGACCGCGCCGACAAAGGCCGCGCGGCTGTTACTTAAGCAGGCTGTTCAGGTGTTCTAAGCGAAAATAACGCAGCACCGCAGCCAACAGGAGAATGATCGCCCCCAGGTGCAGGTAGATCATCAGCCAGGATCGATCCGATCCCTTTTGCAGCAATCTGGTCTGGCGAGCCCAGTAAAGAGCCAGCAGAATCGCCGCCAGCAGCACCTTGGTGCCGATCAGGGCGTTGCCCAACGGGCCCATATCGCGGTAGACGGCGGCCAATTTGATCCAGTTGTAGACGCCGCTGACGATCAGCCCGGCGGCGGCGATCCAGAAAATTCGCCCCAGGCGATTCTGCACCAGTTGATGAAGCGAGCTGCGTAAGCCCTCGTCGAGTAAACGCGTGGCGGGCCAGACGCAGAAGATCACGGCGCTCATGGCCCCCAGCATGAGCAGGGCCGAAACGACGTGCACGTAACGCGCGAGGATGTCCAGGATCATCATGGAAATAGACTATACACTTCGCGCCGCTCCCGAAAGTACCCCCGGAAACAAATAATGACGAATGCCCAGTGACGAATGGCGAATGAAATGCACGGGCTTGGGTCTGAGGTCTGGGGCAGGAATTCGGGGGTTGGCGTCTAGGGTTTGGGGTCGCATTCGCCATTCAGCATTCAACACTCGGCATTCAGTATTCTTTTCGCCCCCCCCCGGAAGCACCCCCCGGCGGAGCCGGGGGCTGAAACGCGCGCGGCATGTTGGCGGGGTTATTCGTTACACAATCAGCATGGCGTCGCCGAAGGAGTAGAAGCGGTAGCCCTCGGCCACGGCGAGCGCGTACCAGGCTTTCAGCTGCGCCAGACCCACGCCCGGAAGAGCCGCCACCAGGGCCAGGAGGGTGGAGCGCGGCAGGTGGAAGTTGGTCAGAAGAGCGTCGGCAAAACGAAAGGCAAAGCCAGCTTGCCCTTCGTCGGCTGGTCTTATGAACAGCTGCGTGGAGGTCGCATAGCCCTGGGTCAAGGCGGCTTGCCACTCCGGGCTGCGGAGTGCGGGCAGGCTTTCTAAGGCTCGGACGCTGGTGGTGCCCACGGGGATGATCCGCCCGCCCCGCTGACGGGTATCGGCCAGGGCTTGGATAGTCGCGGCGGGGACGCTCATCAGCTCTTCATGCATCAAGTGCTCTTGGAGGGTCGTCGCGCGGATGGGGGCGAATGTGCCTAAGCCCACGTGCAAAGTGACGTCCGCGCGATTGACGCCGCTGGCGGAAAGGTTGGCTAAGAGACTCTCGGTAAAGTGCAGGCCTGCCGTGGGCGCGGCCACGGAACCGGGCTCCCGGGCGTAAACGGTGTTGTAGCGCTGGGCGTCGGCGGAATCCCATTCCGAGCGACCGGCTGTCTTGCGGGCTTTGCGGATATAGGGCGGCAACGGCGGCTGACCGATGCGGTCCAGAATCGCAAGAGCATCGATGCCTTGCGGAGACTGGACTGCTTCCGGGACGGGGCAACGCTGCACCGCTTGCTGACGCGCGCGGCTCGTTGATAGGGCTGCTTCCGGGGGCGGGGGTACTGCTTCCGGGGGGGTGGCTAGCCATTGGCCGCTGCCACATTTGGTCAGCAATTGGATCGACACTGTTTTTTGACCGTCGTGATCGAGCAGTTGTATTTGTTCGCCTTCGCGCAGCGAGCCACGGGCTTCGAGCATGACGCGCCATTGCACAGGTTCGGCTGGTCCGGGCCGGCAAGTCTCCAGATACAGTCCCTCCACGCGTCCGCTGGTTTTGGCGCGCAGGCCTTCAAACCGGGCGGGCAGCACCCGGCTGCGATTGAACACCATCAGGTCGCCGGGGCCCGGGCCACCGACGATCCCCGGAAGGTCGCGGACGTGAAGGTGTTCGACGCGCCCGGATTGCCTGTCCACCACCAGCAGGCGTGCGGCGTCGCGCGGCTGGGCGGGCTCGATGGCGATGCGGTCGGCGGGGAGGGGGTAGTCCAGTTCCTCAATGCGCATGGCGGGCTTTGACCTTCAAAAGGGCACATCCTAACGCACCGGCGGGGTTGCATCAGCCCGGCGCGAATGTTGATTTCAGACATCAGTCCGAACCACCGGCATAGACCGATCCATGCTGTCAGAGCAGTAAAAGCCAGCTAAACAAAGCCTTAAATCACGATCCTTGTCGTGGCCTCCACCGGCTTGGGCTTTGAACCGTGCGGGGGTGATGAAAATCCCTTGTCACCCCAACCTGTCGATTGCCCTGCTCCGCTATCGCCTGTTCGGCCCGGGGAAATTCTGCCTGCACGTGGGCAAGCGAGCGGTTCGTCTGTTTCAGATACACGCGGCGGGGCGGCATCGTTTTGTTCCACCGCCGGTCAAGCCTCAGGCGGCTGATTCATCCACTCAAACCTCCTATTTGTCTTTAATGTCCCCGACGCAGACCGAACTGGAGTACGCTCTTTACACGGCGCAAAATGACCCTTGTTTAACGAAGAAAAACGCCATTCAGGGGCCTGTGCCGCGCTTCTGTCGCCTAAGTTTTCCGGGAGAACAAGCCGATCTTATTAAGGGTTCTTTGATCGATCGGTACGGGTAATTTGCCCACAGGTAACAGGGGCCCTGGAAAGACGAGTATCCGCAGTGCAGAGCAACGAACCGATTGACAAGCTGATTGAAAATGTCCAGAAACTGGATCGGCAGGCGTGCATCGAGCATCTGCGGGGATTCGCGCGGCCGAAGCTGGACTTCACGGAAGATTTCCTGTCCCAGTTGAGTCTGGATCGGCTGCGTCACGTGCTGATGGCTGCCTGTCTGCAGGCGCGGCAGAATCAGAAGTCGCCACTTCGTCCGTCCGCTTAAGAAACCCCTCCGGATTTAGGTTGATTTTCATGGCTGGCGATCCGATCGCGGCCGGTGGCTGCGAACTTGCCTTGCCGGGCGATTCAGCCAGGCCTATTGTTCCTTGGAAAGGGTCTGTTCATGGCCCCCGCACCGTTTGCGTAAGGGCCGCTGGGCGAGTAACGTAAACGTGAATCAAGGGAGCCGGCCCGTCGCCTTCTCCCCCCGACGGCGGCCAAAATAGCGATCTGTGGCAGCAGCCACATCAGGCAAGGTAGGCGCGGCAGCCGCCCTCTGATTGAGGACCAGTACCGGCCGAAGATCCAAGGACCAACGATGCCCAGCAGGACCGAACGTTACTCTATCGGCGGCTACGATCTGGACTTGAGCGTCAGTTCCGGCGTGTTCAATCCGACGACGACCACCCAGCGGCTGGCGGACGAAGTGAAGATTCCGGCCGGCGCGACCGTGCTGGACTTAGGGTGCGGCGTGGGGCCCTTGGCCATTGTGTCCGCGTTGCGGGGCGCTAATCCGGTTTTCGCCGTGGACATCGTGCCCGAAGCGATCGAACTGGCCAAAGAAAACATCAAGCGCGCGGGCGTGGCGGACAAAGTCACCGCCCTGTGCGGCGACCTGTTTGAGCCGGTGAAGGACAAAAAATTCGACCTGATCGTCAACGACGTGTCGGGCATCGCCGACCGGGTGGCGCGGCTAAGCCCCTGGTATCCGGACGCGGTCCCCACGGGCGGAAATGACGGCACGGACGTGGTGTTGCGGATGCTCGAGACCTCGCCGAAACATTTGAAACCCAACGGGGCGCTGTATTTCGCCACTTCAACGTTGTCCGACGCGGCCAAGATCGTCCGGCACGCCCAGAAGGTGTTCAAGGATCGGGTGGAGCAGCTGTCATCCTACCGCTTCCCGTTCTGCCCGGAATTCATGCAGGCGATCAATGAGTTGCGGACGCTGCGCGACGAGGGCAAGGTGACCTTTGAGGAACGCCGGTCCAGGTACATCTGGACGCTGGACCTGTATCGGGCCACCACGGCTTAAGGCGTTTTTCCCGTCGCGGGTTTCCAGCTCGCAAGCACACAAAGAAAACAAAACAGGCCGCGGCAGATGCCACGGCCTGTTGTTTTTTTCCATTTTCGCGGAGGCTTGCGGTTCGCCCGTGCCGCTTAGCACCGGGCGCCGCGGGTTATTCCGTTATTGGAGCTGCAGGGGCGTGATCTCAAGCAGTTCCACTTCAAAGACCAGGACGGCATTGGGAGGAATCACTTGCGGGATGCCGCGTTCGCCGTAGGCCAGATTGGGCGGAATCACCAATTCCCACTTGGCGCCCTTCTTCATCATCTGCAAGGCTTCCTGCCAGCCGGGAATCACCTGGTTGATGGGGAACTTGGCCGGTTCATTGCGGCTAAAGGAGCTGTCAAACTCCGTGCCGTCGATCAGTCGCGCGCGGTAATGCACGGTGACGGTGTCGGTCGGGCCGGGGCTGGCCCCGCTGCCGCCGGCGAGCACGCGGTATTGCAGGCCGCTGGCGGTGGTGGTGACGCCGGACTTGGTCTTGTACTCATTGAGGTAGGCCACGTTCTTTTCCGCGAACTCCGTTTGCTGCTGGCGGATCTTGTCGCCCACGATGCCGCTGATTTCACTGCTTAACTGCTGACGGGCCTCCACGCTCAGGGGAGAGGTATCCTTCAGGCCTTCCTCCAGGCCGCGCAAGAGAAGCTGCTGGTCGATTTCGACTGTCATCGGCATGTTCTTGACCAAGTTGGCCATGTTCATCCCGAGCATGTAGGACATTTTCTTGTCGAATGAATCCAGGGCGGTCTTCTCATCGAGCGTATACGACTGGCTGGGCGCCGCGGCGGACTCGGAGGCTTGGGGGTCTTGGCCCGCGGTGTCCTGGGCCCGGAGCGTGGATTGCAGAACGACGGCCAACAGGAGCACTACGCTCAGGATGGCCAGATGAAACGTTTTCATGACGATCTCCCTTAAGGTAAGCCTGTGGAATAAGACGCTTTGGAGCAGAGAAAGGGTATCCGATCGGTAGTGGTTCTGACAAACCGCCCCCCCTCATGCCCCCTTCTAGCCCCGATCTGCCCCCCACTTTTCCCCCGCTGGCTTGGGCGGCGTCGGCCGGCGCATGGCGGCAGCAGCGCGTTATGAGCTGAATCGCGGAAGGTCTACAATGGTCTGTCATGGCCGAGCGTGACCCGGAAAAAGTGCGGATGAGCTTCGGCGATCACCTGGAGGATCTGCGGCGCCGGGTGATTCTGGGGCTGCTGGGCGTCGGCGGAGCCGCGGTGGTGATGCTGATCTTCGGCACAAGGATCTTTAAGATTCTGTGCGATCCATTGCTGAACGTGCTGACGGAAAAAGGTCTGCCGCCGCAGGTGCAGTTTTTCACCGTCAGCGGGGCCTTCATGGCGTATCTGAAAATCAGCCTGGTAGGCGGGCTGGTGGCAGGAGCGCCATGGCTGATTTATCAGTTCTGGAAATTCGTCGAGGCGGGCTTGTATCCATCCGAACGCCGGCTGGTGCTGGTGCTGGCGCCGTTCAGCGGGGTGATGGCGCTGGTGGGCGTGGTGTTCATGTATTTTGCGATGCTGCCGGTGTGCCTGCGGTTTTTCGTAGCGTTCGTCGACGAATTTCCGCGGGTGGCGTCGGGGCAGGGAGGGGCGGGGCTTCCGGGGGCGGCACTTCCGGGGGGCCTTCCGGGGGGGGTGCCGATGGTGAATTTGCTGGTGGAAGGGGGAAACTACATCGACTTTGTGGCGTGGATCACGTTGGGCATTGTGGTGGGCTTTCAGTTGCCGGTGGTGATGCTGGTGCTGGGCTGGTCGAGACTGGTGGACGCAGCCTTTTTGAAGCGTTACCGCCGGCACTGCATATTCATCTGTTTCGTATTGGGCTCGGTGCTGACGCCAGCCGATCCGGTGAGCTTGTTTGTGCTGGCCTTGCCGTTGTGGGCGTTATTTGAGTTGGGCTTGGTGCTGATGCGCGTGAGCGCCCGCTCAACTGAACAGACCCTGGAAGCGTCCCCACCCGCGGAAGTGCCTGGGGCCAATATCTACCCCCCGGCAGAGCCGGGGGCTGAACCCCGGGTGTCGCCACCACCCACACAATTGGCACAAATGGGAACACCGACCGCCGATGAGAAAGAGCCGCCAACCGCGGAAGCCTAAGAGATCAAGAAAACTCAGCTGCGTAACAAACGCATTTGGGCCCGCATCAATTGGCGGATGCCCCGCGCCGCCAAGCGCAGCATGGCGTCCAGTTGCGGACGATTGAAAGGCGCGTGCTCAGCCGTGCCCTGGATTTCGATGAACTGCCCGCGCTGGTTCATGGCCACGTTCAAGTCCACTTCGGCCCGGCTGTCCAGGGCGTAATCCAGGTCCAGCTGCGGCTTGCCGTCGATGATGCCGACGCTCACCGCCGCGACGGGGCCTAAGCCCTTAAGCGGGTCTTTTTGAATCAGTCCGCGGTCTTGGGCCGCACGCAAGGCCAGCGCCAGCGCGACGTAAGCCCCGGTGATCGAAGCCGTGCGCGTGCCGCCGTCAGCCGTAACCACGTCGCAATCACAGGTCACCAGCAGGCCGGGCATTTTCTTTACGTCCACTCCCGCTCGCAGCACCCGGCCGATCAGGCGCTGGATTTCCGTGGCCCGCGAGTTAGGCCCGCGCTTGGCGCGATCGGGCGTGGCCCCCGGAAGCATGGCATACTCAGCCGTGACCCAGCCCTGCAGCGGTTTGCCGTCCGGGCCGACCTGGCGCTTCAGCCACGGGGGCAGGTCGGTCTCGATGCTGGCGGTGCAGAGTACGCGCGTCTGGCCCTGCGTAATCAGCACGCTGGCGGGCGCGGAGGAGGCGGATCGTTTGGGAAACAACTCGATGCTCACAGGACGAAGTTGGGTGGGTCGGCGGGTCATGGTCACAATGGTCCTCAAAGTTGAATGCAGCAACCGCAAGTTTCACATCGAAATGACGATCCGCCGCCAAAGCAGCGAAAGCGTAAACCGACCTGAACCCTAGACGTTAAACAGGAAGTGGCAGACGTCCCCGTCGCGCATCAGGTAGTCCTTGCCTTCCACGCGCATCTTGCCGGCATGTTTGATGGCTGCCTCGGTCTTGAACTTCTGCAGGTCGTCGACGCTGTAGATTTCCGCGCGGATGAAGCCGCGCTGGATGTCCGAGTGAATCACGCCGGCCGCTTCGGGCGCGGGGGCGCCGATGCGAATCGTCCAGGCCCGGATTTCCTTGGGACCAGCGGTGAAAAAGGATTGCAGGCCCAGAACCTTATAGGCAGCCCGGGCCAGGACATTAAGCGCCGGCTCGGCTAAGCCTAGGCCCTGGAGCATTTCCATGCGCTCGGCCGGCTCCAATTCGGACAGCTCAGCTTCCAGCTTGGCGCAGATGGGCACGACCGTCAGTCCCCGGCCCTGGGCGTAGGTCTGGAGCTTCTGCGCCAGCGGGCTTTTGCCTTCCGGGTCGTTGTCCGCCACGTTGGCAACGTAGAGCACGGGCTTGGCGGTCAGCAGCGCAAAGCTCTTTAGCTCATGGCGATTTTCCGCCGAAAGCTCCAGCGCGGAGATGGGTGTGCCGCGAGACAGGGCGTCGGCACATTGCTGCAACAGCGTCAGGCGGGCCTTGGCTTCCTTCTCGCCGGTGCGAGCGCGGCGTTCAGCGTTTTTAATGGAGTTTTCGATCACTTCCAGGTCCGCTAAGGTCAGCTCGGTTTCGACTTCCTCTAAGTCGCGCACCGGATCGACCGCCCCGTGGATGTGCGGCACGTTGGGGTCATCAAAGCAGCGCACCACGTGCAACAGGGCGTCGACATTGCGCAGGTGGGCGAGGAATTTGTTGCCCGCGCCCTGGCCCTGGCTGGACCCGGAGACCAGACCAGCCACGTCCACCAGTTGGATGTCAGCCGGGACGATCTTCTGGGTTTCGATGAACTGGCGGATGAGCTCTAAGCGCGGATCGGGCACCTTGACCATGCCGATGTTGGGCTTGGCGCCCGCGGCCGTGCCGACACCCAAGGCGGTTAAGGCGTTAAAGAGCGTGGTCTTGCCGATGTACGATAGGCCGATGATTCCTGCTTCCATGGGGCACAGTGTACTGGATGACGGGAAGTCTTACGAAACGCAGATTGCATGCCGCTTGCCGCGAGAATCCAAGAATGAAAACCCCCAGGCTTGGGCAGGCCGGGGGGATGGAGGGGAAGAATATGGAATCGAGCTTCACTCGATATCCGGTAATCCGCCGTCCCAGACCCAGCGTTGGGCGGGGTTGTCGTTGCGCACCGCCAGATTGCACTTGCGCCGTTCGCCGTTGCGCAGTTCGAATTCGCAGGGCACGAAGTACCCGGCGTACAGCCCGGATTTAAACGCCTCGCCCACGCTGATGAGTTTTAACCCGCCAAAGTCCCGGATGAATGCGGGTACCTGGGTCATCGGAATGAATTTTTGCACGGCCGGCCAATCCTCCCGGCTAAGGGCGTCAAAAAACAGTTTGGCCATCTCTTCGGGCGTCTGCGGCTGGTCGGCCAGTTTCTGCGTGGGATCTTCAAACCAGATCGCGTCCTCCGGCAATTTAAGCGTGAACAGATCAGGATCCACTTCCTTGTCGTATTGGATCTGCTGCGTCTGGAAGACCAGCACGTCGCCGTCCGGAGTGTGCATGTAAATTTCCAGGCCTTCAAGACGCAGATCGTGGGCGTCAAATCGGTAGACCCGCCGATTGTCGGACGATTGGATGGATCCGTTGCGCCCGTAGTCGCTTTGGGAATAGTCGCCCTGCGCGGTGGCTTCAACGGTCAGGATGATCTGTTCCTGGCCCTGCGCATCGCGGCCACGAGTCATTGTCACGGCTGAGCCTTGGCGGGTGGCTTCTTTCCACTCGTATTCCAGCAATTGTTTGGGGTCCAGCAGCGAGCGATACCACTCCACGACACCTGAATTGGGCCCATGCCGGCTGGCTATTTTTTCAGAGGGAATCCAAAGAATCGCGTGCTGGCCGTCCATCACCACCACGCGGCCGGGCTTTTCCATGCGCCAGCGCGGCGGATCGGAAAAGTCCTTGATGATCTGCAAATGCTGAAAATCATGAACCGAGGTAACGTGCTCAAAATTTTCTGTGTCGCGGGTACGTACTCTGGCCTGAATGTAAAGCGAGCGAATATCCGACATGGCGGCTGCTCCTTGCTTAAAGGTCTCCGCCGCCAGACTGGGGGCCGGGGCGAAGATCAACCACGTCACGCCCGCGGCGATCAGCGCCACCGCAGCCATGCCGGCGAGAACTTCGGCTGAGCGTCGGACCCAACCGGCAGGCCAGAACACCAGGCGGCGCGATTGTTCCGCGGCCAGCCGTTCCAAGGTCTGGACCACTTTTTCGTCCAGCTCGTTTGCCGGGCCGGCTGCCGGCACCGTGTTGCGCAGGGCCGCCGTCGCCTGGGCCAGCACTCCTTCCAATGGTTCCTTGTAGTTGGTTGAAGTCTTATTCATGACACACCTCCCGCGGGCGCGGACGCCCATGCGGCGTATTGGTTTCCAAAAGGGTCTGCAGTTGTTGGCGGGCTCGATGGAGCAGCACGCCCACATGATTGGCGTCCAAACGCATGACTTGGGCGATCTGCTCGTAAGTCATCTCTTCGAGAAAGCGCAGGCAGAACACTTCCGCCTGGCAGGCGGGCAGTTGCGTAAGGGCAGCCCGCAAGCGCTGGGCCAATTCGCGCGACAAGGCAGCGTCGATCGGGTTGCCATGGTTGCCACCGACGTCGTCGGCTTCTTCATGACCGGGCAGGGCGCGCTTTTCCTTGCCCTGCCGACGCAGGTGATCCAAAGCCCGCGCGGTGGCAATCCGCCGCAACAGGCCTGCCCATTGCCGAACCTGGTCGCGCCGGGCCACGCCCAAGGCAGCGATAAACGTTTCCTGATAGCAGTCCTCCGCAGCTTGGCGATTGCCGACGAGTCGGGTGATGGTTCGCCAGACCAGCGGGCCATGCGTTTGAATGATCCTGGGCCAATCGGGGAAACCGGGGGGACTGTCCGGAAAATCGTTGCTTAATTCCATAGGTGCACCTGCCCCTATAGTCGCTGCGGCGGGCGATTTGTTACAGCCGGCCGTGGATATTGGCGCATTTATTTTCCGCCAAAGCCACGCGAAAATCGGGCCCTTGGCCGGCGAATGCCGCCGGGCGAAAAATCACGCCAGAAACCGTGCCGTAACCCCATGAAAGACAAGGCTTAAAAATCAAAACGATTCGCCCGGATATTTAAAAAACTGCTACAATGTATTGCTCGATTTTTCGCGATGCGAAAGCGGCCCTTGGCGCTTTCTGGAGCTGATACGCGATGGCTGAAAATCTACCCCCCTCCCCTCCCTCACCCCCCTCGCCTACCCCTGATTCCTCCGGGGGTGCCGCGCCGCCCGCGGGCGATCCGCCGGTGGCGGTGCAGGACCTTGGGCCCAATCCCATCGGGCACACCGTCGACACCGCCATCGACCGCGAGCTGTCCGACAGCTATCTGACTTACGCGATGAGCACGATCGTGGACCGCGCCCTGCCGGACGTGCGCGACGGGCTAAAGCCCTCGCAGCGGCGCATTCTGGTGGCCATGCACGATCTGAATCTTTCGCCGGGACGCAAGCACTCCAAGTGCGCCGGCATCGTCGGCGAGACGATGAAAAAATATCACCCCCACGGCGATCAGGCGATCTATCCGACCTTGGTCAACATGGCCCAGGAGTGGAAGACCCGCTGCGTGCTGATCGACAAGCAGGGGAACTTCGGCTCCATCGACCCGGACCCGCCCGCGGCCATGCGTTACACCGAGGCCCGGCTGCACCATCACGCGATGGAAATGCTCCAGGACCTGGAGCTGAACACCGTCAACTGGCAGCCGAATTTTGACGAGTCGGTCAACGAGCCGGTGGTGCTGCCAGCCAAGTTCCCCAACCTGCTGGTCAACGGATCGACGGGCATCGCGGTGGGCATGGCCTCGTCCATGGCGCCGCACAACCTAAAGGAAATCTGCGACGCGATCATCGCCACCATCCAGAAGCCGGACATCGAGCTCAAGGAACTGGTGCAGATCGTGCCGGGCCCGGACTTCCCCACCGGCGGGCTGATCTGCGGACGGGCGGGCATCATTGAAGCCTACGCCACCGGACGCGGGCGCCTGACGCTGCGGGCCAAAATCCATCATGAACAGACCGCGACGGGCCGAAATCTGCTGATCGTCACGGAAATTCCCTATCAGGTCTCCAAGAACGACGGGATCATCAGCAAGATCGTCGAGGCCCGCAAGGCGGACCGCTTGACGGACGTGGCGGACATCGTGGACGAATCCTCCGGGCGCAGCGGAATGCGCGTGGTCATCGAACTAAAACGCGGGGCCGACCCGGTGGCGGTCGAGAACCAGCTCTACCAGATCACCCCGCTGCAGAGCACCTTTAGCATCATCAACATCGCCCTGGTCAAGGGTCAGCCGCGGACGCTGTCCCTCAAAGAACTGATCCAGTGCTTCATCGACCACCGCGTGGAAGTGGTCCGGCGGCGCACCGCTCACCGTTTGCGCAACGCCCTGCAGGAAGCCCACCGCATCGAGGGCCTGATCTACGCGGTGTGCGACATCGAGGAAGTCATCAAGCTCATCCGCAACAGCCGCACGCGCGAGGAAGCCATCGGCAAGCTCATGGCCCGGGGCTTCCGCATCGCGCCGGATCACCCGCACGCGCCGAAGATCCCCCAGCGCATGCGCGAACAGAGCGCGGACAAGGACGTGACGCTCTCCAAGGTCCAGGCCGAGGCCATCGGCCGCCTGCAATTGATCCAATTGGTGGGCCTGGAAATCGACCGCCTGGTGGGCGAATATGCCAAGCTGCTCGAGCAGATCGAGGAATATGAGGCCATTCTCTCCAGCCGCCAACGCGTGTTCGACATCATCAAGGAAGAGACGGCCGACTTAAAAGCCCGCTACGGGGACGACCGGCGGACGCAATTCGCCGGCGAGGTGGAGGAATTTGACCTAGGAGCCTTAACGCCCGTCGAACAGGTGGTGGTGACCATCACCCACGAAGGCTACATCAAGCGCCTGCCGCTGGACGAATACCGCACCCAAGGGCGGGCGGGCCGGGGCGTGATCGGCGCGGACGTGAAGGAAGGGGACTTTACCGAACGGGTGTTCGCCGCGTCCACGCACGACGACCTGTTGTGCTTTACCCAGACCGGGCGGGTGTTCCAGATGAAAGTCTATGAGATTCCCGAAGCCGCGCGCACCAGCCGGGGCCGGGCGATCGTGAACCTGCTGGAGCTGCGCGAGGGCGAGCGGGTCTGCGAATTCATGCCCATCGAGGATTTTGAAAAGCAGGAACTGTTCCTCTGCTTTGCCACGGCCGAGGGCTTAATCAAGCGTACGGCCCTGAAGGACTACCGCAACGTCAACCGTTCGGGCATCATCGCCCTGGGCCTGCGCGAGGGCGACGCCCTGATCGGCGTGACCTGGACCAACGGCAACGACCACCTGCTCCTGGGCACCAAGAAGGGCATGGCCATCCGGTTCCACGAGGACGACGCCCGGGCCATGGGACGCGCCGCCAGCGGGGTCAAGGGCATTGAGCTAAGCGAAGGCGACCGCGTGGTGGGCTTAGTGCGGGTGGAGGCCGAAGACAACCACGACCTCTTAACGGTCACCGCCCAGGGCTTCGGCAAGCGGACGCCCCTGCGGGAATACTTAGTCCAAAGCGAGGACGGCACCACGCGCCCGCAGAGCCGCGGCGGCAAAGGCCGCAAGGACATCGCCGTCAATGAGCGTAATGGCGAAGTCGTGGGCCTGCGCGCGGTGACCGCCGACGACGACCTGGTGGTGATCACCACCGGCGGCAAGATCATGCGGATCGAAGCCGGCGAAGTCCGCCAGACCGGGCGTGCCGCCCAAGGCGTACGGGTGATCAACCTGCAGGCAGGCGATGCCCTGGCCGGCGTCGTGCCCGTGGAAGGCGAGGAAGACGACGTAACCTCCGTGGACCAGGGCAACGCAGCGCCCCCCTCGGAACCCTCGCCCCCGGAAGCTGACGAAAAATAAGCTCGCCGATGCCGTGACGCGACGTCAATGAAAAGCCACACCCAGCGCCCTGCGCGCTGATCCGTGGCACGGAATCTCTATGTCCAGATGATTGCCCGGGGAAGGCGAAAAGAATTCCGAATGCCGAGTGTTGAATGCGACCCCAAACCTTAGTCGCCCAACCCCCGAATTCCTACCCTAGACCCCAGACCCCAGCCCCAAGTCCTTGCATTTCATTCGCCATTCGCAATTCGTCATTCGGCATTCGTCACTAATTGCTTCCGGGGGCACTTCCGGGGGTTATAGCGACGAGTCGATGATACGCTGATTGAAGTTGGACAATCGTCCCAGCTGCCCGTTGGCGATACCCACTACCGCCTCATCGCCGCTTTCCGCCAGTTCGCCGGCTGTTTCCGCGGATTTTTCCAACAGCGCGCGGGTCTTTTCGATCAATTCCGCCTGCATCTGGCGGATGCGGGTGGCGTTTTCCTGGAAGATGGCGCTTTGTTCAGCGCTCAGGCCTTTGGTCTGGGCCACCAGCAGATCCGCGATGCGGCCGTAGCCGCCCAAGGCCATGATGTATTGGCTATACACGTTGATCTGGCCGACGGTGGTGGCCAGTTCCACTAAGCGGGCCTGCTGGCGATCGCCCTTGGACAGATTGCGATAGCTGGCCGCCGCATCCGCCGCCGCGTCCGCCTGCTCCAGGGCCTGGGTGAAGATCGGCTGCACGTCCTTTTCAAAACGGTTGGCCAGCTCCTGGTACTGCTTGGTCAATTCCTCCAGACTTATCTGCGTCTGCCCCAGGGCTTTCTGGTGGGCCTGGGCGTACTGTTTTTCGCGCTCGCGTGAGGCCGCCGTTTCCGTCGTCAGGCCGGCACTGATCTGTTTAAGCGACTGGATCTGCGCCTGGAGAATGCCTGATTCCTGTTTGAGGACCGACAGTTGCAGGTTGAGTTTTTCAAACGCGGTGGAGAACGATTCCGCCTGGCGCTGGCTCTGAATGGCAGCCAGCTCCAGCTCAAACTGCTGGGGGGGCTTGGCCACGAAAGCCTGGGCATGCAGATCAGTCGCGCTGGCCAGGGCCTGATCGCGCTCGGAAGTCACCTGGGCGATCTGGGCCTCCAGCTCCTGGATCATGCCCGCCATCTGGGTTTCTTTGGCTTCCAGGGCAGCCTGATCCTGGCGATTTTTGCTGTTGACCTCTTCGAGGGTGGTCTGCAGGGGCGACTCATCCACCGCCCCCATGACCTGGGCCTGGTTCTGGGCCTGGTGTACGTCCAGCACATAGGTTGAGACATTGGCTGCCTCAATGGACAGCTCCGCCCAGGCGCTGGAGGCTTGGCGAGCGGTTTGAATCGCCAGGGCCGAGTTGGCTTTGGCCAGCATCTGATTCACCGCCGCCCGCTGGCCCACGGCCCCCTGATCGCGCAGAGGCTTGAGTACCCCGACCGCCTTCTGCAATTTCTCCTGGCGGAACGCATTGAGATCCGGATTGTCCGGCCCGTTGGTCACAAAGCCCTGGGCAGCCTCGGCAAACAAAGCAGCCGACTGCTCTAAGGCGCTTTGTACCCGGCCGCGCTCCGCGGCATCGCCGCCGTCGCAAGCCAGAACAACCAGGGGCAGGAGGCACAACACGGCAAGGCGAATTATCCAGCGGTACATAGGCTCAATCCTCGGGATTGCGGGCTTTCGGTCAGGCATAACAACATAGCCGATTCCATTCGGACGGGGAAGCCTGTTGTTGAAGGCGGGGTTGGGGGCGGGGTTAGGGGGTGGGGGTTAGGGGTTAGGGATTGGGGAGGATATCTTGGGGACTGCTATTTGTTTCCACTTCCGGGGGTTCCGGGGGGGTCGGGGGGGTACTTCCGGGGGGGCAAAAAAATCTGAATGCCGAGTGTTGAATGCCGAATGCCGAATGCGACCCCCAAAAACCTAGTCGCCAACCCACGAATTTCTGCCCCAGGCCCTAGCCCCCAGCTCCTGCCTTTAATTCGTCATTCGCCATTCGTCACTCGTCATTATTTGCTTCCGGGGCACTTCCGGGGGGAATCGGTTGGGTGGTGGGAGCGGGGAACTGGATGCCGTAGTCGGGCGTGGGTTTGAACAGTCCGCGATTCAGCCACCGCACCACCATCCGGTATAGTTCATCCTTCTCCAATTCCGTCTGGAACAGCGGCCGCCAACCGGGGACATCCGGATGAGCTGTATAGGCTCGGGCCCGCGGCATGGCGTATTGCACCAGCAACGAGCGTTCGGGTTTATCGCGGTCAATCACCTGCCCGTTGGGCGATCGGGTGGTCTGCAGCACGTAAAAATTGGTGTACACGGTATCCACGCGGTTGGGTTCATTAAGTATGACGGGCATGGAGACCGCCGTAGGCGAACCGTGGCAGGTCAGCGACCCGCAATAGTTGAGCACCAGGGGATGGATGTCCCTGCGAAAGCGCAGCAGGCCGGGCGGATCGTCCACCACTTCCACCCGGTCGTAATACTCCCGTGCCCGCAGGGTGAAGATCAAATCCAGCTGCATCCAGCCCGGCAGGGCGCGAAAGCGGGCCTGCGGCAAGCGGCCTTTGGGCACGCTCACGTGGGTGGCGTATTTCTGGAAAATGTCGTCGATCACCTCGCGCGGCACCTTGACGCGCGGATGCCGGGCGATATCCACTTCCATGACGCGAATGCGATTGATCTGCTGGTTGTTTAAGCGGGGCAGGGCATCCGCCAATGCCTCCGTCGCCGGCGCGGAAGCGGGTGACGGCCCCTCGCCCGGCAGCGCGTCGGCCCGCCGCTCGAGCTCCAGCCTTTTTTGCAGGGCGGCAGCGAGAATCTCCACCCGCTCCGGGAGTCCCGCCGGGAGCTCTTCCGCCTCGGCCAGTTGCCGGCGGAGCTGCTCGACTTCATGTTGCGCCAGTTCAAACGAATCCCAACCGAACAGCCAGTAAGCCAGCTGATATCGCCCCTCTAAATCCCCCGGGGCAAGCTGCTGGCGGCGCTGGTTGTATTGCTCCAGAATCGACGGCAGTTCGCGGACCTGGCGGATCTCCTGGCGCAGCACGCGGGTGGTGACGCGATGAATACGCAGCGTGATCGCCTGCTCGTCCTCGGCGACCCATTCGCCTTCCAGCACGCGTTCATCCTGCAAAGTCAGGGAAACCAGCCGGGCCTGGGCGCAAAGACCAAGCAGAGCCAGAAGCACCGCCAGCAGCATCGACCGGCCTGCCGCGGTATGCCGGCTGACAAGGTGTAAGGTCATTTAGACGCTCCCAGGGAGTCGCGCCGGCCGGCACAACCTGGCCACGAAGGCGGGCAAGCGCAGCGCCAGGGGGCACGGCTATTGGGGGGTCACCAATTCCCGAATCATGGTAATCAGGCGTTCCAGACGCACGGGCTTAAGCAGGTAGCCGTCGACCCCCAGGGCCTCGGCGAATTGCTGATGGCGCCGGCCCTCGTTGGCCGTGACCATGATCACCCGCGGAGGCTTGGGGATTTCCTTGAGCTTCTCGAGCACCAGGAAGCCCGAACGCTTAGGCAGCATCACGTCCAGAACCACCAGGTCCGGCGGGTCCTCGCTGCAGATGCGCACCGCGCTGTTGCCGTCCATGCACGTCTGGGTCAGTGCCCCTTCCGCCTGCAGGGCCTGATCGATAGCCGCCAGGACTTCCGGGTCGTCATCGACCACCAGAATCTTGATGTCCGTCAAGCGATGTTCGAAGCCGGTGTCGGTCATGAATCCACCTACTCCTTCAGCCATACCGGCCGCCCGGACATTTTCCAGCCTCCGGCAGGAATGGTCAAGATTTTTCGTGCGCCTTTTCCGCGCCCCAGCCGGAACTTCCCACCCCTTGTCGTATTATTCGCGTTCAAAGTAACCGACCAGCGTCAGGAAGCGATTCTGATTGAGCACGGGAATCGACATTTCCCTGGCCTTCTGGATCAGTTCCTGGTAGCGGTTATACGCCTCGCGCAACAGCGTTCGGCGGCGGATTTCCACCGGGTCGATCACGTCCACCAGGGGCATCGGCTCGGGCGGCTGCTTGCCTAGGACCAGGAAATCGGTCTGGTAGCTCAGCTCCGCCTGCACCTTGCCCCCCCACTGCTGGATCATCTCTTCCAGCCGGCGGCGGTCGGCCTCCGTGGCGTTGCCGGTGTTCTCGATGTCAAAATCACCGTAAACATAGAAATTAAACGTCGCATCCGGGCTGTAGACCAGATTGGCGATGATGTCGCCTTCCTGGACCGTCGTGCCCGGCGTGGTGCGGACCACCTGACACTGGGCCGAGTCCTCGATGATGTCCACCACCAGCACCGTCGCCTTGCCGCGCAGCTGGCCGCTGTCGTCCGCCCGGGCGATCTGATCGAACACCTCAAAGCTCATGCCCAGCACCACGTGCTGACGCCGGCCGCGATCGATGTACACCCAGCGCCCGCGCGGGTCGATGGTGACAATGTGCCCGTCCGGCAGCAGCGAGGGGTCCACGGTCGGGCCCGAACCTTCGCGGGAGGGCACCATGTCCTTGATCCGCTGCCGCAGCGAGGCGTTTTCCGCGCCCAGCTGCTCGTTGCGCTGGCGCAGTTCCAGGACCGACGATTCCGCCTGCCGGCGGATCTGCTCAATGCTCGAAGCCAGCTCGGTCAGCTTCCCGCCGCTGGTTTGTTCGTATTTGCCGAAGTCGTCCCGCTGCTGCTGGAGGCGACCGTCCAGGTCCCCCACCGCCTTGGTGAACGCTTCCCCCTGCTGCTTCTTGCCCACGCCCAGCTGTTCGAACTCCGCGGCCAGTTGATTGATCGCCGCCCGCTGCTCGGACGCCACACGCTGGGCTTCTTCCGTCAGCGTCTGGTGACGTTTGAGCACCGGCAGCAGGGACTCGCCTTCGGAAAGGCCCGTTTCCTTGACCGCCGCCTGGACCGCGTCGAATTCCGCCTCCGCGTTACCGGTGATGGCGGTGAATGCCCAGGCTCTCTGCTCCAGCAGCTTGCCGACCACCGACCCGCTGCGGTCAGCCTTGAGCGCCAACACACGCGGGTCTGCCTGTTCGCCCGGCCGGGCATACACCGACAGATCCTGCTGCGCCGCGGCCAGCGTTTTGCGGAGCCCGGTGGTCTGAACCAGAAACACCACCGTCGCCACCAGCGTCAGGAAAAACAGGATGCCGAAAACCGCCAGCGCCACCGTCAAGCCTGGGGAGCCGCCTCGTGAACGTACGGCCATGCGTCGCAACTCCTTATGGATGTCTTCGCATTGGGGCGATCCTGTGCCGGGGGCACGGACCTTTGGGGAGCGTCAGTGTCGCCTGAAGGGCTTGTTTCGTCAAGGCAAATACGGAGCAACTTGGCGAATACTTCCGCCCGACCCCCGCCTGGAATGTCAGCGAACCTGCACCACCATCTCCAGTTCCACCGGGGAACCTAAGGGCAAAATATTGACCCCCACCGCCGTCCGGACGTGC
Source organism: Phycisphaeraceae bacterium (assembly GCA_020851735.1). Classification (GTDB taxonomy): domain Bacteria; phylum Planctomycetota; class Phycisphaerae; order Phycisphaerales; family Phycisphaeraceae; genus JADZCD01. The sequence continues at coordinate 30,375 of JADZCD010000035.1, forward strand.
TGGCCCGCCTCCCCCAGCAGCTGGCCCAGCAGTTCCGACGCCCCGTTGGCGACCTTCGGCTGGTCGGTAAACGACGCGTCGCTGGCCACGAAAACCCCCAGCCGCACCACCCGCACCAGCCGGGACCAGTCGCCGCCGATCTGCTCCCCCACCACCGCCAAACCGTTCAAAACACACTGCCGGGCCGCCCCCTGGGCCTGTTCCAAGGACACCTCCGACGGCACCCGCCCCTTCACGCTCAGCCAGCCGTCGACCATCGGCAGCTGCCCGGACGTATACAGCAATTCCCCCACCCGCACCGCTGGAATATAAGCCGCCACAGGCTTGGGAGCCGGGGGCAACGTCAATCCTAATCGCGATAATTGATCTAAAAGGGCCATGGCAAATCGTCCTTTCCGGTCAAAAAGTCCCCCCAACATACCCCAAAGACCCAAAAAGTGGTTTTTAAGCGCAAGCCCTGGATCGCCCGATAACTAAAAAAGATAGCGCCCCGGTGGTCTAAAAGGACAAGCCTCGTATGTCCGAAGTCCTCGATCAGTCAGAAGTTGATGCCCTGCTAGCCGCGGTGGACTCCGGCGACGTGGATACCGCTGTACCCGAGGAGCGCACGCAGATCTTCTCCAGCCGCCGGCGGATGATCCAGGAAGAGCTGGAGGTTAGGCCCTACGACTTTAAACGCCCCGAACGCGTCAGCAAAGACCAGATGCGGGCCCTGGAAAACCTCCACGAAGGCTTCGCCCGCAACTTCGGGGCTGCCCTCTCCGGGTTCCTGCGCACCATCGTGGAAGTCGTCGTGGCTGACATCGAGCAGATGACCTTCAGCGAGTTCACCCACAGCCTGCCCAACCCCACCTGCTTTAACCTCCTGGCCACCCAGCCGCTGGACGGCAACATGTGCCTGGAGATCAGCCCCTTGATCATCTACCCGGTGATCGACCGCCTGCTGGGAGGCTCCAACGCGGACCTGTTCATCCCCCAGCGGCCCCTGACCGCCATCGAAGGTCGGCTCGTCAGCAAGATCCTCGCCCGGGCCATGTCCGCCCTGGAAGAAGCCTGGGCCAGCGTGACGCCCATGAAGTTCACCTTGGTGGAAACCGAAAGCAACCCCCAACTGGTCCAGATCGTCCAGCCCAACGAGCCGGTGGTCGTCGTGGGCTTTGAAATCAAAATGGGCGGCCGCGCCGGCACCATGAGCCTCTGCGTGCCCTACAACGTCATCGAGCCGGTGATGGACAAACTCAGCACCCAGACCTGGGCAGCCTACAAAACCAACCGCCGCGACGGGCAACTGCGTGAAAAAGTCGCCCGCCGCCTGGACCGCGCCAGCCTGACGCTCAACACCATCCTGGCCACCACCACCATCAAGCTCAGCGAACTCATGAGCCTCCAGGAAGGCGACCTGATCCTCACCGAAAAACCCGCCACCGCCCCCCTGGTCCTGCAAATCGAAGGACGCAACAAATACATCGGCCAGATCGGCCAATTCAAAGGCAACCGCGCCTTCAAAGTCCTCCGCCCCATCACCCCCAAAGACCGCGTCTAACCGCCCCCGCCCCCGGAAGTTGCCCCCGGAAGCAAATAATGACGAATGACGAGTGGCGAGTGGCGAATGAAATGCACGGGCTAGGGCCTGGGGCAGAAATTCGCGGGTTGGCGATTAGGGCTTAGGGTCGCATTCGGCATTCAGCATTCAACACTCGGCATTCAGTACTTTCTCGCCCATCCCCGGATATCCCTCGGCGAGCCGCGTCGTCCCCGACGAGGACGACTACCTCCACACCTCAGCTTCCGCCTGGGTGCCACACATCATCCCGCAGGGTGATGTGTGCGATTTTCTCGTCCCCTTTTTTTGTTCGTCGGCACCCGATAAGACCGCCCAACAAGCTCCCCGTCTACCCGACAGTCGAAATTGCCTTTCCCCAACCCCTAATCCCCAACCCCCCTTCACAACACCACCAGCACCAGCGCGATCGTATTCGCCACCAGCGTGCCGATGGCTGTGAACAGGGCGGTGCGGTCGTAAGCCCGGATGATCGCGGCAATGGAAAGTCCGCACCCGACCACCTGCACCAGCGCCGAGGCCATGATGATCATCGCCAGCCGCAGCCCGGTTTTATCGTTCTCCGGCCCGCCTAAAAGCAGCACAAACCCTGCCACCGCCAGCAATCCCGCCGCCGCCGTCGGCAGCCAAAAATGCCAGAATTGCTCCGTACTCGGTTCCGCCGTCACAGGGGTGATTTCAGATGTGTTTTGCGGCGTTTCCACGTCATTGCCTCCCTGACCCAATCCCAATCTTGATTCCCCGGCTCCCATCTCCCAATTCCTAACTCCTAATTCCTAACTCCTATCACTTCGCCATCGCCGCGCTCACGCCGGCCGGCACCGCAAGGCCCAGAAAATTCGCCAAAAGCTGATGGCCCTCCAGCGTCAGGAAACTTTCCGGGTGGAACTGCACGCCCTCCAGCGGCGCCGGGCCGAACACCCCCGCCCGCGCCCGGATGCCCATGATCTCGCCCTCAGCCGTCCAGGCGCTTTTCTCAAAGCGCTTCTCGTCGAACGTCTCCGGCAGGATCACCAGGCTGTGATAGCGCGTCGCCACGAACGGATTGCTTAAGCCCTTAAAAATCGTCTTGCCGTCGTGATGGATCGGCGAAACCTTCCCGTGCATCAGCCGATAGTTCCGCGCCACCGTCATGCCGAACACGTGCCCGATCGACTGGTGCCCCAAGCACACGCCGAAAATCGGAATCTGCCCCGCCAGCGCCTGGATCATCCCGCACGACACGCCCGCTTCCTTGGGCGTGCACGGCCCGGGCGAGACGATGATGTGCGTCGGATTCATCTGCCGGGCTTCTTCCGGCGTGATCTTGTCGTTGCGAAAAACCCGCAGGTCCAGCCCCGCATCCAACTCGCCGATGCGCTGCACCAGGTTGTACGTAAAGCTGTCGTAATTGTCGATAAGCAGGATCATGCTGGAATTATACCCCCCACCCACATGTGGTGCCGCCGCCGCCCAAAGTGCCCCGCCCCCGGAAGTGGATTGGGGATCTGGGGTCTAGGGTCCAGGGTCTAGGGTACGGGGTACGGGGTACGGGCTATGGGTTATGGGCTCTTATTCGTCACTCAACATTCGCCATTCGCCATTCTCAATCCCCCTCCCCCACCCCCCCCTTCCACCCTACTTCGCCACCACGTTCACCATCTTCTCCGCCACCACGATCACCTTGAGCACCTTCATTCCGTTCAGGCACGCCTGGATCTTCTGATCACTCAGCGCTGCCTTCTCCACCTCCCCCACCGCCGTGCCGGCCGCCACCACCACTCGCCCGCGCAGCTTGCCGTTGATCTGCACCGGATACTCCACCTGCTCTTCGACCAGCAGCGCCGGATCGAACTTCGGCCACGCCTGATACGCCAGCGATTCGCCATGCCCTAAGCGCTGCCACAGTTCCTCAGCTAAGTGCGGCGCCAGCGGCGCCACGCACAGCGCCAACGGCTCAGCGATTTCCCGTTCGATCGCCGCCCGCCCCACCAGCTCGTTGTTAAGCTCAATGAGCGCCGCAATCCCCACGTTAAACGCCAGATTCTCCATCGCCTCGCTCACCCGCTTGATCGTCTTGTGCAGCAGGCGGCGCAGGTTCTCCGGGGCCGGCTGATCGACCACCTTCAAACGCCCGGTTTCCTCTTCCACAAACACCCGCCACAGCCGCTGCAAAAAGCGGTGCACCCCTAAAATATCCCGCGTCCGCCACAGCTTGGATTGATCCAGCGGGCCTAAGTACATCTCGTACAGCCGCAGCGTGTCGCACCCATATTGCTCGCAGATCGCATCCGGCGCGATGGCGTTCTTCAGGCTCTTGCCCATCTTCCCCAGCTCGCGCCGCACCGGCTTGCCCTGATGGAAAAACAGCCGATCGTTGCGGTCTTCCACCTGGTTGGCCGGGTTGTTGTCCTGATCCACCACTTCTTCCACCGCCACCGCGATGCCCCGCTCATCGCGATACGCGTACGCCTGGATATACCCCTGGTTGAACAAGCGCCCGAACGGCTCGGGCGTCGTCACGTGGCCCAGATCAAACAGCACCTTGTGCCAGAAGCGCGCGTACAAAAGGTGCAGCACCGCGTGCTCCGCGCCGCCGACGTACAGGTCAATCCCGCCCGTGTTGGCCTGCCCATCGCGCTTGGTCACGCCGGGCTTCATCCAGTACTGCTCCGCCTTGGGCCCGACAAACCGCTGGCTGTTCTGCGCGTCGCAGAAGCGCAGGTAATACCAGCACGACCCGGCCCATTGCGGCATGGTGTTGAATTCCCGCGTGTACCGCCCGCCGGACCGCTCGATCTGCCGCCAGCTTTCCGGCGCCCGCGCCAGCGGCGGGCGCGGCGGCGCCTGCGGATCGTCGCTGGCCGCCGGGCGGAAGTCCTCCATCTCCGGCAGCCGCACCGGCAGATCCTTGTCCTCCAAGCCCACGGCCTGCCCCTTGGCGTCATAAATAATCGGGAACGGCTCGCCCCAGTACCTCTGCCGGCTGAACAGCCAGTCCCGCAGCTTGTACTGTCGGCTGGCCGCGCCCAGGCCGCGCTTTTCCAGCCATTCGATCATCGCCTGCTTGGCCTGATCGGTCTTCATGCCGTTGAGCGACATCTCTTCATTGGCGGAATTGACGTTGAAGCCCGGCACCGTCACCGCTTCGCCCATGTGCTCGATCAGCCTGCCCATCCGGGCCGCGTCCAGCAATCCATGCAGGTCGTCGCCCACGTAAGGCGCCAACGTTTCCTGCCAGATCATCGCAATCGTGCCCCGCCGTTCGCGCCCGCCCCGGCTGTCCAGCGTCACTTCCTCGGCCGCGCTGCGCGGCCGGCGCCGCTGCGCCACCATCGCCCACGCTTCCTCATGCCCGATGTTCGGATGCGTCACGCACAAGCCCACAAAGTCCGCCATCGCCTCCACCGGGTCCTGCCCGCCTAACGGCGACGGATCGTATTGCATGGCAAAGCCATGGATCGCCGCCTGAATCTGCGTGTACACCACGTCGCGGATCGGCAAACCCATCTGGCTGGCGAACTCAAAATCCCGCTCGTCGTGGGCCGGCACCGCCATGATCGCCCCCGTGCCGTAGCCCATCATCACGTAGTCCGCGATCCAGATCGGAATCTTCTCGCTATTGGCCGGGTTCAGCGCGTAAGACCCCGTGAATACTCCCGTCTTCTTTCGCAACAACCCGTTCTCATCCCCGCCGTTCCCATTGCCCTGACGCTCGATCTCGCTCTTCTTCTCCGCCTGCTTGCGGTAATCCATCACCGCCTGCCACTGGTCCTCGGTGGTGATCGTCTCCACCAGGGGATGCTCGGGCGCCAGCACCATGTACGTCGCCCCGAAGATCGTGTCCGGGCGCGTGGTGAACACCGTGATCGCTTCCCCCGCCATGTGCGCGCTGCTGCCGTGCGCGTCATACGCCAGCGGAAAGTCCAGCTTCGCCCCCTCGCTCCGCCCGATCCAGTTCCGCTGCATCAGCTTGATCGGCTCCGGCCAATCCACCCCGTCCAGATCCGCCAGCAGCCGCTCGGCGTACGCCGTGATCCGCAGCATCCACTGCCGCAGCGGCCGGCGATACACCGGGTGGTTCCCGCGCTCCGAGCGCCCGTCCACCGTCACTTCTTCGTTAGCCAGCACCGTCCCCAGGGCTGGGCACCAGTTCACCGGCACCTCCGCCACGTACGCCATCCGCTGTTCGTCCAGCACCAGCGCCCGCTCGTGGGCCGACAGCTCATGCCACTTCCGCACCCCGATCGGGTCGCCGGCCAAGGCCTCCAATCCCTCCGTCGTCGGCTCCACCAGCTCCCCGCCCACGCCCACGTACATCTGCTCGGACTCGAGCATCCGCACCAGCTCGCCGATCGGCCGGGCCTTGCTCTGCGCCGGGTCGAACCAGCTGTTAAAAAGCTGTAAAAAAATCCACTGCGTCCAGCGGTAATACGTCTCGTCCGTCGTCGCCAGACTCCGGTCCCAGTCGTAGCTCAACCCCAGCCGCTTGAGCTGCCGGGTCATGTTGGCGATGTTTTTTTCCGTCGTGATCCGCGGATGAACCCCGTGCTCGACGGCAAATTGCTCGGCCGGCAACCCGAACGCGTCGTAACCCATGGGATGCAAAACGTTAAAACCGCGCATCCGCTTGTAGCGGGCCACAATGTCCGTCGCGATGTACCCCAACGGGTGCCCCACGTGCAGCCCCACCCCCGACGGATACGGAAACATGTCCAACACGTAATACTTGGGCTTATGAGGATCAAAACCCTCTTCGCCCGGATTCGCCGCTTTAAACACCTGCCGCTCGGCCCAATACTGCTGCCAACGCTGCTCAATGGCTGAAAAGTCGTACCGCATATACCGACAGGATAAACCCTCCCGCCAGCCAGGCAACCTGAGCTTGATCTACATGAACTTATATTCCCCCCCGGAAGTACCCCCCGGAGGCAAATAATGACGAATGCCGAATGGCGAATGGCGAATGAAATGCACGGGCTTATGTCCGCCACAGCAATACGGGGGTAGGCGACCAGGGTTTGGGGTCGCATTCGCCATTCGCCATTCTTTCCCCCCCCCGCACCCCACCCCCGGTTTCCCCCAAAATGTCCCATAAGATCACTTGAACCCCCACCTGCTCCTTGCCCGCTCGCCCGCCCCGCCCTTCACCCCTCGCCACACCCCGCCGAGCAAAACCACCCCCTGCAAGTTAACTCTCTTGCTTAATAGCTCCCAAACCGATCAAGAATCTTTCGACGCCGCCATGGCCCCTCAGTTGCATCCTTTTACTGGCCGACGATGATAGAGGGGTGCTACATCGGGGCGCGGAACCTCCGCAACCCCGACTCCCACCCAGGTAGTGACACCCCGCTTTATCCAAAGAAAGTTCTGACCCATGGCTGCCCACAAGGTGAATCTTATCGACACGTCCCTCCGCGACGGACACCAGTCGCTCCTGGCCACCCGCATGAGCACCGAGCAATGCCTCCGCGTCCTGCCCATCCTGCGCGACACCGGCTACTCCATCCTCGAACTCTGGGGCGGAGCCACCCTCGACTCCGCGCTGCGCTTCACCGGCGATCACCCCTTTGAACGCTTAGCCAAGTTCCGCCAGGTGTTAGGCCCCCTCTCCTCCGGCGGGGCCACCATCCGCTCCCTTTGCCGCGGGCAGAATCTCTTTGGCTATAACCCCTACCCGGACAATCTGGTCATCGAGTTCCTCAAGGAAGCCGTCCGCACCGGGTCCAACCGCATGCGTGTCTTCGATGCCTTAAACGACCACCGCAACCTCATGACCGCCGTCATGGCCACCAAGACCTTCAACGGCCACGCCGAAGCCGCCATCTCCTACACCACCAGCCCCGTCCACGACACCGCCCACTTTGTCAATTTCGCCCGCCGCGCCATGGACGACGGCGCCGACTCCCTGGCCATCAAGGACATGGCCGGCCTGCTCCACCCCGCCGACGCCGTGGAGATGATCACCGCCTTAAAGCGCGAATTCCCCAACGTGGAACTGACCCTCCACTCCCACTGCACCAACGGCCTGGCCGTCACCGCTTACCTGGTCGCCATGACCCTGGGCGTCGATCACATCGACACCGCCTATGGCCCGATGGCCGGCTCCACCTCTCAGCCCCCCGCGGAACTCATCAGCTACTTCGCCGCCGAAATGGGCATCCCCATCAACGTCGACATGAAGTCCGCCCCCAAGATCGACGCCGCCCTCCGCCAGATCCGCAAGGAACTGGCCTCCGTCGATAAGGAAAAAGACACCCAGAAATTCGGCAACCCCTGGCCCGCCGAGCCGACCCGCGAAATGCGCCGCCTCATCGCCGAGGCCGCCCGCCTCATCCAGAAACGCGATCGGGCCAGCCTCGATAAAGCCGTCGAAATCATCGAGGACCAGATCCTCGTGCCCCAGGGTTACCCAGCCGTCGACCGCCGCCAGCTCGAAGCCCAGGTCCCCGGCGGCATGATCTCCAACCTCCACAACCAGCTCAAGGAACAGGGCAAGCTCGACCAGATGCCTCAGATCCTCGAGGAAATCCCCCGCGTGCGCAAAGCCGCCGGGTTCGTCCCCCTGGTCACGCCCACCTCTCAGATCGTCGGCACCCAGGCTGCCTTCAACATCATTCAAGGCTCGGCTTACGCCTTCGTCAGCGAACCCTTCCGCGATCTGATGATGGGCAAGTATGGCCGCCTGCCCGGCCCGGCCGACACCGAAGTCCTGGCCAAAATCGCCAGCGGCCGCGAACTCTACACCAATCGCCCCGCCGATTACGTCACCGACGTCGACCTCGACGCCGTCCTGCGCGAAAACCAGGCCCTGATCCACTCCAACCAGGACCTGCTCCTAATCCTGCTCTTCCCCGGCCCCGCCAAGGCGTTCTTATCCAAGCGTACCCAGACGGCCAAATCAGCGTAAGAGTGTCAGCCAAGTTCTCGCCGATCATTCCAAAGGTCGGGTGCCACACAGCATGCCGAAGGCTGCTGTGTGCTTGGCTTGGATGCATGGGGGTTTTGTTGGGTGCCTGCGGCCAAGCCCCCCGGAAGCACGCCCCATTCTCTCTCCGTTTAGCGGGCGATCGCAGATCGCCGCGTGCCCCAGCGCAGCTCACCCATCCCTCAATGCCCATGACTTTCCGCTATCCCCTGCCGTGCATTGAATCCAATTCGTCATTCGCCATTCGCCACTCGGCATTTCCTTCCCCAACCCCTACCTCATCCCCTCCACCACCGCCTGCCCGAACTCGCTGCACTTAACCTCCACCGCCCCTTCCATAAATCGGGCAAAGTCATACGTCACCCGCTTGCCGGCTATCGCCCCTTCCATGCCCGTCACGATCAGGTCCGCCGCCTCGCCCCAGCCTAAGTGCCGCAGCATCATCTCCCCGGAAAGAATCATCGAACCGGGGTTCACCTTGTCCTGCCCGGCATACTTGGGAGCCGTGCCGTGCGTCGCCTCAAAAATCGCGTGCCCGCTGACGTAGTTAATATTCCCGCCCGGCGCGATGCCGATCCCGCCCACACAGGCCGCCAACGCATCCGAAATGTAATCGCCGTTTAAGTTCAGCGTCGCGATCACGTCGTATTCGTCCGGGCGCGTCAAAATCTGCTGCAAAAACGCATCCGCGATCACGTCCTTAACCACCAAGTTCGCTTCGCCCTTGATCTCCACCCACGGCCCTTCGCCGATCACCTGACCCCCGTAATCCTTCCGCGCCACCTCATACCCCCAGTCGCGGAATCCCCCCTCTGTGAACTTCATGATGTTGCCCTTGTGCACCAGCGTCACGTTCCGCCGCTTCTGCGCGATGGCGTAATCGATCGCCGCCTTCACCAATCGCCCCGTCCCCTCCCGCGACACCGGCTTAATCCCAAAGCCCGAGCTTTCCGGAAAGCGCACCTTCTTAAACCGATCCGCAAACGCCTCCCCGAACAGCTTCTTAAACTTCCGGCAGTCTTCCGTGCCTTCCTGGAACTCGATCCCAGCGTAAATATCTTCCGTGTTCTCCCGGAACACCACCATGTCCACCAGTTCCGGGCGCTTCACCGGGCTGGGCACCCCCTGAAAATACCGCACCGGGCGCAAGCACACATACAAATCCAGCAATTGCCGCAGCGCCACGTTCAGCGAGCGAATCCCCCCACCCACCGGCGTCGTCAGCGGGCCTTTGATCCCCACCAGATATTTCTGGAACGCCGCGATCGTCTCGTCCGGCAGCCAATTGCCTACCTGCTTAAACGCCTTTTCCCCCGCCAGCACTTCCAGCCAGGCGATCCGCCGCTGGCCTTTGTAAGCCTTGCTCACCGCCGCGTCGATCACCTTCTGCGTCGCCCGCCAGATGTCCGGGCCCGTGCCATCGCCCTCAATAAACGGCACCACCGGGTCGGCCGGCACATTCAAAACACCCTTTAGCGCAACGATCGGCTGACCCTTCCCTGATGCCTGCGACATGCTCGTTTCTCCAATGTTTCCGAAATGCCCTTAACCCACGCCCGGCCGCACCGCCCACTTCATCTTCTGTCCCAGCATCTCCCAATAGCTGATCCGCGGATGCTGGAGCATCTTCACCCGCTTGCCGTACTTGGTCACCACCACCTGCTGACCCACCCGCATCGCCACCGACTTCTGCCCGTCGATCACCAGTTGCGTCCCCTCATTGCCCCGCCGCAGACGCAGGTGCACCGTCGCATCCGCATGCGCCACGATCGGACGAAACGCCAGACTGTAGGGGCAGATCGGACTGATGCAAAGCGCGTCGATCCCCGGACTGACGATCGGCCCGCCCGCCGCCAGGTTGTACCCCGTGCTCCCGCTGGGCGTAGCCACAATCACCCCGTCCCCGCTGAAGGCTGTCCCCGTCGTCACCCCTTCGGAAAAGTCAATCGCCAATTCCAATTCAATCATCCGGTACGGCGGGCCCGCGGTGATCACCACGTCGTTCATCACCAGCGACACAAACCCCGCCTTCCTGGCTAATTCCGCGCTCGCCCACCCCTCGTCGCTACCCGTGTCCACCAGCCGCACTTCCAGCATCAGCCGCTCGGAGATCGGCACCTTCCCCGCCGCGATCTCCGCCCAATATTTCTGAAAATCCTCGACGCTGAACTCCGCCAAAAATCCCAGCTTCCCGAAATTGATCCCCAACAGCGGCACACCCAAATCCACAAAGTGCCGCGCCTGCGCCAACATCGTCCCATCACCCCCCAACACCACCGCCAGGTCAACCTCCGACTTCCGCCCTTGGTCTTCAGCCCCCGGCTCTGCCGGGGGGTACGTCCCCTCGCCTGACGAGCCGCGCGCGTGAGCCAGCGGAGCCTTGCCTCCGCCCCCCTCCTCCTGATTCAAGTCCCGTAAGTTCGGCTCACCGACACTCTCCGCCCTCTCTCCCAGCCACGGCCGCAGCACCCGCAGCGCCTCGACCACCCCCGGCTTCTGCCGGTTAGCCAATATCAAAACCCGCGGCCGGTGCTTGCCCTCACTCATCCCCACAGTGTAACCCACCCCCCCGGCCCCCGGAAGTCATGGCGTCAACGAGCCGCGCACGTAAGTAAGCGGTGCATCACTGCCCACCCCCGGAGGATTTTGTCCCTGCCTTTCCCTAACCCCCAATCCCTAACCCCTATTCCCTTCCTCTTCTCACCACCCCCACCCCTCTGACCGATAATCTCTTAGGGCTGTCCATTGGCCCAACCGCACCCCCCGCCCCCTCGCCCCAAGGAGCCTTCCCCTTGCGTGCTTTGGTCTTTGACGGCAAACAACCCGCCCTGCGCCCCAATCACCCCGACCCTCAGCCGGCCGACGGCGAAGTCCTCATCCGCCCTCTGCGCATGGGCATCTGCGCCACCGACGTGGAAATCTGCCGCGGCTACATGGGCTTCACCGGCGTCCTGGGCCACGAATTCGTCGGCACCGTCGAAAAGCTCGGCAAAGGCGCGGACAAAAAACTCTTAGGCAAGCGCGTCGTGGGCAACATCAACTGCGTCTGCGGCAAGTGCGACATGTGCCGCGGCGGTCTGCCCGAACACTGCCGCGAACGCACCGTCCTGGGCATCGCCGGGCGTGACGGCTGCTTTGCCGACCTCTTCTGCCTGCCCGCCCGCAACCTCATCGAAGTCCCCGACACCCTCGACGACGACCGGGCCGTCTTCACCGAACCCGTCGCCGCCGCCTATCAGATCCTCCGCCAACTGACCATCGAAGGCCGCCCCTTCGTCACCGTCTTAGGCGACGGCCGCCTGGGGCTCATCTGCGCCCAGGTCCTAAGCCAGCTCAACGCCACCGTCCGCTGCGTGGGCAAACACACCGACAAACTCGCCCTCTGCGAAAAGTGGAAGGTCAAGCACCGCCTCCTGAGCGACGTCGGCCTGCGGGCTGATCAGGACATCGTCATCGACTGCACCGGCCGCGCCGAGGGCCTGGCCATCGCCATGAAAATGGTCCGCCCCCGCGGCAAAATCGTCTTGAAAACCACCATCGCCCCTCATCATCAATCCCCCGATAACGCCTTGGACCTCTCCCCCCTGGTCATCAACGAAATCCAGGTCATCGGCAGCCGCTGCGGCCCCATGGCCGAAGCCCTCTGGGCCCTGGCCGGCGATAAACTCGACGTCGTCAGCCTCATCTCCCGCCGCATGAAACTAGCCGATGGCGCCGAAGCCCTCCGCCTTTGCGCCGGCGCCACGGGCAGCCAAGGCGTCATTAAAGTCCTCCTCGAACCGTGATTCTCCCGAAAGCTGCCCCCGCCCCCGGAAGAGGGGTATGGGGTACGGGGTACGGGGTACGGGGTACGGGGAAAATTCTATTCGTCATTCGCCATTCGCCATTCCCTTCCCCTCCTCCTCCCCTCCCTCCCCCCTTGCTATCATTCCCCCCATGACTCGTTGGCTGCTCATCTTCCTCGGCGGCGGCGCCGGCTCGCTCCTGCGTTACGCCCTGGCCGGCCTCGTTCAAAAACTATCACCCGGCTCATTCCCCTTAGGCACCTTGATCGTCAACGTCGCCGGCTGCGCCGCCATCGGTATCCTCGCTTCCCTCTTTACCGGGCCGGTCCTTATCCGCGACGACTACCGCTTTGCCATTCTCGTGGGCATCCTGGGCGGATTCACCACCTTCTCCACGTTCAGTTGGGAAACCATCGCCCTCTCCAACAGCGGGCAGATGGCCCTGGCCTGGGCGAACATTCTGCTCAGCAACGGCCTGGGTCTGGCCGCCGCCTGGCTGGGCAATCGTGCCGTCGTCATTTTCTACGGCACCTAAGGAGCTTTCCATGCAAATCCCCGAACAAGGCTGGCTCCTGCGCGTCTTCATCGGCGAGAGCGATCGCTGGCATGGTCAGCCGCTCTATCAAGCCATCGTCCTCAAAGCCCGCGAAATGCACTTAGCCGGCGCCACCGTCCTGCGCGGGCCCATGGGCTACGGCGCCAACAGCCGCCTGCACACCGCCAGCATCCTCCGCCTCTCCGAAGACCTGCCCATGGTCATCGAAATCGTCGACAGCAAGGAAAAAATCGACGCTTTCCTCCCCCACGTCGACGCCATGGTCGCCGAAGGCCTGGTCACCCTAGAAGAAGTCCGCGTCTTTAAATACCGCGGGAAAACCACAATCTAACTCTCGCACTCGAATGCGATCGGGGTATGGAAGGGTCTGGGGTACGGGGTACGGGGTACGGGGTACGGGGTACGGGGTACGGGGTACGGGGTACGGGGTACGGGGAAAATTCTATTCGTCATTCGTCATTCGGCAATCGGAAATCGGCAATCGGCAATCGGAAATTCGCCACTCGCCATTCCCCTTCCCCAACTCCTTATTTCCCCATCCCCATCTTCACCACCACCACCGCCACCACCACCGCCAGCGCGATCCGGTACCACCCGAAAATCGCCAGGCTGTGCTGCCGCAGATACGTCACCATCCAGCGCACCGCCAGCACCGCTGAAACCAGCGCCGCCACAGCCCCAATCAGCATCGTCTGCACTCCGTACTGCTGCACCATCACCGCGCCATCCTCCTTGGCGTCCAGCAGCGTCGCCGCCGTCAGCGTGATCACGCCCAACAGAAAACTAAACTCCACCGCCGCCGCCAGATTCAGCCCCACCAACAATCCCCCCACAATCGTAATCAAGCTCCGCGAAACCCCCGGCCACATCGCCAGGCACTGCGCGAATCCGATCACCAATCCCATCCGCCACGTCAGCGCCTCTAAGTCCACGCCTTCCTTCCGCAGATTCCCTCCCACCTCGTGCGCCTGCGCCCGCATCCGTATCACCACCAGAATCGCCACTCCCCCCACGAACCACGCCGCGATGATGGGCCACGGCCCAAACAGATGCGCCTTCACCAGATCCTTAATCGCCAGCCCGATCACCGCCGCCGGGAAAAATCCCGCCGCCAGGTTGATCACCATCCGCAACCCCGCCGGGCTCTTGCCCAACACCCCCGCCGCCATCTGCCTAAGCCTCTGGTAATAAAGCCCCGCCACCGCCAGGATCGCCCCGCCCTGAATACAGATCGCATAAGCGTCCGCCGCCCGCTTAGCCTCCGCCGACGCCGTGCCGATCCCCAGTAACTGCTGCACCACCACCAGATGCCCCGTCGAGCTGACCGGCAAATACTCCGTCAGCCCCTCCACGATGCCCAGGATCATTGCCTGCCACCAATTCATGCGTAAGTCCCTTATTTGATTGAAAGATACACCAAGCCCAAGCATTATCGGATGAACCCTCTCCACCATCACCTTTTTTGCCCCCGCCGGTTCCCCCAGATTTCACACTCACCCTTGTTTGCATTAGCCAAGACACTTTCCACATGCTATCATCCATCTATCCGGATTAAAGGATGATTGTTGGTCGATAAAAGAGAAAGGGCCGCATGAGCAGGTTTAGCCAAGAGCTTAATAATCGCGTGCTGGTGTTCGACGGAGCCATGGGCACCAGCATCCATAGGCTGGACCTGTCCGTCGAAAAGGACTACCAGGGGCGCGAAAACTGCACCGAGATTCTCGTCCGCACCCGCCCGGAACTCATCCAGGCCATTCACGAATCCTTCCTGGCCGTGGGCTCCGACGCCGTCGAGACCGACACCTTCGGCGCCAACCCGCTCGTGCTGGCTGAATTCGACTTGGCCGACCAAACCTACGCCTTAAACAAAACCGCCGCCGAAGTCGCCCGGGCCGCCTGCGCAAAATTCGCCACCCACGACAAGCCACGCTTCGTCGTCGGGTCGATGGGTCCGGGCACCAAGCTCATCACCCTGGGCCAGACCGACTGGGACACCATGCTCGCCAGCTACCGCGCGCAGGTCCGCGGCCTGATCGATGGCGGCGTCGACGCCCTCTTGATCGAAACCGCCCAGGACCTCCTGCAGGTTAAGTGCGCCATCTCCGCCTGCCTGGCCGCCCTGGAAGACAAAGGCAAATCCGTCGCCCAGATTCCCATCATGGCCCAGGTGACCATCGAGACCACCGGCTCCATGCTCCTGGGCACCGAAATCGGCGCCGCCGCCGTGGCGCTAGCCGGTTATCCGATCCTCTCCCTGGGCATCAACTGCGCCACCGGGCCCGTCGAGATGACCGAGCACGTGCGCTGGCTGGGCCAGAATTGGCCGCGCCACATCAGCGTCCAGCCCAACGCCGGCCTGCCCGTCCTTTTTCAGGGCCAGACGCAATTCCCCTTGGGCCCCCAGCCGTTTGCCGAAAAATTAGCCGGGTTCGTGAGCGACAACGGCGTCCGCATCGTCGGCGGTTGCTGCGGCACCACGCCCGACCACATCGCCGCCCTGGTCAGCCAACTGGCGAAAAACAAAACCACTCCCCCGCGATCGGGCATCGTCCTCAAGCCCGCCAGCACCTCCCTCTATTCCGCCGTCGAACATCGCCAGGAAACCTCGATCCTCAACGTCGGCGAACGCACCAATGCCTCAGGCTCCAAAAAATTCCGCCAGCTCCTCGAGGCCGAGCAGTGGGACGAAATGATCAGCCTCGCCCGCGAACAACTGCGCGAAGGCTCCCACGTCATCGACGTCAACGTCGATTACGCCGGGCGCGATGGCGCCAAGGATATGGCCGAACTGGTCCATCGCCTCGTCCGCCAGGTCAACGCCCCCCTGATGCTCGACTCTACCCAGCCGGCCACCCTCGAGGCCGGCCTGCGCCAGGCCGGCGGCAAGTGCCTGGTCAACTCCGCCAACCTCGAGAACGGCGAGGAAAAATTCGCCCGCATGTGCGCGCTGGTCAAACGCTACCACGCCGCCCTGGTCCTGGGCACGATCGACGAAGACCCCCAGGAAGCCATGGCCCGCACCGAGGAACGCAAAATCGCCATCGCCCACCGCATGTTCAAGCTGGCCACGCAAACCCATGGCCTGGCCCCGGAAGATCTATTCTTCGATCCGCTGGTCCTGCCCATTTCCACGGGCATGGAAAAAGATCGCCGCAGCGCCCTGGAAACCATCGCCGGCGTGCGCCGCATCCGCCAGGAACTGCCTCTCTGCCAGACCATCGTGGGCCTGTCCAACGTCAGCTTCGGGCTCAAGCCCGCCGCCCGCCAGGTGCTTAACAGCGTCTTCCTGCACGAACTGATCACCGCGGGCCTGACCAGCGCCATCCTCCATGTCACCAAAATCCTGCCCCAAAGCAAAATTCCGCAGGACCAGTGGGATGCCGCCCTGGACCTTATTTATAACCGCCCCCGGCAAGTAACCCTGCGCGATGGCAGCGTCACCGAAGACCCGCTCCAGCGCTTCATCGACCTTTTCCCCGACGATCAAAGCGAGCAGGAAACCAAAGGCTCCATCGACGCTCTGCCCTTGGAAGAACGCCTCCGCCGCCACATCATCGACGGCGAGAAGAAACACCTCATCGAAACCCTCGAGGAAGCCCGCCAGAAATATCCCCCCCTGGCCATCATCAACGATCACCTGCTCGACGGCATGAAAGTCGTCGGCGAACTCTTCGGCTCCGGCCGGATGCAGCTGCCGTTTGTCCTGCAATCCGCCGAGGTGATGAAGATGGCTGTGGCCCACCTGGAACCCTACCTGGACAAAGTGGCCGGGCAGAGCAAAGGCTCGATCGTCCTGGCCACCGTCAAGGGCGACGTCCACGACATCGGCAAGAACCTGGTGGACATCATCCTCAGCAACAACGGCTACACCGTCCACAACCTGGGCATCAAGCAGCCGATCGCCGACATCATCCAGAAGTGGCAGCAAACCGGCGCCGACGCCATCGGGCTCTCCGGCCTGCTGGTTAAGAGCGTCAACGTCATGGAGGAGAACTTAGGCGAACTCAACGCCCGCGGCATCACCGCGCCGGTCCTGCTCGGCGGGGCCGCCCTTTCACGTCACTACGCCGAGGGCCACCTGCGCTCGATTTACCAGGGCAAGGTCTACTACGGTCAGGACGCCTTCGAAGGCCTGCGGATCATGGAGCACTTAGCCTCCAAAAAATCCGCGCACCTGGATCAGGAAATCGAAGCTCGCCTCCACAAACGCGCCGCCGCCGAAAAAACCGCCCAAGCCACCGCGTCCAAACGCTCAGCCTCCCAGGCAGCCGAGCCTTCCGCCCCGCCACCAGCCGCGCCCCTGGAACAAGTCCCCGTCCCCCAACCGCCGTTCTGGGGCGAGCGCGTGATCGAATCCGTGCCGCTGGAGGAAATCTACCCCTACATCAACACCGTCGCCCTCTTCCGCGGGCAGTGGCAATTCAAGAAGGGCCGCCTGACCGACGCCGAATACGAACAGGAGCTGCGCGAAAAAATCCAGCCGCTCTTCGAACGCCTCCAGCGCCAGTGCCGGGACGAAAACATCCTGCGCCCCAAGGTCGTCTACGGCTACTTCCCCGCCGGCAGCCAAGGCAACGACCTGATCGTCTTCGACCCCGTGGACCAGGACAAGGAAATCGAGCGCTTTTCCTTCCCCCGTCAACCCACCGGCAAGCGCCAGTGCATCAGCGACTTCTTCCGCCCCTTAAGCGCGAACACCCGGGACGTCCTGGGCCTAAGCTGCGTCACCATGGGTTCACGGGTCAGCGAAATCACCCACGAACTCTTCGCCGCCAACAAGTATCAGGAATATCTCTACCTGCACGGCATGGGCGTGGAAGCCGCCGAGGGCTTGGCTGAACTCTGGCACAAACGCATGCGCCAGGAACTGGGCATTGACAGCGGCGACTCCCCCGACGTCCGTGGCCTGTTCACCCAGGGCTACCGCGGCAGCCGCTACAGCTTCGGGTACCCTGCCTGCCCGGAGATGAGCGATCAGGAAAAGCTCTTCCGCCTTCTGCGTCCGGAGCGCATCGGCTGCGTCTTAACCGAAAACTGGCAGATCGACCCCGAGCAATCCACCAGCGCCCTTGTCGTCCACCACCCAGCCGCGAAATATTTCAACGTCTGATAGTGGAATCAGCGCCGTAACGGGCAATATCCTTCGATCAGGATCGAAGGCAGGTGGCTGCCTGCTTTTTCAAAACCCAAGGAAAGGAAAGGTCATGACGAGCCAGCGCTGGAGGAAAAGCCGGGCGAAGGGGATGGCGGCGGCGATGATTTTGGCAGCCGTGGCGGCGGGGTCTTGGGTTTGGACGCAGGGGGCATTTGCGGGAGCAACCGCGGCCGGCCCGGTGTATGAGCTGGATCCGACGCACACTTCCGTTTACTTCCGGATCGAACACCTGGGCATGAGCCTGGTCTACGGGCGATTTAATGAAGTCAGCGGGCAGGTCCAGATGGGCGAAAATGGCCAGGAGCCGGCGGGCTTGCAGGTGATCGTTCCGAGCAAGAGCGTGGACACGGGCGTGGTTAAGCGCGACCAGCATCTGCGCACGGGGGATTTCTTTGACGTGGAAAAATTCCCGCAGATCAGCTTCACGAGCACAACCCTCAAACCGGTGGAGGAAGAGCCGGGCACGTTTGAGCTGACCGGGCAGTTGTCGCTCCACGGGGTGACCAAACCGCTGACCGTCAAGCTCAAAAAGATGGGGCAGAGCCAGGACTCCAAGGGCAATCAGCGGATTGGGCTGGTCACGGAATTCCAAATCCAGCGGAGCGCCTACGGCATGGACAAGATGATCGAAGCCGTCGGCGACAAGGTGGAACTGATGGTGAGCATGGAAGCGGTCAAAAAGCCATAAGCAG
Source organism: Phycisphaeraceae bacterium (assembly GCA_020851735.1). Taxonomy (GTDB): domain Bacteria; phylum Planctomycetota; class Phycisphaerae; order Phycisphaerales; family Phycisphaeraceae; genus JADZCD01. Next base: position 49,031 of record JADZCD010000035.1, read on the forward strand.
CCGTCGCTCCGGTCCCGGCGGCCGGCATGGCTGGGAACCCCCCCACCTTCGCTGACCGCATCTCCCGGTTGGCCAAGCTCCCCGGCGGCAGGCTGGCCGGGGCTGGCGGGCGGGGGTATGATTTGGCCCCCCCCATGGCGGGGCCGTAGCTCAATTGGGAGAGCACTAGCTTTGCAAGCTAGGGGTTGCCGGTTCGAGCCCGGTCGGCTCCATTTGAAACATTATCAGGCATTTCTTCTCCCTTGTGGCTTGGTCCACGGGAATCTATTAACCTAAATTTTTTCTTTTTTACAAAAATCTGACAACTAACTGTCAGTAATCATGGCAATGTTGTAGAAAACTCAATATTTTTTGTATTCAGCCGATAAATCTAAGGCAATTGACGTATTTGCTTTGAGGCTTTGGGCGTATTTTCCTGGGGCAAACCTCTCTTTCCAAGAGGTTCTGGAGACTGACTTTGCCGGAGCCGAAGGCGGATAATCATGTGCTGGCTCTGCTCGCACGCCTCCAGCAGCTGGAGAGCGTCGAGCAAGGGGAATCGGCCAAGGCCGAAAAAGCCATCCCGCAAATCCTGGCGGAACTGACCAACTCCATTGGCGAGCTGATCAGCGCCTACGAAGAACTGCGCCCCCAGATCAACGATCCAAGCGCCGCGCCATCGTCGCCGAGAACTTCCGGGGGCACTTCCGGGGGCACTTCTGAGCCCAACCCCATTCCCCAGGATAGCCGCGCCGTTCTCGCCATCGCTGGCCTGGACGACCTCCAGGGTCTGGACCTTCGCTCCGTGGAAGAAAAACTTCGCCTCACCCAATTCACCGTGGACCGCGCCGTGGACGCCGTGTTCTGGGTGAATCACGCCGCCCGCATTCTCTACGCCAACGAGGAAGCCTGCCGCCGCCTGGGCTATACCCAGGAAGAAATGCTCCAACTGACCGTGCATGACATCGACCCTACCTTCGGCCCCGCCGCCTGGGCCGACCACTGGCAATCGATCCAAAAAACCAGAACCTCCGTCGTGGAATCCGCCCACAAGACCCGCGATGGCCGACTCATTCCCGTGGAAATCGCCATCAACTACCTGGAATTCAACGGCCGGGAATACAACTGCGCCATCGTCCGCGATGTGCGCGAACGCCGCCGCGCCGAGGGCCGCCTGCGCTACGCCGCCACCCACGATCGCCTGACCGGCCTGGCCAATCGCACCCTGTTCCTCGAACGCCTGCAGGAAACCATCACCAAATCCCGTCTGGACCCCGCCCATCCCTACGCCGTGTTCTTCCTGGATTTTGATCGCTTTAAATTGATCAACGACAGCATGGGCCACGAAACCGGCGACCAATTCCTCCGTGAAATCGCCAACCGCCTGGAAAAACTCTGGAAAAAACGGGCCAAAACCAGCCCACCCGCCGACGCCCCCCACGCCCTGGTGGCACGCTTGGGCGGCGATGAATTCGCCGTGCTCCTCGAAGGCCTGCTCAGCCCCGCGCAAGTGCACGACCACGCCGAACACCTGCAGAACAGGCTCTCTCGACCCTTCGAAATCCAAGGCCACGAGGTCTTCGCCACCGTCAGCATCGGCATCGTCGTCAGCGGTGGAACCGAAACCAGTCCCGACGAACTGCTGCGCGACGCCGACATCGCCATGTACCGCGCCAAGAGCCGCGGGCGGGCCTGCCACGTCGTGTTCGACCAGAAAATGCACGAGGAAATCCGCGCCTCCGTGGAATTGGAAAACGACCTGCGGCGGGCGGTGGAACGCGCTGAACTGCGCCTGTTCTATCAGCCGATCATCAGCTTGGACAACGGCAGCCTGCGCGGGTTTGAAGCCCTCATCCGCTGGCAGCATCCCCAGCACGGGTTTTTGAGCCCGGACAAATTCATCCCCCTGGCCGAGGAGACCGGCCTGATCATTCCCATCGGGCAATGGGTGATCGAAACCGCCTGCCGACAATTGCGCGCCTGGCAAAATGAAAATCCCAGCGCCCCGAAATTCTACGTCAGCGTGAACCTTTCCAAACGCCAGTTGGTCGTCGCCAACCTCCTGCAGACGGTTCAAGAAGCCCTCCGCCAAACAGACTTGACTCCCGGGCAACTGAAGCTGGAGGTCACCGAAAGCACCATTGTCCAAGACGCCCAGGCCAGCAATCTGACCCTCACCCAGCTCCAGGAAGCGGGCGTCGGCCTGATGATGGACGACTTCGGCACGGGCCATTCGAGCTTAAGCCGCCTGCACCTGTTCCCGATCGAAACCGTCAAGATCGACCGGGCCTTTCTCCGTGGCGTCGAGGGCAGCCGCCAGTTCGCCGCCGTCATCCAGGCCATCATCACCCTGGCCCACAACTTAAAGCTGCAGGTCGTTGCCGAGGGCGTGGAAACCGAAGGCCAATTAGCCCAGTTAATCGCCCTCGAATGCGACGCCGCCCAAGGCTACTACTTCGCCAAACCCATGCCGCCAACCGAAGTCGTCAACTTCCTCTTAGGCGCCGGCAAATCCAGCCTCCACCACTGCCTGGACAAAGCCTCCTAATGCCCTCCCCTCCCCGTGCAGCGCACGCATCCGTCATTCCTCATTCCTCATTCGTCATTCGCCACTTCCTACCCCTCCTCCCCGCCCCGGCGGGGCGAAGGACTGTAGCCACGGGTGAAGCCTCGCGCGCCCCAACCCAGGCATGCAAGACACCCAGGCATGGCCCCCCGGAAATGCCTGGGCTTCTAAGACACGTACCCCCCGGCGGAGCCGGAAGAGCCGGGGGCTGAGTCCGGAAGGGGCGCGCGGGACAAGCTCGCTTACCGGGGGTTTCCTCCCAATAACGAGCTTGGCCGCGAACGCTTGAACTGTCTTTGGTGCTTGTGCCGGAATTGGGCGCAGGGTCAGCAGGCCGCGGATGGGAGCGGTCATCGGGTCTTGCCTAGTACGTGCGCG
>JADZCD010000036.1 GCA_020851735.1 Phycisphaeraceae bacterium
GTGGGGGGCGACGTCGCCGTTAAACAGCTTGGCCGCTTCGTCAATGTTTCAATCCACGCCCCCGCGTGGGGGGCGACCCTGGTTGCCCCTAAAGTACTTGCCACGCAGAAAGTTTCAATCCACGCCCCCGCGTGGGGGGCGACGGGCGTACACGAAACCGACATCACCGGCCATATCGTTTCAATCCACGCCCCCGCGTGGGGGGCGACCCGTGGCCGGCAAGGGCGACGGCAGCGACGGCAAGTTTCAATCCACGCCCCCGCGTGGGGGGCGACCCCGCAAAGCGGCTTGGTGACGCGCCCGGCCCCGTTTCAATCCACGCCCCCGCGTGGGGGGCGACGATTCGCTTGGCAACCTGGTTCTGCTCGGCGCTGTTTCAATCCACGCCCCCGCGTGGGGGGCGACTCAGGCGCTCAACACGGGCACGGATTACCAGCTGTTTCAATCCACGCCCCCGCGTGGGGGGCGACTCTGTGCAGCCGCTGTGAACACGGTGCTGTGTGGGTTTCAATCCACGCCCCCGCGTGGGGGGCGACCCGCCCCGTAAATGCCGGTAATGACCTTCAGGTGTTTCAATCCACGCCCCCGCGTGGGGGGCGACGCCCGCCAGGGCCACGTGCGAAAACCAGAGCGTGGTTTCAATCCACGCCCCCGCGTGGGGGGCGACGTGTCGACGGTGACCCTGGTTTCAGCGCCGATCAGTTTCAATCCACGCCCCCGCGTGGGGGGCGACCTTTGCCAAGGTAATTTTCCCCGGCAACAGCACGTTTCAATCCACGCCCCCGCGTGGGGGGCGACGATGGTGGCCCCGTCGTTGAGGCCATCGCAGATGTTTCAATCCACGCCCCCGCGTGGGGGGCGACCGCCGCAACCGTAGACAAAATGGTTGGGCTTGTGTTTCAATCCACGCCCCCGCGTGGGGGGCGACCGGCGAATCCCGTCGCGGGGTAGGATCGCAAGCTGTTTCAATCCACGCCCCCGCGTGGGGGGCGACCGGCATAGACGACTAGCATGATGACGGTGGTTTTGTTTCAATCCACGCCCCCGCGTGGGGGGCGACGGCCTATCTGTAACTTCAGATAAGGAAAGATGCAAGTAACAAGATATTGCGAACCTGGGGGCGAACTCATCATGGCGACCACCTTGTCCTAGTAGGGCGGATGCTATTTACTTGTCAAAGAGCGAGATAAAGATTTTGCGAACCCGCAAGGAAAAGTGCGTGCGCTCCACGTTCGCACGGCGGAGAACAGGCCAAGGAATCAAATGATCAACGGGCCTTCCAGGTCGACACTTGGTTTGGCGCCTACGTGTTCGACGCGGCGATTCCCTTGTCTGCCCAGCCGATAGAACCGAAGGCTATCTTCCTTGGGGTCGATCAACGCTATGAGGCGAGCCTTGAGTGATGCCAATTGGCCGGGGTCCACCTGGCATTCGAATACTGAGTTCTGCACACGCTGTCCGAAATCCAGGCACGTCTTGGCGACGCGGCTAAGACGGCGGCGACCGGCGGGGGTGGTCGTACTCACATCGTAAGTTACCAACACAAGCACGGAGCTATCTCCAAATAAACGCGGGGTAGGCATCCAAATCACCGCGAAGATATCTCGCCAGTAAACGCGCCTGGAGATGAATGACCAAGCCCACACTCACCTTCTCGTGAAGGAAGGGGTGCTCAAGGGTTTCTTGCTTGCGTTTTTGGTAGGCAATTAGAACTGCCTTGCGGGCTGTTTCATCCATGAAGACACCGCCGGTATCGGTGGTGCGAAAGGCGGTGGGCTTGATCTGCTCGCGATTGATTAGCGAGAGAGCCAAGCGATCGCAGAGAAAAGCACGCAGTTCCTCCATGAGGTCCAGAGCCAGACTGGGACGGCCGGGCCGATCGCGATGAAGGAAGCCCACCTGGCTATCGAGCCCCGCAGCCTCACAGGCCGACCGGGCGTCGTGCACGAGCAGGGTGTAAAGAAACGAAAGTAAGGCGTTAACCGCATCAAGCGGCGGGCGTCGGCTGCGGCCGCGGAATGGCCAGTCGGTTGCCGGCCGCGTGATGAGGTGTCGAAACACGCTGAAGTAGATGCTAGCAGACTCGCCTTCAATGCCGCGAAGTTGGTCGGGATTAGTTGACGATTGTGCTTGCTTAACACTGGCGGCAAGGCTCATGGCTGCATTCTCCAGTTCTTGCCGACCTGACGCGGCGGGGTAGTCGCGGGCTGCACGGAGAAGAACGGTGCGGCTATTGAGCAACTTGGCTACGACAATGGGTTGAACAATTTGCAGCAGACTGCCGCTTTTGGCGGACGGGCCGGGCACATCGTCGGCCAGGCGATACTGCTGGCGGCGCAAAAGGACGTTGCCGGGCGTGAAGCCGATGACTTGAGCCAACAACCGGCCGTATTCGGTGAAATAGCTGACTGCGATGCCGGTTTCGGCACAGCGTCCGAGCAGGGCGGGACTGGCACCGACGCGACCAAAGCAAACAATGCCGCCGAGATTATGAAGGGGGACACGTAACTTGGTGTCCTTCTCTACGCAGACGGCCACCGCTTCGCCTTCCTTGCGCAGGTAGGCGCCCTGAGTGGTAACGAAGAGAGTATTTAAGTGTTGCTTCACGGGTTTAATTGGTCCATGAGTGCGATGGTGGCGGCCTCGGTGAGATATACGCGGGCTGTTCGGCGTGGTCGAAGAGCGTCGGGCAGACACAGGTGCAGCAGCGAACAGCGGTCGCACTGTTTCTCCCGCCGAGCAGGAGGCGTAAAGCCGGCATCGATGATTTCGTGCAAACGGATGCTCGCTTGCTCTGTTTTACAGCGCAGCGAGGTGTCGAGTGGCACCTCCAATCGCCGACGGGTTCGGCCATAAAAAATCTGCCCGTGGGTGATGATGCCGGGAGGCAATTGGAGCATCTCCTCCAGACACATAGCCTGGGCGCAGAGTTGAACCTTGTCGGCGTCGTTTTTCTTAGGTTGGCCGCGCTTGTACTCGATTGGCAAGGGCGGCTGGCCTGTTTCGCCGGCGGGGAACTCGACGACGTCGCTTACGCCGAAGAGGCCTAGGCGGTGCGAGGTCAGTTCGAGTCCCCGCGCTATGCGCACACCGGATCGGGATGACGACAAGTGTTTACCAGGGTCGTGAGCTTTCTTATGCAACTGCCGACCCTCAATAGTGAGACGATTTTCCGCCCACAGCCGCTCAACGTGAATCAATGCGCACTGCCGCTCGCAAAACAGTAAGTGCTGGAGGGCGGAGATGGGCAGAAGATTGGCGTCGGCGAACATTTGTTATGTCCAGTTGATCCATCGCTCGATAGTTACGCCTGCCGGTGGACCAGCCTCATTGATGCTGATGATGTAATCCTCCGCGGATCGAGGTGGGCGAGTATCGCCCACGGAAGTTCCATTGCCCGGGAGGGGCGCGACGCCGGGCTTGGGCGTGCAGGTTACGCGTTTAAATAGCTGGTCCGCGCGGGCGTTGCCGAGTTTGTTGTCGTGCTTGAAGGCGATGCAGGCCACCGGCTTCATGTTGCCGCGTGCCGCCGAGCGATCGTGCTCGAACATCAGGTTCAAGGCGTCCTTGAGCAATTGGAGGTCGTTTTCGTCAAAACCCGTACCTTTATCGCCGTTGGCCAGGCAGGCGTTGACGTAGCCGTGCACGCGGTAGAGGGCGTAGGGGACGGCGAACTTGCGGCCCATGGTGCGATTGCCGCCGTCCTGAGCCTCAGCCTCGCGTTCCGTGGTGACCGCGCAGCGCGTGACGGCAAATTCGCCGGTGACGATGGGATGGATCGACCGGGCCAGCCCGAATTGGACGGGTCCGCGAACTTGGCCGCAATTGACATCGGTGGTCATGACGGCGCCGAAGGCCCGGATGTCGTAGAAGTTTTTGCACATCCAAGCCGTCAAATGCTGATCCTCAGCGGCTTTATCCTGCCCCTTGGACTTGCGTTTTTTCGGGTCGATGTCCATGGCCTCGTAGGCGCGGCTGTGTTGCTGGTTAAGAATGGCCTTTTCCTTGACGTAGATCTCAAACGGCGGCTTTTCCTCCTTGGCCAGGCCGACGTAATTGCGAATCTTGCGCTTGAGGCAAACGTCGGTGACCAGGCCCTGGCCGGTTTCAGGGTCGACGCGCGGCAGGTTGCCGGCGTCGGGGTCACCGTTGGGGTTGCCGTCGGTGATGTCGAAGAAATAGACGAAGTCATAGCGGTTTTGGATGGGGGTGTTCTGAGTTGTCATGATTAAGCCTCCGTAATGGCGTGCGGTTGGTTGTTGGCCGCATCGTCGTGTTTGGTGAAAAAGTCCTGACGCTGGTGGTAGTAACCGATGTAGAACAGTCCTTGCTGTTCCAGAGAGAAATGAACGGGGAAGCGGTCGTCGAGGTGACTGAGGATCTCCTGAACGATCTTTTCTCGATTGATTCGTTGCCCGGGGTTTTCAAGCTTGGCCAGATGATGCTGGTGCAGCCGCAGCAGACGGGGAAAGACTGTCGCGGGTGTGGTGGCGGCGCTACCGAGGTAGCCCTCACGCACGGTCTTGTTGAGTCCTGGCAGGGCATCGGTCTGGGTCTTCTCGATGGCCGCAAACAGCCGGCCCATGTGATACGCGGGTTCGGGGTGGTCTTTGTTGAGCGACACGGGGATCTCCTTGTCCAGCCCGGCGAGGCGGGCCTCACGGGTGAGGTGGGCCTTGAGGATGGCGGCCCGGTGGTAGTTGATGGTCTGATCGGCGCGGATGCGGCGGAGCACCGAAACAAAAAGGGCGGCAGGATAAGGACTGCCGGAGAGGATCGCGCGGGCTACTTCGCCGGCAAGCTGCGGCGCCACGTCTTTGCGATCTCGCGCGGTTTGGTCGGTGATGAGCTGAAGCGACCACGGCCGAGCATTCGGCGGCTCGCCCGTCATCTCCAGATCCGCGAAGTGCTGGGCCAGGCGATCGGCGAATTGCTCAACGGTGCCGACGAGCCAGAAGCGGACGCTGACGCGCGCGGCATTGGGCGACAGGCCAAGAACAAAGAATTTCGCATTCGGCTCATCAAGGCCATCATGCGGACGGCCCTGACGCATTGCCTCAAGGAATCCCTGCACGCGAGCTGTCGTGGCTGAGTCCTCGGCCGGGCCGCTGCCTGCAAAGTCATTGACGATGTGGCTGAAGGCCGACTCAAACACCGTCGGCCGATCGGACCAGAAGACTACGGTGGCGTCGCCGATGCGCGTGCGGTGACGCTCGTCAGCGAGCATGTGGTTGAGTGCTGTGGCATAGCGGAAAGCGTCCTGCACGCCGACGGGAGCGTTGTAGGAACTGGCCTTGCCGTAGCTGGTGAAGGCGTCGAGGTTGAACGATACCAGCAGTGCTCCGGACGACTGGCTTTCGATCACACCCTTGATCTTTGGCTCATGCAGGCGGGCGAGCGGCTGCTCCTGGCCGTTGATGAGGCTGACTCCGATCCGTGGAGCCTCGTCGCTCTCGTCCTCGGTCTTGAGCTGGTTCTCCCAGTATTGTTTAATCGCCGGGCGGTCATGCACGTAACCCGACTCGCCTCGAATGCGGAACACGCCGAAGCCAGGCCCCACCTCGGCGAGGATTTCCTGCTGTTTGGTTTGCTTCGGCTCCCACTTTTCGAGGAACCGGCACACGGCAGAGAATCCATGGTCCTTGACGAACTCTTCGTCGCCGAGATGACGGTCACGAAAGGCTTCGAACGACTTGATCGCGCGTTGGGCCTTGTCTGGATCGTCAGAGAAGCCCAGCAGATAGGCCGGGTTGTCCCAGAGGAAACAGGGATTTAGGCCGGAGCCCGATGGTTTGGCCTGCCCGGGCACGATCATGGGCGTGGGGCGCAGCTTGCCGTCCTGCTCGGTGCGGCCGTCCTGGATGGCGTGCAGCGAACCGTCCTTCTCAAGCACGATAACAAAGCTGGTTTTCTGCCAGCTATATCCAAAGGGAGCGATCTGCTGCGACGGATCATTTTCGAGCCGCTGGTAATAGTCGATCAGGCTCTGGAGGATCATGACCGCACCTCCTTGGCATTAAACGCGGGCACGGTGATGACGCCGCCACGCATTTCGGCCCGGAAGAAGCGGGGGGTCATGTCGTGCTCGAAGTCGATGTCGTGGAGCATGTAGCCCAGGTCGCGGTCGAGCTGCTCGGGCGGAAGCTCGCTGCGGGGCATGTCCGCGTCGGACTCGACCAGCGCGAAGTGGACCGGGAATTCCCGACAGCCGAGGTAGGGCCGGTGGAAGCATTGGCCCGCCCTGGCCCGGCGATTGAACTGGTCGAGGTGCTTGGCTGCGTTCTCAGGCCCGCCTACGATCTCGAAGCGAGCCTCGATGACATAGGCCACGTCGCGGAGGATGGTCGCCGCTCGCTGCTGTCGGTCCTCCTCGACGTAAAGCCCGAGGTTCCCCGTCCCACGGTTCATGGCCGTCTTGACCGTCCCGGCGGGAATCTTGTTACCAACTTCGTTACGTCGCAGGCTGGTGAACCGGATCGGCCGCAGCACGTGCAGGCGCGTGACCACCCAGCGGATCTCGGGCTTCCAATAGATGGCCTCCAGAATGCCCCGGGCGGCCGAGGGGGTGATGACGTCGTAGCTAACGCGCTCGACCTTCATCTCCGGCCTGGAAAAACAGGCGAAGTCGCCCCAGACGTGAAGTTTGATGCCTTGGGCCATGCGAGTTCTCCTTTGATCGCAACATGTGCTCACCGCCAAGAACAGAGGCGCCTGTCAGCCAATCAAGCCTTCAGGTTCCCGTCCAGCTACCTCCGATATCAGTCCGAGGTTCTGGTCATATGCTTTGTCGTTCCCGAGTATCCACAGTCCGTGCGACTCGATCAGCACCTGATTGTCGTGCAGTCGTTGTAGTTCATGCTCGTGAACGCTCACCGTGAAGGGCTGTAGTTGCCGCAGGAACATGCGCCCGGGTGGATCGGGCATGGTTAGCAGTTGCCGGATCAACTTCTCAGCATCTTCGTTGAAGGGAACGACGATGGTTGTCTCTTCATTGGGGATTAGGCGGTATTTCTGGCTAGCTTCACGAAATTGCAGATGGGTACCCTGATGCTCGAAGCATTTCATGACGTCACGCTTGTCCCAGTCCCGCCCGTTCTGGCCGCCTTTCTGCCAGTAGTGAAGCTTGAAATAAGCCTCGATGGCCGGGGGAGCGAGCAGGTCATCGGCATGTTTCGGCAGGATCTCTTGCGTGTGGTTCGCACCCGCCCGGAACATGACGGGTAGCCCGCCGGTGTCCTGGCCCGGCTCGAACACGAACACTTCGCCAGGCAGCAACCGGCCTAGCTCATCGCAGAGCAGCCCCTCGCGGTTGCAGCGTCCGGCGGCCTGGGCAATGGCGTCGAGCCCCGCCATGGCGCGGTAAACCACGGGGAAGTCCACGTCCACGCCGGCCTCGATGAGTTGCGTGCTGATGACGCGGCACGCCTGCTGGCGGGCAAGGCGGTTGCGGATGGCTTGAAGCACCTGCCGTCGATGGGCGGGGCACATGCGGGCACTTAGGTGATAAACCGTCGGCTCCTGATCAACGGTTTGCCCTGTCTGATGTCGCAGTAATGTGAATAACTCCGCGGCATGTCGTCGCGTGTTGACGATGCACAATACCCGCGGGTGGTCTCCAAGCCGCTGGACCAACATCTGATTGTCTAACTGGCCCTCGACGGACACATTGACTCGCCGCAAGTCCGTGAACAGCGGGCGAGTGTCCGGGATGATGGGCTTGACCTGCTCAAGGCCAATCGGGAAATCATCACGGCGCAGCAAGGCGGGTTGCGTCGCCGTGCAAAGCACAACCGTGCAGCCATAGTTCCGCACGAGTTCTTGGAGCATGGCGAGCGTAGGCGTCAGCAGCTCGACCGGCAACGCCTGGGCTTCGTCAAGTATGATCACGCTGCGGGCGATGCGGTGAAGCTTGCGGCAGGCTGACGTCCGGCTGGCGAAGAGCGACTCGAGCAGTTGGACGTTCGTGGTGACAATCAGTGGCGCATCCCAGTTCTCGGCAGCCAGACGTGACCGTTCGGTCTTCTCCTGGTGCGGATCCAGATTGCTGTGATGCTCAAGGACATGCTCGGCCAAGGGCTCAAGGGCGCGGCGGAACACGTCCGCATTCTGCTCGATGATGCTGGTAAACGGGATGGCGTAGATCACACGCTTAAGGTCGTGAGCGACGGCGTGTCGCAGTGCGAAGGCCAGCGATGAGAGCGTCTTGCCCCCGCCGGTCGGCACGGTCAGGTCGAAAAAGCCAGAAGGCGATGAGGCCGCATCACGGCATGCCTGAAGAACTTGTCGGCGATGAGTATTGACCCGCGTTGTTGGGGAAGCGTCAAACTGGGCCAGGTGCCGATCGAGTTGGTCCGCGAGCGTCCGCATGTCCGGCGGCGAGGTCTCCCGGACGGCGGCCCGTTCCTGCTGCATGAACGCTTCCGTGGCCAAAAAGTCGGCGTCGACTAGGCAGGAAAAAAGCATGCGGACGAACGTGGCGGCCTGAAATGACAATGAACGGTCATTGCCGGCAATCCATCGGAATGGCGGCAATGAGGGCGTTGGGATTGCCAACAGCGTGGCGGGAGCGGCATGATAGTCGGGGATTTTCTTTTTGAGCCGATCCTCCAGCCCGCTTCGTCCACCGTTGCCGTCGATGTTGTCCGGCAGGCCGGTATGGTGGCCGGCGATGGCGTAGGCCAGCAACCGCCCTATAGAACCATGCCTTTCGCAGGCATGTTGGGCTCCTGCCGCGGAATGATCGACCCGGCCACAGACATCTGCGACATGTGGATCATCAACGTCCGCCTGCTTGTTCGCGCTGGCCCATAGATAGGATTGGAATGCATCACTGTATTTGCCCAAGTCATGCCACCAACCCAATACACGACCCCAATCTGCCGCACCAAAAGCTTCCGCAAACCGTGCCGCGCCGGGGAGTTGGGTTGGATGGTCGGAATCTCCTTCTGCGACTAGTTGGAGATGACGCTCAAGCGGTTCCCAGTATTGTGGCGGTTGGCCTGGAAATGTGTGTGCAAAGATCTTGGGTAGTTGTGTTCCACCAGGCCCGATCATATCGCGACACCCCGGTCTTCTGCCGCCATGCTACTCGATGAGCGGCAATAGTTCGATTGAACGAATGCTCCTAAGGTCATTGACTCAAAAAATGAACTCGATCGTCCCAAATGATCACGCCAAAATAACCCCTGTCGGAGTGGGTAATGTGGCGACTACCTCAAACACCCCAGAAGAATGTGCTGTCGGGATGCGTCGGACGGCAATTTTAACATACTCCTTGGCCCTATCAATCCACGCCCGTTCGACGCATTGCCGTAAGGCGACGAGTTTTTCCTGAGGCAGGCCTTCGTGGAGAGTGAAGGCCAGTTTCTTAAGGAAGGCCATGGCTTCGTTGACGGTGGAATCCAGCGACGATTGGGCCAAGGCTAGGCACTCGAGCTCCTCGTTGCGGAGCTTGAGCTTGTCCCGACGTTCGCGGAGGTCGGTTAAGCGTTGATCCACAAACTCCCTATTCGCTGCGGTCAGGTTGTCCAACAGGTTCTGGATGATCCCGTCCAGCTCCGCTTGCTCGGTTTGCACACGCTGCTGGGCGACGAACAGGTCTTCGGATTGATTGCCTAGTTGGGCCCGGATGGCCTCGGCCAGGCGCCGCTTGCCGCCTGGTTCCAGGTACGGCTGATAGAAGGCCAGAACGGCGTCAATAACAGTGGACTCCAATGCCGCCTGCGGGATGGGATTCATCTGGCAGACGCTTGTGCCTTTGGCGATGTACCCCCCGCAGCCGTAGGAGTAGGTTTTGACCCTTGTGCCATCCCCTCGCTTTCGCCCCTTGATGCGGTGAAAGCCCTGATATCGGCTGCCACACAAGGCACAGGTCAACAGGCCCGACAAAATGAACCGGCTGCGCTGGCCTGACCACGTTTTACCGTGGCGGTGACTGCGGGATTGGGTCTGCGTGCGAGGATCGTGGCCCCGCTGTTCGATCGACTGCACCTTGCCGTCCATGCTCTTCTTGACTTGATCGAACAATACTCGATCGATCAAAGCGGGGTGGGCATCGCGGACAACAATCCAATCGCTGACGTCGTTGGGCACCAGGCGAGCGCCGTGGACCTGGTCGCGTTCCACCGCGCGGCCGTCGAGAATCTGGTGGAACTTGGCGTCGGTGCGGCGGTTCCACACCATGTCTCCAGTGTAGAGGGGATTAACGAGCATGGACCGGATGGTGGTGTCCGTCCACTGGCCGGAGTAGATGTGCGACCATGCGGGTCCGCGCGGGGTGGGAATATGGTCTTTGTTGAGCGTGGCGCTGATGGATTTGTAGCCTTTGCCCCGCGCTATACAAATAGATTGACGCAGCCAAAATTGGCGGATGAGAGCTCAAAACGTGATCGAGATCCGCTGGGAAAAGTCGGGCAATGATTGTTTCGACAATGACTCGGACCAGGCAAATCAGGTGATCGCCGCCACTGCAGCCACGTTCGCTTGATGAACCGCGATTGGCTTGGCGAAGGGCAAGACTTTCTGAGTGATCGGACTGGCAGAAGGTTTCGGTCTTGGTGTCAAGCGGCCCGACGTTCGTAATGCTTGAGCAGGCCAGCCAAGTGCGAGCGGCAAACGATGCGGGAGACGTCGTCGGGCGAAGCGGGGATGGCGGTCGGTTTTAGTCCGTGGAGGGGGACGTTTCCGAGGCCTTGATGTGGTCGATGCAGGTGATAATAGCGAACGTATTCGTTGATCAGATAATGCAGATGCCGTTGGCCGAAGACGATGAAGTGGTCCAGGCACTCCTGCTTGATGGACTGAATCCATCGCTCGATGAAGGCGTTCAAATTCGGCGAGGCAGGCGTCAACTTCTGCATGTGCACGCCGCCTTGGGCGAGAACGGCTTCAAACTCTCGCGTGAACCGGGGGTCGCGATCACGCAAGACCATGGTTGGGAGAGTGGGCTGCTGGTGAAAGAACGCTACCAACTCCTTGGCACACTTAGCCATCCACTTCCGATTGGGTTTAGCCGTAATGCCGGCAATGTGGACCCGCCGGGTGCTGGTGTGGATGAACGCCAAGACGTGCAGTCGCCGAAAACCCCATGGCGTCCACACGCTTTGGGTGAAGAAGTCACAGGCCCACAAGGTGTCGGTGTGACGCTTAAGGAACTCTGCCCAAGTGGTGCTTCCCCGGCTGGGCGAGGGCTGAATATCGTGGGCTTGGAGGATGTTTTTTATGGTGCTTCGGCTGACCTTGCGGATGCCGAGTTTACGCAGTTCACCCAGAAGCCGGGTATAACCCCAGCCGGTCTGGCGAGCCATGCGAACGATCAACCCCCGGATTTGTTCCGGCGTGCGTCGGCGTTGGAGTGGTCGATGCCGCCGGGGTCGGAACGCAGGAGTATACTGTTGGGTTATCCAATCATGAGGAAGGATTAAGCGATGGCCGAGTGGTTTAAGCACTTGCAGACGAACGTGGAAAATCATCAGCCCAAAGTGTTGGCGGGTGGGGCGGGGCGACTGCTGCTGACGGTGGGGGGGGCGCGCGTGCTGGCGTGCGAAGTGGAGGGCGTGGAAGGAAGTCTGTTCTGGCATCCGCCGGCGCTGGATCAGCAACCGGGGAAAGCGAAGATCGGCGGGGGCGATCGGCTGTGGATTGCCCCGGAAGTGGCGTACTTCTGGCCGAGTTTGGAAAAGGCGCGGCTGGACCCGGTGAAATACGCGGCGGTGCCTCCGCAGATGGATCCGGCGGAATATCGGGTGGTGGACGAATCGAAAGAGCATCTGCGCGTGGGCTGTGGCATGACGCTCACGGACGCGCGGGTGAGTAAGAAGATCAGCCTGAAAGTGGAACGGGAAATCCGGCTGATTGCCGCGCCCCAAGGTCTGCCGGCCGGGGTGCGGACGGTGAGTTTTGCTCTGACCAACAGCCTGCAAATCAGCGGCGGCGACGCGGGAGCCTTGGCCGGGGCGTGGGATATTCTGCAGGTTCCCCCGACAGGGACGCTGGTGTGCCCGACGAATTTCAAGGTGGACCAGGTGCGGAGCTATTACGATCCGTTCGGCCCCAAGCACGTAAGCAGCGACGAGCGGGTGGTGCGCTTCTGGATCGACGGGAAACGGCGGATCAAGATGGGATTAAAGGCTGAGGCGACGACGGGGCGGATGGGGTATTACCGCAAGGTCGAGGAAGCTGGGAATGAGTCGACGTTGATTGTACGTGTGTTCAGCCCTTATCCGGGTGAGCCTTACGTGGATTTTCCGCGTTCGGAAGAGGCAACCGCGCGCACGGGCGGTGATTGCCTGCAGGCTTACAACGACGACGGCACATTCGGCGGATTCGGAGAGATGGAATATCACGATCCAGCCCTGATTGTGGGCCAGACCACGCGGGCGCGGGCGGGGCATTGCGTGACGCACGTCATGGTGGGCCAGGATCAGGCGGTGCGGGCGGCGGGGAGGATGTTGCTGGGCGTGGAAGAAAAATAGAGCAGGAGAACGGAAGAAAGTCAGGAGACAGGCGATGATGAGCGAACTGCGGAATTTAGCCCGGTCGGACGTGGACAAGAAGATCGCGGGCATTTGCGGGGGATTCGGTAAATACACGTCGATCCCATCCTGGCTTTGGCGGGCGGTTTTTCTGATGGGGATATTCGCCGGCGGATTTGGGGTGATCGCTTACGTGTGTCTGTGGATCTGCATGCCGGTGGAGGGCAAGCAGAATAAGTAAAAGAACGGCACGAAGCAGATCACGGACTGGGCAGAAGAATGGTCTGGCCGGACTCGAAAGGGCGGGAGCCGGTGATGCAATCACGGATGACCTGGGCGACGTGATGGGGGTCTAACGTGCGCTCGGTGGGGAGCGTTGTTTGATCAACCAAGCTGCGGAGCATCGGAGTTTCCACGGCACCTAAGGCGAGGGCGACGGCTTTTAGGTTGATCGGGCGGCCTTCCTGGGCGGTGCAGTGAGTAAAGAGATTCAAGGCTACTTTGGCGCAGCCGTAAATGGACAGGCCGGGGAAAGGATCAAAGCTGGCCATGGAAGAAACGTTGACGATGATGCCGCCCTGCTGACGGCGGAAGGCGGGCCAGGCGGCGGCGGTGAGGTAGATCACGGCGGACAGGTTCACATCCATGCACTGCTGCCAGATCTGGGGGGTGATTTTCTCAATAGGTTGTGCGGGAGCGTAACCGGCGACATTAGCGAGGGCGTCGAGGCGCCCAAATTGCTCAAGCGCGGTCTGGACGATCTGCTCAGCGGCGGAAGGTTGAGCCAAGTCGAGGGCAAGGGATTCCACGCGCACAACGGAGCCAAATCGACGGCGCACTTCTGTGACCGTGGCGGCCAGCTTCCGGGGGTCACGACTGGTGAGCAAGAGGTCGTACCCAACCTCAGCCAGGGCTACGCTGGCGGCATGCCCGACGCCTCCGCCGGCACCGGTGATCAAAACGAGTTTGTTGGGCCCCATGAGATCTCCTGGAATTACATCGTATGCGATGGCTGGCGTCTGATAAGGCTATACTTGCCCATTATGTTGCCAGGATCAAATGGTTCATTGCGGCTGGGGTGCGTCTCCGGAGTGACGGTTTACGTGCACTGGACGTGGTTTCTGCTGGCGGCAATGGCTGTGGAGTTGCGCCCGGCGGAAGTCACGGCGGCGGTGACGCTGGTGACGCTGATGAGTGTATTCGGGATTGTGCTGCTGCACGAGTTCGGCCATGCGCTGGCTTGCCGGTCGGTGGGCGGACGGGCGGACCGGATTGTGCTCTGGCCATTGGGGGGCGTGGCGTTTGTGCAGCCGCCGGCGCGGCCCGGAGCGCTGCTATGGAGCATTATCGCTGGGCCCTTGGTCAATCTGATCTTAATCCCGGTGTTGACGGTATTGCTGTGGCTAAGCAGCGGCAATGGTGCCGGGGCGTGGCACAAGACGCGGGACGTGCTGGAATTGTTGTGGAGCATTAACCTGGCGTTGTTGGTGTTCAACATGCTGCCGGTGTATCCGCTGGACGGCGGGCAGACGCTGCAGGCGATCTTGTGGTTCATGATCGGGCGGGTGCGGAGCTTGCGGGTGTCGGCGGTGATCGGGCTGATCGTGGGCGTGGCGGCGGCGGGATTAATGCTGTTCTGGAAGCAGGAATTCTGGTTGGCGTTGATTGCGGTGTTCGTAGTGATGCGCTCATGGCAGGGTTTGAGAATGGCCAAGGTGATGGCTGCGGCGGAGGCGATGGGGTATGAGGTGGAAGAGAGATAGCGATTTGGCGATTTGATTATGCGGAAGCGGGGGAAGTCAACGGAAAGTCCTGAGTTTTGCTTCAAAAAACGCCGGCTGGAAATCCAGCAACTGGCATTACCCCAGATCCCAATCATACCCGCGGCTAACACCGTGGCTTGCCTTAACCCCAGCCCCCAGATCCTATACCCCAACTTCACTTCCGGGGGCGGGGGTGGGATCGTCAACACGCCAGTTGGGGCCATGGCGGATAACGCGGCGATAGAGGGTGTCACGTTCGACGGGCTGGAAGCCGGCCTGGCGGATAGCCATGCGCAATTCGCGGACGCCAACCTCCTGGTGCGTGGACGCGCCGGCCACTTTAGTGATGTCGTACCAGACCACGGTGCCGTCGATGTCATCGACGCCGAAACTCAAGGAGAGCTGGCTGAAGGGCAGGGTTTGCATAATCCAGAAGGCCTTGACGTGGGCGAAATTGTCGAGCATCAGGCGGCTGACGGCGAGCATACGGATGTCGTCAAGCCCCGTGGGTCCGGGAAGGCGGCCTAAGGCCGAGTCGTCGGGAATGAAGGGCAGGGGGATGACGGTCTGGAATCGCGCGGGCAAATTGGCTGCTAGGGCGCGGTCCTGGGCGGCGCGGAGCAACAGCAGGTGGTGGAGGCGATCTTCGATGGATTCGATGTGCCCGTAAAGGATGGTGGCGTTGGTCATTAGCCCCAGGCGATGGGCGGTTTCGTGGACCGCCAACCACTGGTCGGAGCGGATTTTTCCTTTGAAGGCTTGATCGTGGACGCGATCGTCGAACACCTCGGCCCCGCCCCCCGGAAGAGAGCCTAGGCCGGCGGTTTGCAGATCGGTGAGCACTGCTTCGAGGTCGCGGGGGCGTTTGCTGATGCGGGCCAAGTGGACAATTTCCACGGCGGTGAAGGCTTTGATGTGCAGGGTAGGGGCGGACTGGCGAATCGCCCGGAGCATATCGGTGTAATAGGAGAAGGGTAAATAGGGGTGCAGCCCGCCGACGATGTGGATTTCGGTGGCACCGTTGGCGGCCGCCTGGGCGGCTTCGGCGGCGATTTGTTCCAGGGAATATTGATATTCGCCGGGCTGGCCGGGCTTGCGATAAAAGGAGCAGAACTGGCACGAAAGGGCGCAGAGGTTGGAGTAATTCAGGTGGCGGTTAATGTTGTAGTAAGTGACATCGCCATGCAGGCGGCGGCGGACGCGATCGGCCAGTTGCCCCAATGACCACAGATCGCCGGTGGCAAAAAGCGTGCGACCGTCTTCGAGGGACAGGCGCCGGCCGGCGTCGATTTTGTCAGCAATGGGAATGAGGGCGTGATCCAAGGGCAGCCTCGATGTTGAAAGCGATGGACAAATATACCTGCCAAGTGCTGGATGATAGACGTTCGAAGGGTTGTGCCCAAGTGGGAATTGAAAACGATAGGGTCCGGAGATGGACCGTGGGGTTGACAAGGGAGGGCTGGGCTTGGACCATCCGCCCATGAGCATTATTGGGCATGGCATCGACATTGTGGAAACGGCACGCATCCAGAGGCTGGTGGAGGAGCACGGGGACCGATTTTTAAAGCGTTGTTTTACGGAAGCGGAACTGGCCTACGCGGTGGACAATCCCGCCCGGCGGGTGGAGCACCTATCGGGGCGGTTCGCGGCTAAGGAATCAGTGCTCAAGGCCCTGGGGACGGGATTGTCCGGCGGTATAACCTGGAACAACATTGACGTGGTGCGTCTGCCCAGCGGTCAGCCGGAGGTCAGGCTGACGGGCAAGGCAGCGGAAATCGCAGCCGGGCTGGGGATCACCAAATGGCTGGTGACCATCAGCCACGTCAGGTCGCACGCCACGGCGAGCGTGTTGGCGATGGGGTAAAGGGGGTAGGCAGGGGGCGACAAGGGCGGGTAAGATGGGGGATCTATGGCTAAGCGCGATCACCCCCCGCCGTTTGAAGTGATGCGATCTACTTCCGCGTCCTCGCCGCGCAAAGCGGACGAGGTTAAGCCCGTCACGGCCACGCCGGCAGGCTCGGTAGCGTCTCGCCAGGGGGCGGGGGCCGGGACTGCGGGTGGACTTAGGGCCGCCATGACCGGCGGGGTGCGGAAAGGCATGCCGGGCGGTCCCGGGTTTGCGGGTGGGGCTAGGGTTCCGGGGATTCCAGGCGGCGAACTGCTGGCGGGTTTGCGATATCCGGTGGTGATCCGGGTGCCGAAGGTTTATTTAATCTTGCTGGGGTTTATCTGGGTGGTTTTGATCGCCTTGGGCTTCTGGTCCGGTCGAAGCATCGGATTTAAACATGGTTTAACGGTAGGGCAAGAGCGGTTAGAAGCCTTATTGCCGCCGACGATGACCAATCTGGGCGAAGGGCAGGACAATTCGTCGGGGAACACGGGCGGTCTTGAGCAACAAGCTAAACAATCCCAGGCACGGAATTCCTGGGCTTTAGGAGAAGGTGCGGGCGATCAACCTGCCAAGCGGGGGACTTCGCAAGCCAATCCATTGCCGGGGGTTAGCCCTGCGGCTATTTCATCCCAAGCTACATCTGGTGGGGGTACTTCCGGGGGCACTTCCGGGGGTGTTTCCGGGGGCATTTCAGTGGGTGGGGGAAAGGACCCGCGGGTTGTGGGTTTGAATTACATTGTGATGGCTAATTGTTCGGAGGAAGAGGCCAGGCGGATGGTGGATTTTCTAGCCCGGCAGGGGGTTGATGCGGCCGGGATAAAACCGCATAATAGTTCTCTTTTCCAAGTGGTAGCCCTTAGGGGTTTCACGGCCGACGAGTTGGGAACTAAGGCCCGGGTGTACCGGCAGCAGTTGCTGGCGTTGGGCCCAGCCTGGAAGCGCGAGGGTGGGGTCGATTTTCAGAAAAGCGGAATATACGCCGCCAAGTACCAAGGCGAGAAGATAAACGCGGTGATCTACAGAGGAAGGCAGCCATGAGTATTGATCGCAGTCTAAGGGTCGGCGGGGGACTAACCAGGCATCGCAACGTGTTGACCCGCGCGGAGCGGATCACCAAGTTGGCCGGCGGCGGTAAGTTCGATCAGCAGGCGGGTTGTCCGCTGGGATTGCCCAAGGTCGCTAACCGTAAAGTGGTGGCCAAGACCGAAAAGAAGGTCAAGGCTGAGGCTGTGCCGGGCGCTGAAGGCGCTGCGGGCGCGGCGGCGGCTCCGGCTGCGGCCCCCGCGGCAGCGGCGGCGCCGGGCAAGGGCGCTGCGGCCAAACCGGCTGCGGGCGGCAAGGCGGGCAAGGGCAAGTAAGTGGGGTTGCGGTGACCGCTGGGGGGTAACTGTAGGTGGTCAATGCGCGGCGATCCGCTTTTGGGCGGGTCGCCCGCTGAGTTTTTTATACCCCCCATTTCTCCAAGCAGGCGGCCGCCAAGCATGTTTAGCGCAGAACGATTCATTGCTGAGCGCGTGCGATTAATCGAAGCGTCGGGTATCCGCAAAGTGTTTGAGTTGGCCCGGCAGCTCAAAGACCCGATCAATCTGTCCATCGGGCAGCCGGATTTCGATGTGCCCGCGCAGATCAAGCAGGCGGCCGCGGCGGCGATCGCGCGGGGGATGAATTCCTATACCGTAACGCAAGGCATCGCGGAACTGCATCAGCGGATCGGGCTAGGCTTGGCCCGGGAGCTGCCGAATTGGAAATTAGCGTCGGCCCATGGTGACAGCCAGATTCTGGTGACTTCGGGGGTGTCGGGGGGGTTATTGTTAGCGTTCCTGGCGTGCTTGAATCCAGGCGACCAAGTCATTCTGGCTGATCCGTATTTTGTGATGTACAAGCACCTGGTGACGCTGGTAGGGGCGGTGCCGGTGTATGTGAACACGTACCCGGATTTTCGTTTGACCGCCGGGAAGGTTGAGCCTTTGATTTCGCCGCGGACGAAGATGGTGCTGTTCAACAGTCCGTCGAATCCCACGGGCGTGGTGAGCAGCGAGAAGGAATGCCGGGAGATGGCGGAGCTGGCTGAGCGGCGGGGGATCTTGCTGCTGTCGGACGAAATTTACGACGAATTCTGTCACGAGAAGATCCCTCGCCCCGGTTCGGGCGTGACGGCCTGTCCGTCACCGGCGGCTTACTCGGACAAAATCCTCTTGATGCGGGGATTTTCCAAAACCTACGGGATGACCGGCTGGCGCTTGGGGTACGTGGTGGGGCCCAAGGCAATCATCGAGCAGATGACCAAGTTGCAGCAGTATTCGTTTGTCTGCGCCCCGTCGATGGTGCAGGTGGCGGGGGTGTTGGCCATGGACGTGGACATGACCGAATACGTGGCGGCGTATCGGCGCAAGCGGGACATGGTGGCGGAGAAGCTGGCGAGCGTGTTTGAGTTAGTCAAGCCCGGGGGCGCGTTTTACGCGTTTCCGAAAGTGCCGGAGCACTTGGGAATGACCGGTAGCCAGTTCGTCGAGAAAGCGATTGCCCGCAACGTGGTAATCATCCCCGGGCACGTGTTCAGCGAACGCGATTCGCATTTTAGGATCAGCTACGCGACCAGCGACGAGAAGCTGGCACGGGGGCTGGATATTTTGTGTCAGTTGGCGAAGGGAAAGGAAGAGAAAAGGAATTAGGAATTAGGAGAAAGACAAGCCCAGGCATGGTCCCCCAGAAGTGCCTGGGCTTTGACCAGCCATGCGGCAATATCACGCTGTTGATTGTTTACTAATTCCTAATTCCTTCCCCAATCCCCAATCCCTAACCCCCAACTCCTAACTCCTAACTCCCAACTCCTTGTTTTCCCGCGATGTCCAGGCCCAGGTCCAGGGCGGGGGCGGAGTGAGTTAAAGAGCCGATGGAGATCAGGTCGACGCCTGAGGAGGCGATGGCGCGGACGTTGGCCAGGGATATGCCTCCGCTGGCCTCGAGCAAAACCTTGGGGGCGGTGTCATCGCGCATCTTGACCGCTTCGCGCAGAACTTCCGGGGGCATGTTGTCCAAGAGCACGCGGTCCAGGCCGGCGGTCAGCACCCGGCGAAGCTGATCCAAGTTGTCTACTTCCACCTGGATGAACTTAGGCGGAGGAAAAGCGGTCCGGGCGGATTGCACGAGCTGGCCGATGGCGGCGCTTAAGTCGGCCAGGGGAATGTGCGCGATGTGGTTGTCTTTGACCAGGACGGCGTCGAAAAGGCCCATGCGGTGATTAACGCCACCGCCGCAAGCCACGGCGTATTTTTGCAGAGCCCGCAGACCGGGGAGGGTTTTGCGCGTGTCGCAGATGCGGGCGGACGTGTCGGCGACGGCGGCGACAAAGCGGGCGGTGAGCGTGGCGATGCCGCAAAGGTGCGTGAGAAAATTAAGGGCGATGCGCTCGAGGGCGAGAATGCCGCGCAGAGAGCCGTGGAAGGTGGCGATGTCCTCGTCGGCCGCCAAGTCGTCGCCGTCCCGGCAGAAAGTGGTCAGGGAAATTTTCGGATCGTAAGCGGCGACGATGGCGGGAAGCAGGGCGGCCCCGGCCAGACGCCCGGGATGGCGGGCGCGGAGGACGGCGGAAGATCGGCGGGAAGGCTCGATCAAAAGTTGGGAAGTTAGATCGCGCAGAGAGGGCCCAAGGTCTTCCCGGCAGGCGAGTTGGATCAAGTGATCCAGCTCGGCAGGGGCAACGTAGTCAGCGAGATTGGGCGGGCGGGCGGTCACGCGCGGGTTCCTGAAAGCGGGCGAGTGGTAAAAAGAACACGATAGCGGTTGGGCGCCTGACGGACAAAATGAACCGGATGATTGGGCTTTACGCCAAAGAGGCGAAATAGGTCGCCCCAGGCCCGATAGCGGAGGATGTTTTTGGTCGTGACCTCGGTGGCAATCTGTGCGCCGGTCGGAAGGTCCAGGCGAAGGGGGCGATGGCGCAGGGCGTCGGCCAAGGCACGAGGCAGGCGAATGTAGCGATTGCGCAAAGCGCCCGCGGTGAGGGTGATCTGGAAGTGGGCGGTGGAAGCAGCCGGTGGAGCTGAAGACTTGGTGGAAGCGGAATCCTTAAGCACCCACCAGGCCTGCCAGCCCGAGGAGGGAATAGCAGGCCCGGCATGGACGGGCTGGACATTCTTGAGCCAGATGAGCGTGGCGTAGCGGCTGGTGGATTTGGATTGCCAGTAGGCCGGCTCACCGCCGATGAGGGAACCGAACTGCCGGTGGATCTGGCGGACGCCCGCAGGCGTGAGGTTGGAAAAATAGCGGACGCGTTCAACCACGGCCTTGGCCTGATACGGTCCGCCGGAGCGCTTAAAGTAAATGACATCACCGGCGGCGACGCATCCAAACGGCGGGCGTTTAGAACGCGTCAGCCGGCTTTCAATGGTCTTGCGGCCGGCAAGAATCAGGCTCAGGTAACGAGGCAGGAGAATGGCGACGTGGGTGGTCACGGGAACATGATACGAAAAAGAAAATCAAATGATTCACCACCGAGATCACGGAGAACACGGAGACGAACCAGTTTTTTTGATTCTTGATGTCTGTTCAGTGTGCTCCGCAGTGATTTCCTTTTCTCTTCTTTACCACAGAAAGCGCAGAGGTCACGAAGCCGATCCTGAAAACGTTATTTTGTTGATTCTCCGTGCTCTCCGTGATCTCCGTGGTAAACCTTCCCGGCTCCGTGGTGCAAAAAAGTCGATTAATCTTCCAGGTAGGTGTAGCCTTCCAGGCCGGATTCGTAGAAGTTTAAGAGCTGGCGGGATTCGGCGATGGTCAGGCGTTCCTCGCGGAGGGCCCGTTCGACACGCTGGCGCATGGCTCGCTTAAGCTGGTCGGCGGGGTATTCGACGTATTCGAGCACTTCGCGGACGGTGTTGCCTTCGACCAGTTCCTCGATCATGGGCCGGCCGTCGGGGCTGATGTTGACCAGCACGACGTGGGTGTCGCCGAAGAGGTTGTGCATGTCGCCGAGAGTCTCTTGATACGCGCCGACCATGAACGCAGCCAGGTAATAGGGATCGGCCGCGGGCGTGCCGTTGGCGTCGGCGTCGTTGGCAGACGGCGGGGAAATCAGGGGCGCGGCGATGCCGGCGTTGCCGCCGTTGGAGGAGAGGCTGTGCAATTCCAGGACGCGCTTGACGCCGGAGCGCCCGATGAAGCGGTCGATCTTGCCGTCCGAATCGCAGGTCATGTCAGCCAGGATGGCCCGCTGGGTGGGGCGTTCATCCAGGCGGTGGATGGGCATGATCGGGAAGAGCTGGCCAATGGCCCAACTGTCGGGCAGGGATTGGAAGATCGAAAGGTTGCAGAAATACGTTTCAGCCAGCATCTGCTCTAAGTGGACGAATTCCTTGGGCACGCGATCCATCTTGCGGACGAACGAGAGCACCTTGCCGCAGAGAGCGAAATACAGGCGTTCAGCCAAGGCGCGGTGTTCCAGAGAGCAGAAGCCCAGGTTGAACAGGTTAAGAACCTGGTCCCAGGCCAATTCGCCGTCGTGGAAGTCCTCGCGGAGCGTCTTGGGGCCCAGCCCGCGATAGGCTTCCAGGAGGTTGCGGACCTGTTCGGGCAGACGGGCGATGTCCTCGGAGTTGACGGCTTTGTCGATGTCCTCATCAAGGCTGGCGGAGCCGACGACGTCGAAAACCAGGACGCTGAAGTACGACGCCAGCGCCCGGCCGCTCTCGCTGAGAATGTTGGGGTGTTCTATACCCGCCTTGTCGCAGACCTGCTTGATGATGTAGACCATGTCATTGGCGTATTCCTGGAGGGAATAGTTGGTGCTGGACACGGTGGCGGATTTGGTGCCGTCATAATCCACGCCCAAGCCGCCACCGACGTCGAGATATTTGAGTTCCGCCCCGGCATGACAAAGCTCGACGTAGACGCGGGCGGCTTCGGTGATGGCCTTTTTGACCTGGTAGATGTCGCTGATCTGGCTGCCCAAGTGGAAATGGAGAAGCTTTAAGGCGTCGGCCATGCCCTGCTGGCGGAGGTATTCCAGGGCGTCGAGGATCTGAGCGACGGTCAGCCCAAACTTGGAACGCACGCCGCCGGAGGCTTCCCAGCGTCCGGAACCGCGGGCAGCCAGCTTGACGCGCACGCCGATGGTGGGGCGGACGTTGTGGAGCTTGGCGTATTTAACGATGAGCTTCAGTTCGCTGAATTTTTCGACCACGGGGATGATGCGCTTGCCGATCTTGTCCGCCAGGATGACGCCCTCGATGAACTCGGCGTCCTTAAAGCCGTTGCAGATGATCGGGGTGCGATCGTCCTCGACCATGGCCATGACGGCCAGGAGTTCGGGCTTGCTGCCAGCCTCGACGCCGAAGCCGAATTCGGCTCCGTAGCGGAGGACCTGTTCGACAACCTGGCGCTGCTGGTTGACCTTGATGGGGTAGATGCAGGAATACCCGCCGCGATAGTCAAACTCGCGGATGGCGTCGGCAAAGGCGTCGTGCAATTCACCTAAACGGTGGTGGAGGATATCGGCAAAGCGAATGAGGATGGGTGATTGAATGCCGCGCTGGTCCAGCTCGTCGACGAGTGATTTTAAGTCGATGTTGAGCTTGGAATCCGCGGTGGGATGGACGGCGACGTGGCCGCGATCGTTGACCGAGAAATAACCGTGGCCCCAACGATGGACGCCGTAGAGCTCGGCGGCATCGGCCACGGTCCAGTCCCGATCGAGCGCGATTTCATCGAAAGTCTCCGCTTCATGCTGGTCGATCTGAGTCACTTCCTACCACCTCCTGCAGGGTTGTCAGCGGTCGGCTGATACTTGGGATTGAACCGAAGGATTTTTTGTGTGGATGCTTTGGAGTGCGGGGGCACTTCCGGGGTTACTTCCGGGGGCGACGGAATTACGGCGGCGCTGGGCGGAATCCATTTCCGCGCCGGTGGGGCTGCGGCCGGAGTTCATCATGTCCAGGAAACAATCAAACAGATAGCGGGCGTCGTGCGGGCCGGGGCTGGCCTCGGGGTGATACTGCACGGCGAAAATGGGCTCGGATTTGTGCCGGAAGCCTTCGAGCGTGTCGTCGTTGAGATTAACGTGCGTGGATTCGCCCCCGACTTTTTCCAGGCTGGGCACGTCCACGGCGAAGCCGTGGTTCTGGCTGGTGATTTCAACTTTCTGCGTGTGCAGGTTCTGCACGGGCTGATTGCCGCCGCGATGCCCGAACTTAAGCTTGTAGGTCGTGGCGCCCATGGCCAGGCTCAGTAATTGGTGGCCTAAGCAGATGCCGAAGATGGGCAATTTGCCCAACAAGGACCGCAGGGTGGTGATCGTCGGCGTGACGGCGGCCGGATCGCCCGGCCCGTTGGAGACAAACAGCCCGTCGGGCTTCTGTGCGAGAATTTGCGCCGCCGAGGCGTCATAGGGCAGGACGACGGTGTCGCACCCGGACTGTACGAGGTTGCGGAGGATATTGCGTTTGGCGCCGCAGTCGAGGGCGACGACACGTTTGTGTTGTTTGGGCGGAGCGATGAAGCCCTGGATGGGAGTCCAGGCGCCTAAGTCCTCACTCCAGCGTATCACGCCGCCTTCGGCCACTTCGCGGACCAGGTCGCGCCCGACCAAGCCGGGGGACGCTTTCGCGGCTTGAACGAGATCAGCGTCGGAAAGTTTTTCGTCGGTGCTCAGCACGCCGTCCATGGCCCCGTCGATGCGGAGTTTGCGGACCAGAGCGCGGGTGTCCAAGCCGGTAATGCCGGTGACTTTCTGGTCCGCCAACCACGCTTCGAGTTTGCGGGTGGAGCGAAAATTGCTGGCTTGGTTGGACAACTCGCGGACGACGAACCCGCGGACAAATATGCGGCGGGATTCCCAATCTTCCTCGTTGACGCCGTAGTTGCCTATCAGGGGATAGGTCATCGTGACAATCTGCCCGGCGTAGGACGGGTCGGTGAGGATCTCCTGGTAGCCGCTCATGGAGGTGTTAAAGCACACCTCGCCGTCTATGGTGCGGGGGTCGGTGTGTCCGAAAGCCCAGCCGTGGAAAACGCTGCCGTCCTCCAGAGCCAGGCGAGCGCGCGGGGAATGGTTGGCTAGAGAAGTCATCGCTGCTTAGTGTAGCGGGATTAGGCGCGTATTTCACGCGCGAAGATGAAAAGACGCTGCAAGTTAAGGACGAGCGGAAAGGGAGCAGGCGTCGGCCGACACGGCGCCGAGCGATTCCAGAGCGGACATGAGGTTGAGGACGCGGTCTTCGCACCAAGGGGGAGCGGCGATCTGGACGCCGATGGGCAGGCCGGCGCTGCCGCGCTCGATGCGGGCGGCCGAGCGCTCGACGTAGTCCAGGCAGAAGCCGCGCTCGGTCTGGTCAGCCGGTTGGATGAGTCCAGCCGGGACGTTGCCGGCCGGGAAGCCCAGCAGGCTGTAGAGCAGGGTGTAGCTGCCGGCAAACGCTCCAATGTTGGCATCGCCGTGGGTCAAGGCAGGCAGGCCGTGGGTCGGACCGAGAATGGCGTCCAGCTGCTGAGCGTGCATGGCCTGCAGGAAGGTTTGCTGGTATTGGCGACGGCGGGCCATGATCTGAGCGAGGGCGGAGTCGTCAAGGCGGCTGTCGGGAGCGGCGTTTAGGAGCTGGGCGAGGCGTTTTTGCCCCAGAAGAGGCAGAAGATGGACTAAAAACTGAAGGACAACGGGGGCGATGCGTGGGGGATGGACGGCAAAGCGGGCGCGGCGCTCGGGGGCGTCAGAGCCGAGGAACTCCCGAAGGTGCTGGGGAGCGTTGCGGGCAAGCTGGGTGGCCAGGTAAAGGGCAGGCACGAGATGGACTTGGGGGACGATGAAGGGAACGAGGATGGCGCCGGCGGCCTGGAGAGTCTGGGCGGCCCGGCGGACGGCTTTTTGAATGGCGGGAGAGGGGCGGAAGAAGCCGTCGAATTCAAAGTAGCCGACGCGCAGCCCAGCCACGGGGGATGGAGTCAGCCCGGCCGGCCAGGGATGATTTTCGACCAGCGGGTCTTCCAGATGCAGACCGGGGGCCGCCAGGACGGACATCGCCAGGCGTAGATCCGCCACACAGCGGGCGATCGGCCCGCCCTGGACGGCGCTGTCGACCGAGCCGTCGCTAAAGATCGAATGCCCGATCATGGACAGCCGCCCGGAGGAGGGGCGCAGGCCATATAGGCCGCAGACGTGGGAGGGCTGGCGAATACTGCCCCCGCCGTCGCTGGCTAAGCCAAGGGGTGACCCGTGCGCAGCGATGATGGCTGCTTCACCACCGCTGGACCCGCCGGGCGAACGGGAAAGGTCCAAGGGGTGATTAGTTCGGCCGTAAAGGGGGTTGTCGGATTCAAAACAGACCATCAGCTGAGGCAGGTTAGTCTTGCCCAGGAAGACAGCCCCTGCGGCGCGAAGTCGGCGAACCAGGGGGCAGTCAGCCGGCGCGAGGGTGCCCGCGTGGCGGACGACCCCGGCCGTGTGGGGCGAGCCGGCAAGGGCAAAGGCTTCCTTGACGGTCATGGGCAGGCCGTGGAGCGGGCCCAGAGGTTGCCTGCGGGCCTGGGCTTCGTCAGCGGCCAAGGCTTGGCGGCGGGCGGAATCAAAAAGAGGCACGACCACGGCATTGAGCAGGGGATTGACCTGTTCGATGCGGTGAATGTGGGCTTCAGTGACTTGGCGGGACGAAACCTGCCCGGAAGCGATCAAATGGAGCAGTTCGGAGGCGGAAAGGAGAGTTAAGGGGTCGGAAGGATGGAGGATGCTAGTTGCCATGGGGCGTAAGTGTCTCAGGGAAATGGCGTGCTGGGAAGCGATGCTAAAGAGCAGATAAGCAGAAAGTTCAACGGTGAGGGTGGACAGGGACAGGAGGTGGAGGAAAAGGGCGATTCTGGCCGATAAAAGGGGTTGTACGAACGTGACTTATAGGCAGTTGTCTTGGCAGACAGTGCGAAGTAGCCCCTTTGAGGACAGACGATGTCGCTTAAACACAGCCAGGCATTGGCGATAGGAACGGGAGGACTGCCGGGGGCACTTCCAACTGGGGCGATTCCGGCGGTAATTCCGGGGGCAGGCGGACTTCCTGGGGAAGCGAATCTTGGGTTTTTAGAGGACTATCGCCGAAACGTGCTGGCGGCGTTGGAGGCGGTGGACTTAAAGCTAGTGGGCAAGGCCATTGAATGGTTTCGCCAGACGCGGCGGTCGCGGCGGCAGGCATTTGTCTGCGGCAACGGGGGGTCAGCGGCGACAGCATCGCATTTTGTGTGCGACATGGTGAAAGGCGCCAGCTACCAGCAGTGGGCGCGGTTCCGCATCATGGCCCTGACGGATTCCATGGCGACGATCACAGCCTATGCCAACGACGTGGGCTTTGAGATGGCTTTTGTTGAGCAACTGAAGAATTTCGCGGTGGCCGGCGACTTGGTGATGGCCATCAGCGGATCGGGGCGCTCCGCCAACGTGGTCCGGGCGCTCAAATACGCCAACGGGATCGGCTGCCGGACGATCGCCTTGACGGGCAAGGACGGCGGGGAGCTTGGGCCTGTCGCGCAATTGCACTTGCACGTGGCTGAGCCGCACATGGGGAGGATCGAAGACGTGCACATGTCGCTGTGTCACATGATCGCGTATGCGTTCATGGACGACGCAGCCGAGGCGATTCCCCCAACGCTGCCTTTAAGCGAGAGCGGGTCCTACAAACTGCCGACGCAGCCGGAATTGCCGGGGGCGTGAGGACGAGGGTTAAAGATTGGGGACGGGTATTGAGGGACGGGGGTGAGTGAATAAAAGAAAAAACCCGGGCACAAAAGTGTCCGGGTTTTGTGTTTTCTAAGTCCAAGGAAGTGACGCCCGGGGAATGCATCCAAGAGAAGCTTCCGGGGCGAACTTCCGGGGCCCACTTCCGGGGCCCACTTCCGGGGGGGGGGTTATTTGATGCCGTCGGCCTTGGCCATGTGCAGGAGCAGGTCGACCACGCGGTTGGAATAGCCCCATTCGTTGTCGTACCAGGTGACGAGCTTAAAGAAGTTGCTGTTAAGCTCGATGCCGGCCCCGGCGTCGAAGATCGACGACAGCGGGCAGGTGATAAAGTCGCTGGAAACCACTTCCTCGTCCGTGTAGCCGAGGATGCCCTTAAGCTCGCCTTCGCTGGCAGCCTTGACGGCAGCGCAGATGTCCTTGTAGCTGGTGGCCTTCTGGGTGCGGACGGTCAGGTCGACGACCGACACGTCAGCGGTGGGAATGCGGAAGGCCATGCCGGTGAGCTTGCCCTTGAGGGCGGGCATCGCCAGGCCGACAGCCTTGGCGGCGCCGGTGGAGGCGGGGATGATGTTAAAGCCCGCGCTGCGTCCGCCGCGCCAATCCTTCTTGGACGGGCCGTCCTGCGTCGGCTGCGTGGCGGTGACGGCGTGCACGGTGGTCATCAGGCCTTCGACGATGCCGAACTGCTCATGCACGACCTTGGCCAGGGGGGCCAGGCAGTTGGTGGTGCAGGAGGCGTTGGAGACCACACTGTGCTTGGCGGGATCGAAGGTCTTTTCGCTCACGCCCATGACCAGGGTGGGGACTTGTTCGGGGCTCTTGGTCGGAGCGCTGATAAGCACGCGCTTGGCGCCGGCAGCCAGGTGCTTGGAAGCGCTTTCAAAGTCGGTAAAAAGTCCGGTGGACTCCACGACGTACTGGGCGCCGGTGGCCTTCCAGGGCAGCTGGGCGGGGTCCTTGACGGAGCAGGTGGGGATTTCCTTGCCGTTGACGACCAGGATATTTTCACCCTTAGGGGCCACCGAGCCGCCGAAGCGACCGTGGATGGAGTCGTACTTGAGCAGGTAAGCGAGGTTGTCCGCCGGGACTAAGTCGTTAATGCCGACGATCTCGATATCCGCCTTGCGATCGACCGCGGCGCGGAAGACCAGGCGACCAATGCGTCCGAACCCGTTGATACCAACCTTAAGCGTCATCGTTGCGACTCCAGATATTTTGGGTGGTGGGGCAGCGTGGGGCGTCCGCGCATCGTGCGGACCTGACAGTCCGCTAAGGTTAGGGAATTGAGGTTGACTGTCAAGCAAAGGGGCGACAAATGACTTGCGGGGTTGACGGGGCAGCAAGGAAGGGAAAGATGGAGTGATGGTCAGGCGATTTAAGAAAATGCCGGATCAAGACCCTGCCGAAGCAAGCAGTGCCAAGGCCTTAGGAGAAGGGCTGTTGGCATCCGGGCCCGGGGGGATTTTTGGGGGTGTTGCCGGGGGCGGGGGCACTTGCGGGGGGGTGATGACGGTCAGTCAGGCGGCCGGGCTTATTAAGAGGGTGCTGGTGGAGGGGATACCGGCAGCGGTGAAGATTGTGGGGCAGGTGAGCAATTTTTCCGACCGGACGCACTGGTTCTTTAGTTTGAAGGACCAGGGGGCGAATCTTCGTTGCGTCTGTTTTGCCTCGGCAGCCCGGAAGATGGGATTTAAGTTGCAGGACGGGATGGAAGTGGTGGCGTCGGGCCGAATTGATTTTTTCGAGGGTCAGGGGCAGGTGCAGCTGTATGTGGACCGGATCGACCCGGTGGGCGAGGGGGCGCTGGAGATCAAGTTCCGGCAATTGTGCGAGGAACTCAGGCGTTTGGGGTATTTCAGCGAGGAGCGCAAGCGAGCCTTGCCGGTGTTTCCCGCAGCGGTGGCGGTGGTGACGTCGCGGACGGGGGCGGCCCTGCAGGACGTGGTCAACACCGCTCGAAAGCGCTGCCCCGCCTGTCGGCTGATGTTGTACGACGTGCGGGTGCAGGGGGAACTGGCGGCCGGTGAGATCGCCGCGGCGTTGGATGTGTTGTCGGCGCAGGGGGAGGAGTTGGGGATCGAAGTGATTCTCTTGACTCGTGGGGGCGGGTCGATGGAGGACTTGTGGGCGTTTAACGAGCGCGTGGTGGCCGACGCGGTGTATCGGTGCCGCTTGCCGGTGGTGGCGGCCATCGGCCACGAGACGGACACGACGATCGCGGAGCTGGTGGCGGATCTGCGTTGTGCCACGCCCACCCAGGCGGCCATGCGGATGATTCCGGACGCGGCGGCGCTAGGGCAGCAATTAACGCAGGTGGAGCGGAGGTTGCGGCTGCTGGTGGAGAGGCAGATTCAGTCGGGCAGGCAGAGGCTGGAGGTTTTCGCTCGCCAGCCGTTCTTTCGAAAGCCCAGGCAACTGGTCGACCCGTTGCGGCAGAGGTTGGGAGAGATTCAAAGGAAATTAGCCGGGCTGGTCAGGACGCGGCAGGAGACGGCCGAGCACAAACTGGACTATCTAGCCAGGCACTTAGAAGCGATCGGCCCGATGAACGTCCTGCGGCGTGGCTACTCCTACACGTTGGACGCGGATGGGAAGTTGTTGCGATCAGCCCAATGCGCGAAGGAAGGCGACGGTCTGACGACGGTGCTGGCGGATGGGAAAGTGGCCAGCAGAGTGGTGAATGCCGAAGGCGGCGACGCCGAGCGAAGAAAGCAGGTAAAGCCCGCACCCCGGAAGACCGTCAAGCGAAGGGAGGCGGATAGCGGGTTGTTTGAAGGACTGGACGAGTAAAGGGGGAAAACTAAATGGGCGTGATTTGGAGTAGACTTAAGCGGGCGTGGCGGGTGAAACAGCAGGCAGCGGGGAAGGTGGCGGCATGAGTAAGGCAGAGCATAAAGCGGTGACGTATGAAGAGGCCCTGGCGGAGCTGGAGCAGATCGTCGAGCAGATCGAGTCTGGCGAAGCGGGCCTGGAAAAGAGCCTGGTGGACTATGAACGCGGCGTCCAGATCATCAAACATTGCCGGGAGATTTTGAATCGCGTGGAAACAAGATTGGCGGAACTATCGCCGGACGAAGAAGGACGCTTACGGGAAACGGGAACGGAGTCGCCTGGCGAGGGGCAGAGGTAAGCGTAGCGGGTTGATTGGGGCTCAGGGAAGGGGACAACCGATGGAAATGCCATGCTGGTAATGGAACTCTGGCCTTGGATGGTGCTGGTGGTGGTGCTGGGCGCCTGCGTGGGAAGTTTTTTGAACGTGGTGATCTATCGCCTGCCGGCGGGACAGAGCCTGCTGCGCCCGGCGTCGCACTGTCCGCGCTGCCAGACGGCGCTGCGGTGGTTTGAGAATGTGCCGGTGCTGGCGTGGTTTTATCTGAAAGGTCGCTGCCGGTATTGCGGGGCGAAGATCAGTTTTCAGTATCCACTCATCGAGATGTTGACGGCAGGACTGTTCGGGGCGGTTTTTTTTGTTTTATACGCCACCGATTGGCGGTTTCCGTTCGCGAACGTGGGCTTGGAGGGAACCTGGCCGGCCCTGGTGGTGATTTTGTTTTTGGTCGGATCGCTGATCGCTGCCAGCGTGATCGACGGACGGTATTTCATCATTCCGCTGGAGATTCCCTGGCTGGCGGCAGGGTTGGCGATGCTGATGTTGCCCGCCGCGACGCTGGGGCTGAGTGCCGCCGACGCCAAGGCGATCTTGCCCTACGTGGACCGCTGGGACGCCGCAGCCGGGATCTGGGCGGCGACGGTGGGTCTGGTCTTGGCGAATCTGCTGCTTTGGTGGGGAGTCCTGCCGCGCAGTTTTGAGGAAGGCGAATCATCTCCTGCGGCTGGCGGGCCTGCGCAGGGCGAACAACTGACAGGTCAAGAAGGGCCGGGCGACAGCCAAACGGCAGGAGACCCGGAGCCAGCCGCGGGGGGGGAAAAGATCGAGGCAATCAATCTGGCAGCCCATCCTCATACGCGGGCGGAAGTCTTGAAGGAACTGTTGTTCCTGGCGTTGCCGGCCCTAAGTGGGATTGCGGCTTGGTGGGGGGCAAATCAGTCGGGGTGGGGTGGGCAAGACGCCCGAACGGTATATCCGTGGCTGGGGGTGGCCAGTGGTGTCATGTGGGGATTTCTGGTCGGCGGGGGGCTGGTCTGGGTGACCAGAATACTCGGCACGCTGGCGTTTGGACGAGAGGCGATGGGCTTAGGTGACGTGCATTTGTTAGCAGCGGTGGGAGCTGTATTAGGCGCGGGGGACGTGATCGGCGTGTTTTTCTTGGCGCCGTTTCTGGCCTTAGGCGGAACGGCCGTGGTCAGCGGTATTCGCAAGCTAATCAAAGGCGACGTGCGTATTATTCCGTATGGGCCCTATCTGGCGGTGACGGCGCTGGGCTTTATCCTCTTCCGTGGGCTGATCTTGCAAGTGCTTTTTGGTATGCTGTTCAGAGGCCGATGACACGGTGTCACGGCAGACGGGATGATCCGGGGGCTCCGGGGTCCGAAAGGTACACCTATGTCAGCAAACACACGTCTGATGGTGGTCGGTGTGGCGGCTTTGGCGCTGTTGTCCGGCTGCCAGACGGACCGACAAAAGCAGGAGAGGCAAGCCCTTTGGACGCAGAATCAGGAGCTGCAGGCGGAGCTGGACGCCAAGCGAGCTGCTCTGGATGCAGCCGAGGGCGAACGGGCGAATTTGATGTCCCAGATCGCCAGCCTGCAGAATGAACTCTCTTCGTCACGCAGCACCCCGGCTCAGGCAAGCAGTGCGGGCGCTACGGGTTTTGAGTCCATCGCGGGCGTGGAAACCGAACGCCGCGCGGGCAGCATCGCGGTGAAAGTGCCCGGAGACGTGCTGTTTGCCTCCGGCAAGGTGGAACTGAAAACCACCGCCCAAAAGACCCTCGGCCAGATCGCCGCGGTCATCAAACGCGAATATGCGGGCAAAAACGTGCGCATCGAGGGCTACACGGATACCGATCCCATCCGCAAGAGCAAGTGGAAAGACAACCTGGAACTGTCGCTCGAGCGCTCGGCTGCGGTGCACCGATACCTGCAATCCAAGGGGATCAACGCACGCAATATGTACGCCGCAGGGTTCGGGGAATGGCATCCGCGGGACAGCAAAGCGCGCAGCCGGCGGGTGGAAATCGTCGTGGTGCTCAACGAGTAGCCTCCCGGTACCCCCCCCGGAATCCCCGGAATCCCCGGAAATTCCAGGAGCCCCCTGAACGTCGTGTTGCATCTGGATAACAGCCAGCCCCACATTTTCATGTGGTGCTGTTTCCTCTGGATTTTTTGTCCTTCCCCAATCCCTAACCCCTAATCCCCAACCCCCACCAATGATCGGCATTATCGACTACGGCATGGGTAACTTGCGAAGCGTGCAAAAGGCCTTTGAGCACGTGGGGGCGGATGCGCGCATTTTGAGCGGGCCTGGGGAAGTGAGCGGCGTAGCCAAACTGGTCTTGCCGGGCGTCGGCGCGTTTGCCGATGGCATGACAAATTTGCGCAAGGGCGGATGGATTAGCGCGATCGAGGAGTTCATTGGCTCAGGCAAGCCGTTCCTGGGGATTTGCCTGGGTCTGCAACTCCTGTTTGAAGGATCAGAAGAGGATGCTCCCGACGGGGGCAAGGGCGGCAAGCTGGTGCCGGGACTGGGCGTATTACCGGGGCAGGTCGTGCAGTTCCGCCAGAGTTTTGATGCCCAAGGCCAGCCCCGGATCAAAATTCCGCACATGGGCTGGAACACGCTGCAATGGCGGCGGGCGGATCCGCTGCTGGCGGGATTGGAGCAGGGCATTGCGGTGTATTTTGTGCACAGCTACTACGCCCGCCCGACGGAAAGCGAGGCCCAGGGCTTGATTTCCGCCACGGCGCAATATCCGCAGGGACAGGCATTCTGCAGCTCGGTGTGGCGGGGGAATGTGTGGGCCACGCAGTTTCACCCGGAAAAATCGCAGCGGGTGGGGTTGCGGATGCTGCAGAACTTCGCAAGCTGGTAAGGCGATCATGAACGTGCGATCCTGCAAAAAGTGATGGGGGAAAGAAAAACCATCATGGCGAGGACGGTATTTCCGCTGCTGGCTGATCCCGGGGGATATGTGGCTTGCGCGATGGATCTGCGCGAGGATGCCGGCAAGCGGGAGTATTGGCTCCAGCTTTTTCGAGGGCACTTTGACAAACTGTGCCAGGAAGCGCGGACGGAGGCGGCCGACCGCGGGGAAGCACCGGCGGTGACGGAAGATAAGGTCACGCAGGCGCGGCAGGAATTTTTGGCGTATTTGCAGGCGATTGAAGACAACCCCGACGCTGTCGGTCGGCTGGACATCAACACGATTTGTTTAGCCCGGCAGAAGGCCCTGATCGCCGCGGGGCTGAGCGATCCCTATCGGCTGGCGAAGAAGAAAGAAACTCAGGCGGCCCTGGGCTTGCTCCCGGGGCTGCTGAGTGAGCTGGATCGTTTGCCAGCCCACGCGCGGGCGGAAAGCGTGATTCGGGGCGTGTTCGCGGGGAATATTTTTGATCTGGGAGCCGTATCGACGCTGGAGCTTTTTAGACAGGGGCCCGTGGATGTCTTGGCGGTGCGGGAAAAGCTAAAACCTCGCCCTTGGCTTAGGGATGATCTGGACGCCTGGCTGCGCAGGCAAAAGCAAGGCCCAGCTTACCGGAGCGCGGTGCTGTTTGTGGACAATGCCGGCCCGGACGTGGTGCTGGGCATGCTGCCGCTGGCGCGGGAATTATTAAGGCGCGGGACCTCGGTCATTCTGACCGCCAATACGCTGCCGGCCCTTAACGACGTGACCCATGAGGAATTGACCGAGATTATGGCGGAAGTCCGGAAGTTTGACGAGATATTCGCCCAGGCCCTGGCGAGCGGAAAACTGGAGTTGGCGCCCAGCGGGAATGGATCGCCGCTGATTGATCTAAGCACCGTCTCGGAGGAACTGGCTAAGGCAGTTAAGAGAAATCGCTGCGATCTGGTGGTGCTCGAGGGCATGGGGCGGGCCGTGGAGAGCAATCTGGAAGCGCACTTCGCCTGCGATGCGCTGAAGATCGCGATGATCAAGGATCAAGGCGTGGCCAAGTCGTTGGGCGGCGAGGTTTACGACTTGGTGATGCGCTTTGACGAGATAAAAAAAAAGAAGATGGTGAAACCTGGCGGCCGAGTCCAGCGGGAAGCAGGGGACGACCGTCAGAATAAAGGTCAGCAGCAAAGAGCAGCCCGGCAGATCCTGGTGACTTACCCGCAGGACTTGCCGATCGCCGGCAAGAGGGGGGAGATCGCAGC
The DNA here is from genome assembly GCA_020851735.1 of Phycisphaeraceae bacterium. Classification (GTDB taxonomy): domain Bacteria; phylum Planctomycetota; class Phycisphaerae; order Phycisphaerales; family Phycisphaeraceae; genus JADZCD01. The sequence continues at coordinate 34,118 of JADZCD010000036.1, forward strand.
CGCGATCGCGGCGAATCAGGTGGTGGTGATTTGCGGCGACACGGGGTCGGGCAAGTCGACGCAATTGCCGAAAATCTGCCTGGAGATGGGGCGCGGCATCAAGGGATTGATCGGGCACACCCAGCCGCGGCGGATCGCCGCCCGGGCCCTGGCCGGCCGCATCGCCCAGGAACTGGGGACATCGCTGGGGGACGTGGTGGGCTACAAGATTCGCTTTACGGATACCACGGGCCCGGCGTGCCGAATCAAACTGATGACCGATGGCATTCTGTTGGCTGAAACGCAGCACGATCGGCAACTGCGGCGCTACGACACGCTGCTGATCGACGAAGCCCACGAGCGGTCGCTGAATATTGATTTTCTCTTAGGGTACTTAAAGCGACTGCTGCCCAAGCGCCCGGACTTAAAGGTGATCATCACGTCGGCGACGATCGACCCGCGCAAATTCGCCGAGCATTTTGCCACCGCGCGCGGGCCCAGTCCGATCGTGGAGATCAGCGGCCGAACATATCCGGTGGAAGTTCGTTACAGACCGTTACGGGCGGAAGTTCCCGGCGCCGGCGAAACAGGCGGAGAGGAAGAGGAGAGCGGGCAAGAACAGGCGCTGTTGGACGCGGTGGCGGAGTTGATGACGGAGGATCGGGGCGACATTCTGGTCTTCTTGCCCACCGAACGGGACATTCTCGAGACTGCCAAAGTGTTGCGGGGTCGGTATCTGCGCGGAGCGCACGCGGCCAGGTCCCCGGGGAGGGGCATTTCTTCCGGGGGTACCGGGGGCGGAGGGGTGGAGATCCTGCCGCTGTATGCCCGGTTGCCGACGGGCGAACAGAATCGCGTGTTTGAGCCTCATGGGGGGCGACGGATCGTGCTGGCTACAAACGTGGCGGAGACTTCGCTGACGGTACCGGGGATCAAGCACGTGGTGGACGTGGGGACGGCCAGGATCAGCCGGTATTCAGCCCGGGCGAAGGTGCAGCGTTTGCCGATCGAGGCGATATCGCGGGCGTCGGCGGATCAAAGAAAAGGTCGCTGCGGGCGCACGTCGGCCGGCGTGTGTGTGCGGCTATACAGCGAGGAAGATTATCTATCGAGGGAGCCATTCACTCCGCCGGAGGTCCTTAGAAGCAACTTGGCGGGGGTGATCTTGCAGATGAAAGCATTGGGATTGGGGAGGATCGAAGATTTTCCGTTTCTGGATTCACCGCGGATGGGCACGGTGCGGGAGGGGTATCGAACGCTGCACGAATTGGGGGCGATCGACCAGAGGGAGCAGTTGACCCATCTCGGCCGACAGTTGGCACGCTTGCCGATCGATCCAAGGCTGGGACGGATGCTTCTGGCCGCGGACAAGGAAAATTGCCTGGCGGAAGTGCTGGTGATCGTGGCGGGGCTGTCCATTCAGGACCCGCGCATGCGTCCAGCGGAGCAGGCCGAGTCAGCCGACAAGGCCCAGGAGCAATTCCGGCACGCGCGGTCGGACTTTTTATCGTTGCTCAAATTGTGGGACGCGTATCACGAATGGATGGGCAAGCTGTCGCGGAGCAGGTTGCAGAAGGCGTGCAGTCAGAATTTTCTTTCGTATCCCCGGATGCGGGAATGGCTGGACGTCTATCGGCAACTGCGGACGCTGGTGGAAGAGACGGGTCTGCGCGTGGGGCAGCGGGAAGAGAAAGTAGAAAGTAGAGAAGAAAAAGGTCAGAAGAAGCAAGCGGCGATCTTTGATCGCCCGCTAAACGGGGAAGACCACTTGCCACTTGCTGACGCGCGTGAGTTGTCACTTCCGGGGGCGGTGTCACTTCCGGGGGCGGGGGACCTTCCGGGGGTGCATCGGGCGTTGTTGGCCGGGTTGTTGTCGAACATTGCCCAGAAGGGTGAGCAATACGAATATCGGGGTACGGAGGGCAAGCGCGTTTTCTTGTTTCCGGGGTCGGTCCTGTTCAGCCAGAAGCCTGGGTGGGTGATGGCGGCCGAGATCGTGGAGACGACGCGGCTGTACGCGCGGACACTGGCGGAGATCAGCCCGCAGTGGGTCGAGGCTTTAGCGGGCCATCTGGTAACGCGGACCCACAGCGAGCCGCACTGGGATCGCCAGGCGGGGAGCGTGATGGCTTTTGAGAAGGTCAGTTTGTACGGGCTGACGATCGTACCCAGGCGACGGGTGAGTTTTGGGCGGGTGGACGGGGTCAAGGCCCGTGAGATGTTCATCAGAAATGCGCTGGTGGACGAGGACTTCGACAGCGACGCGGATTTTTTTCTGCACAATCGGCAATTGCGGGAAGAGATCCAGAAGCTCGAAGCGCGGATTCGGCGCGCTGATTTATTAGCTGACGAGCAAATGCGTTTTAATTTTTACGACGCCCGGTTGCCCAAGGAAGTGCACAGCGGGGGGACGCTCAGCCATTGGCTCAAGGCCGTCCGCAGGGAGCAGCCGCAGGCGCTATTCATGACCCGGGAGGATTTATTGAAAGGTTCGGTCGAGGAGGTCACGGAGCAGGCCTATCCGCAGCGGATCGAAAGTGGGGGGATGAAGCTGCCTTTGAGCTACAAATTGTCACTAGGCGAGCCGGATGACGGAGTGACGGTGACGATACCCGTCGAGGCCGTGCCGCAACTGGACGTCAAACGGTTAGGGTGGCTGGTGCCGGGGATGCTTAAGGAGAAGATCGCCGCCCTGATCCGGACGCTGCCCAAGGACTTGCGGCGGAATTTCATACCCGTACCGGAATATGCCCAGAGGGTGCTCGAGGCCCTGCGAATCGGCGGGGGGACGCTCAATGCCGCGGTGGCCAGGGCGATGACGGAGCTGGCAGGAATACCGGTGCGCGAGGAGGATTTTAGGGAAGAGGATCTGCCGGGCTATCTGCGGATGTACGTACGGGTGGTGGACAAGGAGGGTAAGGCCCTGGCCGAGGGCAGGGACGCGGCGGAAGTAAGGCAGAAAGTCGGGCCGCTGGCGGCAGCGGGGTTGGCGGACTTAATGGGCGGCCCGGCGGGGGAAGAGGCTGGGACGGCAAGGGGAGGGCTGGAGAAAAAGGGCGTGCGCAAGTGGGATTTTGGGGATCTGCCCGAATCGGTGGAGGTGACTAGGGGAGGTGTGATTCTGCGCGCTTATCCCGGGCTGGTGGACGAAGGGGATTCGGTGGCGGTGCGATTGTTTGTCTCGCAGGATGCAGCCCGCTGGGGCGAGGGTCGCGGGGGATTAAGACGTCTGCTGGCCCTGCAGGTGCAGGCGGCGATTAAAAGCCAGGTGGAGTCGATGGGCCAGCTGCAGGCGATGCTGCGGCTGTACGCAAGCCTGGGCCGGCCCGAGGATCTAAAAAAGCAGCTGGAAGACTTGATTGTGGATCGAGCCTATTTGTCTGACGAGCCCGAGATTCGGCGGGCGCAGGAATTTGAAGAGCGGCTGAGCGCGGGCTGGGTGCGGATCGGGGACGCCGGCGCGGAAGTGGAACGGCGGGTGGAGCAGATCTTGCAGGCGTATCACAAGGCAGCCCTGGCGATAGTAAAGATCAGCGAGGGTGGAAACAGGAAGGGAACCCTGGCACAAGGGCCCAGCTTCGCCCGGGAGATTGAACAACAGATGGAGCATTTGATGGGCGGAAGGTTTTTGGTGGATACGCCATGGGTGTGGCTGGGGCATTATCCACGCTACCTGGCGGGGATCGAAAGGCGTCTGGAAAAGATCCGCGCGGGCAAGGCAGCGCGGGATCAGGCGATGGCGGCCGAGTTCGCCGCGTGGTGGACCAGGTATGGGACGGCAGCGAAGGCGATGCGGGAGCAGAGTAGGTTCGACCCGGTACTGACGGATTTTCGTTGGCTGCTGGAGGAGTATCGCGTCTCGCTGTTTGCCCAGGAATTGGGGACGGCAGTGCCGGTGTCCGCCAAAAGGTTGGAGGTTCAGTGGGCGAAGGTGGGTGGGTGAGAGAGGCGTGCAAAAGGGGGGAGATTCTTGTTTGATTTCCGCGGGCTTTGTCGAGGCATGACTTCCCAGGGGGCGATCGCTTACTAATCAAGGCCTGCGCGGAAAGCAGGAATTTTCTTCTAGGAGCTTGAGGCTGTTGTGTTTAGTAAGTGGAAACAGGGCATTTTTGGGCTGTGGCGGCCGGTAAATGGAGTGTCAAATCGCCGTGTGGAAAACGTGTGGACTGGGATGCGAATGGGTATTTTTGGCATCACTTAGGAATTGTTTTATTTTGTGGTTATAGGGCACCAGGTAGAAAAAAGCATGTAGCCGCCTGCCAGCCCTGCAACACATAAGATGTTTGTTATAAAGAGATTGTGTGTGTCGTGGTTTTATGGCCGATTCGTGCAAAAAAAGGGTGACAGGATGGGGTAGGCAGCGTGTTAAGTTATTGTCACAGCGTTGAATATTTGTGGATAACCATGGCGGGTGGCGCGACGTTTGGCTCGTTGTGCTCGAGCAATAGTTGGGGCTCCAGTGGCGGTGGTTTGGCGACCGCCATGCACGTCGGAAGAGACATGGTTAGGCGACTCAATAAATCCAGCGCATGTCAGCGAAATTGGGCAGAACGGGCAGTTGATTGGGCGAAAGGGCCAGGGGTGCGGGCCAATAGACAAAAAACGCGCGTCCCATCAGCAGGCGGCGGGGAACGATGCCGTTGGGCGTGGCGTCCTGGTCGAAATAACGCTGCTGGACCCAGGCATTGGGATCAGACCAGAATCGGCCATCCTGGCTCAGCGGGCTGTTGTCACCCAGGCAAAAGAATTGGTCAGCCTGGAGTTCGATTGGTTCGCCTAAGCGCAGATCCTCGTCTTTAACCAAAGTGCCTTGCGGGCGCACGTTGTGGTCGGAGCTTTCACTGGTGTAGAAGAGATCGCGATCCAGGGTCACTTCATACAAGGATGTGGGGCAGCCTCGGATGTGTATGGCCACTTGGGGGCGGCTTGGGGGCGGCGGGCGGCGGACAATATCGTCAATGGGCAGCGAAAACGACCAGCGCACCACAGGTTGGCCATCGATCCAGATGCTGGCCTGTTGATCGACGTACCAGAGTTCCACGCGATGGGGCACCTCAGGCATGAATGGGCCGACCTGAATCGGGCCCGCCAGGACGCGCGTGGCGTCTTGTTGGGGATCTACAGCCAGGAGCAGCACGCTGCCGTCAGCTTGAAAGCGGGCGATCAACCGGTCCTGCCGGCTGTCGGCGTTGTCCAGGCGGGAAGTGGTTTGCAGGTCAAAGCTCAGGCCTGTCTGGTGCGGGACGATCGTGGCAGCCAGGCGGATGTCTTCGACGGGTTGATCCAGTTGGGGGCCGCGCGTGGTCTGGTTATAGGAGTACAGGCCTGCCAGGGGGGAAACGCCGGTGTCAAAGTCGAAGTGGAGTTGGCCTTGGGGCGATAAGAGGTGGTAACCGTGGGAGGCATCAAGCTGATGGAATTCGTCCAATTTCCACTGGCCTTGGGAGATGATCCACGGGACGACAAAAGGTGGGGACTGCATTTGGTCAGCGGTGGCGGGAGTTTCCTGGGAAGCCCAGGGCAGGGAAACGAATTGGCTGTAGTAGATAGGCTGCCAGACGGCGCGTTGGATGCGCTCGCCATGGCGACGATCGAGTTTGCGAGCGACCTGCCAGGATGGCTGATCGGGACGTCGCACATAGATGTTGCCGTCGACGATCCAGATGCTTTCGCCGGGCAGGCCGACTAGGCGCTTGATGTAGTTTTCGTTGGGATTGGTCGGGTTTTTGAAAACCACCACGTCCCAGCGCTGGGGTTCCTGGAAAGCGTAGAGATACTTAAGGACCAGGATGCGATCGCCGGGACTGATAAAGGAGCCCTTGGGCAGTTCCAGGACGTGGGCGGACATCGGCGCGCCCAGCCGATCAAATTCCGACAGCGTGGAGGCGCCTTCGCTGGTTGGGTTGACGCTAAAACCATAGCCGGTGGTGGGGTCGGTGACGGACAGGTGGCGGCCCAGCAGAGTGGGAGCCATGGAACCCGTGGGAATAATAAAAGCTTCAACAACGAAGGAACGAAAGAGAAAGGCCAGGACGAACGCCAGAACGATGGATTGAAGAGTTTCCTTAATGCTCTGATCCAACGGTTCGGAATCGTAAGCCAGATGGGAGGGCGGGGGAGATGTTGAGGTGGTGTCGGGCATGATCAGGTCCGGGTTTTACAGCCGCATATCCGGGTGTTAGTCCGGGGGGGTGCCCGGGGTTCCGGGGATGGCCGGTATTGTAGCGGGGGGTGAGTGTGGAATGTGGCGACCGCGGGGAGCCCAGGCCCCTTCGGTATGCCCAGCCTCGGTTTGGGGGGGCCAGGCTGCACGAGGGGAAAAATTGCTCTAAGATTGGGAGACGTTCAGGCAAAGGCAGCCCCAGGCAGGACGGAATCTATGCTCACGGACATCAGCCCGCAGTGGATCGCCAGCAGTGTGGTGGCGCTATTGGTTTTGCCGGTCATGCTGTTGACGGTGGCGTATTTGATCCTGTTGGAGCGCAAGATCGCCTCCTGGACGCAGGACCGCATCGGCCCGAACCGGGTGGGATTTTCGTTCGGGATACTGCCGCTTAATTTTCATTTTTGGGGCCTAGGTCAGCCCTTGGCCGACGGGCTGAAGTTTCTGATGAAGGAGGACTACACGCCGACGGGCACGGACCGGATGCTTTTCATCCTGGCCCCGGCGTTGGCGGCGATTCCCGCCGTGATCGGCTGGGCGGTGATGCCTTGGGGAGGGTATCTGCGATGGGGAGAGGACATGGTGCAGGTCGCGGCCCTGCCGATCAACATCGGGGTGATCTACGTGTTGGCCATCGGGTCGCTGGCGGTTTATGGCGTGGTGCTGGGCGGATTTGCGTCCAACAACAAATATTCGTTCTTAGGTGGTTTGCGGGCGACGGCCCAGATGGTCAGCTATGAGATTCCGCTGGGCTTAAGCGTCTTGATTGTGCTCTTAATGACCGGGCAGACCGATGCTCAGGTGATCGTAGTGGGGCAAGCCAACGCGGTGTGGAATATTGTCTACATGCCGCTCTTGGCGGTGATCTTCTTTACCTGCTCGCTGGCCGAGTGCAATCGGGCTCCATTTGACCTAGCTGAAGCCGAGCAGGAATTGGTGGGCGGGTATCACACGGAATACAGCTCGATGAAATTCGCTCTGTTTTTCTTAAGCGAATATCTGCACATGATCACGGCCTGCGCCTTTTTCACCCTGCTGTTCTTAGGTGGGTGGGATCTTCCCCTGGTGCATGAGCCGGCGGTGGGCGGATTGGGGTGGGTGGTCTGGAAATGCCTGGCCTATGGGGCCAAAGTTCTGGTGCTGCTGGCGCTGATGATGATGATCCGCTGGACACTGCCGCGATTGCGGTTTGACCAGTTGATGCGTCTGGCCTGGCGGTCGCTGATCCCGGTGACGCTGGCGATGCTGCTGATGACCGGGCTGGTGGTGGCGATGAACTGGCCGAAGTGGGCGCTTTTGGCTGGGAACGTGGCGATCTTCGCGGCTTTGCTGGTGATCGGACCCATGATTCCGCAGGGCTCGGTGGAGAACAGGCGGGTGGGTTTGGCCGGGTCGCGCTTTAGCCCACAATAGGGCGGGAGCGGACGGGAAACAGAAGCCAGGCCTCACGCATTTTCCGCGCGGTGATCAAGCCCAGCTTGGGATTTTGATTGGGATCCGAATCGGGCAGGGGGGTTCCGAAGCAGGGGGAAAATTGTTAAAATAAGGACGGTTTGGGGTGGTGTCTTGGGGTGTAAAGGGGCATGGGGTACCCTGCGATGCCTAAGGCCGCGGCTGGTGAGTGTGGATTGGTGCGGCGGCGCTGGCGACTGCGCGGGCAGGTGCAGGGCGTTGGTTTTCGGCCTTTCGTTTACGGTCTGGCCAGGCAATACGGCCTGGCGGGCTTTGTTCGCAACGATGATTGGGGAGTATGGATTGAAGCCCAAGGCGATGAGCCTAAGGTGGTGGCGTTCGAGCGCGATCTGCGGAGCAAACGGCCGGCATTGGCGGTCATTGACGAGTGGCTAACCGAGACCGTGGCTCCAGGACCACAGGAGACCGGTTTTGAGATTCGCGCCAGCCAGACGGAGGCGGGGGTCGTCGGCGGGGTGACGGTTGATACGGCTGTGTGCCCGCAATGTCTAGCCGAGATGCGGGACAAAATCGACCGCCGGGCGGGATACGCGCTGATTAACTGCACGCAATGCGGCCCGCGCTATTCGATCATCAAGCGTGTGCCGTACGATCGGCCTAACACCACGATGGCAGCGTTTGCGATGTGCCCAGCCTGCGCGCAGGAATATGCGGACCCGGGCGATCGTCGCTTTCACGCCCAGCCGACGGCCTGCCACGACTGCGGCCCAAAGCTGGCGCTGGTTAATTCCAGGGGCGAGGCACTAAATGGCGATCCGATTCAGGAGACGGTCAAGCTGTTGCGGGATGGGAAAATCGTGGCGATCAAGGGCCTGGGGGGTTTTCACCTGGCGGTGCGGGCGGATCGCGCGGAAGCGGTGGGGCGGCTACGAAAATTAAAAAAAAGAGATCAGAAGCCGCTGGCGGTCATGTGCGCCGATGAAGGGGTGGTCGAGTGCCTGGTGGAGCTAAACGCGGAAGGACTTAAGGAATTGCGCTCGCCGGCGCGGCCGATTGTGCTGGCCCCGCGCAGGGTGACGGGGGAAAAGAATATTACCGTGGCGCCGCAGGTGGCCGAGGGCACTCATCGCTTGGGCGTGATGCTGCCCTACACGCCGATACACCACTTGATATTGGATGAGGCCAAGGGAACGCTGCCGGTGCTGGTGATGACCAGCGGCAATGAAAGCGACGAGCCCCAGACGATAGACAACACCGAGGCGGTGGCGCGGCTCGGGGAATTGTGCGACGCGATGTTGTGGCACGATCGCCCGATTGAGCGCTGCGTGGATGACTCGGTGGTGCTGGATGTAAAGGGCGAGGATTTATTGCCGATCCGGCGGGCGCGGGGATATTCGCCGGGAGAGATTCCGCTGCCCAAGGCCTTGCAGGGAGTCCCGGCCGGTCTTTGCCTGGGCGGGGAGTTGAAAAACACGGTGGCGGTGGTGCGGGGCGGAGCGGTGGTGATGAGCCAGCACTTAGGAGATTTAAAACACCCCCTGGCGCTTAAGCATTTTCGGTCGGCGATAGATGATCTAGGCGATTTATTCGGCGTCGCGCCGCGGTGGATTGCCCATGACCTGCACCCGGCCTACTTAAGCACCCTGGAGGCTCGCCAGCGGGCGGCGAAGTCAGGCGTACGTTTGCTCGGCGTGCAGCATCACCACGCTCACGCGGCGGCGGTGCTCGCGGAGCACGGGCAGTTAGGCCCGGCACTGGCGGTGGTGTGCGACGGGACGGGATATGGAACCGACGGCACGATCTGGGGCGGAGAACTGCTGCACGTGACGCTGGAGGATTTTCAGAGACTGGCGCGCATCCGTCCGCTGCACCTTCCGGGCGGCGACGCGGCGGCGGTGGACACCCGGCGGTGCGGCTTGGCTTTGTTGCAGCAGGCCTGGCCGGCTGATTTTGTCGATCATCCGCTGGCTAAGCGGATGTATCCCGACGCGCAGGAGAGACATTGGCTGGGGACCATGATCGACAGGCAGGTCCAGACGGCGTTAAGCAGCGGTATGGGACGTCTATTCGACGGTTTGGCAGCTCTGCTTGGCGTTTGCACGAGGAATTCCTTTGAAGCCCAGGCGGGCATGAAGCTGGAGGCGCTGGCGTTCGCGGCCGGCGAAGCCAAGCCGAGGGATGAGCAGCCGCTGTATGGGATTGACGACGGGCCGGGGAATGGTGACGAAAATACGGCGAGATTGCGGGAATTGAGTTTTGTGCCATTGGTGCGGTGGGTGATTGAGGCCATATCCAAGGGGATGGCGGTGGAAGAGATTTGCGCCCGGATCCATCAGGAAATGGCCGCGGCGTGGGCGGCGGTGGTGAAGGAAGCGGCAGCGCGGACGGGGTTGAATCAAGTCGTGTTGTCGGGCGGCGTGTTCTGCAATCAACGATTGCTGTTAACCTTGTCCGCTCGTCTGCGGAGTCAAGGACTGACGGTATGGCGTCATCGCCTCGTGCCGGCCAATGACGGCGGGCTGGCGCTGGGGCAGGCGGCCGTGGCGGCGGCTCGTTTACAGAATGTCGAAAGGTGGGCTGACTGATGTGCTTGGCGGTACCAGCTCTAGTTGTGGAGTGTGTGGGCGAAGATGCGTTGACGGACATGCACGGCAACCGCGTGCGCGTGAGCACGGTATTAGTGCCGGAGGTCAAGGTAGGTGATTGGGTATTGATCCACGCCGGTTTTGCCTTGCAGAAGCTCGACGAAGAGGAAGCGAAAGAAACATTCGGCGTCCTGGCGGATTTAGAGCGCCATGCGGGAGCTGATCTGTGATTTCCACCTTGGACAGAGCATCGACAGCCCTGGCGCAACTGGATCGCGCCGCCCAAGCGGCCGGGCGAGCGCTGCAATTCATGGAAGTATGCGGCACGCACACCATGGCTGCCTTTCGCAGCGGGCTGCACAGTCTGATGCCCGCAAGCGTGACGTTATTAAGCGGCCCCGGCTGCCCGGTATGCGTAACCGCCCAGGCCGACATCGATCAGATGATCGAGTTGGCCCAGGAGGCGGGAGTCTGCCTCTGCACCTATGGCGACATGTTGCGTGTGCCGGGACGCAAGGGCAGTCTGGAAAAGGCGCGCGGACGCGGCGCGGATGTGCATGTGGTGTACTCGAGCATGGAAGCGGTGCAGCAGGCTGAGCGAAATCCGCGCCGCCAAGTGGTGTTCGCAGCCGTGGGATTTGAGACTACCGCCCCGGCCACGGCGGCAGCGGTGGTGGCGGCGGGGAAGAAGCGCCTGTCGAATTTCAGCGTCATCGCCAGCCACAAGCAGGTGGTGCCGGCCATGCTGGCGCTGCTGAAGGCCGGCGAGGTGAGGCTGGACGGGTTTTTGTGCCCCGGTCACGTGTCGGTGATCATCGGTTCGCAGGTATATCGGCCGCTGGTGGCGGATTTCGCCATGCCCTGCGTGATCGCGGGATTTGAGGAATTTCAAATCGCCGAGGCCCTGGCAACGCTGGCCCAGATGGCAGCCTCAGGTCGCGCGGAGCTGGTGAATCAATATGCCCAGGCGGTGACCACGGCCGGGAATAAAGTGGCGGTGCGCTTGTTGGAGGAAGTGTTTGAGCCCGCCAACGTGGTCTGGCGGGGATTAGGCCAGATCCCGCAAAGCGGCCTGGTCGTGCGGAAAAAGTGGGAGAGCTTTGACGCGCGTAAGAAATTCAACCTGCCGGCCCGTGCGGAAAGCGAGCCGGCCGGCTGTTTGTGCGGACAGGTGATCGCGGGGGTAGTCAAACCCGTGGATTGTTCGCTGTTCGGCACGACGTGCACGCCGGTCAACCCGATCGGGCCTTGCATGGTCAGCTCGGAGGGAACGTGCCAGGCGTGGTTCAAGTATGGAAGGACAGCCGGCAGATAAATCTTCCCGGGGGGTTAGTTCTGGAAGACCTATGAGCGCGACGCGGAAAACGACCATTGGAAAACAAGGCTCGGGCATGAGCTTGCCCGAACGGATCATGCTGGCGCACGGCGGCGGCGGGCAGCTGACTGACGACTTGATCGGCGGCTGCATCCTGCCGCGCCTGGGCAACGAGATACTTAACGAGCTTCTGGATGCAGCCGAGGTGGGGCAGGATGGCGACGGCGGGCGGCTGGCGGTGACGATCGACAGCCACGTGGTGGAGCCTTGGCGATTTCCAGGCGGGGACATCGGGCGTTTAGCGGTTTGCGGCACGGTGAATGATCTGGCGGTGTGCGGCGCCCGCCCGGTGGGTTTGGCGTTAAGTCTGATTATCACCGAGGGGTTCGCCCGCGTTGATTTGGAGGAAATCTTAGATTCGTTGTCCAAAGCTGCGGGCGAGGCCGGGGTGGCGGTGGTGACCGGAGACACCAAAGTCATCGGACATAACGGCCAGGCAGAGATTTATATCACCACGGCCGGAGTGGGCAGAATCCCGCGGGAGCGAAAGCTAAGTCCCAAGCGCATTCAAGCGGGTGATGTGATCTTGATTAATGGGCCGATAGGGGATCATGGCTTGGCGGTGATGTTGGCCCGCCAGATGCCGGAAGTGACCAGCCCGGTCCGCAGCGACGTGGCGGCACTGAACGGTTTAATCGAACTCATGTTGCGAAATTTGGGAGATGAGGTAGCTTTCATGCGTGATCCGACGCGTGGCGGCGTAGCCGCTCTAACCGCTGAGGCGGCGATGCGCAGCGGTGCCCACGTGGTGTTGAACGAAGAAGAGATCCCCGTTCAGCCTTGTGTGCTGCATGCCGCGGAGATGCTTGGGCTGGACGTTTTGGAAGTGGCCAATGAAGGAAAGGTCGTGTTGTTCGTTCGTCCGTCGGCTGCGGAAGCTGCGCTGGCTTTGATGCGCGCGCATCCGTTGGGCCAAGGGGCCAGGCGCATTGGCCAGGTGACGGACGATACGGACGGAATCTGCGAGTTGCGGACGCGGATCGGCGGGCGCCGAGTAATACAGAAGCCCTACGGGGAGCAACTGCCCCGGATCTGCTGAAAAAACCGAAGATGTCATAAGAACGAAAAGGAGCGCAATATGCATCTTGGCAACGGAACAGTGACTCCGGCGTGTGCGTTGGTGGGGATGGGCGCGGCTGCCCTGGGTTTGGGTGTGGGGTATGCCTTGGCGCGAAAAAGCGGTGCGCCTCAGCCATGGCGCTATGCGGCCGGCACGGCGATGGTGTTTGCCGCGCAGATGTGCAACGTGACGATTCTGCCCGGCCAGAGCAGCGGGCACATCATCGGCGGGTTTTTGCTGGCCTACTGGTTTGGCAGCTTCTGGGGCCTGCTGGGCATGTCCTTGCTGCTGGGAGTGCAGAGCCTGCTCTTTGCCGACGGGGGCTGGATGGCGCTGGGACTGAACATTTTGAACATGGGGGTATTGCCATGCCTGGTGGCCTATCCCTTGTGGAAAAAGTGGGCCGGATCGCTCACGGGTGCGGCCCGGGATGTTTCCATATTCGCTTTTTCCTGGGCCTCGGTCGTGCTGGCGGCCTTGGTGTGCAGCTTGGAGTTGTTGAGCGTGCCATCGTCCCGGGGCCAGGCCATGCACTTGATGGTGGTGATGCTCGGCGTGCACGCCCTGATTGCCCTCGTGGAAGCTTCCGCCACGGTGGCGATGATTCGGCTGGTGCCGATGATGACCAAGTGGTCGTGGCCGGTGCGGGCGCTGGCGGGCGTGGGATTTGTGCTGGGTCTGATCGCCGTCGGCGACGGGTTGGCCAGTCCCTGGCCGGACGGCCTGGAATACACCTTGAGCCTTTTGGGGCTGGCGGAACACGCTTCCGCTTGGGCGGAGCGATTAATGGCCTGGCAGGCGCATGTGGCGGTCTGGCCTGATTACAGCGCGTTATACGGTTCCATCCTGGGATGCCTGATCCTGGCTCTGGCTGCCATGGCTGTGGCGGCCGGCGCGGGCAAGCGGGCACGGAACGAGGAGTAAGTTTCCATGATCCAGGCGGTAGACAAACCCCAACCACCGTCCGACGACAAGCGTTGGAAGATCGTTGACGCCACCATGCGCCGCAACGGGCATGACCGGCACGCCTTGATTGAAACGCTGCACACGGTCCAGGAAAGCTTCGGCTTTTTGGACGAGGAAGGGCTGCGCTACGTGGCGAATTCGCTGCGCGTGCCCCTAAGCAGCGTGTACGGCGTGGCCACGTTCTACCACTTCTTCACGCTTCGGCCGCCGGGCGCGCACACCTGCGTGGTGTGCACGGGCACGGCCTGCTACATCAAGGGCGCGATGAAGATCGTCGAGACCGTGTCCCAGAAGTACAAGGTTCGCCCCGGACAAACCACCCCCGACGGCAAGGTTTCGCTGCTGACCGCCCGCTGCTTAGGCTCCTGCGGCCTGGCGCCGGCGGTGGTGTTTGACGGCGACGTGGTGGGCAAGCTGGCCGGCCCCCAGGTGGCGGAGCGCATTGAAAGGTGGGTTAAGTCATGACACCCGAAGAACTGCGACACAAAGCGGCGGAGGAACGCACCGCCCAGAAGCGCTATAAGCATTGCTTAAACGTCTGCATGGCCGCGGGGTGTATGTCCTCCGGCGCCGATCAGGTGAAAGAGGCGCTCACCAGCGTGGTGCGGCGCTACGGCATGGAAGAAGAAGTGCCCGTGCGCGCCGTCGGGTGCATGGGACTCTGCTCCGCTGGTCCGTTGGTCTCGGTCGAGCCCAAGGGCGTGCTGTATCAGGAAGTGAAGGCTGAGGACGCCTCGGACATCGTCACCAGCGTCAACGACGTGCCCGTCAAGCGCATTCATTGCCCCACCGATACGCCGTTCTTCACCCGGCAGAAAAAGATCGTGCTGGAAAACTGCGGCAAGGTGGACCCGGAGCGCTTGGAGGACTACATCGCCGCCGACGGCTACGAGGCACTCTTGAAGGTGCTCACGGAGATGAAGCCGGCCGAGGTGGTGCAACAGGTGACGATCAGCGGCCTGCGCGGTCGGGGCGGAGCGGGATTCCCCACGGGCTTGAAGTGGGGCACGGTGTCCAAGGCGGGCACGGGGCAGAAGTATGTGATCTGCAACGCCGACGAAGGCGACCCCGGCGCGTTCATGGACCGGGCCGTGCTCGAAAGCGACCCGCATCGCGTGCTCGAAGGCATGGCCGTGGCCGGCTACGCCGTAGGGGCCGATCGCGGGTACATCTACATCCGGGCGGAATATCCGCTGGCGATCAAGCGCCTGCGGCTGGCCATCCGACAGGCCACGCGTGCGGGCCTGCTGGGCAATCAGATCTTCGGCACGACGTTTAACTTCAACATTGAATTGCGCCTGGGTGCCGGGGCGTTTGTGTGCGGCGAGGAAACCGCCTTGATCGCCTCGATCGAAGGCCGCCGCGGATTGCCCCGGCCGCGTCCGCCGTTCCCGGCCAACTACGGCCTTTTCGGCCGCCCGACGCTGATTAACAACGTCGAAACCCTGGCCAATATTCCCACCATTATCCGCAATGGCGGCGCCTGGTTTGCCAGCATCGGCACGGAAAAGAGCAAGGGCACCAAGGTGTTTGCCCTGGCCGGACGGGTGCAGAACACCGGCCTGATCGAAGTGCCCATGGGCGTGACCCTGCGGGAAATCATCTTTGACATCGGCGGCGGGATTCCCGAAGGCAAGAAGTTTAAGGCCGTGCAGACCGGCGGGCCCTCCGGCGGGTGCATCCCCGAGCAGCATCTGGACATGCCCGTGGATTACGAATCGCTGATGCAGGTCGGCTCGATCATGGGCTCCGGCGGCATGATCGTGATGGACGAAACGTCCAACATGGTCGACGTGGCCCGCTTCTTCATGGAATTCTGCATGACCGAAAGCTGCGGCAAGTGCGTGCCCTGCCGGGTGGGGACGTATCAGATGCACGAGCTTTTGGATCGCATCCATCGTGGGCAGGGCACGCCGACGGATCTGGAGCTGCTCAAGGAGCTGTGCGACGTGGTGAAGAACACCAGTCTGTGCGGCCTGGGGCAGACCTCGCCCAATCCGGTTCTAAGCACCCTGCGCTATTTTGAGCACGAGTACCAGGAGCTGATCGCGGCCGCCAACCAGGCCCACGCCGCGACCCCTGCTGGGGAGGTGACCCGATGACCGTTCCAACCATTGTGCCCGCCCAGTCCTTTTCCATGAAGATCGACGGGATCGATGTCTCCGCCCGCGCGGGCCAGACGATCCTGGAAGTCGCTCAGGAAAACGGCATTGAGATCCCGATGCTCTGCTACGTTGAGGGCTTAAGCAATTGGGGCGGCTGTCGCCTGTGCCTGGTGGAAGTGGTGGGACAGAAGAAGCTCTTTCCCGCCTGTTCCACCGCCGCCAGCGAGGACGCCCAGGTGGTGACCAATTCCGAGCGGCTGCAGCGCTACCGCCGGACCATCCTGGAGCTGATTTTCTCCGAGCGCAATCACGTGTGCGCGGTCTGCGTCAGCAACGGGCATTGCGAACTGCAGGCCATGGCTCAGAAGCTGGGCATGACGCACATTCACGTGCCGTATCGCTTCCCCAGCCACGACGTGGACAGCTCGCACGATCGCTTCCGCCTGGATCAGAACCGCTGCATTCTCTGCACCCGTTGCGTGCGGGTGTGCGCGGAGATTGAAGGGGCCGCCACCAAGGGCGTGTCCGGCCGCGGAATCGAAAGCCTGATCATCAACGATTTGAAGGAAGCCTGGGGCGACAGCCAGACCTGCACGTCGTGCTCCAAGTGCGTCCACGTCTGCCCCACCGGAGCCCTGGTGGAAAAAGGCACCGCCGCCGCGGAAATGGCCAAACGCCGGCAATTTTTACCTTACCTGACCGTCATGCGTGAGAACACCCCATGAGCGCCAATCGCAAACCCAAAGTCGCCACTGTCTGGCTCGACGGCTGCTCGGGCTGTCACATGTCTTTCCTGGACATTGACGAACGCTTGGTGGCGTTGTCCAGCCTGATCGACATCGTTTACTCGCCCGTGGTGGATCCCAAGGATTTTCCCACCGACGTGGACGTGACCCTCGTGGAAGGGGCCGTCAGCAGTGAAGAGGACCTGCACAAGATCCAGGTCATCCGCCAGCGCACCAAGATCCTTATTTCCTTAGGCGATTGCGCCGTGACGGGCAACGTGCCAGCCATGCGGAATTCGTATGAGCCGGCCGAGTTGTTGGCCCGGGCTTACGTGGAAAACGCCCAGTCGCCTGACTCCCGCCAGCCGCCGACGCGCGGCCTGCCGGCCTTGCGGCCCAAGGCCCAGCCGGTGCACGAGCTGGTCAAGGTCGATCTGTATCTGCCCGGTTGTCCTCCGCCGGCCGACGCCATCCACTTTGTGGTCGCTGAGCTTCTGGCTGGTCGCACGCCGGATCCAAGCCAGCTTACGCGCTTTGGACGCTAACGGATTATTCCCCTACCCGCTTTACCAGAAGGTCTGTCATGCCTCGCCAAGTCATCATTGATCCGGTCACCCGCATCGAGGGACACGCCAAAATCACCCTGACGCTGGGCGACGACGGCAAACTCCAGGACGCTCTTTTCCACGTGACCCAGTTCCGTGGCTTTGAGAAATTCGTCGAGGGCCGACCGCTGACGGAAATGCCCTCGATCATGGCCCGCATCTGCGGCATCTGCCCGGTCAGCCACCTGATGGCCTCGGCCAAGGCGTGCGACGACCTGCTGGCCGTCGAGATCCCCTCCGCGGCTGACAAACTGCGCCGCTTGATGAATCTGGCCCAGTTCGTGCAGTCGCACGCTCTAAGCTTCTTCCACCTGTCCAGCCCGGACCTGATCCTGGGCATGGACAGCGACCCGGCGGTGCGCAACGTCATCGGGCTGATCCAGAAGTTCCCCGACCGCGCTCGCGACGGCGTGATGCTGCGCAAGTTCGGCCAGCAGATCATCGAATGGCTCGGCGGCAAGCGTGTGCACCCGGCTTGGGTGGTGCCCGGCGGCGTGAATCAGAAGCTTTCGCCGCAGCGCCGCGACGAGATCCTGGCTGCCACCGCCGAGGCCATGAAGATCGCCCGGCGGACGATCGACTGGTTTAAGACCATCGTCGATAAGTACCCCGCCGAGATCGAGTCCTTCGCCAACTTCCCGACCATGTTCGCCTCGCTGGTTAACCCGGACGGCAATTGGGAGCATTACGACGGCCTGCTCAAATTCATCGACAGCAAGGGCAAGTCGGTGGTGGAAGGCGTGTTGCCGCGCGATTACGACAAATTCATCGCTGAGCGGGTGGAGGATTTCAGCTATCTTAAGTCGCCCTATTTCAAGCCCCTGGGCCCGGCCGCGGGAATCTATCGCGTCGGTCCCCTGGCCCGGCTTAATTGCTGCAAGCGCATGGGCTATCCCCTGGCGGATAAGGAACTGGACGATTTCCGTGGCCGCGCGGGCAATCCCGCTCTGTCCAGTTTCCATTTTCACTGGGCCCGCCTGGTGGAGATCATTGCCGGCATCGAGGGCATTCAGCGGTTGCTGGATGACAAGGAAATCACCTCCGACTTCGTCCGTGCCCGGGCCCGCCCCAATCGTTTCGACGGCGTGGGCATTTCCGAGGCCCCGCGAGGCACGCTCATTCATCATTATCGCATCGACGGCAACGGCCAGATGCGCTGGGCCAACCTGATCATCGCCACCGGGCACAACAACATGGCCATGAACCGGGGCATCAAGCAGGTGGCCGAGCGCTTTGTGGACGGCAAGAAACTCACGGAAGGCATGCTCAACCGCGTGGAAGCGGTCATTCGCACGTTCGATCCCTGCTTGAGCTGTTCGACGCATGCCTTGGGGCAGATGCCGCTGCGCATTGAGTTGCGCGACGGCATGGGGAACATGGTCGATGAATTGTGCCGCTCCTAAAGACGGCAAGGAAGAGCAAACAGGCGGGAGGCGCGTGGTGGTCTTCGCCTACGGTAATACGCTGCGCGGGGATGACGGGCTGGGCTCCGCCGTCGGCGAGCGCTTGGAAAAGATGGTCAATGACCCGCGGGTGCGGGTGGAAATCCACCACCAGTTGGCGCCGGAACTGGCCGACGACCTTAAAGACGCCAGTCTGGCGGTGTTCATCGACGCCAACGTGAATCTGCCGGCCGGGCAAATTGAGCTTGGTGCCGTTGCCGCGGAATCCGAAGAATCCCAGAGTCCCTTGGGCCATCACCTCGGTCCGCCGCAGCTTTTGGCTCTGGCGCGATTGCTGGGCAACAATCACCTAACCGCCTGGCAGGCGTCGATCGGCCCGGCGCGGATGGACATAGGCGAAGAGCTTTCCCCGGCAGTGATCGCGGCGGTGCCGAAACTGGCTAGGCGGATAGAAAAACTGATTGTCGAGCATTTAGACGGCATGTAAGGGCAAGAGGTACGCGGTGCACGAATTATCCTTAGCTCAAGCTCTGCTGGACCAGGTGGTTCGCCACATGCCCCCCCCCGGGGGAATTTCTGGTGTTTCAGCCCCCGGCTCAGCCGGGGGGTCCGGTTCCCGTCCTGCCCCCCAAAGTCATGGCGTCAACGAGCCGCGCGCGTCAGCAAACGGTGCATCGCTTTCCAACGATCAAGTCATCTTGCGCAAAGTGGTCGTAAGAGCCGGCCCCGCGCAAGCGATCGAACCCCAAGCCATGCAGATGGCCTGGCAAGCGTCGATTGCCGGCACCCCCTACGCGCAAGCTCAGCTGGAACTGCGCGTCGAACCCTGGCGCTTGATCTGCACGTCGTGCGGTAAAGAATGGACCAGCGAAGATCCGCTGGAACTCTGCACTTGCGGGCAGCCGGCCACGCCCAAGGGGGACGCGGAATTAACGCTCCTTTCCATGGAAGTTGACGTGCCGGGGGAATGAATAGCAGGGGTGCGAAATGAGGATTTGGGGGGAATAAGCCAGCGATATTCCAGCGGGGATTGTTCCGGGGGCTTAGCGAACGTAGCATGCACGGGCAGCGGAAGGATTGTGGCCATGAAAGTCCAAGTCGTCGAAAGCGTGCTCAAGCTCAACGATGAGATCGCAGCCCTCAACCGCGAATCGCTGCGCAAGCAGGGGATATTCTGCTTGGACTTGATCGGCGGGCCCGGCTGCGGCAAAACAGCCCTCTTGGAAGCCACGCTGCGGGCGCTAAAGGGAAAGTTGCGCCTGGGCGTCTTGGTCGGCGACCTGGCGACGACGCGCGACGCCGAACGCCTGGCCCGTTGGACCGACCAGGTGGTGCAGATCAACACCGGCAAGGGCTGCCATTTGGACGCCAATCAGGTGCGGCAGGCGATGGCCCGGCTGGATCTGGCCAAGCTCGACGTCTTGGTGATTGAAAACGTCGGCAATCTGATCTGCCCGGTGGGCTTTGATTTAGGCCAGGACGTGAAGGTCGGCATGTTCAGCGTGGCCGAGGGCGACGACAAGCCCGCCAAGCACCCGCCGCTGGTGCATGAGGCCTCGCTCCTGCTGCTGAACAAGATCGACCTGTTGCCCTACGTGCCTTTTGATCTGCAAAAATTCCGCGCCGACGTGCGGACGCTCAACAGCCAGGCGGAATTGCTGGAAATATCCGTGCAAAAAGAGCAGCTCGAACCCTGGGTAACGTGGCTTGGAAATCAAGTGAAAAGAGAAGTGAACCTTTAGGGATTGATTGTCAGCGGAGACATGGTCGGGGCAGGGTCTTAATCGTTGGCTTGAATCTGTTGAGCCAGTTGGCTGGGTTTCCCGCCGGCGGTGGCAAGCGGATACGCCGCAGCGCCCAGAAGTCCAAAGCACATCGAGCGAACCCGATAAAGCAGTCCTAGGCTCAAGCCCGCCGCCTGCGGCACGCCCACGCGCCCGAGCACCGCATAGTATGCCCATTCCTGCAGCCCGATGCCTCCTAAGGAAATAGGGATCATGAAAACCACCATCATGACGGGCACCGCGGTGAACATGCTGGCCAGCGGCGGATGGTGGCCGAAGGTCAGGCAGCCGGTGAATGTGATAAACACCGAGTTGATGTAAAAAAGAACCGAATAGAACAACGCCCAGGCGATTTCCCGGGGGTGACGCCCGTAGTTCTGCACGGAGACCTGCACCTTGCGGGCTTTATTGAGCACCTTCTGGATGGGCCCGTAGCGATTGATCTTTTGCAGCAGATTCAACGGTGCGGAATAGAAAATGATGACGCTGATGCCCAGGAATCCGCACACGGCAAACGCCAAGGCCCCCAGCACCGGCCAATTGTTGCGAAACCGGCTGTCGAAGGTCACAGCCCCCAACGCAAAAAGCACCAGGATCGCCAGGCCCGTGTAACGTTCGATGAACACCGAGGCCATCGCCTCGGCTTTGCGTCCCTCGGCCCGGCCCAGCTCCCAGCCGCGCACCACGTCGCCGCCGACGTTGGTGGGCATGATGTGGTTGAACAGATACCCTACCAGGTAGAGCAGGAAGAGCTTCCCCAGTCCGGTCTGGAAGTGGAACGGGCGGCAGAGGATCTGCCATTTTCGGGCGCTGATTAACGTGGCCAGAACCGCCAGCGACAGGTGGATGGCCAGGAAGCGCAAGTCCGCCCCTTGAATCGTCTCCCACAAGGGCTCCCACCCGACCTTGCGAAAAACGTAGACCAGCAGCATCGCGCTCACGCCGGCCTTCAGCAACAGGCTCAGCTTGCGGCGGCGGGGCTTGGGGGCTTCATTCATGTGGAAGCAGGTTCCTTAGCAGGCGGTCCGTCGGTCTTCTCGGCCCGACGATCATACCGACTGTAAAGGATTTTAGCTGGAACGCCGACCGCCACCGCGCCGTCCGGGATGTCGTCCTTGACCACCGCCCCGGACCCGATGATGACGTCGCGGCCGATCGTCACCCCGTCCAGCACAATCACCCCGGCGCCCAGCCAGATGCCGTCGCCCAGCGTGATTCCCTTGGACACTCGTTTTTGCTTGATGATCGGGGTGTCGACGTCCTCAAACGCGTGCGAGCCGGCCAGCAGTTGGCTGCCGGGTCCGATGCTGACGTTCGACCCGATGTCGATGTGGCTGCGCGACGACAGGTAGCAGGACGGGCCCATGGAAACGTAGTTACCCAGGCGGATGCGGGCCTGATTGCAGCTTAGAATGCAGCCGCGACCGATCAAGACTTGGTCGCCGACGGTGATTTCAGACTGGTCCCCTTTGGCGTCGATCACAGCCAGATCGTCGACGAGCACGCGCACCCCCAAGTGGATCCGCCCCGGCGAGCGAAGGTTCACCCAGCGGCCGATGACGGACTTGCGCCCCATCGAGCCTAAAAGCCAGCGGTAGCAGCGACTGCGCAGGAGATAGCCCAAGGCGCCGGGCATGCCCGAAAGCACCCCGATAAGCAGTTCATAACGGCACAGGCGCCAGAGCGACCGCCGCCCCACATACATGTCCTGATACTGACGAAAGGCCGAGGCGGATGAAGCGCCGATTTCCTCGATTAATGGTTGTTCGTTCATGGTTTGTGCTTCTTGTTCCCTGGCCTGAGGGCCTCCTTGACCACCTGGACTTAACGGTTCCCCACCGTCTTATCTCATCGGCCAACGCATGCCAGGGGATAAACCTTTGGCAGGTAATGCAACCGGAGGTAAAGGGTGGCAGTTACGCGGAGACTTCCGTCCCGATGCGATCCTTGATCTCTTCCTGCAGGGCCTGGCGATCTTCGCCGTCGATGTACATCCGATGCCACAATTCGACGTTCAGCAGCATCCACAGCCGCACATGATGATCGACGCGGCTGCCGCGGTGCTCGGCGATCAACTGTTTGATCCGCTCCCCGCGCCACAATCCCTGCCGCACCAGGCTCGAATGCTGCAGCGATTGCTCGAGAAAATCCCCCAACTCGTGCCGGAACCAGTAGGCCACCGGGAACATGAACCCCTGCTTGGGACGATTGATGATCTGGGCCGGCAGGTATTTTTCCGCCAACTTGCGGAGAACGTATTTGAGCGTGCGGCCGCGGATCTTCAGCTGGCTGGGCATGCTCGCCATGAACTCCACCAGCTGATGATCCACCAGCGGGGAGCGCGCTTCCAGCCCGTGGGCCATCGTCATGCGGTCGGTAAGCATCAGCGTGTGTTCAGGCAGGCGGGTCTGATAATCGGCATACAACATGCGGTCGATCGGAGACTGCGCCGGGGCTTTGTCGTAAGGCTCAGCGATGACCAGGGAAGAATCCACGGACTCCAGTTCCTGCCAGATGTCCGCGCCGAACAATTGCTGCTTGTCGTCATGATTAAAGCGGGTAAAGCAGGTGGCCTCGGCGTAGCGGCGCCCCGCGCCGGACACGGTGGAAAGCTGATGGAGCCAGCGGAGTTTGGCCGGCAGACTCTTGTAGGTGAAGCTGTCCCGCATCTGGTTGAGCAGCGGCCCTAGGATCGCCCGGCGGATGACCACGGGAATATGGCTGTAGTGCTCGACGTATCTCTGCCCGACGTAACGGTCGAAACCAGCGAACAATTCATCCCCGCCGTCCCCGCCCAGCACCACCTTCACGTGCCGGCTGGCCAATTCGGCCGCGTGGAACATGCAGGCGGAGATCGGGTCGGAAGGCTCATCCAGGTGCCAGATCATCTTCGGCAGCAGCTCGATCAGGTCGGACTTGACGATTTCCTCGATATGCTGCGTGCCGTAGCGCTCCGCCACCACGCGGGCGTAGGGCAATTCGTTAAAGTCCTGTTCCTTAACGCCGACGCTGAAGGTGTTAAAGCGATCGGTCTGATGACGGGCCATCAGGGCCACCATCATGCTCGAATCCATGCCGCCGCTTAGAAAAGCCCCCACCGGCACGTCGGAGATCAGGTGCGCATGGACCGTTTGGCTTAAACGGTCATCGAGGACTTTCAGCAGGCTGTCCTCGTCAAGGTGCAGCTTGTCCTGAAAGGACATGTTCCAATAGCGATGGATGTGGATCTTGCCTTCGGCGAAGGTCAGATAGTGAGCGGGGGGCAGCTTTTGAATGCCCCGAATCATCGTCCCCGGCGGCGGGATGAAGCGCAAGGAAAGGTAATGGTGCAGCGAAGTGACGTCCATCTGCCGCGCCACGCCGTCCGCCGCGAGGATGCCCTTAAGTTCCGAGGCAAATATCAGTTCGCCGCCGGCGTGGCGATAGAAAAGCGGCTTCTGCCCGATGTGGTCGCGGGCAAGAAGGAGTTTTTTCCGCGCCTGGTCCCAGATCGCGAAGGCGAACATGCCCACTAATTTCTGCACGCACTTGTCGCCGAGCTCTTCATAAAGATGGACGATGACTTCGGTGTCGGTGTGGGTCTTAAAGACGTGGCCCTTATCCTGCAGCATCCGCCGCAGATCAGGGTAGTTGTAAATCTCGCCGTTAAAGACGATCCAGATCGACCCATCCTCGTTGGTCAGGGGCTGGTGCCCGCCAGACAGGTCGATGATGCTCAGCCTCCGGTGGCCTAGGCCGACCGGGCCAGCCACAAAATAGCCTTCGTCATCGGGACCCCGATGGGCGATGCTGCGGCACATGGCTTCCAGCTCTTTCCGCTGGGCGCCAGCCTTTCGATAAATACCGCAAATTCCACACATAATTCCTATCCCATCCGCCCCGTGACCCAACAGCCTTATGCAAGCGTCTTAATCTTAGCCCGCCTGCAGCCACGAAGCGGTGGCTTTTATCCCCTGGGCAAAAGAAAAATGGGGGGTAAATCCCAGTAAACGGTCCGCCTTGCCTATGTTAAAGGCATTGTTGGTGTCAAAGAACTCCAAAGCCCTCCTGGAGATGGGCGGTTCCTTACCCAGAATGCCACAAAGAGCTTCCGCCGTGATCGCCAGCCCCAGGCCCACCACATAGGGAATACGGATTTTCGGATATGAAAGTCCTAGAACCTGGCAATATTCTTCGACCAGTTGGCGGGTGGAGATGGGCTGAGGCCCAGCGATGATAAAGGTCTCGCCGACAGCCTGGGGATGCTCCGCGGCCAGTTTCATCGCGGCCACCAGGTCGTCGATGTAAAGCGGATGGCGTAGATTGTCCCCTCGGCCGATCATGATAAAACGCCCCTTGCGCAGGGCGCGATAGAGCTTGGCCGTACGCGGACAACCGGGCCCAAACACCCACGCGGGACGGATGACCGCCACCTCCAGGCCAAGCTCCTTGCCCAATTGCAGAGCCTGGATTTCTCCTTCAAGTTTCGTGATGCCGTAAATCGACTGCGGCTCCTTGGGGGCCTCCTCGTCCGCGGGCCAGGTTTTAAGATTCCCGTAAATGCCCACCGAGCTGACGTGCACAAACCGCCGCACGCCGGCAGCACGCGCCGCGGTAAGCAACGGCTTTAAACTGTGAACGTTGATGTCGCGATAGGCGGAATCAGGCAGACTTTTTTGCAGGTGGGCAGCCGCTAAATGGTAAACAACTTTGGCGCCCTGCAGGACCGGCTGCATAAGCGCGGAATCGCGGAAATCGCCCTGCACAATCTCGAAGACGCCCTTGGACGCGGATGGGCTGGCGTGAAAATGCAGATCCACGCCGATCACGCGCCACTTTGGCTGACCGCTCGCGGTTTCTTCAGCCAGGTGTTCAGCGAGGTGTCGGCCGATAAAACCTCCGGCACCGGTGACAACAACCTTCGGGGGGCTCATTCCGGTGGTCTCCGACTATTGACGACGGTCACGTAGCCTGCGGTGAAAAACAACAGCAGGTCCAGACGCGACCACAGCCAGACAAAGGGGAAGATCAGGGCGTACATGCGGTAAGCCTTGGCGACGGATTTAAGCTGGGCGGACGTGGCCGGCGCGATGGTGCCCTGCTCCACCGGGGTCTGGCTGCGCCTGGCCAGTTTCTTCACGTACGCATAGTTGATGCCCAGTTCCGCCGCCTCGGTGAAAAAGCGGGAAAACGTCCGTGCGCCCGTCGGGTGCAATTGGCTGCGCACAAGGACGTCCTTGAGTTCCGCGGGCGTGAAACCGTCGCGGACGTGCCCGTAGTGTTCCTTGGTCATGCCCAGTTTCTGCTTGATGCGGTTGGCCAATTTACGCTGGTCGCCGCCGGGCGTGGTGATGAGGATCTGCCCGCCGGGACGGGTGATGCGGCGCAATTCCGCCGTGAGTGCCAGGGGATCTTTGACGTGCTCGTGGGCGTCGATGACGACCACGCGGTCAAACTGCGCGTCGGAAAAACCCAGGTTGTCCACCTTGCCGTGATGGACGGGTTGGCCAAGGAGTTCGGACATCTCCTTGATGCTCTTCTCTTCCAAGTCCGCCCAGGACCACTGCCCGCCCAGTTCACGCAGATGCCAGTTCATGGCCCCGTTGTTGTCGCCGCAGGTCACCAGCAGGCAGCGTTCCTGGCTCTGGATCGGTCCGAGCAGTCGTGAAAGCACGCTCAGTCGCTGGCGCTTTTTGAGCGTCTTCTGGAACATCCGCAATTGCCAGGGTGATTGCCGATTCATTGGTGTATTCCTCTTCCCGTCGCGGTGCAAGCATAACGTCAGATCAAGGCTGGAGCGATGATCCGTCCTGGTTCCCGGCCGACCCCGTGCTCTCCAATTGCCCACGCCAGCGCCGGAGCCTATCCGCCATGTGGCCTGTGGCCCGCGCGTTGCCGACGACAATGCCCAAGTTCCCAAAGCTGGAAAGATAATGCGTGAAGCCTTCCAGCGTCCAGTCTTCTTTGACGCCGGGGATCGCTTGATAAAGCTGGTCACGCGTCGCCACCAGGTTCTCATGCTCTAAGCCAAAGCGGACGAACAGGACCGGCGGATGCGTGGAGTCAATCTGTCCAGCCAAGACGAGATTATCGTAATAACGCCCGCGGATCTCCTGGACCTTTTCACGGGACAGGGATCCGGACGGCAGTCGACGATCCGCATGAAAACGCCCGTACCAGTATTCGTCGCGGGAGGAATCCTTCAGGCCCGCCCCGCACAGCACAGCTCCATCGACCTTAGCGCCGGCGACCAGGAGACGCAGCACGTCCGTGCAGCCCATGGAATGGCCGACGACAATGATTCCGCCCACATTGGGCTGCTTGGACAACCACTGCACCGCCGCCGTGGCGGTAGGCAAGGGGTCCCATTGTTCGCCAGGCGCGTCCAATGCTGGCGTCGGGCTTTGACCGTAGCCGGGGTGATCAACGCTCAACACGACAAAACCCGCCTCCAACAAGGCTCTGCGCATGGCGATCGCGGCCGGTTGATGGGCGCCGTCGGAGTTGGCGCCGTGGAAGAACACCGCGCCCCAGGTCGGCCGGTCCGCGTCGGACTCAACCGCGTGATCCAGCCAGGCGACGGAACCGGTGGCCAGCACAACCTTGTGGGCCTCAAACGGTGCGGTGATGGTCAGATAAGCGATTCGGCACAAAGGTCTGCGAACAATGAAACCGGCCAATCCCGCCTGCGTGCCGACCAGCGTCAGGGCCAGAACGCTCACGGCTATGGCCGACCAGACGCGGGCCCTGGCGGAAAACTTCGTGGCCAGCTGGTCCAACCATCGGCCGCCGCCCAAGATCAGCGCCAGCGCGATCAGAAATCCCCCGAGCGATAGCGACGGCACCGACGCTTCCGCGATCGCCACGAATGCCGCCACGTCAGCCCAAAGCTTAAGAAAGGGGCGATCCCCAACGCCAAAAAAGCTGATCAAGGCAGCCCCTAGGCCGACCAAAAGCAGCAGCCAAAGCGGTGTCCAGGCCCCAACTGCCCCGGCCGCCGCCCATGCCGCGACGGCGCACATGACCCACCCTAAGACGCGAATCGCCGCAGGCGCGGGCCGCTGCCGCGCCCCCGCTCCCGCCGCACGCAGTATCAGTCCGATGCATCCTAGAATCAGATTGGTGAGCAATGTCTGGGCTCCACGGTGTCAACGGTTCCTTGCCGATTCCCCATCGCTTGTCCTGATGAACCTAGTCCCTGAGTATGGTACGCACGCGGCTGAGCACCGCCTCCGCCTGGCGTTTGTCCGCTCCCCAGTCGGTGCGGCGGAACACCAGGTCGTCCGCCCGAATCACCGCTTCCTGTCGGGCTAATTGCCGCACGGCCTCGCGCGTCCCCAGCGAAAGATTGTCCTCCAAAATCGGCCGCGGATCGACAAGATCGAGTCCGGGCATAACCTCGTCTCCCTGCGGTTGAACCGCCGGCCGTCTGGTCAGCCCAGCCCGCTTCATAATCATCTTCACCGCGCGCTCCGCCACCAGCCGCGCGGTGGTGAATTTTACCCCGCAAACACTCACCAATCCGCGCGGGCCGCCACGCTCGTGATGGTCGATCGCCACGGGCCGCACCGTGATTTCATCCGACCCCGCCTGCTTGGCGGGCAAAAGCCCGCTGTAAATCCGCATGATCTGGCTGGACTCAACGTTCCACCCCGGTACCGCCGCGTTAAGGTTGTCCAGCATCGTCTGCACCTGGGCGCCCGTCACCGCCGCGTCAGGGGTGTTGTCTTCCGCCGGCAGGTGTTCGGTGCCCACCAGCGTCCGCCCGTTCCACGGCAGCGTGAAATAAGTCCGCCCGCCAGGTTCCGCTGATTCAATCGCCAGCGCCGATTGACTAAGCGGATCGCAATCCAGCAACAGGTTAAAGGCCAGCGAGGGATGAAAAATGCCCGGCTCATCCAGGCCCAGCTGCTTGGCCAGCGGCCGGCTCCACGGCCCGGCACAGTTGAGAACCGCCTGGGTCCTGAATGTTCGCTCACAGTCGAAAACACCATCGCGGCAGCGCAACGCCGCGACACCGCCATGCTCGGTCACGACTTCCTCCGCCGGCATGTAATTAAGCGCTCGCCCCCCCAGCCGGCACGCCCGATGGAGAATCTCCATCAGCACCCGCTGCGAGCAGATCATCTTCCCGTCGTGCCACGTGGCTCCGCCCTTAAGATTCTTCTGCCGCACCAGGGGAAATCGTCGGAGTATCTCCCGATTGTTGACCACGCCTCCCGCCGGCAATCGCCAAGCGTCGGGCAACCCTTGATTGCGATCCCAGGACAATAAGTCATTGGCCCTGACCGCCGCCGCCATGATCCCCGGCCGGCGCAATCCGCGCCCATAGAGCGGCATCAGGCACGGCAAAGGCTGCACCCACTGCGGAAATTGCCTCAAAAACCACCGCCGCTCGCGCACCGATTCACGCAGACGCACATAGTCCATCTTCTGCAAATAACGCAGCCCGCCGTGCACGATCCGCAGCGAATTCCAGCTGGTCGCCCCGCCAAAGTCATCTTTCTCCACCAGCAAAGCCCGCAAACCCGCTTGGCCAGCCTCCAGCAGGGCGCAAACGCCATAAATGCCGCCCCCGATGATGGTCAGGTCGAAAGTCCATTCCGCAGCTTCCACAGGGTCGCGCCGAATCATACTTTCCATCGCCTCCGCCAGTCCTCGAAAACAATCAAGGACCAGAGAATGTGGCTGTGATTGGCCTTTTCACGCAAATGCTCGTCCTGCAGCTGGGCCACCGTCTGGGCGTTGAATATCCCTTCCGCCGCGATGTGCCGGGGGTCCAAAAGCTCGCGCAACAGGGGCGCAAACTCCCCGCGGAGCCAGTTCTTCATCGGGATGCTGAATCCCTCCTTGGGACGATAGATGCACTCGGCCGGCACTTGTCGCGCCGCCGCCTGTTTAAGCAATACTTTGGTTTTGCCCTGGTGAACCTTCAAACGCGAGGGCAGGCGGAACGCCAGCTCCACCAGCTCCTTGTCCAGCAGCGGAACCCGCGACTCCAGCGACGTGGCCATGGACATGCGGTCCACCTTGACCAGGCAATTGTCCACCAGATAACTGTGAAAATCGATATAGAGCGCGCGGTCCATTTCATTACGATCGCCCGCCCTCTGCGCCAGCGCCTGAATGTGCGCTTCCACGGGCGTGGGCATTTGCCCCAGCGCTTGCGGTGAAAAAAGACTCTGCCGCATCGCCCGGCCGACGAACAAGCGCCAACGAGCGTGACCCAAGGTGGGGCTGTGCTCCAAGCCCTCGACAAAACGCTTGGCCTTGTTCACCAGCCCCTTTTTCTTGGCGCTGGGGCGTAAGGCCCGAATCGCTGGCTCCGCCAGTCCGCTCCGCAGGAACGCCGGCACACGCTGCCAGCGATGGGATTTGTCCTGGGCCAGATACGTCTCGTACCCGCCGAATAGTTCATCCCCTCCGTCGCCCGAAAGCGCGACGGTCACTTCCTGGCGGGCGTACCGTGAAACCAAAAACGTGGGGAATATCGAAAAATCCCCGATCGGATCGTCCATCAGGTTCATCAACGGATCAAAAAGCTCCACCACCTTCGGCTCAATCTGGGCACAGTGGTGTTCCGTGCCCAGGTGGCGTGCGACTTTCTCCGCCCAGCCAGCCTCGTTGTACGTCGGGTCCGCAAAACCGATGCTGAACGTCCGGGCCTGTCCCATCCCCGCCACCACCAGTGAACTGTCCACCCCGCCGGATAGAAACGCCCCCAAAGGCACGTCGCTGACCAATTGCCTCTGCACGCATTGGCGAATCTTGTCTTCCACCAGCTCCAGCCACCGCGCATCGGAATGGGCGCTTTCACGCGGGTTGTGGTCCGCCTGCCCCACGTCCCAGAAGCGCGTAATCTGTCGCTGTCCGCTGTCCAGATCCACTTCCATCAGGCAGGCCGGCTCCAGCTTCCGCACCGCCTTAAGCAGCGTGCCTTCCCCCGGCACATATTCCCAGGCCAGGAATTGGCCCAAGGCATCGACGTCCAGTTCGCGGGGAACCTCGCCCGACGCCAAAAGCGCCTTGATTTCCGAGCCAAAGACAATTCGCTTGCGATCCGCCGCGTAATAGAGAGGCTTGATGCCCACGTGGTCGCGGGCCAGCACCAGCTTGCGCTGCTTTAAGTCGTGTAATGCGATCGCGAACATGCCGTTAAGCCGGTCGGCAAAGCCGGGGCCTGATTCTTCCCAGAGGTGGACAATCACTTCGGTGTCGCTGTGCGTGGCAAAGCGATGGCCCTTGGCCTCCAGCTCTCGGCGCAGCTCGCGATAGTTGTAGATTTCGCCGTTAAACACCACGCGCACGCTGCGATCCTCGTTGAAGATCGGCTGGTGCCCGCCGGACAGGTCGATGATCGACAGGCGCCGCATGCCCAGGCCCACGCCCTGCTGCAGGTCCATGCCCCAGTCGTCCGGCCCGCGATGAATGAGCGTATCGCACATCGCCCGCACTTGGGCAGCCGTGGGGCGTACTTCGTCGCTGAAGGAGGCGATGCCGGCGATCCCGCACATTACCGCACCGCCTTTAAAAAGCGGCGCATCTTTGCCTCGTAGATGTCACGGGCGTAATCGCGTTGATACAAAGATTGGGCCGCCTGCGCCCGACGCCGGGCCTCCTGCGGCTCCTGGAGGGCACGCAGCATGGCCGCGCCGAAGTCCTCCGCCGTGGCCTCAGCCAGGAAACACACGTCGTCATTGAGCACCTGTGTGTGCGACCAGATGCTCGTAGCCACCAGTGGTTTGCCGCTGGCCAGTTGTTCGTAGACTTTCAGCGGCGTGTTCGTGCCTTCCGTCCGCGGCGAAACCAGCAAATCCGCGGTGGCCAGCAACTTTAGCGCCATCGTCTTGGGCACCATGCCCGTGAAGTGGCACACTTCGGTGAGCCGGCATTCGTCCGCTAACTTCCGCATCGCCTCCACCTGCGCGGGCATGCCGCCGACCAGCAGCAGCTTGGCTCCAGGCAAGGCCTGGTGCACAATCTGAAATCCGCGGATGAGCAGGTCAATGCCCTGATAATGCTCAAACGTGCCCGCATACACCACCCTCACCCCCCCCGGAAGTGTCCCCCCAGGAAGCGTTCCCCCCGCAAGCATTCCCCCCGCCCCCGGAAGTGATCCTTGGGTATTCCACGAGGGGGGCAGCAATTCAGCCACAGTTGTCTGGGGTGGAGTGGGGGGGGAGTCCTTCTGCGCAGCAGCCCCCTGATTTTTGGCTGGCTTGAGACGGACATCCTCAAAAATTGAGTTCTCAATAAGGATGTGCTTTTCCGCCGGCACGCCCTGGGCCAAGGCGTATTGCTGCAAATCCGGGCAGATGGTGATCACCGCGTCGCTGCGTCGTAGCGCCCCGCGTTCGAGCCGATCGAACATCCCGATTAAGATCCGCGAACGCGTGAACTTGAAATTAGACAACTGCTGCGGCAGGCTCGAGTGCATGTCGTACGCCAGCTTAAAGCGGAAAACAGGCTTCAGGTACTGGCACCAGAAAATAGCCTCTTCATGGGCGTGCACATAACGATACCGCCGCCGTAAGAGCAGCCCGATGGTCCATGCCACCATGAACACGTCGTGCACCGCTTTGCGCCATGATGGCCCGACCTTCACCGCCCCCATCCAGCGCAACGCCGGCGTACGAATGATGCGCACGTCCGGCAGATCCACGTCCTGACCCTGGCCATAGGTCAGCAGGTCCACCGCCAAACCCTGCTCCGCGGTGACCATGGTGCGGTAATACACGCTAAAGGGCGTGCCGCGCGGCGAGAAAAAGGGCTGCGGAGCGATGACCAGGACACGATCTTTCACAATCGTTTTCTCCGTGACGATGCCTTTGCGTCGGCCGGCCACTCTGTTACGCCATTGCATCGCGATCTGCTGACCGATGAACCCTGTCAACTTCTCGCCCTGGCCGAAGCACGCTGGTTGCCCGGAGCGTTCGCGCAGCCAGCGCTTAATTGATTCCACGGGGCGCGTCGCGTCCAGATCGCCCTCCAGGACAAACCCGTAGCGCCCAGCCTTGCTTTCTTGTCCCGGCAGGGGCAGGGGGTCCGTGCCGGGCAGGTTGCGGATGCCCAGTTTACCAGCCTTGGCTAGAAGCTTGGGTTCGCGTAGCCTTCGCCAGCGCCCGCCGTTGTCGCCGACAAAAAGCATGGGCGTGGCCTGGCTCGACAGAACGTTTTCTATGAGTTGGCCGCGGGCCAGCGTCCACTTGCCCAACCCCCAAGGCAGTACGCTAAGAATGCCCGCCCGGGCGCATTGGGCAAGAACTCCTTGCAGCGGCTGGCCGTCGGGAAACGACTCGCAAGTCCCTAAGGCCAACACCTCCAAACGTTCAGCCGTCACAATCTGACGCCCAGCCATCACCAGGAGCTTGATTCGCCCCGGACACGTCGCCTCCAGCGCCTGCGGCTCCTGGGTGGGGCTGATCTGCCAGACGCCAACCTGCTTTAGGCCACGCAACTTTTCAAACGCCGCCGTCCCCGCCGATTCCGTGAGCATCAGGCAGCCGACGATCGCCTCGGAACCAAGTGACGGGTTAACCGCTCGAGCCTGGCCGGCGACGTTCTCCGCCGCGTGGGTCAGGAAGCGATCCAGGTCGAAACAGTCGTGAATGTGCACGTGCCCGTCCACCAGCCAAAGTTCAGACGTTGGACCTTGGCTGGGAACACCAGCCACAGCCGTCGATGAACTGATGGACCAAGACATATCCAAAATCCACTACCTCTCCCCTCTGTCCCCCAATCCACGCCCACGACTTTCTCTTGCTCCGCCCCGTCGCCCGTCAGTCCACGTGTGCGTGAACCATCCCCAAAATCATTCCCGGCCTCGCGATCACCGATTGTCAGCTTTTTGCAGGGATGGCGGCGTCCAGGAATCCGTGTCCAGGAGAGGTTTGGCCGGGCTGTCCGCCTGTCCCGGCACATGCTCCTCAGCCTGCGGGAGTTTTTCCTTGGACAAGGCCAGCCCCCGTGTCACTTGCTGGATGCGGTACGGCGTTCGCCCCTGGCTTTCGTGATAAATCCTCACCAGCAGCTCGGCAATCACACCCATCATGACAAAGTTGATGGTGGCCAGAAACAGAATCAGGCAGAGCAGAAAGAAAATATTGCGATTGAGATTAAGCTGTTCCCGCCCAGCCCACCCGAATCGTTCAATTAAAGACCAGCCGCCGAAGAAAAACGCCAGCACCGTGGACATCATCGCCAGCTTGCCGAAGAAATAGATGGGCTTGGTCAGATAGTCACCCAAAAACTTGACCGTCACCAGGTCCAGCAGCACCTTCATCGTGCGTTTTAGGCCATACTTGCTCTGCCCATGCAGGCGCGGACGGTGGTGCACGGGCATCTCGGTGACCCGGGCTCCGCGCCATTTGACCATCGCCGGCAGGAACCGGTGCATCTCGCCGTAGATCCGCACTTCGCGCAACACTTCCCGGCGATAGATCTTCAACGTGCAGCCGAAGTCGTGAATGGGCGTCCAAGTGACCCGACCGATCAGCCAGTTAGCCAGCTGGGAAGGAATCTTGCGCGACCAGAGCTTGTCCTGCCGGTTCTTCCGCCAGCCGCTGACCACGTCGTAACCCGGCGGCTTCTGCAGCACCTCCAGCATCGCCGGGATGTCATTCGGGTCGTTCTGCAGGTCCGCGTCCAAGGCGGTGATCACCTGCCCGCACGCCAGCTCAAATCCCGCCGACATCGCGGCGCTTTGCCCGAAGTTGCGGGCCAGTTCGATCACCACCACCCGCGGATCCTCCGCCGCGATCTCCCTAAGCAGTGCCCGGCTGCCGTCCTTGCTGCCGTCGTCCACGCAGATCAGCTCGTAGTTCAGGTTCGCTTTGGTCATCGCCTGGCGGACTTCCTGGTGCAGCGGGCGGAGGTTCTCCACCTCGTTGTACACCGGCACCACGATGGAAATATCAGGCAACACTCTCTGCTCTTTGCGTTCTTCACTCATGGCTTTTTCGTCACATTCTTATCGTCAGATTTTGAATCTGATCCTTGTTGACCGCAGACTCCCCTCTCGCCGCATCACCGTCGGCAGAGACCAGAGAAACAGGCTATAGCCAAACAACTGGGCTCTGATGAGTTAGAGTGACTTATCTTATTTCCATTGCGAAACTTACCACGTGAAAATAAGGTGATCCACCTCTAAATGCCAAATTATCCAGCCTAATTTTCAGGGGGTGCGGAAACCACAAAAATGTTTCCCGACTTGCTGAGGGACGCGCAATATGACCAGAATACACCACGCTCGGCCAACGACTTATTCGCTTTTCCCGATATCAGCAGTCCACCACCTGGATAAAAGCCCTTGTGAACCCAATCATTATACCTCTGGGATTGATGCCTTAATGATTTTTAAGGCCGGCTACAGGTCTTTTTCGCCAGCCATCTTTACCCACTTCGCCATTTGTCCCCCTCCCGTCATTTAATAGCGACTATTAACCGAAGACCACTGTTGTCTGCATCAACGGTCGCCAAACCATAGCAGCGGGCGGGAAGGAGTTCTAATTAGGGACATTAATATCTTAAACAGTTGTGTTTGATGAAGATAGGGCATCTAGGGGAGTGGGGTGCATCATGGCAGAACGCCAATCGGCTTCCGCATATGCACAAACGCCCGAAGTCGGAGGACTTCGGGCGTTTGTGGGTCTGTAAACAAAATGGCGACTTCGGTTTGACTGTCAGGGCCTGATGGCCTCCATGCGTAGCATCCGCCTTGCGCGGGCGCCGATTCCATCATGGAAAACCGGCGTGCCGATGGAGGACCATCCCGCGTCGAAAGTATTCGTCAGTTCCTCACCTGCCTGCGGCGCATCATCGCCAGTCCACCAAAGGCTAACAGACCGATGGAGGCCGGCTCAGGCACTGCCGCCATGGCTGCATCGTGAATCTCTTCATCCATGCCGTTGTTGAAGACGATCCAGATCGGATCGGACACAAACAACGTGTCGCCCTGGGTGAGCGTCAATTCCAGGCTAAAGGCGTAGATGCCGTCAGCCGGGGCCAGGTAGCCTGGTTCGTCCGGCACATTGCTCGAAACGTAATCGACAAAGAGCGAGGTAACGAAATGCTTATGCAATGAACCGTTGGCGGCTACCGTCTGGATCAGCGAACCAGCCTGCGCACCGCTGATGCCCGTGAGTGTCCGGCTGGAGGTGCCCACCAACAGGTCAATGTGCGTATCCCCCAGCGGCCCGCTCCAGGCAACATCGCCATCGCCGTCCCAATAGAGCAGACTGCTGAGGACGTTGTACCGCACCGGCGAACCGGCCGGCAGATTGCCCACCCCGGCCGACTGGTTGACGCCTGGATCGGTCGGATTGAACGGGTCGAACTCATCTTCTCCAAACTCGTATCCGTACACGCTGATCGGTGGCGCGGTATGGTTGCCGCTGTGATCCAGCCCGCCGGTCAGCAGTGTTCCGCTCTGCGCGTCAAAGTAAGGTGCGATGTCGTAGTGTCCCTCCGCCTTGGCGATGTTGGACGTCAAGGTTACAACGGTCAGAATGGCGATGGTGGCATGCATGCTTGTTTTCATGTTCATTTCTCCGGCCTTCAAAAAAATGGGTGATTGATTCCGTTTGCTGCCTTTAATGTGCGACCGCTGGGTCGAACTTGTTGTTTTGTTTGTCCTTGAATACCTCCTCAAAACGCTTGGTTTCGGCGTGTCCGTCGAGGAATCCGTAATTGGCTTTGGCGGTCCAGGTGCGCGTCTCACCTCCGTGCTGGTCGATCTGCAATTGACTTGCGGCCTTGGCCAGGATGTTGCCGACCCACAAGTCCACGTGCGGGTGATCCGCCCCGGCGAATGCACCCTCCTCAGCCATCTCCAAAAAGTGCACCGTGGCGGACGGACTGGGAATGGTGTCGAGATTGCCATAGGGCCCGCCCCACGGGCACAGGTCAGGGTCCGTAAACTCGTTGATGCCGTAACTGCACCGCCGATACTGATCCGTGGACGGGGGCACCGGTGCGCCGCCCGGCCAGTGCGGACTGTTGTCCGAGGGACAGCGCGCCAGGAGAGCGTCTCCGTAATACGTCTGCAGCGTGTTGATCCACGCCGTGCCCTCGTTGGCATGGGCGCCGCCATGGGCTAATCCAGCCTGAACCATCCGGCCGTCATGGTCCGCCGCATAGCCGCCGTGGGCCAGCTCCATGTTGCGCATGTTGGCCAGACAATGGGCGGTCCTGGCCGTCTGACGCGCGCTCCCTAAGGCCGGCATGATCAGACCAATCAGCAGTCCGATCAGCCCGATCACCACCAGCAGCTCAATAAGCGTAAAGGCGCGTGCCTTGGGCATGGAGCATAGTCCTTCAGCCGTGACGTAGCTCACGCATCCCTGCGCAAGCAACGACCAGCCCGGCCGGAGCGGCGGATCTAAGGAAAAGTACGCGGAAAATCAGCTAGGCGCAGTCGAGCGGAGGGCCACGCGGCCGCGTGGAAACGAACTGGTCAAGGACATGAGGAACAGTCAGCGCTACCTCAGCTCGTTGGCACGACAACTGCCCTAGGAAAAGGACCGTGGGGGCGGGGGGTGCTAGAGCGCGTCCCAGGGAGGCAAAAGCGGCACAGGTGGAGCAGTCCCGGTCGTGGGGGTGATCATGCGGGGTCGGCGGGCGGCGCGGATGATGATCGTGGTGATCCCCGGGAGATGATGCCGGTTCGTCGGCAGCGTGATCGTGCCCCACCGCCGCGCTGCCGCAATACCGCAATTCTTGCGTCAGGTCACCGCGGTGGGCCATGCATACGTGCAGCCAGTGGGCGGGGCCGCACAGGTAAGCTGCCACCGCCAGGGTCAGGCCGAAGGTAAAATCGCGGCGAGTCATTATTGATAATACATTATCAGGTAGCCGACGCAAGTCAAGCCTGGCCCTGAGGGAAAGACGTCAAATACCTGAAAATATGGCCGATCGCCTTGGCCCTATCCATGCTCGAGGGCGGCGCCGCACCGCGGAGAGGCTTCGGCGTGCGGTCGGATTTCTCTGGCGACTACAGAATCGTTTTTAAGTGCTCCCGCACCGCCGCGCCGGTGTCCGCCCGCCGCAGGGCGAAGTCGATAAAGCACTTGGCGTATTCCACCCGGTCGCCGATGTCGTACCGCTTGGCCTGCCAGGCCAGGGCGTACATCGGCTGCTGCTGGGCCAATAGATTCATCGCGTCCGTCAGTTGAATCTCTCCACCCACGCCGCGCCCGGTGTGGTCAATGCAGTCGAAAATCTCCGGCGTAAAAACATACCGGCCCGCGATCGCCAGCTCGCTGGGCGCGTCGGCCGGCTTGGGCTTCTCCACCAGCCGGCGCAGGCGCACCAGATTCTCGCTGTCGCCGGCATCAGGTCGACCGTCCACGATGCCATACCGGCTCACCCACGGGCGCGGCACGCGATGCACCGCCACCACGCTGGCGTGTTTCTTCTCGTACGCGTCCAGAAGCTGCCGCAAGCCCGGCGGCGAACCAGCCGGTGGATCAATGATCGTGTCGCCCAGCAGCACCGCGAAAGGCTCGCGCCCCACGTGCTCGCGGGCCAGGCGGATCGCGTCGCCCAAGCCCAGCTGCTTTTTCTGGCGGATGTAGAACACCCGGCACTGATCGCCGATGCCCTGGACCTGCTCGATCAGGTCCGTCTTGCCGTTGTCCTTAAGAAACGCCTCCAATTCGGGGTTGAAGTCAAAGTGATCTTCCACCGCCCGCTTGCCGCGTCCCGTGACGATCAGAATATCCTCAATCCCGCTGGCCGCCGCCTCTTCCACCACGTACTGCAGCACCGGCTTGTCGATGATCGGCAGCATTTCCTTGGGCATGCTCTTGGTGGCCGGCAAAAACCGCGTCCCCATGCCCGCCGCCGGAATAACCGCTTTGGTGATGGTCATAGAAAATTCCTAATTCGTGAATGGCGAATGTCGAATGCCGAATGTCCAACCGTTGAACCAGGGTACACCATTATCGTCCTCGGCTGGTCTGACGGGAGGCTACCACCATCGCCAGAATCTCCTGGGCTTCCTGCCACAGCGGCTGAATTCGTTTGGCTGGCAGCATCGCATCTTCCATGATTAATTCCAGCCAAAAACAGGATTCGTCGGCTTCCTCTTCCACGATGCCGAGTTTGGCCAGGAACTCAGCCCGCGAGCGTGCCCGGCATGCCGAACGATAGTTTGCCCCTACGGATGTGCCAGATCTGATCAGTTGTCCAGCCAGGATTCGCCCGTCGGCAGACTTAGGCAGAGCACGACAAAGTCGCAGCACGCGCAGTGCGAAAGTCTTGGTCCGCTGCTGCAATGGACCGTTTGGATTCATCAACGACGTCCTTCCGGGACTTGGGGGGTCTCATTCGCCATTCAACATTCGGCATTCGTCATTCTTAGTTAACTTTCGGCTCTATCAGCCGCGCCCCGAATTCCCCATACGCTTGGCGCAGCTTCGCCAGCCGCTCCGGATCGCCGTCGTAGCACCCGATCACCGCGCCCCCGGAGCCGGCGAACTTCACCGCCGCCCCTAGGTCGCGCCCGATGCGCACCAGCTGGTGATTGCCGCCGCTGATCTTGATCAGCCTGGCCCGCAGATCGAAATTCGCGTCCATCAGCGGCGCGATCTCCCCCCCGCGCCCCGCCGTGATCAGGTCACGGGATTGCTGGGCGTACGAAGCCCACTGGTCCATCGCCGCCAGCACCTCCGGGTCCTTCCGATTCCACCGGCTGCGCAGGTCGTTGTGCGTCACTTCCGTGCCTTCCGCCAGGTTGTCGTGATAGGCCACAAACAGGGGTGGCAGCAGCTTAGGGTCCAGGGATTCATATTGGCCGTATCCGACCTGCTCCATGTGCCGACGGTCAAAATCCATGAACACCGCGCCTTCGTAAGTCTGGATCACCCGGTCCTGCAGCCCCGCGCCGATGCCCAGTTCCTCCAGCTCCACGCTCAGCACCAGGTTGGGCAGAATCGTCTTGGGAATGTCCACGCCATAGAACGTCATCAGGGCTCGCATGGTGGCGGTGATGATGCCGCTGGAGCCGGCCAGGCCCACGCGCACGGGAATGTCCGTGTCGTATTCGATGGTGAAATTGCGCTTCTCCAGCTCCACGCCCTGCTGCCGGCAGTGCGCCCCGAAACGTTTGATGGCCGCCTTGATCAGCCGGATGCCGCCGTAATACCCGTATTGCCGCACGTTCTCCGCCAGGTCGTCAATGCCGGCAAAATCCGATTCGTCACGCTGGCGCGGCACGATCACCAGCCGCGGCGATTCCCAGCAGCGTACGCGCGCGGCGAAGTTGCGGATGATGATCGAAATCGTCTTGCCGAAATACCCGTCCGACGGATTGCCGATCAATCCCGCCCGGGCGTAAGCTTCCGCTGTGATGATCATGGTTCGATGCCCCTGTTCCCAACCCCCTAAAACTATCCGCGTTTAAGCAGCGTTTCCCGTTGCAGCATCACCTTGAGCGTGTGGCACACCAGCTCGATCTGCGTCTCATCCAGGTGATTGTGGAACGGCAACGCAATGGTGCGCTGGCTGACGGATTCCGCCACCGGGAAATCCCCCGGCTTGTAGCCGAATTTCTCGCGGTAATACGGCTGCAGGTGAATGCAGGGAAAATAATTGCCCGCCCCGATCTCGTGGCGGCGCAGCCCCCCGATGATCCGGTCGCGGGCCGTGGTGTCGTATTCATGCGTCAGCCGCACCACAAACACAAACCAGCTGGTGTGCTCCTCTTCCCCCGTCGGCACGGTGGGCAGAATCAACTCTTGCCAGTCCATCATCCGCCGGATGTAGCCCATCGCCACCCGCCGGCGGGCCGCCAGCATGCTGTCCAGCCGTTCCATCTGCACGATGCCCAGGGCGCAGGACATCTCGTTAAGCCGATAGTTGTAGCCCAATCGCTCGTGCATCAGCCACGACCCGAACCGATTGCCGCAGCTGGCCCCCGCCTGATCGCCCACGCCCTCCACCGCCCGCCCCTGATTGCGCAGCGATCGGCAAAGCCCCGCCAGGCGATCGTCGTCCGTGACGATCATGCCGCCTTCACCGGTGGTGATCTGCTTGTTGGGGAAAAACGCGAATACCCCCGCCCGCCCGAACGATCCTGCCGGATGACCGCGACAACTTCCTCCTAACGCCTCGCAGCAGTCCTCTACCAATGGAATTTCATGGGCCCCGGCGATCTGGGCGATGCGGTCCATGTGCGTGGGATTGCCGAACACTTCCACCGCGATAATGGCCTTGGTCTTGGGTGTAATCGCCGCTTCGAGCTTGTCGGGATCGAGGTTAAGCGATTTTGGATCGATGTCGACAAACACCGGCTTGGCGCCGACATAAAGAATGCAGTTCGCCGACGCCACAAACGAGAACGGCGTGGTGATCACTTCGTCCCCCGGGCCGATGCCCATGGCCGCCAGCACCGCGTGCAGCCCCGCCGTGCCCGAGCTTACCGCGATCGCGTGCCGCCGCCGGCAACGCTCCGCGATCATTTCCTCAAAACGAGCTTGGCGGGGCCCGATGCTCAATCGCCCCGAGCGCAGCACCTCCACCACCGCCTGGATTTCCGTCTCGGTGATGTCGGGCAGGCTCAATGGAATCGTGCCGCTCATGCTATAAAACTCCGTGGGTGACGACTGCATGCTATGAGTGTCGAGTGCCGAATGTCGAATGCCGATGGACGAACTTCACTCTCCTAAGCCAATGTCATGGCATCCTCCGATTCCAAACCCCAAACCCTAGCCCCTGCCTCAAATTCGTCATTCGCCATTCGAAATTCGTCATTCATCTTCTCCATCGCTTGCTTCCGGGGCCTATCCTTTGGTTTTTCCTTGGGCTCTATCGTCCGCCAGAACCTGGCTCAGCGCCTGCTGCTCCTGGCCTTTTCTCTTTAAATACAGCCAGCCCGCCTGCAAACGCAGCGCTTCCTCCAACCCGCTGCCGCCGCGCACAATCAAACCCAGGCGACTTAAGTCATCATCCCCCAGCGTGTCGGCATAGCGCGCCCGGATCAGCGTGGCCAGGCTGCGCCCCACGTCGTCCGCTGGCTTAAACCCCTCCACGACTTCCAGCGCCCGCGGCTGCCTGCACCGCACCAGTCCCATCAGCAAGGCGTGTTCGATGTCTTCCGAGCCTTGCGCCTGCGCAAGTCGCTCCTTAATCAGATTCACCGCCATGTCCGGTCTCTTTTCCATCAGCGATTCCACCGCCTCCATGGCCTGCTCGGTCCGTTCCGAGCGATCGCGGTTCGGGCCCTCCAAAGCGTCCAGCACCGCGATCAGAATCACCCGCATCTGTTCTTCGCCCGCTTCCTTGCTCTCGGCAAAGGCCAGCATCACGTTATTGACTACCGGGTGTCCGCGTTTGACCA
The DNA here is from genome assembly GCA_020851735.1 of Phycisphaeraceae bacterium. Lineage (GTDB taxonomy): Bacteria > Planctomycetota > Phycisphaerae > Phycisphaerales > Phycisphaeraceae > JADZCD01. The sequence goes on from JADZCD010000036.1 coordinate 75,597, forward strand.
GCCGCGTGAAGTCCGCGCCGGTGTCCTTCGCCTCCCCCTTCGATTTTCCGCTGTTCTTAGCCTCGCTCTGGCTGGCGATGGCCCGGCCCGCCCGGCCGATGTCCGCCAGCAATTCGTCGCCGCTGTCCTCCAGCTCTTCGAACATGTCCTCTTCCACCCAGGGCGCGACCTGCAGAGCCAGAATCGCCAGCCGGATCTTCATCGCCGGGTCGTCGGTCTTATCCAGGGCAGACTCCCACGCCCGTCGCGCCTGGGCCTGACCTAAGCGCAGCGCGGTCTGCAGGCCCAGCAAGCGCAGTGGTGGGGGGGTCCGTTCATCCTGACTTAAGCTGTATGCCCAGACGCTCACGCGGCGATATTCCATCCTCATCGCCGCCTTAAGCAGCATCGCCCGCACGATGTCCCGCTCCGGGTCGTGCGAGCCGTCCAATTCGCTTAGCTGCTCGAGCATCCGCCCATCGCCCATCTGAGCCAGCAGCATGGCCGCCAGGCTTCGCTCACTTAAGCTCGGGCCCCCCGCCGCCCGCTGCAGAACTTGCGCATCAACCTCTTCCCCCGCCCCGATCAATTTCGTGGCCAGGACCACTTTGACGCTGTCGTCAACATTCCCCCAATTCAACAAATCCCTGGCCTGGTCTAGGTCCAACAGATCCGTATCCATCGCCGCCCCGACCAGTTGCCCCAGCACCGTCTGATCCTTTACGTCAGCCAAAAGCTTCAGATCCACCTGCTTGTGCGGATTACACTCAGCCAACCCCAGAAACCCATGCGTCTTAAGCACCAGGCTGTCGGACTGCAACAGTTGTTCATAAAGGGGCTTAAGTTCCGGGTCCTGCAAGTGCCTCACCGCCCGCAGCAGCCGCATGTGTCGGCCGTCCGGATAGGTCTGAAGACACCCTCCGATCAATCGCATCGCCGCCCAGGCGGTCGGATCAGCGTCTTTGACGCCACCTGAATTTTGAGCATCCCCCGCCCCCGAAGCAGCTTGTGCTCCACAGGCCACAAACAATAGCAGCGTTAACGCGGTCGGCAGAAACATCGGCGCGCCCAACTCTGTGTCCTTTCTCGTTTTTCCAAGTGTACGTTCGCCCCCCCTCCCTCGCCAGCCCCACAAGCGCCAATCCAGAAGCCCACGGAACACCTTCCGTGGGTCGCCTTCGCCGATCGCCCTCCCCCCTCCCCCGTTTAGCGGGCGGGCCGCAGGCCCCCTTCTTTTAATGGCGCTCTTCCGGAGTGTTTCAAAGTTTTCCGGGGCCTTCCGAGGTTTCCGTGGGCCTTCCGTGGACTTCCGGGGTCCGGGGCTTCCGGGGGCCTTCCGGGGCTTCCCGGGGCGGGGGTACCGGGGGCGGGGGTTGCCCACCGTGCCGCTCCATGCGAATATTTGCCTCCCCATGACTTACGAACGCCCCAACATTCAGCGTGCCGCCGGCTACGTCCCCGGCGAGCAGCCCGAAGCCGACAACCTGGTGAAGCTGAACACCAACGAAAACCCCTACCCGCCTTGCCCCGCGGTCATGGCTGTCCTGCGGGATTTCCCCCCTGAGCGCCTCCGCCGTTACCCTTCGCCCACCGCCGCCAAGTTTCGCGACGTAGCCGCCCGGGTCCATGGCCTGACGCCTGACCACATCATCCCCACCAACGGCGGGGACGAGCTTTTGCGCCTGGTCATCACCACCTTCGTCGAGCCCGGCGCGCCGATCGGCATGGCTGAGCCCAGCTACTCGCTTTACCCCGTCCTGGCCGAAATCCACAACAGCCCGATGGTCCGCATCGCCCTGCGCGATGATTGGTCCCTCCCCGCCGACTTCGCCCGTAAGCTCAACGACGCCCGCGCCCAACTGGCCTTCGTGGTCAACCCCCACGCCCCGTCCGGAACGCTTACCTCCGTCGCCGACTTGGACCGCCTCGCCGCCGAGTTCCGTGGCGTCTTGGTGATCGACGAAGCCTATGTCGATTTCGTCGCGCCCAAGTGCAACTACAACTCCTTGGACCTTCTGCGCACCCGCCCCAACGTCTTGCTCCTGCGCACCATGAGCAAGGGTTATTCCCTCGCCGGCCTGCGCTTCGCCTATGGCCTGGCCTCCCCCAGCCTGATCGAACCGATCCTGACCAAGACCAAGGACAGCTATAACACCGACGCCATCTCCCAGGCCCTGGCCACCGCCGCCCTGGAAAACCGCCCCGCCGCCGCCCAAACCTGGCAGGCCGTCATCGCCGAACGCACCCGCTTAACCGCCGAATTAGCCCGCCGCGGCTATACCGTCCCCCCCAGCCAGTCCAACTTCATCCTCGCCCAGCCTCCTGCTGCCGCGACCTCACCGTCGCCGCCCGCCCAGCCCCCGGCTCAGCCGGGGGGTACTTCCTCCTCCCCAACCCCCCCTAAAACCCCCTCCGCCCGGGAAATCTACGAATCCCTCAAGCAGAAGCAGGTATTCGTGCGATACTTTGATCAGGACCGCTTGCGCGACAAAATGCGCATCACCATCGGCACGCCGGGCGAAAACAACGCCCTCCTGGCCGGGCTGGATCAGTTGTCAGCCTCCTAACTCTCTTAAGACACCCTTTTATGCCCCCACGCACCGCCCAGATCGAACGCAAGACCCGCGAAACGCAGATCAATCTGTCCCTCTGCTTAGACGGCGGGCCCTACAAAAACGACACCGGCGTGGGATTCTTCGATCACATGCTCGACCACGTCGCCCGCCACGGCAACTTCGGCCTGACCGTCAAAGCCGTCGGCGATCGCCATGTGGACGATCACCACACCGTCGAAGACGTCGGCATCGTCCTCGGGCAAGCTCTCCAGAAAGCCTTAGGCGATAAGCGTGGCATCGAACGCTACGGGTTTGCCTCCGTCCCCATGGACGAAGCCCTCGCCCGCGTCAGCGTCGACCTCTCCGGCCGACCCGCCCTGGTGTTCGACGCCAAATTCCAGGACCCTTCCGGCAAGGTCGGCTCATTCGACGTCGCCCTCGTCCGCGAGTTCATCAACGCCCTGGTCAACCATGGCCTGTTCAATTGTCACGTCGAAGCTCCCTGCGGGCAGAACGATCACCACATCGCCGAAGCCATCTTCAAAGCCCTCGGCCGCGCCCTCCGCCAAGCCGTCGCCCTCACCGGCTCCGACATCCCCTCCACCAAAGGCATCCTCTAGCTTCCCCGCGATGCTCTCGTTGCTCCATGCAAGTCTATCCTCTCCCTTCCAGGGAGAGGGTAGGGTGAGGGTATCGCTCTCGCTGATCAACACGGACGTATACGCATCACACTTTGATCTCGCGCATTTTCAGATAGCTGCTCTGATATGGATCATGAATTGTTCCTGCCTTCCTCAAGCCGGCCCCTTCAGGGCCGGATTCGGATTCTCTCCCCTCGCCCCCCTCAAAATCAACACCTGACACGCCCCAACAAACCACCGCAACCCTAAACAGAAAAGCCCAGCCGCCCCGCCGGCCGGGTGCCCCAAGCCAAGCCTTCACCCCCCAGCAAAACCACCAGAAGAAAGTACCGCCGCCCGCTTCGCCAACCCCCAGCCGCCCCGCGATGTCTTTGCCCCCCCAAAATAAAAAAAGCCCACCCCAGAACGGGCAGGCTGTCGTTGTTCCAGCCGCGTCCCCACGCCCCGCTACCCCCCCCCCCCCCCCCCCCCCCCCCCAAC
>JADZCD010000037.1 GCA_020851735.1 Phycisphaeraceae bacterium
CGGGTCGCCCCCCACGCGGGGGCGTGGATTGAAACTGGTCTGCCCGGCGAACGCCAGCCGCAAAACCAAGTCGCCCCCCACGCGGGGGCGTGGATTGAAACGCGCCCTGCAGGGAACGAAAGACACCGTGCCGTGGTCGCCCCCCACGCGGGGGCGTGGATTGAAACAAAGTCGCCTCGATTTTCGGGGGCGCCCCCATGTCGCCCCCCACGCGGGGGCGTGGATTGAAACCGCTTGAGCGGCCCGGAAATGCCGCCGAGCTTCCGGGTCGCCCCCCACGCGGGGGCGTGGATTGAAACTGGTCTGCCCGGCGAACGCCAGCCGCAAAACCAAGTCGCCCCCCACGCGGGGGCGTGGATTGAAACAAACTCAACGCAGCAGGGATACAGCACGTACCATGTCGCCCCCCACGCGGGGGCGTGGATTGAAACATTTTGGAGTGCAGCGAAGACGCGGGTACCAGCTGTCGCCCCCCACGCGGGGGCGTGGATTGAAACCACACCCCGAGCGCTCACCGCCCGCACGTGGATGGTCGCCCCCCACGCGGGGGCGTGGATTGAAACCGCTGCGGGTGGCCTTGCCGGCGAGCACGGCCAGCGTCGCCCCCCACGCGGGGGCGTGGATAGAAACAATGGTCAGTGCCAGGCTGGCCTGGCGGAAATGCGTCGCCCCCCACGCGGGGGCGTGGATTGAAACCTGGACGACCACCTGAAAAAAGTCGGACAGATCGAGTCGCCCCCCACGCGGGGGCGTGGATTGAAACGGGCTGTGCGCCATGTTTCCCCGCCAGTGCCAATGTCGCCCCCCACGCGGGGGCGTGGATTGAAACGTTCCACAGGGTCATTTCCGCGAAGGTCGCGGACGCGTCGCCCCCCACGCGGGGGCGTGGATTGAAACCGAGCCCAACGGGAGCCCCCCGCCGATCCCCGACGTCGCCCCCCACGCGGGGGCGTGGATTGAAACCAGTTGCGCTTGACCTCCAGACCCTCCATGCCAGGTCGCCCCCCACGCGGGGGCGTGGATTGAAACTCTGCGGCTAACGTGGTCATTGCTTGGCTCCAATGGTCGCCCCCCACGCGGGGGCGTGGATTGAAACCCGCGAAGCGATGGCCGAAGTGGTCAAGCAGGCCGCGTCGCCCCCCACGCGGGGGCGTGGATTGAAACGGGGTCGTCCACAGGGGCAAGGTCTCCCCATAGGGTCGCCCCCCACGCGGGGGCGTGGATTGAAACAAGGGGGGCGTAGTGGCGCTCGGCTTCCGCTACGGTCGCCCCCCACGCGGGGGCGTGGATTGAAACCGCGAAGGTCGCGGACGCGGCCCCGATCGGGCCGGTCGCCCCCCACGCGGGGGCGTGGATTGAAACTTTGTGTGACCTATGACACTGATCGACCCTAATGTCGCCCCCCACGCGGGGGCGTGGATTGAAACCTTCACCCCTGAAAGGGGAAGTTGTGGACGGTTGTCGCCCCCCACGCGGGGGCGTGGATTGAAACAATAATCAACTTGGTTCCGGCGGGAACCACGTAGTCGCCCCCCACGCGGGGGCGTGGATTGAAACCCCGCAACTACCCGATCGACCGCCTGCGTTGCCGTGTCGCCCCCCACGCGGGGGCGTGGATTGAAACGGCGACCTGCGCGTGCACCAGGACGACTCGGCCGGTCGCCCCCCACGCGGGGGCGTGGATTGAAACGTTCTTGGTCGATCGGTACAAGGCGTGGCGTACCGTCGCCCCCCACGCGGGGGCGTGGATTGAAACGTTAGCACCATGAACGTGTGCTTAGGGCAGAGTCGCGTCGCCCCCCACGCGGGGGCGTGGATTGAAACAGCGATCAGCGCAAAACTGGCCTCTGGCGGTCCATGTCGCCCCCCACGCGGGGGCGTGGATTGAAACACCCGATCATGCAAGCGAACTGATTGCGCCGTAGTCGCCCCCCACGCGGGGGCGTGGATTGAAACGTTCGCACTGCCAGTAGGTGCCGCTGCCGACTTCCACGTCGCCCCCCACGCGGGGGCGTGGATTGAAACCGTGTACACTCCAGTACGGACAATCAACTCAGACGGTCGCCCCCCACGCGGGGGCGTGGATTGAAACTTCGTTTGGTTGTTGCGGATTGGCCGCTGATGAGTCGCCCCCCACGCGGGGGCGTGGATTGAAACCGACGACGTTGATTTTGCCGGTCCAGTGGCCAGGTCGCCCCCCACGCGGGGGCGTGGATTGAAACAATCTGGGTCGTCACCGGGAATCCACCCGTGCCCGTCGCCCCCCACGCGGGGGCGTGGATTGAAACTGATCACGTTGTCAGCGCCGCATGGCCTGGTGGACGGTCGCCCCCCACGCGGGGGCGTGGATTGAAACGTCGTCTGTCATATCCCCGAACATCTGATCCGCGTCGCCCCCCACGCGGGGGCGTGGATTGAAACTGGTGTCAATTGGTCGTCAGTCAGCACCGCAAGGCGTCGCCCCCCACGCGGGGGCGTGGATTGAAACCTGGTGGAACACTCTATGCGGCCTTAATGGCCAACGTCGCCCCCCACGCGGGGGCGTGGATTGAAACGTCTTGTCGTCTTACTGCCTCTACCACCTGACAACGTCGCCCCCCACGCGGGGGCGTGGATTGAAACTTGACATCACAGACGACATGATCGCGCTACGCGAGTCGCCCCCCACGCGGGGGCGTGGATTGAAACGCATTTGTCACCCTGAGCGCGGCGATCGGCGATGGTCGCCCCCCACGCGGGGGCGTGGATTGAAACTCGACGGCCATCGGCATCGGCTCGCCGACGAAGTCGAGTCGCCCCCCACGCGGGGGCGTGGATTGAAACCTCCGCCACGTAGCACTGAGCCAGCCGCTCCAACGTCGCCCCCCACGCGGGGGCGTGGATTGAAACCCTGGGTGATTGCAGCCTTAGTATTAGGTATATCGTCGCCCCCCACGCGGGGGCGTGGATTGAAACCAAAAGGATAATTGCCAAGTCCGAATCCTTTTCGTCGCCCCCCACGCGGGGGCGTGGATTGAAACTTTAGCCGTATCGTAAGCATCTTTATCCGCCTTGTCGCCCCCCACGCGGGGGCGTGGATTGAAACGCAAACCGCCCAAATCGGTCCCGCTTCTGCCTAGTCGCCCCCCACGCGGGGGCGTGGATTGAAACAATCAAAATAGCACGGTACATAGGGCCGACAGGCGTCGCCCCCCACGCGGGGGCGTGGATTGAAACCCGACAAATATATTGCCGTGAAAAAGGCATGGTGTCGCCCCCCACGCGGGGGCGTAGATTGAAACCCTCTGCCGACATCAAATAGACGATACTTGGTCGATACTCCAATCAAGATCCCGACTAGTTTCCCTGTCCCCAATCATATTCGCCTACATAACTCATTCTTACGACGATGTTTCCGGCATCATCTGTCTCTCGTAGTTAGGACACCTAATCAAGCACTACAAATTCCGCCCAACCTATAACTCTATCTCCTTTCGTCCGGTTTGATCACCACGAGACTTCGAACCCGATTTATCAGTTCGTAGTTCGTCAAACCAGCGTGGCTACGGAAGTGACTACTTAATCCTATCGTACCAGGCAGAGGTAACACAATTGGGATATGTTTTTGCGTTGACCTTCTATCGTTATCTCGAGTTTATTTTTCCATTGTTTCGAGTACGTCAGTTTATTTTTACGGTGCAATTCACCAGATTGCGCCCTTAAGTTGCGCCAATAATCACGCGAGCAGGTGCCCGTACTCGATTGAGAATTTCAGTGTAAATATCAATTTGGGCCGGATCGGCCACTTCAAGGGTAACAGCAAACGCGTAGCGTACAGCCGTATCGAGTGTCCCCGCGTCTGATCGGCAATTGACCTTCAGTATCATCTCGTCGCCATCGTTGAACGGAATTGCCTCGTCGCCTTCGAACACCATATGTTGCGTTGTTCCACGCGCTGATTCGCTACGATCAGCCCCGGCAATCTCAAGCCCCAAAGCATCTCGAAGTCGCGATGCTGGAACGTTAAGAAAAAGCGAGGCTCGTCTGTAGGCACGGTGATGTAGGTTAATAGGGCTGATCCAACCGAGAGTAACAGTGAGCCGGCGTTTGTACCTAACGCTAGCCAAAGATGGTGGAAGCGGCAACACGTACTCATGGCCCTCATCCGCCGCTATGGTGTCCCACCCCAAGAGCAGGACTCGCTTTTCCGTACCCGCCAATGACCTGACCGACTCGGCCTCCCCGTAGCCCAACAATCGCCGTTTCAAGGACGCCATCGCTCGCCAGTCGAGTCCGGCTGTCGCCACCTGCTCGATCCTCTCGGCGGCTTCGGCCCAAGAAGCACCATGCACAAGCAGTGTCTTGAGCAAAACAGCCATCCAGTCCTCGGACAAGCGGTCGCCTCCGGGATCATTCACCAGTGACGCAAATCGCTCATAGATCATGCCTGCCGCACGTGACGCTAGGGCCGCCGCGTTGCTCGTGCCACGACAATACACAGTCTTGTCCGACTCGCCTGAAAATCCCCCGGGCGATGCAACCCGCTGTCCGGGCGGTATCTTATCTACCTGAACTCGGAGCGTTGCTGGCTGCTGGGTACCGTTAATGTAGCCGTGGTAAACCTGCCGACCGCCTTCCATCAAAATTTCGGGTTTAACTGCATCCCTAAAACCTCCCGACACCGTGGACAGAGGACTCGGCACGCGATGACCATCAAATGGATCTCGTCGATATCCAAGATGGACATTGCCGGAGTGATCTGCATGCACTGCCCCAACAGTCACAACGTTGATTGCCTCTGCTGGGGAGAATGGACGGCGCATGGATTGGTCGTTAAGAATCGCTTGGAAAGAGAGTTTGAACATTTCCATCTGGTTCTTCGCAGCCAATTCAGCCTGTGTGCAGCCCAACACCAGGTCCTGTGTCTGATTGCCAGCACTAACGACGAAAAGCACGTTGTACTTAGTGGCCAACCAATCGAGCAGCCTTGCCAGCGGACTGATCTCACGCACAAACGGCAATGAAGCGTCGCCGATAGAAAGGTTTATCACACGTACAGTCGGGGCAACCGCTGGCTCGTTACCATCGCGCTCAAAGAGTCTCCTGACTGCACGCTCGATCATGTCAACAGGGATCTGATCTGCAGGCATCGCTTCGTTCACGTGCCCTCTAAAATCAACATATGGGATGAAAATCGGGCGCACGTAAAGGGGCCTCGGAAGAGGATCGCCAGGAGCACCAAGGTCGCCATGAGAAATCAGTGACGCCATCGCGGTACCGTGTTGCTGTTGCGCGGGTGAGTACTGGGCGCTGAGCCCGTCCGGATCGTCAACGATGATCCGATTGGCAAGCAAGACATGATTCTCCAATGGACAACCATCGAGCAATGCAACAACGGGTTCGCCCGCAGGAAGTGGCCGGCTTGCCAGCTCTGCGCCGTTTAGTGGAACGCCGAGGTTCGTCACTATTGGCGACGCCATCTGCGCGGACGGTCTGAAGAACATAACCTCGTCACAGCGCAATAATTCTGTGTATGTTGCCGCGTTGATGCGATTGACCGCTTCTTCCACCGACGCTCGCGGGATGGTGGCGAGTACACCGTGATACATAATCTCAGAAATTACCCTCTGCCTGACGCACTGCCCATCAACCTGAAGAACAAGGTTCTGGAACTGGCGATACGCCTTGTTTTGATCTGCTTCCGTCCGACGACACCACAGTTCCACCTGGAATTGCACGGGATCATTCCCCAATTGAAGATTCTCTTTCCAGTAGTCCAATACCCCCGTATCCATGAGGCGATCCTGTGGACCCCACTGGCGAATATCGTGTAGCTGCTTAAAGACATTTTTGAACGGACCAAAACCACGTGTGGCGCGTTGGTTTGGATCCTCAATCCATCGGTTCCATAGGCCAACCAGTTGTTGCATGGCCTGTTGATTGGTCATGAGCGCAAAGAGCCGCATTGGCAGCTTGGCATCCGGCTTCCCCTCCATTACAAAACCATCGGTCTGTTCAACCTCCGCCGCACCGATCTCGGCCAGCCACTCCATGCCAGCAACATTTTCTGCCGATCTCGCCAAGTCTCCCACATCTCCGATCACTTCAAGGACGATGACATTCTCTGGGGACAACCCTACCATGCCAATCTGAACGCTAGAGAACGAATCGATGATGTTGCGAAATTTCGCATCAAGACGTTGGCGCTGTTGCGTTGGCGTCGGAAACGTGAGGCGACCCCTGCGGGGCGGAAGCTTAGATCGCTCAACTCTTCTTGCTGTTGGAAAAATGAGTATTGGCTTTTCGGACATGAAAATGGTTCCCACGGCGTTCATCACCGCTTCTTCGGATTCACGCGAGCCAACCATTGCTTCAACTCGCGTCTAGCGATTTCTTCTGGCTTAACTTGGCCTTGCGAAAGGACTTGACGTCGGAGTAGATTTTCCAGGAAATCTTCAAGTTCAGAGAAACTCGATCCAGCCAGCTTTTGGGCAAGAGCTCGTGGCGCGATTCCCAATGATACCTGGATTCGCTCTTGAACACGATCGAAATATTGCTCAATCTGTGTCCGTGCAGGACGCGGCAGTTCCACACGTACCTGGAACCTGCGCCAAACGGCACGATCCAATAATTCTGAATGGTTGGTAGCTGTCAGCACAAGCACGTGTGACGGCAGCGCATCGATCTGTAGTAGCAGAGAACTCACAACGCGTTTGACTTCGCCTGTGTCGTGGATGTCTCCACGTTCCTTGCCCAGCGTGTCGAACTCATCGAAGAATAGCACACAGGGACGGACTCGAACGAAATCAAATAGCTTACGAAGCCTTAGAGCGGTTTCCCCAAGATAGCTGCCGATGATACCCTCGTAGCGGACCACGATAAGCGGCACCATCAGTTCACACGCCAAACATTCTGCCAATGTTGTCTTGCCGTTTCCTGGAGGGCCAATGAGCAGCGCCCGATGCCTCGGTTCTAGGTTGTGAGAGCGAAGCAAGTCATGACGGTGGTGTTCTTCGATTAGGTCGCGGCATACAGATGTTACCTCTCCGGGCAAGATAAGTTCCTCAAGTGAGCGGTTGGGAGTTATCTCATAGAATAGGTCCAAGTTTGTTCCGACGGCCAACGGCTCCGCGCCAGAGGGCTTGGCGAGCAAACCGGGCCCTTCTAGTTCCTTGGCCAGACGGTCGGCCAGAATCTCGTGCCGTTTGCCACGCTCTTCGGCAATCAACGCTTCGACAGCACGACGAAACATTATGCGATCACCTGAAATACCTGCTCGAACAAGGGATAAGAGTAAGTGCGATTTGGCCATTATTCGTATCCTATATGATGTAAACCGCTGGCCAGATAATACGCACGCGACATCTATGACACCCACCGTCTTAACTGGAGAGGTTGGCGTGCGTGCCTGCCCCTTCATTACATGTCGTGGTCATTGTACGCGATAGACCCAGAATTCCTCAACGACTTAGGTCGGCGAAGGTTCGCTCGGTAAACTTTGCCCACTGTTCCTGAAATATCGACCAATCATCTACCGTCACATCTCGCGTTGCCACCGCCAATTCAGTTCTACATAGTCAGTTCTGTGATTGTTCGCATGAACCGATTCTAACCCACTGACAATCCGCTTCAGGTGAAGAATCTCATTCGATAGCTCCGGCGCAATGTAGTTAACATTTATGAACTTCGTGATGCGTGGCTGCGTCACATCGACCATCTGCGTCAGCGCCGTCTTAATGATTCGAATGGTCCTTGTTAAAATCGAATCACCAGTGCCCATCGTATTCCGTCCCATGTCGAGGTGCTTGACGGTTCATTGCGGGCGACCAACATTGGGGTGACCAGCCCGGATATTGCCGTAACCAATAAAAAGACCCGGAGTTATCTCCAGGTCTTAATAGCGGGGGCAGGATTCGAACCTGCGACCTCCGGGTTATGAGCCCGACGAGCTACCAGGCTGCTCTACCCCGCAATCGGTAGTCCCTTAGCTTAGGTTTACCCCGCATTTTGTCAACTAAGTCACGCAAGAACTTACGCTTGTTGAATCCGCCGCGTGCTTAGCGTTCATTGCCCTGTCCTTGTCTTCGCTGGAACGACCTTTCCTCCCTCATCGCCATCTCCCGCCCGTTCTTGCCGGTTTCTTCCCCCGCCGCAGAGCAGGTTCCCACCGCCGCTTACTGTCTGTCAGGCTGGCAGATGTGTCAGCCTCCGCGGGCTCGACCTGTCAGGTTGACAGCGCCCTAGCCATCGCCTTAACCGGACAAACCACCCCCTCAAATCGCGCAACTCATTGCCCATCAACAACCTACACAACAACTTCTTCATTCTTCTTTTCTGGTATCTTCCTTGCCCTGTATTTCAGTGAGCTATCGTGTAGTTCAACTGTCCTGGCATTTTGTTTTCGCCTGGCCCGTTGCGCGAGCGAAGCCTTTAATTGCATTGCCCAACTGACCTCGATCCATCAGGGAACCTTTCACGGAGAGAAAAGACCATGGCTGCAAAGGAATTGGCCTTTGACCTGGAAGCACGTAAAAGCCTTCTGGCCGGCGTCGAAAAGCTGGCTGCGGCCGTCAAGAGCACGCTCGGGCCTCGCGGGCGCAACGCGGTGCTGGACAAGAGCTGGGGCGGGCCGACGGTCACCAAGGACGGCGTGAGCGTGGCTGAGGAAATCGAGCTCAGCGACAAAAACGAAAACATGGGTGTGCTCCTGGTTAAGGAAGCCGCCAGCAAGACGTCCGACAAGGCTGGCGACGGCACCACCACTTCCACCGTGCTTGCGGAGGCTCTCTTTAAGGAAGGCTTAAAGCAGATTACCGCCGGCATCGACGCCAACGCCCTGGTGCGCGGCATGAAAAAGGCCGTGGCCGCCATCGTCGCGGACATCAGCAAGCAAGCCAAGCCCATCGACGTGACCAAGCGCGATGAAATCGCCTCCGTGGCCTCGATCAGCGCCAACAACGACACGGAAATCGGCAAGATCATGGCCGACGCGTTCATGCGGGTAGGCAAGGACGGCGTCATCACCGTCGAAGAAGGCAAGAGCTTAGAGACCTACGTGGACGTCGTCGAAGGCATGCAGTTCGACCGCGGCTATATGTCGCCCAACTTCGTGACCAATGCCGACGAGCTGGTCTGCGAACTGGAAAAGTGCTTGGTCCTGGTTTTTGAAGACAAAATCAGCTCCATCACCAAGCTGGTTCCCCTGCTGGAAAAGATCCAGCAGGCCAAGCGGCCGCTCCTGATCATCGCCGAGGACGTGGAAGGCGAAGCCCTGGCCACCCTGGTGGTCAACAAGCTGCGCGGCGTGCTGAACGTCTGTGCCGTCAAGGCCCCCGGTTACGGCGATCGTCGCAAAGCCATGCTCGAAGACATCGCCATCCTCACCGGCGCTGAGCCGATCATGAAGGACCTGGGCATCGAGCTGGACAAGATCGAAATCTCCCAGCTGGGCATGGCCAAGAAGATCAGCATCGACGCGGAAAACACCACCATCATCGAAGGCGCCGGCGAGAGCAAAGCCATCAAGGCCCGCATCGAGCAGATCCGCCGGGAAATCGAAACTACCACCAGCGACTACGACCGCGAGAAGCTCCAGGAACGCTTGGCCAAGCTGGCCGGCGGCGTGGCGCAGATCAACGTCGGGGCCGCTTCGGAAGCGGAACTTAAGGAAAAGAAAGCCCGCGTCGAGGACGCCCTGCACGCCACCCGCGCCGCGGTGGAAGAGGGCATCGTCCCCGGCGGCGGCGTGTCCTTCATCCGGGCCTTGGACAGCCTGAAGAAACTCCAAACCACCGGCGACGACGAAGCCGCCGGCGTGGGCATCGTCCGCAGAGCCTTAACCGTCCCCACCCAGACCATCGCCGACAACGCCGGCGAACGCGGCACGGTGGTCGTCAGCAAGGTCGTGGCCGGCAAGGGCGCCTTCGGTTTTGACGCCCTGGCCCTGGAATACGGCGACATGATCCAGAAGGGCATCATCACCCCCGCCAAGGTTGATCGCACTGCCCTGGAAAACGCCACCAGCGTCGCCACCCTGCTGCTCACCTGCGACTGCATCATTACCGAAAAGCCCCAAGCCAAAGAAGCCCCCGCGATGCCCGGCGGCCACGGCCACCCGCATCCGGGCATGATGATGTAATTCTCCCTGTGCCCGCTTGAACAAACTTATTTGTCAACTATTTTTCGCACTGCCAATTGCTGGAGAGATGCCAAGATGAAAATTTCCCCTCTGGACGACCGTGTGCTGATCAAGCCCGCCGAAGCCCAGGAAAAAACCGCCAACGGCCTGTACCTGCCTGATTCCGCCCGCGAAAAACCCATGCAGGGCAAGGTCGTCGCCGTGGGCCCCGGCAAACTGGACGACAACGGCAAGCGCACCACGCCTTCGGTCAAGAAGGGCGACACCGTGATCTACGGCAAGTATGCCGGCACCGACGTGCAGATCGACGGCCAAGACCACAAGATCCTCAAGGAAAGCGAACTGCTGGGCGTGGTGGAAAAGTAACTCCGCTGGCCCGCGATTTTCCCCCCGCTTCCACCCTTAGTAGCCGGCAGTCAACCCTAACCTAAAAAAATCGGAGCCACAGCGATGGCCAAGAAACAATTGCTTTTCGGTGCGGACGCAGCGGTTCAGCTTCGCAAGGGGCTTGAGCAGCTCAACAACGCGGTCAAGGTCACTATGGGCCCCACCGGGCGCAACGTGGTGCTCCAGAAATCCTTCGGCGGGCCGGCCGTCACCAAGGACGGCGTCACCGTCGCCAAGGAAATCGACGTCCCTGAACCCTTCCAGAACATGGGCGTCAAGATGGTCGTGGAAGTCGCCAAGAAAACTTCCGACAAGGCTGGCGACGGCACCACCACCGCCACCATCCTCGCCGAAGCGATCTACAGCGAAGGTCTGCGCCACGTCACCGCCGGGGCCAATCCCATGTCCCTGCAGCGCGGCATCAACGCGGCCGCGGAAGTCGCCGCCCAGGCCATCACCCAGATGGCCGTCAAGTGCAAGGGCCAGGACGACCTGGAAAAGGTCGCCACCGTCTCGGCCAACCACGACACCCAGATCGGCTCCCTGATCGCCCAGGCCATTAACAAGGTCGGCGGCGAAGGCGTGGTTGAAGTCCGCGAAGGCAAAACCGCCGACACCACCCTCGAATACGTCGAAGGCATGCAGTTCGACAAGGGTTATCTTTCCCCCTACTTCATGACCGATTCCGCCACCCAGCAGGCCGTGCTGGAGGACGCCCTGATCCTGATCTACGAAAAGAAGATCAGCAATCTGCCCGACCTCCTGCCGCTCTTAAACAAAGTGGCCATGGCCCAGAAGCCTCTGCTGATCATCGCCGAGGAAGTGGAAAACGAAGCCCTCGCCGCCCTGGTCATCAACCGCCTGCGTGGCGTGCTGAAGATCTGCGCCGTCAAGGCTCCCGGCTTCGGCGATCGCCGCAAGGCCCTCTTAGGCGACATCGCCGTGCTCACCGGCGGCGAATTCATCAGCGAAGATAAGGGCTTAAAGCTCGAATCCGTCGAACTCGCCCAGCTCGGACAAGCCAAGCGGATCACCGTGGACAAGGACAACACCACCATCGTCGAAGGGGCCGGCAAGAAGAAAGAGATCCAAGCCCGCATCGACCAGATCCGCCAGCAGATCGAAGCCACCACCAGCGATTATGACCGCGAAAAGCTCCAGGAACGCTTAGCTAAGCTCACCGGCGGCGTGGCGATCATCTACGTCGGCGCCGCCACCGAAACCGCCATGAAAGAGCGCAAGGACCGCGTGGACGACGCCCTGCACGCCACCAAGGCGGCCCATAAGGAAGGCTATGTCCCCGGCGGCGGCGTGGCGTTCCTGCGGGCGATTACCGCCGTGCAGGACGCCCGTTCCAAGGCCAAGGGCGACGACCGCATCGGTTACGACATCATCGCCCAGGCCCTGCGCGCCCCCACGACCCAGATCGTGGCCAACTCCGGGGCCGACGGGCACCTGGTCGTGGACACCGTCCTGGAAAAGAAAGGCAACTTCGGTTTTGACGCCGCCCAAGGCGAATACGTGGACTTAGTCAAGGCCGGCATCATCGATCCTGCCCTGGTCGCCCGCACGGCTCTAATCAACGCCGCTTCCGTGTCCGGCCTGATGCTGACCACCAACGTGCTGGTGGCCGAAATCAAGGACGACGCCAAGCCCGTCGAGGGGGCCGTTTCCTGAATAAGTTCTAGGGCCGGTATGCCCCACCGCACACAAGGACCCCATGGACCCAGGGTGGGCAACTACCCTGGGTCTCTTGCTTGAACCGGCCCTCTGTTCTAACGTCTGACCAACATCAACGCTCTCTGCCTCCAATCCCTGACCCCTGATCCCCAACCCCTAATTCATGGCCACCAAGCGCGACTACTACGAAATCCTCAACCTCGAGCGTCAGGCCTCGAACGAGGACATCCAGCGCGCCTATCGCAAAATGGCCATGAAGTATCACCCGGACCGCAACCCGGGCGACGCCGAGGCGGAGCAGAAGTTCAAGGAATCCGCCGAAGCCTACGAGGTGCTCTCCGATTCGGAAAAGCGCGCCCGCTATGACCGCTACGGTCACGAAGGGCTGCGCGGCACCAGCAGTCACAACTTCACCCACATGGACGTGGGCGACATCTTTTCGATGTTCGAAGACATCTTCGGCGGTGGCATGTCCTCCGGACGCCGCCGGGCCCACGGCAATCAGGCCCGCCGGGGTTACGACCTGGAGACCTCCGTCAGCATCCTCCTGGAAGAAGCCGCCACCGGCGTTGAAAAAGAAATCGAATTCACCCGCCAGGATTTGTGCGAAACCTGCAAAGGCACCGGCGCCAAGCCCGGCACGGAGCCGGTCGCCTGCGTCACCTGCGGCGGCGTGGGCCAGGTCCAGCAGACCGGCTTCGGCGGCATGTTCCGCATGGTAACGACCTGCCCCGCCTGCGCCGGCCAGGGCAAAACGTATCCCCACAAGTGCTCGGCCTGTGCCGGGCGCGGGCGCCAGCCCCGCAAACGCGTCCTAAAGGTCAAGGTGCCGGCCGGCATTCACGACGGCCAGCGCATTCAGGTCCGCGGCGAGGGCGAACCCGGCGAGGCCGGCGGGCCAAAAGGCGATCTTTATGTCGACGTTCAGGTCCAGGCCCACGAGCTATTCAGCCGCGAAAACGACGACTTGATCCTGCACATGCCCGTCAGCTTCACCCAGGCCGCCCTGGGCGCGGAGCTGGACGTTCCCACCCTCGCCGGCCGGACCAAGCTTAAGATCAAGCCCGGCACCCAGCACGGCGAGGCCATCCGCCTGCGCGGGCAGGGCTTACCCAACCTTCGCACCGCGCGCGTGGGCGACATGGTCGTGGTGGTCATAATCGAAATTCCCCACAAACTCTCCGCCGCGCAGGAAAAGATATTGCGGGAGTATGCCCGCACCGAGGATCGCACGGTTCTGCCCCAGAGCCATGGCTTCTGGGACAAAATAAAAGCCCGGTTAGGCTAACTAAGATTCCCTTGTCCACGCGCTGTGTTCGCCGCCTGATTCCCAACCGACAGGTACAAAGCCCATGAATCAGAAGTCGGACAATACCCCTGACGCCAACCCGTCCGTGCCCAACGACCAGGAGCCTCTGCCCGGCGTTGAGCCGATGGATGGGCTGATCAGCCCGGACGAATCCCCCGCCGGCCTGGACCTCCTCGCCGCGCTCGAAGCCGAGCGGGACGACCTCCGCCGCCAGCTGTTGCGCGCCACCGCGGACTACCAGAATCTGGCCCGCCGCTCGGAGCAGAATCTTTCCTTCGCCCGCGAGCAGCAGATCATGGAGCTGGGCCGGGCCATGGTGACGGTGCTGGATCACTTCGGCCACGCCCTGGCGGTCGACCCGAACAAGACGTCCACCGCCAAACTCCTCGAAGGCCTGGATCTGGTCCGCGTGGAAATGCTCAAGACCCTGGAAAAATTCGGCATCCGTGAAATTCACGTGGAACCCGGCCAGCCCTTTAATCCTAATTGCCATGAAGCCCTGATGCGGCAGACGGTGGCTGACATTCCCCCCGATCACGTCGTCCAACAACTCCAACCTGGATACGTCTTAGGCGATCGCACGCTCCGGCCGGCCAAGGTCATCGTTGCCGCGGCCCCGACCTCGGAAGCCCCCAGCTCAACCCCCCAAGCATGAATCCCTCGGTAGAGACGCGTCCAAAACGTTCCCTGTACTCTTTTGAGTTTCCACCATGCCTACCTACGACTACCTCTGCCAAGCCTGCGCTCACAAGTTCGAGGAATTTCAGTCCATGACCGCCAAGCCCCTGCGCAAGTGCCCTGCTTGCGGCAAGCTTAAGCTTAAACGCCTGATCGGCACCGGCGCTGGCATCATCTTTAAAGGGTCCGGCTTCTACGAAACCGACTATCGCTCCCAGAGCTATAAGAACGCCGCCAAGGCGGACAAGGATTCCTCCTCGTCGTCCACCGCTGCTTCCGCGTCTTCCGCCAGCTCCTCAACAAACGCCACGCCCGCGACCGCCACGCCCCCCGCCAAAGACCCCAAGCCATCTTCCTCCTCGGCGGGAAAAACCGAAGGCAAAAAGAAACCCTCCGCCGCCTGAGCCGATTCATTCCATACAAAAAAAGCCCAGGGATACGTTCCCTGGGCCTTGTTCTTATTTTGTCGCGATCCGCTGAAGTGCCGTTACACGCTGGCGGCTACGACTGCTCGTTGCACCGCCCCGACCGGCCGGCGGCTTTTGGCGTTGTCCCAGAAGATCAAGCCGGGTTCCGTAGTGCCCTGGAACATCTCCCCGCCGGGAGTGATGCGAACCGCAAAGCCATGCTTGCCGCTGCCGGCCGCCTCGATGGTCGCACGGAACAGGTGTTTGCCTTCGCCCAGATCCTTTTCGTGTCCCATTTCCAGCACTTGGCCGTGCGAGATTCGCTCGTCGTTATTGACTTTACCCAGGTAGATCTGCACGCGCACTTCGTTGGGCTGCAGTCCGCCTAACGTCACCGTCGCGGTCACGTCCAACTTCTCGTGCACGCCGATCTGCCGACCCGTGTCCGCCTCGATGTTTTCCACCGCCAGCTGCCCCCAGTGCGAACGCAGCCGTTCCTTCTGGTGGGCCAGGGCCACGGATTTCTCCAGGTTGTTGGCCGTCAGCATGCGCGTGCGCTTCAGCGACGGCAGATACAACTGTTCACTGTATTCCTGCACCATCCGGTTGGTGTTGAACATCGGGGCCAGCACGGAAATGCAGCGCTTGACCTTGGCGATCCAGGCCCGGGGCAGGCCCAGTTCATCGCGATCGTAGAACATCGGAATAATCTGCTGTTCCAGCAGGTCGTAGAGGGCCCGGCTTTCGATTTCGTCAGCGGCCTCGGGATTGGAGTATTCCTCCCGCCGACCGATGGCCCAGCCGATGTCCCCCACGAACGCTTCGTCCCACCAGCCGTCGAGAATCGAGCAGTTGAGCACGCCGTTGATCGCCGCCTTCATGCCGCTCGTGCCCGACGCTTCCATGCCCCGGCGGGGATTGTTCAGCCAGACGTCGCAACCCTGCACCAGGTAGCGGGCCATCTGGATGTCGTAGTTTTCCAGGAACACCACGTGATGCTGCGTCCGCGGCTCACGCGCGAACTGCACGATCTGACGGATCAGATCCTTCCCGCCGCCGTCAGCCGGATGCGATTTGCCGGCGATGATGAACTGGATCGGCCGATCCACGTCGTTGAGCATCTTGAGCATGCGCTCCACGTCGCGCAGAAACAGATTGCCGCGCTTGTAGGTGGCAAACCGCCGCGCAAAGCCGATGGTCAACGCCGCGGGGTTCAGCGCGTCCGCCGCTTCCCGGGCGCGTTCCGCGTCCGTCCCCCGGGCCGTCAATTGCCGGTTCATCTGCCGGCGGGCCCAGACGATCATGCGCTGTCGGCGGCGTTCCCGCACCCGCCACAATTCCTCGTCCGGCACTTCGTTGATCGCCTGCCAGACTTCGTGGTCCGTGGGGTTGTTCTGCCAACGCGTGCCCAGGTAGCGGTCCAGCAGGTTGATCAAGTCGCTGGACAGCCAGCTGCGGGCGTGGCAGCCGTTGGTCACGTGCCCGATGGGCACTTCGTCCTGCGGCACGCCCGGCCAGATGTTTTGCCACATCGAGCGCGACACTTCTCCGTGCAGCCGGCTGACGCCGTTGGCCCAGTCCGAGGTCCGAATGGCCAGCACCGCCATGGAGAAAAATTCATTCTTGGCAAACACGTTTTCGCGGCCCAAGGCCAGCAACCCTTCCATGTCCAGGCGCAGGGCGTCGTTGTACCCGCGGAAATAGCGTTGGATCATTTCGGGCGGGAAACGGTCGATGCCCGCGGGCACCGGCGTGTGCGTGGTGAACACGCTGCTGGCCGCGGCGGCCTGGCGGGCTTCGTCAAACGTGATGTTGTGCTTGGCGATCAGCAGGCGGATCTTTTCCAGGGACAGGAAAGCCGAGTGGCCTTCGTTCATGTGGCAGATGTCAGGCTCGATGCCGATGGCCGACAGCGCCCGCAGACCGCCGATGCCCAGCACCAGTTCCTGCTTGATGCGCATCTCCATGTCGCCGCCGTACAGCTGCCCGGTGATGCCCCGGTCCACCGGATCATTCTCCACCAGGTTGGTGTCCAGCAGATACAGCGGAATGCGTCCGACCAAAGCCTGCCAGACGGCGATGTGCACGTCCCGGCCCGGCATTTCCACTTTCACTTTCACCTGCTGGCCGCGGCTGTCCTGCACCGGCGAGATCGGCAGATTCGCAAAATCCAGGTCGGGGTAATATTCCTGCTGCCAGCCGTCGGCGTTCAGATACTGCTGGAAATACCCGTGCCGGTACAGCAGCCCCACGCCCACCAGAGGCAGGCCCAGCTCGCTGGCGGATTTGAGGTGATCGCCCGCCAGACAGCCTAAGCCGCCGGAATAGATCTGCAGACATTCGGTCAGCCCGAACTCGGCGCAGAAATACGCGATCTTAAAATCACCCGGGTCGGCGCCGGCACGCTTGTGCCACGGCGTGCGCTCCATGTGGCGATGGTAATTCTGCATCACCCGCTGCATGGAGTTTAGGAAACCTTCGTCCTTGGCTAATTCGTTGAGCGTCGCCTGTGAGCAGTTGCCCAGCAAGGCCACGGGGTTGTGCAGGGTCTTCTGCCACAAATCGCGATCGATCCGCACGAACAATTCCACCGCCTCCGGCTGCCACGACCACCAGAGGTTGTAGGCAATTTCCTCCAGCGGCTTAAGCTCCTTGGGCAGCGAAGGGACCACTTCAAACGTAATGATCCGAGCCTGTTCGGGGCCTATCATGATCGTCCTTCCGTATCAGAGAGCCCAGGCTTCGCGCCATCCGCATCCTTTTGCGGAAGCGCAGCCCACTCCATTTACCCCCTACGCAAAAGGCGGACCGATAATCCTAGCCGCCTTCCGAGTTCCTCGATAAGTATCGGGTCCACCGGAGGTGGCTCTTGATATGCAATACGTGAATCTCTGCCCTAGTTTTTGCCCGAAAATGGGCAAGATCCGGTAACTAAACCCCCTCGGCCGGCCTTTTCTTCTCCAACCCCTCTTTGGCTGCCGAGGCCAGGGCCTCTAAACGCCCCAGGGTCCGGTCGATCTGGGCCCGGTAAGCGTTGTACGGAAACAGCACCACAATCGCGATCACCAGCCCCGCTGCCGTCGTCAACAGGGCTTCGGCGATACCCGCGCTCACCGCCCGAGGATCGGTGCTGGGCATGTCCGTGGCCAACAGGTTAAATGACGCAATAATCCCTGTTACCGTGCCCAAAATCCCCAACATCGGCGCCACCGTGATCACTGTTGACAGTGTGGGCATGAACCGTTCGATCCGGTTCCGCTGCGATTCAATCGCCTCGGTCAATACCGCATCGCCCACGCCTTCCCGCAGCAATAGCACCACCACCCGGGCGTAAACACTGCGATCCCCCTCGCTTAAAGTTTGGGCAGCCGCGCGGTCGCCTGCCCGTAATAAAGACAACAGCCGTCGAACCTTCTGCAGGTTGGCGGGGTGATTTTGGGTCATCCAGAACCACGCCCGCTCAAGAATCAGCGTCACCCCCACCAGGCTGACGGCCAGCAGCGGCCACATCACCCGCCCGCCTTGATCCATAAACCGCCAAAATGTCTCACTAAATTGGTGAATCATGGGCGGACATCATACTCACCCGGACTTTTTTCTCCCAATGCCCACCCGCGAAACCACCCTTAACCGCGGCATCTCCTGAAATGATAAAATCATGCCGACGACCGCTTTATCCCGGCCCACGGAAAGTCCTTGATGAGTTCCACGATTCTCAGCCAACTGCCGACCTACGGGCCTGAACACTGCCCTAAACTCACCTACGAACAAGCCTGCGCCTACACCCGCGCGCTGACCGCCAGCCATTACGAAAACTTCACGGTGGTTTCCTGGCTGCTGCCCAAGCGGCTGCGCGATGATTTCCGCAACGTCTACTCCTTCTGTCGCTGGGCGGACGACCTGGGCGATGAAACCGGCGACCCTCAAAAGAGTCTGGAACTGCTTAACTGGTGGCGACGTGAAATCGACCTCTGCTATGCCGACCAGCCCCGTCACCCTGTCTTCGTCGCTCTGCGCGAAACGATCCGCCGCCACGACATTCCCCGCAAGCCGTTCGACGACCTGGTAGACGCCTTCATCCAGGACCAGACCGTCACGCGCTATGACACCTTTGCCCAGGTGCTGGACTATTGCACGCGCAGCGCCAATCCCGTCGGCCGCTTGGTGCTGTATCTGTGCGGGCACCGCGATCCGCAGCGCCAGGAACTGAGCGACGCCACCTGTACCGCCCTGCAGCTGGCCAACTTCTGGCAGGATGTGCGGCGGGATATTTTGGAACGCGACCGGGTTTATATTCCCGCTGACGTCGCCCACCGCCATGGCCTGGACATTCGCCTGATGGTGACGGCCGTAGCCTCTTCGGCGAAGAACCCCACCGCTTCGGCCTGCGGCTGCGACCATTGCGGGCCAAGCACCGCCGCCCTGCGGGCGCTGCTGCCCACCTATGCCGCCACGCTCAAGGACCTGGTCGATCGCACCAAGCCGCTGTTTGCCCAGGGCCGGGGGCTTTGGCCCCTGGTCCCGCGCGACGTCCGTCTGGATATCAAGCTTTTTTCCTTAGGCGGGCAATCCATCCTGCGCATGATCGAGCGCCTGGACTACAACACCCTGACCACGCGCCCATCGCTCTCCAAACCCGCCAAGATCAGCCTGATGCTGCGCGCGGTGCTGGGCAAAATCACCACGTTTGCCGCGCCGGCGCCCTCCGCGACTGACCACAGCCCCCGCCCCTTGTCAACCTCTCCCCCAGGCGAGGCTGACACGGCCGTCAGCCCGGCCACGCTCGAAGGTTCCTTTGCCTTCTGTCGCCAGCTTACGCGCCGCTGTGCCCGGAATTTTTACTACGGCATGCGTCTGACGCCCGAACCGAAACGCTCCGCCATGTTCGCCATTTACGCCTGGATGCGGGCGGCCGACGACCTGGCGGACCAGCAGGCTGAACCGGCCGTCAAGGAAAAGCAGCTCCTCACTTTCCGCCGCCAGACACAGCGGGCCATGGATCCCCAGGGCGGATTGTCCGCCGATCCATTGCCCACGCACGTCCAGATGTGGCCGGCCGTGCGGGAGACTTTTCTGCGTTATCGCCTGCCCGACGCCTATTTCCAGGCCATGATCGACGGGCAGATCCTCGATCAAAACCAGACCCGCTACGCGACCTTCGCGGAGCTGGACAGATACTGCTATCTGGTGGCCGGCACCGTCGGGCTGATCTGCGTCCACATCTGGGGCTATGGCGGGGGGCAGGAAACTCTCGAGCTGGCTAAACAGCGCGGCCTGGCGTTTCAACTGACCAACATCCTCCGCGATTTGCGCGAGGACGCCTTGCGCGATCGCGTTTACCTGCCCCAAGACGAGCTGGCCCGCTTTGGATTCACCGCCGAGTCTTTCCGCCAAGCGGTGATCGCCCGCCAGCCCACCCCGGCATTCGACGAGCTTTTGGCCCTGCAGATCGAGCGCGCCCGAGCCTGTTACGACAGATCCAACCCGCTCGACGGACTTCTGCCCGCCGACAGCCGCTCAACGAGTTGGGCGCTTATGAAAATTTACCGTGGCCTTCTGGACAAAATCGCCGCGGATCCCCGGGCGATGCTGTTTAAACGCATCCGCCTAAGCAGTGTCCGCAAGGCTTCGATTGCCTTGGCCGCCCTGCTCCAATCCCATGCTTCTTCTGCCGATTCCCCCGCCGCCAAACCAGGGGCCACCCAACAGCCGACGCACTCTTGAACACCCCAGATCCACATCAACTTCCTTGTTCCCCCGGCGCCCACCGCCACGGCCAAGTCGCGGTGCTCGGAGGCGGCTTGGCGGGCATGGCCGCGGCGGTGCGCCTGGCGGAAGCGGGCGTCAAGGTTCACTTAATTGAAACCCGCAAATTCCTCGGCGGGCGCACCGCCAGCTTTATCGATCCCGTCACCGGTCAGACATTCGACAACTGCCAGCACGTGCTCTTAGGCTGTTGCACTTACCTGATCGACTTCTATGCCCGCCTGGGTGTACTGGATCGCATCGCCTGGCACCGCCGGCTCAACTTCCTGGACTCCCAAAATCGCTTAGACACCCTGGAAGCGGACGACTTGCCCGCGCCCTTCCACTTAACCCGCTCCCTGCTGGGTTTCAAGTCCTTTTCGATCGGTGAAAAACTCGCCATCGCCCGTGGCATGTTGGCGATGATGCGCCTCGGGGCGGCCGGTCGCAAGCACTGGACGAACCGCAGTTTCGCCCAGTGGCTAAGCGAACATCGTCAGCCGCCCGGCGCTATTCGCAAATTCTGGACGGGCATCGTAGCCGGCGCCATCAACGAAACGCCCCAGCGCGTGGCTGCCAGCTACGCCTTCCAGGTTTTTCAAGATGGCTTCCTGGCCCACGAAGACGCCTACCTGATGGGCCTGTCCACCGTGCCGCTGGCCGAACTCTATGGCGGCGTGGCCGAACGCATCCAGAAAGCCGGAGGCTTAGTGACCCTCGGTTGTAGCGCCGAGAGTTTTGAATTCGACAGCCAGAGAATCACTGCTCTTCGCTTGGAGGACGGCCGAAAACTCAACGCGGATTATTACCTCTCCGCTTTGCCGTTCGATCGCCTGCAGAAGCTCTGCCCCCCGCCGCTATTGGCCGCCGACCCAAGGCTCAAAAATCTTCTGCAAATCCAAGTCAGCCCGATCCTGGGCATTCACCTGTGCTTTGAAGTTCCCCCCGGTCGCCCGCTGATGGATCTGCCGCACGTAGTCCTGACTGAAAGCCCCCTGCACTGGATCTTCAACAAGCCCCCGGAACCGCCCCCGGCCGCGCCCCCGGAAGCGCCCCCGGAAGCAGCTCGCCGCTATCCGGAACCCGAAATCCGGAACCCGAATCCCGTCGGTTCATCCGTAGCGACGATGCAATACCTGCACGGCGTGATCAGTGCCGCACACCAATGGGTGGACGTGCCGGCCGAGGAAATCACCCGCATGGCGGTGGCTGAGATTCAGAAGGCTTTCCCAGCTGCCCGCTCCGCCCGCCTGCGACACGCCCGCGTGATCAAGGAAAAACGGGCGACCTTCTCCGCCCAGCCCGGTATCGACAGCCTGCGCCCGCCCGCCACGGGGCCGGTGGCCAATCTCGTTCTGGCCGGCGACTGGTGCCAGACCGGCTGGCCCGCCACCATGGAAGGCGCGGTGCGCAGCGGTTACGCGGCGGCCGAGGCGATACTAAAACAATAAAACACTTCGCGGCTGATGGCAGCCCCGCGCTCTTTTCATTTCTGTCCCTAACAATATGGTCGCCTCACCCCGGGCGACGGCGCGGAAACAGAAGCAGGCCACCTATCACCAAAGCACCCAGCGACGCCGGCTCCGGAATCACCGTGACCGTCAAATCAGCCAAGCCTGAACGCGAGCCAGGAATCTTGCGTTCCGTCTCCCCGAGGGCGACATCGCCGATTCCCAGATACATCGGCGCCGTGGGATCCACAAACGCCCAGCCGTCATGTGTTCCGGTGCTCAGGAATATCTGCGTGGTGACCGATTGCACACTGGGGTCGGTAAACCTGTCCGCCAGCCCCGTCAGGTTGAAGGATAAGACGTGAAAACGTTGGACCTGCGTACTGGGCAAATTGGCCACCCAGCCCCCGTCATAGCTGGTGGCGGAATCAACGGGGTTCTTATCAGGACGAATACCTGAGCTGCTGATGGCCGCATAGGCTCCCCCACTGATCTCGGCCCCAACCGTCGGAGCGTGCACGGAATCCCAACGATACGTCTTGGATATGGCTGCGGGTTTGTTCGTCTGGTAATTAGGAGCGGACAAATTCGAGAAGTTGACCACATTGGAAACCGTCGGAACGACATCCAAACCCAGACCGAGCAGAACCTCGAAGGGATCAAACATTTCCTCCGGATAGCCGACGCCGTTGTTTAAGTCGGCATACAGATAAATGGTCGCGGTCTGGCCAATATTCAACGTGATGTTCGGATTTCCCGCTGGGGTAGTGCCGATGACGCTCATGTCTTGCGTGGACAGAAATAACCGGGCAGCCAACGCTTGACCTGCGGACAGACCCACGGCCACGACTACAGCCACTATCAACAGCTGTTTTTTCATCTCTCTCCGCTCCTTATTTCTGGAAGACCGCGAACGATTTTTCGCCACATCAAGAGGCTCTTGCCTCCAACCTAGAAATGACTACAGCTCCTCGGACAACCACACAGCCGATCAGGACAGGAAGGTCTTAAATATCCTATCACGATAAGTGTCTTTTCTGCAAGTATTTTCTGTTCCTGAATTCCATACGCATTCGACAGTTCACGGAATACCAGAAATCCAGCCGCTGTCTTCTCCCGCTCTCGCCTTCTTCCCTTCTTCTGTGTCATCCAATATTTGGACTTTTCCACATCCATTTTTCTTTTTCGCCCTGTTCAAAAACTACTTGACAAAACCCGAACAGGCGATACCCTATCAAAATACGAACATTGACGCCCATAAGGAGCCAAGGTATGGTGGCCACAGCAACTACCGGTCAGCAGAAAAAGACCCCCAACAACGGCAATTCAGCCCCGGCCAAGGAGATCGTGATGGGCAAATCGCGCGGCGGAGCAGCGGAACAAGCCTCCCCAACAAAGCACGCCAACCCTGAAGATGCCGCCCGCCAGCAGGCCCTTAACCAGGCGGTGACGCAGATCGAACGTGCCTTTGGCAAGGGCTCGATCATGCGTCTGGACGACGATCCCTCCCAGGTGCCCCCCGGAATTTCCACAGGCTCGATCAGTCTGGACCTGGCCTTAGGCGGACGCGGCATGCCGCGCGGTCGCGTCGTGGAGATCTTTGGCCCTGAATCCTCCGGCAAGACCACCTTGGCTCTGCACGTGGTCGCCAGCGCTCAGAAAACCAAGGGCGTGGCAGCCTTCATCGACGCTGAACACGCCTTGGACCCTTCCTGGGCCCGCCGCTTGGGCGTTAATCTCGAAGACCTGCTGGTCAGCCAGCCGGACACCGGCGAACAAGCCCTGGAAATCTGCGAATTGCTTGTCCGCTCCAACGCCATTGATGTCATCGTGATCGACTCGGTGGCCGCCCTGATCCCCCGCGCGGAAATCGAAGGCGAAATGGGCGAGCCCCAGATGGGCCTGCAAGCCCGCCTGATGAGCCAGGCCCTGCGCAAACTCACCGGCGCCATCAGCAAGAGCCGCTGCTGCGTGATCTTCATCAACCAGATCCGCGAGAAGATCGGCGTGATGTTCGGCAATCCGGAAACCACCCCCGGCGGGCGGGCCTTAAAGTTCTACTCGTCCGTGCGCGTGGACGTCCGCCGCACCGCTTCGATCAAGGAAGGCGAAGTGACCGTCGGCAATCGCGTCCGCGCCCGCGTGGTGAAAAACAAAATCGCCCCGCCCTTCCGCGATGCCGAATTCGACATCATGTTCGACAGCGGCATCAGTGCCGAGGGCGACCTGCTGGACTTGGCCGTGGCGGAAAACATCATCGACAAATCCGGAGCGTGGTTCAGCTATGGTGAAATGCGCTTAGGCCAAGGCCGGGAAAACACCAAGGTGTACCTAAAGCAGAACCCGGACCTGATGGCGGAAGTACGCACCAAGCTGCTGAGCCAAAAGGGAGTGCCAGCGCCGACCCGCAGCGGCGAAGCAGCGGTGGAAACCGCGGCCGCGGAGGTGGAGGAGTAAGCAGCCCGCCCCCGGCCCCCGGCCCCCGGAAAGTGCCCCGCCAAGGAAGCGATCCTCGACGAGTTCTGCACCCGGATACTCTCCTAACTGTGATTCTGCAGGCCACCTGCCTGCAAATACTTCCATATCACCCCCCAGGACTGAGGGCCAGCTGAGATTTCCCGTGTTCCGGGGTGCCCTGCAGAAATCACCCGGGATTAGCCGATCTCTCCAGCGTGAAAGGGCCTGATTACATCCTCGACATTCATGGGTTGGCGACATCGTCAACCGGCGCGTCGGCCGCGGCCAACGGAGCGGCTAATAACGCCGCTAAGACTGGCGAACACACATCCGCCAACAACCCCAAGCCCTGGCTGGCGGTGCATTGGCGGTGCTGCCACGTCTATAACCGCATCTATCGCAATGCCGAGGGCAACGCGTATCAGGGCTTCTGCCCCACCTGCGGCCGACCCGTCCGCGTAGGCATCGGCGAAGGCGGAACTAGCTCCCGCTTCTTCGAAGCCCATTAACCCCCGCCCCCGCAAGTACCCCCCGGAAGTACCACCCCGAAAGTGCCCCCCGAAAGTCCCCCGGAAATCTCGCCGGAAGTTCCCCCCGACACGTCCGCCCGGCAGGTCCTCTCGGCAGGTCTCCCTGAAATATCGCCTCCGCTAGTTTCCCCCTCCGCAAGTACCCCCCCCACTCACACGCGACCATCTCCAGGCTCCACAGCCTGCGAAGACCGCTCTTGCCAAGTCTCTTAAGTGGACCTGGAGCGATAAGTGAAGATGGGCAACCTGCGGAATTGCTTGTGAAAACAGCTATTAGATTGGGTAGCTCCCGCGGCGAAGGTAAAATGAACATGTGTCAGGATTATCCCAGCCAACTTCGTCGGCCAATCTCAGCCAAGCCGGCCCGCGGCATCACTGCGTTCTGCTCACCGATCCCACCGCGGTTCCCGCCGACCTGCTCCGCGGCCTGGAGCACAAGGGCGTGCGCATCCAGATCGCCTCCAATCCCGCCGGCGTGATGGTCGCCCTGGCCGAGGACCGCCCGAATATCGTGATCGTCAACGACCCCGCCCGTCAGCCGCAGTATCGCCAATTGTTGGCAGCCGTCGCCCGGCATTACCCCAAAGTGATCTGCTGGCAATATCAGCTCGGCCCGGATCGCCAACCTCAACTGACCGCCCTGCATGAGGACGCCCCCAGTCCAGCCCCCCTCACGCCTCCGCGGCGCGTGCCGCCTGCGCGCACGAAAACCACGATCGCCAAGCCAACGTCTTCTCCCACCCCCCCTCCACGCACGCCACCCCCCTCCCCGCGCACACCGCCCCCCGTTCCTGCGGCTGCACCGGCGCCCGTACTAACCGAGGAGACGCCGTCCGAGCCGCTATTTGAAAGCGATCACTTGTTAACGGCAGAAGAAATCAGCATGCTCTTAGGCTCGGACTTCGGCTCCGACGACGTCTCGCCCACCCCGACCCAGGAAAACGAAGAACCGCATCCGCAAAGGTAAAACAATCTGCCCAGTTAAATCGTAGATATAACAAGCCCTTGGTCGTCTCACCGTTTGAGGATGGAAGAGAAAGCAATTTGGCCATGCCCCCGTCACCTTCAACGTATGCCTATAACTCTCTGGGCCAAGCGTTGCAGAGGGTGTCGGTCTGGGTGGTGGGCGACGAAAGCCTGGCCCTGGAAGTCTTTGCCTCCAGCTTTTCCCCGTCAATAGCTGTGGAACGCGAGGAATCCGCCCTGATGGCGTTAGGCAGGCTGGGGGCGGATCTAAATCCACTCTCTGAAGGGGCACAGCACGAAGCTCAGCCGCGCTTGATCCTGCTGCAGCTGTCCTCAGCTCAGCCCGTCGACCGCTCGGTGTTGCAGGCGCTAAGACAGCTGGCCCCGCAAACGCGCTTGGTCGGCATCGTAGAGACTGCGGATGCCGCCCTACCCCATGACAAGCCGGCGGAACTGGACGCGATCTTGCCGCGCCCGCTCAGCTCGCAAGCTCTGGAAGCCCTGCTGACGGGAAATATTTCCCAACCCGCCGTCGCCAAACAGCCGCTCCCCGCGTCACCGGCGGCGGAGGAAGCCTTAGGCGACGTGGACCTGGTGGCGGCCATGATGAAAAACCGCCGCTCCGTCGCGGACCTGGCCCTAAAAATCATCCGGCAGAAAACCGGCATCGCGGCGATCGGCTGGTCGGCCGACGAAAAAGGCTTGACCCCCGAACAGATTTCCGTGCCGGTACGCTACAACGGCAAGGAGCTGGGCTGGCTGTATTCCGCGCGGCGGATCAGCCAGAGCGATCTGGAATTGTGGGCCGCCTGGCTGGGTCACTGGCTGTCGCTGGTCAAGGAGATGGACAGCCTGTGGGACTTGGCCATGCGCGATCCCCTCACCGGAGCCTGGAACCGCCGGTATTTCGATCGCTTCCTGCAGGTGCTGCTGCAAAAAGCCACCCACGAACGCCTGCCGGTGACCCTGATGGTGTTCGATATCGACGATTTTAAAATCTACAACGACCGCTACGGGCACGCCGCCGGCGATGAAATCCTGCATGAAACCGTGCGCCTGCTCCAGTCGGTGGTCCGAACCCACGACGTGGTGGCCCGCATCGGCGGCGATGAATTTGCCGTCATCTTCTGGGATCCCCAGGGCCCGCGCCGGCCGCACAGCCAACACCCGCAGGACGTACTGAAGGCTGCCGATCGCTTCCGCCAGGCCATCCGGGCTCAGAAATTCCCCAAACTGGCCCAGGAAGCGCCCGGCACGCTGACCATCTCCGGCGGCTTGGCCAGCTATCCCTGGGACGGGCGTAATGCCGTGGAACTGCTCGAGCGCGCGGACGCCATGGCGCTGCAATCCAAACGGCAAGGCAAGAACGCCCTGACCCTGGGCCCAGCCACCCCCGGAAGTACCCCCGGAACCGCCCCCGGAACAGTGGCAACCCCCCCAACGCTGACGGACCCCGACAAGGTTTAGTCCACCGGCAACAGCTCCATTCCCTCGGCAAGCTGGGGATAACCCGCTCTTTTCTCCATTTCTTTTCGCCAAATCTTATTTATTGGTGTCAAATTCACCTTAGGTGCGTTGCTCTGCAAAGGAAATTCTCCAATAATAGACGTTTTGTTTCTGTAGCTAACGCCCAAGGAAGGAACCAAACACGATGTCATTCGATTCAACCGTTCACGCTAAGGCGATCGAAATTGCCAAGCTTTCGTATCAGATGACGGCGGCCGCGGGCTCCGGTCACCCCACCACCGCGGCCAGCCTCGCTCACATCGTCGCCATCCTGATGTATCAGCACATGCGTTACGAGCCGGCCAACCCCAGCCATCCCTTAAGCGATCGGCTGGTCCTAAGCGAAGGTCATGCCTGCCCGATCGTCTACGCCGCTTGCGCCGACTTGGGCGTAATGATCGGCAAGACCAAGGAACAGTGGCGGCCGATGACCCGCGAGGACGCCATGTCGCTGCGGGCGCTGAACTCCGTGGTGGACGGGCACCCCAACCCCTGCGAAGGGTTCCCCTTCTTCGACGCGGCCACCGGGTCGCTGGGCCAGGGCTTAAGCATCGCCGCGGGTCTGGCGGCCGCGGCTCGAGTCAACGGCATCGACAAACGCATCTTCTGCATCATCGGCGACGGCGAATCCCGCGAAGGCCAGATCTGGGAAGCGGTGGACTTCATCAAAGATCACCGCCTGACGGCCGTCTGCCCGATTTTCAACTGCAATCACTTGGCCCAGTCCGAAGCTGTCAGCGCCCAGCAGACCCCGGCGGTTCTGACCGCCAAGCTCCAGGCGGCCGGGTACGAAGTCCTGGTCGTCGACGGTCATCAGCCCTCCGCCATTCAAGAAGCCCTCTCCACGCACGCCCAGCGCATGCACGATCCGGCCGCTAACCCGGTGGCCATCGTGGCCAAGACCGTCAAGGGCTGGGGCAGCGCCTCCCAACAAGGCGACGGTCATCACGGTAAGCCGGCCGAGGGCGACGCCCTGGCCAAGGCCCTGGCGGAACTGGACGCCACCGCCCAGCAGCTGGGAGCCATGGTGGACATGGCCATGAAGATCGGCCTGATGTCGGCCGAGAAGCCCCGGGCCAAGGAACGCTCGGCCGTCATGAGCTTCAGCGACGCCCTCAAACAATTCGGCCTGGAAAGCGCCCGCCAAAAGGGCAAGCTGGCTACCCGCCGGGCCTACGGCGTCGCTTTGCGGGCCCTGGGTCTGGCCAATCCCGACGTCGTGGCGCTGGACGCGGACGTGAAGAACTCGACCTTCGCCGAAATGTTCTCCAAGGATCCCAAGCTGGCCGACCGCTTCTTTGAATGCCGCATTGCCGAGCAGAACATGGTTTCCGTGGCGGCGGGCTTAAGTGCCGGGCGGATGATTCCCTTTGCCTCCACCTTCGCCAAGTTCTTTGTCCGGGCCTACGACCAGATCGAAATGGCCATCAACAGCGGGGCCAACCTCAAGATGGTCGGCTCCCATGCGGGCATTTCCCTGGCGGCCGACGGCCCCAGCCAGATGTCGTTGCCCGACATGGCCTGGTTCCGTGCGTTCAGTTCGATGAAGGGCCACAACGGTCATCCGGGCTGCTATCTCCTGCAGCCTAGCGACGCGGTGCAGGCTTACGCCCTGACCCTGGCCATGGCCGAGCACGACGGGCCCTGCTACATGCGGACGCTCCGCCCGGACGTGGAGTTCCTCTACACCGATGAGGACAAGTTCCAGCTCGGCGGGCACGAAGTGCTCGTCGAAGGCCGCGATCTCCTGATCGTCGCTTCCGGTTACATGGTGCACGAAGCCAATAAGGCCCTGGAAAAGCTCGACGCCCAGGGCATCGACGCCACGCTGGTCGATCTGTATTCGCTGCCCTTCGATGAAGAGGCGATTCTGGACCTGGCCAACGAAAACAACGGCATGATCCTGACCTTGGAAGACAACTACGGCGGGGGGATCGGCAGCGCCGTGGCGGACATCGCCGCGGCCGACGGCGGCGGGTTCACCGTCAAGCAGATGTGCGTGACGAAGATTCCCAAGTCCGCCCGCGAGCCGGATGAAATCATGGCCTACTGCGGCCTGGGCGTCGATCAGATCGTTCAGCAGGCGATGTCCCTGCTGGAGCTGTCCGCCACGTAACCGGTCTTTTTCCCCAACTAACCAATGAAAAAGGCGGCCACGACAGCCGCCTTTTTTTTATCGCGCTTATCTAGCCGCTTACGGTCTGATTTCCACCGTGCTGTCGCCGTCCACCAGGAGTTCATAAACCTGAGCGATGTCAGCCGGACGCAGACGGACACAGCCCATGGACATCTGCTGGCCGATGGATTGCGGCTCAATGGTGCCGTGAATTCCATAGCCGTTGCGCCCGCGGGTTAAGTCTTCGGTCCCTTCCAGGGCGATCCAATATTCACCGATGGGGTTCTGCGGATCGTCAGGCGCGTAGTAGTGATTGGTGGCAGGGTGGGTCCAGGCGGGGTTTTCCAGCTTGCCGCTGGGTTTGACGCGCCACGAACCGATGGGCGTGGAATCTTCCTTGCCCAACCCCACCGAAAAGCTGGAAATAAAAAGCCGCTGGTTGTCCGCGGTGACGGCATAGATATCCATCATGAACAAGTGCTTGTATACGATGGCGTGCAGCGGGCCCTTGATCACTTTCAATTGCTGGCCGACGTAGAGCCTGCGCGGGTTCGCCTGGTTGATCTTCTGGAGAAGCTGATAGGTGATCTTGTAGCGTGGCGCCAAGCGAGCCAGAACGTCGCCGGGCTGAATCACGTAAGTTTCCACCACCGGGTCGCCCGCCGTAACGCGGGGCGAGAAGACCAGCTCGCGATTGATGGAATTCAGCGTGTCGCGAATCGCCTGGGAGTCGGCCAGACTCAAGTGATTGTCGGGGCTGAAAAACAAGCGGCTGAGCACCTCGCGGCCACGGATCAGTTGGCCCTGTTCAATTAAGCTCATCCCCTGCCGAAAAGCCTCGGGGCGTGCGGCCGTATTGGATGGCGCCGTGGTCGGCTGCCCGGCAGTCGCTGCCGCACCCGCGGCCGGCGGAGCGGGCGTGTTGGCCGGCGTGCCACTCCCCGGACTCTCCCTACGTTCCGGTCCAGCTTGGAGTGAAACAGGGGAATTATTCCCAGGGGTATTACCCGCGACGCCGGAGGGGATACTTGCGGTGGTGCTTCCGGCCGTAGCGGTGGAATTGCTTCCGGGGGCGGGGGCACTTCCGGGGGCGGGGGAGCCGAAGGTTACGGTGTTGGTTTGAGATTGAGCCGGCGGCGGCGCAGGGGTCGCCGTCGGAGTCGGGTTGCGGCTTGTGGCCGGCAGCGGTCCTGTGCCAGCCTGGTAAGTTCGCTGCGGCGGGGCGGCGTTATTGGTGCCGGCGGCCGCGAGTTGATTAGCCGCTTGTGTTGACTGGAGACTCAGATTGCCGGCCGATCCGTCATGGCTGACCAGGAATCGGTACGCCACGACCGCCAGGATGATCACCACGGCGATGGCGAGCCAGGGTTTTGCGCCGCGGCGGTAAGAAGCACCAGCTCCACGAATGGGGGTCACGCGAGTTCGCTGCGAGGACAGAGTCATGGTCAGAGCAACTCCTTTTGCGTTTAGAAAATCAATTTGGGCTTAGCCCCCTCCTGGGGCCTTACGACTCCGCGGGCGGAGACGTTTTCTTTTCGGGCGACAACGTCGGGGCTTGCGGGTTTTGTTCCTTGATCCAGGCCAGGAACTGGGCGATCCGCTGCTCATAGCCGCGTTGCGTCGGCTGATAATACTGTTTATCGACACCAAGGTATGGTTGAGCAACAAAACCCGTGGGGCTGTCGTGGGGGTACTGATACCCCTGGGCGTTGCCCAAAGCCTCGGCGCCGGCGTAATGCCCGTCGCGCAGGTGGCGGGGCACGGGAATGGTCCGCCCGCTTTTGACGTCGCTCATGGCAGCCCAGATGGCCTTGGCCGAGGCGTTGCTCTTAGGAGCAGTTGCCATGTAAATCACGGCCTGCGCAAGAGTAAGCTGACATTCGGGCATGCCGATGCGCTCGGTAATGTCATAGGCGGAGGCGGCGACCTGGATGGCCCGGGGATCGGCATTGCCGATGTCCTCGCTGGCGAGGATCGCCACGCGACGGGCAATAAAACGCGGGTCTTCGCCGGCCGCCAGCATGCGGGCCAGCCAATAGATCGCGGCATCAGGGTCGGAACCGCGCATGGATTTGATCAGGGCGGAGATGGCGTCGTAGTGCTCGTCGCCCGTGCCGTCGTAGACGATGGCCTTCTGCTGAATGGACTGCTCAGCCGCGTCCAGATCAATGACGATTAGAGGCGGCGTCTGGGGGTCAGAGACAGGGGGTTGGGGATTAGGGATCGGGGAATGCGGCGACGGCGCGGAAGTCTTAAGGCGCAAACCCTCCTTCCCGCCGGAGAGCACCGCGATCTCCAGGGCTGACAAGGCCCGGCGGGCGTCGCCGTCGCACATCGTCGCCCACAGATCCAGGGCTTCGTCGGCGATCTGGATATTGAGCTTTCCATAGCCTCGTTCGGCGTCCGCCACGGTGCGACGCAACAAACCCTTCACGTCGTCGGTGGACAACGGTTCAAATTGAAAAATCTGCGACCGGCTGACCAGCGGGCTGTTGATGGCGAAAAAGGGATTTTCCGTCGTCGCGCCGATGAGAATGACGATGCCGCGCTCCACGTCTTCTAAAAGCACGTCCTGCTGGGCCCGGTTGAAACGGTGAATTTCGTCGAGGAAAAATATCGTTCGTTTGGAGGAAGTCTCCAAACGCTGCTGGGCCTGCTCGAGAATCCGGCGGACGTCGCGCACGCCGACCATGGAGGCGTTGGCCTGCTCGAAAAAGCTTTGGGTCTGCTGGGCGA
The DNA here is from genome assembly GCA_020851735.1 of Phycisphaeraceae bacterium. Lineage (GTDB taxonomy): Bacteria > Planctomycetota > Phycisphaerae > Phycisphaerales > Phycisphaeraceae > JADZCD01. Next base: position 32,086 of record JADZCD010000037.1, read on the forward strand.
TGACGCGCGCCAGCGTGGTCTTCCCCGTGCCGGGCGGGCCATAGAACACCACGCTGGTTAGGCGATCAGCCTCGAGGATGCGGCGGAGCAGCTTGCCGGGCCCTAGGATGTGCCGCTGGCCGACAAATTCCTCCAGCGTGCGCGGGCGCATGCGCTCAGCCAGCGGCTCGGCGGCCTGGCGGCGTAGCTGGCGATGGCTTTCCCAAAGGTCGTTCACGCTCACATGATACCCCCGGCAAGAAAGAGAAGAATGCCGAATGGCGAATAAGTCTCGGGGTCCGGGACTCGGGGCCGGGGTCCGGGTTTCGGAGGCGGAGGGCAGGGTTTGAAGCTGGGTGCCACACAGCATGGCAAAGCCTGCTGTGTGCATTGGCTCCCGACTTCGGAAAGGAGATGGTGGGCAAGAAGCGTACGCCACCGTGAATTCGTGCCTTTCACATCGGCAATTGAAAATCGCCAACCGGCACGCAGCACTTCCGGAGGCCTGGAAGACGCTGTCCGGCACCCGACTTCTCATTGGGCAATCGTCTTTCCGATCTGCTTTTCCGTGTCAAAACGGACGGACGCTACAATGGAACCCATGGAAGGTTTGCCTGTCATTTTGCGGGTGCAAGGCCGATTGTGTGTGGTGATCGGCGGGGGCGGCGTGGCGTTGCGACGGGCCAGGAGTCTGCTGGAAGCCGGCGCTAAGGTGCGCGTGGTGGCCCCCGACGTGGAAAAGGAATTCGCTGCCCTACCCGTGGAGCTTTGGCGCCGCGGTTATCAAAAAGGGGATTTGCAGGGCGCGTGCCTGGCGGTGATCGCCACCAATGATCCCCAGGTCAATCAACAGGCGGCCAACGACGCCCGCGAATTGGGCGTGCTGATAAACCGGGTGGACGATCCGGAAAGCGGCGACTTCACCGTGCCAGCTCATCGGCAAAATGGTCCGATCACCCTGGCGGTGCATACAGGCGGAATTTCCGCCGCCGCGGCCGGACGAATCGTCCGCGAACTGGAATCCCAACTCGACCCGGATTGGCCCAAATTGTTGGAAATCATTGCGCCCTACCGTGCGAAATTAAAAGAACAGGTGTCTGATGTGAGTCTTCGCCAACAGGCCCTTTCCCGCTTGACCGATGAACAGGCCATGCGGACTTTTAAGCAGCACGGTGGAACCGGTCTGATTCAATGGTGCGAGTCCATACTGGCTCAACCCTGATAACTGCCTCCTCTGCAGGCGAGATTCCCCATGCATGACCTGATGACCAGCGGCATCATCATTGGCCTGGCCCTCTTGTCCCTGGCGGGGACCGCAGCCGCGATCCTGCGCCTGCTTGGCAAGTTGACCGGCCCAGGTCCCCAAAGGCTTGAGCGCCTGCTGGCGGGCGTGGTCGCGGCCGGAGCGACCGGCTTATTCCTCTATCGGGCGATTGTCGTGCATCAAGGCTTGGTCCCGCTGCAGTCGCACTTGGACGGGCTGCTCCTGATCGGCGCGATTTTCGGAGGCTTGATCGCGTATCTGCAAAGCGCACGGCGCCTGCCGGGCGTAGGCGCCTTCGGCCTGCCGGTGTTGACGTTCCTCTTGACCTGGGCCTTGTGCGCCAGCGCCTGGACGTATCGGCCGTTCAACCTCGACGAACAGACGCTGCCGACGCTATGGAAAACCGTGCACTTGGCCGGCGTGTATCTGGGAACGCTCTTGGTCGCTATTGCCGCCATCGCGGGCGGAATGTTCTTGTACGCGCGACGCAAACTGCGCCGCCGGGAATCGGGCGGGGAAGTGACCGCCAGCCTCGAACGCATTGAACGAATCATCGTCCGCACCTCGGCGCTGGGCTTCGGGCTGCTGACCGTCGGCCTGGCTACGGGCGTGGTCATCATGGCTGAGGGCTGGAGTCGATCCCACCTGACGCCCACCTTCGCCGTCAAGGTGGGATTGTCCGTGGGGGTATGGCTGATCTACGGCCTGCTCATGAACGTCCGCCACACCGTCCGGTTCCGCGGCCCGCGCGCCGCCTGGCTGAGCATCCTGGGCTTGGTGCTCCTCCTGGCGGTCTTCGGCGTCGTCTCCGCCATGTCCCGACCGCGGAACAACATCGAAAACAATTCCCCTCCGGCGCAGGAAATCAAGTCGCCCGCCACCTTGCCGGCCGCGTATGGCCCACGCGGGGAGGTGACGCCATGCGTGTGACCATGCTGGGGCTGGATCACCGTACCGCGCCGGTGGAGGTGCGGGAGAAGTTGGCCTTGGACAGCGGGCGGATCGAAAGCCTTCTGGCAGCCATGCGCTCACGCTGGCAGGTTTCCGAGGCTCTGGTGCTGTGCACCTGCAACCGAACCGAGGTGTATCTGGTGCGGGCCGTGCATCGTCCGCCGGGCTTTGAGGATCTGGCCGCGTTGCTGGCTGAGCAAGCGGGATTGGACCCGGCCACCCTGCGCGGCGTGGCGATCCATCGCGAGCAGATCCAGGCGATGACCCACCTGTTTCGCGTCGCCGGCGGGCTGGAGTCGATGGTGCTCGGTGAGCCGCAGATCCTCGGGCAGATCAAGCGCGCCTACGAGCAGGCCCAACAGATGGAATCGGTCGGCCCGATCCTGCACAAGGTGTTCCAGCAGGCGATCGCGGTGGGCAAAAAAATTCGCACGGAAACAGCTATCAACGAAGGCCGCATGTCCGTCGGGTCGGTGACGGTGGATTTTGCCCGGCGGATTTTCGAGGATTTCCGCGACAAAATCGTGGTGGGCGTGGGGGCGGGCGAAATGGCCAAGCTGGCGTTGCGGCACCTTCGCGCCCTAGAGCCGCTGCGGCTGTGGGTGGCTAACCGCTCGTTGGAAAACGCCCAGGGCCTGTGCCAGTTCTTGGGAATCAAGGAAGGCCGGGGCGGCCCGCGGGCTTTTGCGGATCTAGAGGAGCTGCTCGTTGAAGCGGACATCGTGGTCAGCAGCGTGGCCAGCCCGCAGCCGATCATCACCGCCGGACTGTTCAAGCATCTCCTGCGGCGGCGGCGCGGACGGCCGCTTTTCCTCATTGATCTGGCCGTGCCGCGCAACGTGGAACCCGCGGTCGGCTCGATGACCAACGTGTTTCTGTACAACATCGACGACCTGCAGTCGGTGGTGCAGCGCACAGTGGAGGATCGCAGCGCGGAGATGATCCGCTGCGACCAGCTGCTGCGCCAGGCAGCTGAACTGTGCGCCCATGAAATCGAGCACCGCTACGTGGGTGAATTGGCCAAGGCGTTGCGCACGCGCTTATTCGCCATGGCGGAGATGGAACGGGACCGCACCCTTCACAAGTTGGCGGCCAAAGCCGACGGCCCGACGGCGAACCTGTTCACCCAAGCCCTGGATGAACACACCCACCGCCTGCTCAACAAGATTCTGCACCTGCCGCTGAGCCAATTGGACCGCAAAGATACCCACACGCCATTGGCGTTTTACGCCGCGGCTTTGCGCAAACTGTTCGATTTGGGCGACGAAGAGATTCCCGCCTCGCCAAGTCCCGCTCCGTCCGACCAGACAACCCAGGACCAGGCGGAACAATAACCTCGACAATCTCCCCTTGGCCGGTGAATCTGACACCGAGCGCAGACAGGAATGACCCACATTTCCAACCTGGGCAACCACGACCGAGAGCAAAAGTATTTTTGCTCTTTTATTTCCCGTCTGCTTCTGGCTGAATACCGTTTATTGTTAAATCCTCGTTAGTCCTTAATCCATTTTTAGAACAGGCCCAAAGAAGTGACTACACGCTCAGTTCTGGCTGCCCTCTTGTTGTTTTGGCTGACCAGTTCCGCTTGGGCTGCAACCAGCGGCTACATCAATCCTCAAAGCGGTTCCATCTTCCGCCCCGTCATCAGCGGCGATTGGATCGCCTGGGGCGAAATGGGAACCTACAGCCTTTACGCCAAAAACATCGTCACCGGCGAATCCAAAACCATTGTCGCACCCGAGCAACACGGGGCGAATTACTATGGCTCGACGGTGCTTTGGGGTTTCGCGCCCTGGCACCCGAACATCGCCCTCGGCGGCGACCTGCTGGTCTGGTCCGACCGGCGCACGGTCAGCAGCTACGCTAAGGCCCACATTCGATCCTACAACCTGGCCACCGGGGAAGAAGAATACGTCGGCCCGACGTCGGGGTATTACTACGGCTATGAGCACTATTACCCCTCCACGGATGGCCAATCCATCGTCTGGCAGATGGGCGACTGGGCGGTGGGCTATGCGGATGTGGCGTCCGGATGGTCCGGCAAGCTGCAAAACGTCGAATGGCCTCTGGCGGCGGTCAGCGGCGAATGGGTGATCTGGAAAGAAGGGGAAGACGGCGAAGCCTTGTCGTCTTTCAACCTGCGTACCGGCGTTACGAACAGGTTCTACACCGCCACGGAAGATCAAGACATTCGCCCTCCGGTTATCGACGGCTCCGTCGTCGCCTGGTGCATGCGTGACATGAGCGAGGGCGAAAACATCGTCAAGGTCATGGCCTATGACTTGGCCACAGGAAAGCTGACCTTAGTGAAGGATCACACCGGCAGTCCCGAGCATCGTTCCAACGTGGCGGTCAGCGGCAACATCGTCATCTGGGAAGACTGGCGGAATAACACCACCAGCATCAATCGGCGCAACCTGGACGTCTGGGGATTCGACCTGTCCACCGGCGAGGAATTTCCCGTGGCCACCGGTCCACGCAATCAACATCTGCCGTGGATCAGCGGCAATATCGCCGTCTGGGTTGACGACTCCTTGGGCTATAGCCGCATCGGCTGGTCCACGCTGACGCTGCCCGCCCCGGAACCCGGAACGATCAGCCTGTTCCTGGGCGCATCCTTGGTCCTGCTTCGACGGCGTCGCGTCTAAGGTCACACTCGTTATCTTTGATGCAAGAAATGACCCGCCTAAGCGCCCGGCAGGCATTTGCCGCAAGCGGGAATCGTGGCCTACAGTCTCCCGGCGTGGATACTAACGCTCACGAAAATGCCTTAGGATTGGGGGAGGGAACGAAATGTTCGGCAGCCATTTGTCGATAGCCGGGGGACTGCACAATGCCCTGATCGAAGCGCAAACGCTGGGCCTGGCCAGCGTGCAGATTTTCACCAAGAATCAACGTCAATGGAAGGTCAAGCCGCTGGCGGGCGAACAGGTGGCGCTCTGGCAGCAACACCGCAAGAGTTCGGGCCTCAGCCAGGTGGTCAGCCACGACAGCTATCTGATAAACCTGGCTAGCCCGAGCCGGGAAGTATTTGAAAAATCGCTGGCGCTATTTCGCGATGAACTTTTGCGCTGCGAGGAATTGGCGATCCCCTTTTTGGTCACACACCCCGGCGCCCACTTAGGCTCGGGCGAAGAAACGGGCTTACGAAAAGTCGCCGACGCCCTCAGCCAACTGCACGCGGAGCTAAAGGGCCTAAAGACCATCACCTGCCTGGAGATCACCGCCGGTCAGGGCACGGGCTTGGGCTATCGCTTAGAACACCTGCGGACGATCATCGAACAGACGCGCGAACCGCAACGCCTGGGCGTGTGTCTGGACACCGCTCATCTGCTGGCGGCCGGCTATGACCTGACCAGCTCTGCCGGCGCCAAAGCAGTCCTGGCGGAAGTCCAAAGCGTTCTTGGCCTGGACCGCGTCAAAGTCTGGCACCTTAACGACTCGAAAGTTCCCTTAGGCAAGCGCGTCGATCGGCATGAGCATTGGGGAAAGGGCCACGTAAGCTTGGACGCCCTGCGGCAGATCGTCCGCGACCGCCGTTGCCAGGGAAAACCGATGATCCTGGAAACGCCTAAAGGCACCGCTCCCAATGGAAAGCCCTGGGACGCCATCAACTTGGCCGTGCTGCGCAAATTGGCGGGCGCGAAATCCACGCGGAAAAAATAGGTGACGCGCCCATCCGCCCGCTGGGTATCTTCCCCCCCTACTTCCGCCACATCGCCTGATAGCCTAAGTGCATCATGTAGTGGTCCAGCAGGATGATGGCGGTAAAGGCCTCGGCCACGGGCCAGATGCGGGCAACCAAGGTCGGGTCGCGGCGGGTGACGGCTTTAAGTTCCGCGTTTTCCTTGGTGACTTTGTCGATGGTGTGCTGGTCCTTGCTGATCGTCGGCGTGGGCTTGACGGCCAGACGAAGCACGATGTCCTGCCCGGTGGTCAATCCACCCGTGATACCGCCGGCCTGGTTGGACCCGAAGTAAACGTGGTGATTCTTGTCGGCGAAAATCTGGTCGTTGCTCTGCGAACCGGTCATGTCCTTGACCTTCAGGCCCGCGCCGATTTCCACGGCCTTGACCGAGCCAATGGACATAAGACGCCCCAATTCGCCATCAAGCTTACGGAACACCGGCTCGCCCATGCCGGCAGGCAGACCCGTGGCCACCACTTCCACCACGCCGCCGGAAGAGTCGCCGGCTTTCTTGATAGCCAGAATCTTTTCGTACATCGCGTCGGCCGCGGCCAGATCCGGGCAGAACAGGCTGGGGTGAATGCCCAACTCAGCCCGAATCTTGGCTTCATCCATGGGAATGGTGGCAAAGGACCCGATGCGCTTTTCCACCTCGGCCAGGACGGGCATTTTTTCCAGGTAGCGCATACCGGGAGTGATGCGCTTTTCGCCATAGACAAAGTTCCAGATCGGGTCGTAATCGCGGCGGACCTTGCGATAGGCCGCGGCTTTCTGACGGATGACGTCCAGAGGCATGTCGGGCATGACGATGCCAGCCGCCTCGCGCACGAAGGAGGTCACTTGAATGCCGTGCTGGGCCAGGATGTGCTTGGCCACAAAACCCGCCGCCACGATAGTGGAGGTGTAGCGCCCGGAAAAAATCCCCGCGCCAATGGCGTCGTCCCAGTGGTCGTACTTCATGTACGAGGCAAACGAAGCGTGCCCGGGGCGCGGGGTGCGGTTGGTCGACTGGTATTGCTCAATGTGCTCAAAGTGGCGGTCCAAGTTGGGCAGGAGAATCACCACCGGCGTGCCGTTGGTGTGGAAGGCGTTTTTGAAGCCGGGGATGGTGTCGGCGGCGTTGACCCCGGCGTAGATCACGGGGATGTCCGGCTCACGGCGCGGGCTGGTCAGCTCGCCTTGCCCGGGCTTGCGCAGCAGCAGCTCCTCGTAGATTTCCTGCTCGGTGAAATACAGACCCGGCGGCACACCTTGGAGGTGCGTAATCAAGCCTTCCTGATAGGACCCCCCCGCCACCGTCACCTTGAACATGCTGCCGATATCGCAACCGAGCATAAAAAACTCCTTGGCGTTGGCATGGCGGACAGGCGACAGACACGTCACCTTGTCCGTCAGAACATCTGAGTTTACCCAGATTATCCGACCATCCGATAGCCGGAACATGATACAGAAAACCACGGGAAAAGGCAGGCAATTTAGAACACTTCTCGACTGATCACGGCGGAGTAATTTGCCGGGTGTAATAGTGTAATCAGGCGATCCGATTTTTTATTGATTGCTCCCCAATCCACAACTATGGTTCATTTGTCGCACGGTTGCACAGCCTCTTAATTTACTCCCGGGATACTTCAACATGATGATGAACATTTCTTCGAGCCGGTCGGCTGTGATTGCAGGGACCATTCTGTGCACACTAATCGCAACAACTACTGCGCTAGCGGACCTGTTGGTGGCGTCTTACTCCGGGCGCAACGTGCTTCGTTATGACAGCCAAACCGGCGCATTTATTGATGAACTGATATCCGCGAATGACCAAGGTCTTGGAGGCGCCAGGATCGGTCTGGCTCTTGGACCTGACGGCTTGCTCTATGTAAGTGGTGGTGCGGGCATTGGGCGATACGAACCCAATACGGGAAATTTTATTGATGTTCTCGTATCTCCGATTACCTATGGCTATTCCGGGGGCATATTCGGCCCCGACGGCGATTATTACGTTGGAAATTACTGGTACAGCAATGTGCGTTGTTTTGACGGCAAAACCATGGCGGACCTTGGTGTTTTTGCATCGGACAGCAACCTGATTGATGCCATTAGCCTTACCTTCGGGCCCAACGGCGACTTGTACGTCAGCAGTTTTGTGACCGATCAAGTGATGCGATTTAATGGCCAGACGGGGGCCTATGTGAGTTCCATTTCCGCCGGCAGTGCTCTGGACGGACCGTGGGGTTTGGCGTTTGGCTCCGATGACAACTTGTACGTCAGCAGTTTCAACAGTGATACGGTCCTGCGCTTCAATATTGACGGCACGTTTCAGGGAGTCTTTGCCAATGGTGGAGGACTGGATGGGCCGCGTGACTTAAAGTTCGGCCCGGACGGGAATCTTTACGTCGTCAGTACCGCCACCAAAAGCATCCTTCGTTACAACGGAACGACGGGCGCTTTCATCGATGAATTTGTTACCAGTGGCAGCGGCGGCTTGGTCGACCCCAAACATATTCTCTTTATCGTGCCTGAGCCGACTTCCCTGGCACTCTGGACGTTATGTGGCATTACGCTGCTGCGCCGCACGCGGCGGTGAATTCCTCTAACCCTGTATTTCGGCTTTTCCGCCCAACTGGCGGAGGCAATCGGCGAAGGTGGGGAAGGTGACGTTCATGGCCTCGGCGGTGGCGATGGAGGTATCGCCCTTGCCGGCAAGGGCGGAGGCGGCGACGGCCAGGGCCATGACCACGCGGTGATCGTCGTGCCCGTCCACGGCGGCGGGACGCAGGTCGCTTTGGTGAATGACCAGGCCGTCGGGCAGTTCTTCCAGCTTACCACCCATTTTCTTTAGTTCCTGGGCCATCACGGCGATACGATCGGTCTCTTTCAAGCGGGCCTGGGGCACGTTCAACAGCCGCGTGGTGCCTGCGGCAAAACACCCCAGGACGGCGAACATGGGCAGAGCGTCGGGCGTTTCGTTGAAATCAATATCGCACCCGTGCAACTGCCCGGGCTGAACGCGCACGCCCTGGGCGGCGAGTTCGATCTTGGCGCCCATCTGGCGCAGATAGTCGATCACTTTCTTATCGCCCTGGCTGTCGGTCATGTCCAGCCCGCGGACGAGGATGTCGTTATCGCCCAAAGCCCCGGCGGCCAGGAAGAACGTGGCGGAAGAAAAATCGGCCGGCACACGCAGATCAAAACCCTTGTAGTGCTGCCGCCCGGGGATGCGGAACTTTCTGAGTTCCTCACGCTGATATTGAATACCCTGGCGATTAAGCCAATCGAGGGTCAAAAGAACATAAGGGGCCTCGTTAAGCAGGGGCACGTCGATTTCGGTGTCGCCCTCAGCCAAGGGGCAATTGATCAGCAGGCTGGATAGATACTGGCTGGTCACGGCTTGGATGCTGGTGCGACCGCCGCGAAGTTTGGGGCTGATGACTACTGGAGCGCAGCCGTTGCCGAGAGTGCAGACGGCAGTGGCGCCCAAGTCGGTCAAGGATTGGGCCAGCGGACCGATCGGCCGACGACGAATCTGGTGATCGCCGGTGAACTGCGCCTGGCCCTGACTCAAAAGAGCGGCTGAGCCCAACGCCAGGCGGAGCGTGGTGCCGCTGTTGAGTACGTCGATGATGTTGGCTGGGGCGGTCGGCTTACCGGCGAACCCACGCACATGCCATTCAGTCTTAGCGCACTCAATGGTCGCCCCCAACGCGCGGTAGGCGTCGACGGCCGCTTGAGCGTCGGCGGATTCCAAGGGATCGCGGATCACGCTTTGGCCCTGCGCCAGTGCAGCGATGGCCACGGCCCGGATGGTGTGCGATTTGGAGGCCGGGATATCCACCGCCCCGCGCAACGTCGATTTAGAGCAGATCAGTTTCATCGCCCCGTCAATGTATAAGGTCCCGGCGATGGGGTCCAGAGGACGGGGCAAGCTGGAAGTTAAGCATTAAGAGCCGGGGGGTCAGGGATTAAAGGGTAAAGCCTGCGCAAGGAGTCTCTCGGCGGTTTGCGGGGCGGTCAGGTTCGTCACGTCGCAGACGAAGTCCGCCAACTCCAGATAAACCGGTTCGCGCTCAGCCAGCATGCTCTGAATTTCCTTTAGCCCGCCCGACAGCTTCTTGGGGTTCGCCCGCGTCACCGCACGGTGCGTGTCCGCCTGCACCCGGCGAAAAAGCTCCTCGGCTGTGCACTTAAGGTAAACACGCCAAACGTGGTCTGCTTGCGCCAATGCCTGACGAGCCTCCGCGTGCATCACCGACCCGCCGCCCAAGGCGATGATCCGATTGTCCTCGCCCAACAATTCCACCACCGCGATCGCTTCCATCTGCCGAAACAAATCCTCCCCATATTCCCGCCACACGCCGGCGATGTTGGGCAGATCAAACCGCCGGCTGACTTCCTCATCCACGTCAACAAACACCCGTCCCAGCCGCTCAGCCAGAAGTCGGCCGACCGTGGACTTGCCGCAACCGCGATAGCCCATCAAGACCATGTTCATGAAGTCTTCCGATCCCCGCGTCAGCCAACTGTTCCCTCATAGACAACGAAGAATCAGATGCCGAACCGCATCCTGCGGAGTCAGGTCCGACACGTCAAAAGTGCGATCCGCCAGCGCAACGTAAACCGGCTCAAGCTTGGCTAACTCCTCTTCCACCTTCTGCTCCTGGCTGACAACCAACTTCGCCAAAGCCGCAGCCGCCAACCTCTTCCGCAAAACCACCGGCTGACACTTAAGAAAAATCCTCACTCCCCCCGGAAGTGCCCCCGGAAGTTTCCCCGGAACTGCCCCCGCAAGTGCCCCCGACAGTTCCCCTCCTCCTCCAGCAGCTCTGCCAGGACCGCGCTCAAGCATCTTCATAACGGCGGGATTCAACGGAGCCCTGGCTCCCAAGGCGATCACCTTATCCTCGTCCCCGATGACGGATCGCAAAACGCCCGCTTCCACGTCGCTGACCGCTGCCGAGTTCTGCTTGCGACCGACTTCCGCCATGGACGACAACCCAAAGTGCTTGCACACCAAGGCGTCCGTGTCCACCAGGGTTTTCCACAGCTCGCCGGCCAAGTACCTGCCGATCGTGCTCTTGCCGCATCCGTGATATCCCAGCAGGATGATGCTCATGAGGGGGAATTGTAGCGGCCCCGGCTTGGGAATCTTCTTTTCACGACCAATCGCTCCCAGACGGTAAAATCCAGCCCATGCACAGCCCCGCCCCCCCGGATCCCCCGGAATCCCCTGACCCCCGCCAGCAATACCTCGATCGCCTCCGCCAGTGGCGCAATCGCAAGGAAGCCGACCTGTCGCTGGAAAAAGTCACCCGGAACATGGGCAAGCAACTGGAACGCCTGCAAAAGCAGATGGGCCCGATGGCGGAACTTTGGGAACAGATCGTGCCCCCCAGCCTGCTGCCCTTCACACGCTTAGAGGGTTTCGCCCGCGGAGTGTTGACCGTCGGCGTCCAAGGCAGCAGCCGGCTGTTTGAGCTGGATCGCTTTCTAAGACAGGGAAAGGAAAGGGAACTAATCCAGCGCTTTAAAGCCGGCTCCCTGCGCCGGGTGAAGCTGCAGTTGGCCGCGGTGGATGCGCCAAACGATTTGCCCGCCTCGTAGTGGCATGGACTTGCCGCCAAGAATAATCCATTTACCACAGAGGCCACGGAGACCACAGAGATAAAAGCAAAAGAATAATCATGGTCTACGGCTTTTCTCCGTGCTCTCCGTGGTAAATTCTTTTGTTTTTCCTGATCTCGCCCTTACCAGGATCAAACCCATGCGAATTTTCGTCTGTGCTTCGTGGCTCATGCTGGCCGTGTTCGCGCTTACCTCCGGTTGCCAAAGCTCAAGCTGGGCGGAACAGGCCCGGCTGGAGCAGCAGGCTGTGCAACCTACGGACAAAACCTTCCTGGCCAAGGATCTATTGCCCCTGCGCAAACATTCCGGGCACCGCCGCATCCGAAACGGCAACAAACCTGAACAAAAAGTCGCTGAATCGCTTCGCTCCAGCCAGGAACCAGGCCAGGAAAAGAATCTCTGGATCCACACGGTCCAAGGCGTCAGCACCACCTACCTGCAACAGGAAGAGGATGGCTCGATCCGGGTGGTCAGGGAAGAGTCGCTCGACGACGGCGTCCGCGTGGAATACGAGCCCGCCCTCCTATATCTGCCCGCACAGTTGCAGCCTGGACAGGAGTATCAGGCAAAAAGCAACATGAAAGTCTTTAACCTAAAGGACGGCTCCCCGCGCGGCCAGGGCGAAAACCAGGTGACGATCAAGCTTCTTGGCGTTCAGCCCGTCGCCGGGTTAGGGACCGACAAAGAACTGGTGGTGGTCCAGACCAGCCACGCCATCGACCTGAATGTCGCTGACGCCAAGGTGCAAATCTACACCCGCTATCGTCCGGGCCAGGGCATCAAGTCCGAAAACCTTCGGCAGCAGACCATCTTGCTCGGTTTGCTGCCTTCCGTGGAAACCAAATCCAGCCTGGTGGCGGATTAACCATCACCAGACCAGTCCGATTATTGGTCGCGGCAACGCTCCGAAGTGTGGCAAAGTTTATTAAGTAAAGGGTTTAGGCGGACGATATAGCCAGTATCACCCTGCATTGGAGGGATTCATGCCCTCAGAAGTCATCCGCGTTATTTGCCCTAATCTCCGCTGCCGATCCATCCTGGCGGTTCCCGCCATGACCCGCGGCAAGGTAGTGCGCTGTCGTAAGTGCAATGCCAGGGTGAAAATACCCCTGGTTGCCACCTCCGCGGCACCCACGCCCGCAGTGCCGGCCGCCTCTAATGAGCAACCTGGCGAAGAAGAAAAGGTCTAAGAAACCACCTTCCACGCAGACGTTGCGCCATCGCCAATTAAAAAGAATTCGCGTATTAATAGCGGGCTGCCAATAGCGACAATTGTGCCATGGCCCGACGACCCGTCTTACTTCTTGTCGTCTTCCTCGTCGTCCAGAATCAAGGGCAGATTGCCGGACGAACCCCCGCCAGCGCTTTGTGAATCCGACATGCCGTCCAAATTGATCGTCCCGCTGTCCAGCGAGGCTGTGGCGGCACTATCTTCCAAAGCAGCCACCGCCAGCGCACTGGCATCCAGTGGCAGCTCTTTCTTCTTGCGGGTTTTGGGCTTGGTCGCCTTGTGGGCCGGGATAATCGTCGGCACCGGATCGATTTTCTCCGGCTTCCCGTCCACAACCACGATAAACTTAACCGGACCGACGCTGATCTGATCCCCAGGGGCCAGGTCAGCCTCCTGCACCCGCGCACCGTTGTGGAAGGTGCCGTTGCTCGAGCCTAGGTCACGCAGGTGGACCGCATCCTGGTCGATGGTGATCTCGCAATGCTTACGCGAGACAATAGCCAAGGGCACCCGCAGGCCACAGGATACCGTGCGGCCAACTACAGTCCGGCCACGGCTTAAGGTGAAATCGCGGCGGGTACCGTCCGCCATAAACATGACCAGTACAACGTCCATGACAGATCCAATCTGCAAAGATGGAGGGACCAACGTTAAGTCTACTTTTGAAATCACGACAGGGCAACCTTTATCTTCCAATCCTATTCAAGGGTTGTATTTGCATATCCCTTTCTGCTTCCACAAATGCCACTATTGCGATTTCTACAGCCTCCCTGACAGCCCCACCGGCATAAACGGACCAGCTGCGGGATCAGACCGGCAAAGTGCCTTTGTGGACCGGCTTCTAAAAGAAATCCGTTTCCAGGCTCAGCGCTATACGCTTCGACCCCGCACGGTGTTCTTCGGCGGCGGCACGCCCACCCTGCTGGAGGCAGAACTTTGGAAAAAAATATTGGAAACCATGCGTCAGATGGGCCTCCTGGACGACGTGGCGGAATTCACCGTCGAAGCCAATCCGGAAACCCTCCACGAAAACCTCCTGACCGTCCTGGTTCAGGGCGGAGTTAATCGAATCAGCATCGGCGCCCAGTCCTTCAACGTCACCCACCTGAAGACCCTCGAACGCTGGCATGAGCCGGCCAGCGTTACCCGCGCGGTGACCTTGGCGCGTAAGGCGGGCATCGCCAACATCAACCTCGACCTGATCTTTGCCATTCCCGGGCAGACCCCCGACGATGTCCGGGACGACTTAAGCCAAGCCCTCCACCTCCAGCCCGACCACATCAGCTGCTACGGCCTGACCTACGAGCCCAACACCGCCCTCACCCAGCGCCAGCGGGCGGGGCAAATCCAACCCGTGGACGAAGAAATCGAACGGCGCATGTACGGGCTGGTCCGACAGATCCTCGCCCAGACCGGCTACGAGCATTACGAAATCAGTAACTGGGCCAGGCCCGGCCGCCAGTGCCTGCACAATCTGGTCTATTGGGAAAACGACTCCTGGCTGGGATTCGGACCCTCCGCCGCCAGCCATGTCCAGGGCCGACGGTGGAAGAACGTGCCGCACTTAGGCGCCTATATAAGTTCCGTCGCCTCCGCGCCCGTCGCGGATGAAGAGGAATTGGACGTCAACCGGCACGTCGGCGAAGTCCTGATGCTCCGTTTGCGCCTGCGCGCCGGCGCGGAAAGAAGCTGGCTCAATGCCCTGCTCCGCGACGATCACGCACGGTGGGACAAAGTCCGTGACTTAGAACGCCTGGGCATGCTGGCCTGGCGAGACGATCACCTGCAGTTGACCGAAGAAGGTCTCTACGTGGCCGACGCGGTGATCAGCCAGTTGCTGTAAGGTTTTCGACTTAATGATCGGCTTGGTGGTGCCCGCTGCCTGCCGAAGCATGGTGGTCGACAGCGGCAACGGCCGGGCGCTCGGGACCGACGGGGGTTTTAAGTTTAGATGCCGGCAATCCCAGCAAAACCGCCAGCGCGAACAGCCCGACGATTCCGCCGATCACATAGCGGTACCAGTCCGGCCACGCCGGCTGACCGTTGGCATCGCGCGGAACCAGCTGATCCGCAGCCGCAGCACCCATGTCTTCCCCAGCGTGCTCCCCGCCGGCTTGCGCAGGCGCGGAAGCCTCTGAATGCTCAGCCGCCGCCGGCGCAACCGCCGGGGTGCCGGCATGCTCCGCGGGCAACGGGTTGGACCAGCCCACCTGCCCAGCCGCCAGCCAGCCCAGCGTCAAACCCACCAGCACGCCCGACCATCGCAAAGCTTTTTTCCTCATGATCGATTCGCTCCCGCCAAGCACAGGATATCCGCCCGCTTGCGCTACCGGGCAAGAGGATACGCCGTGCAGGGGTCCGGGGTCAAAGGGTCAATCACCGCCGCTTGTGGCGTGGCTGCACCGGGTGCTCACGCGCTTTTTTCGCAGCCTTGGCCTCGGCGGCGCGACGCTGTTTACGCGAAACAAAGTGCGTTCCGCCGCCCGTGCCCGCCCGCTCGGCAGCCTCGATGTCCTCCTGTTGCTCGGAGGTGCCCTGGCTTGCCGCGGCCGCGGCCTGCTGGGAGACGACGCCTTGAGCCTCCTCGTGCCGGGCTTCCTGTTCGTTATAAACGCTGCGCACCTGCACGTTGGGCGTTAAGCGGGCGCGGAAGATCAAGTCCGTCACCCGTTCCCGCACCATCTGCTGCATCTGCTCGAATTGGTTGGCGCCTTCGCGCTTGTACTCGATGCGTGGGTCCTTCTCGGCATACCCGCGCAGGCTGACCGAATCGCGCACCTGGTCCATGGCGTACAGGTGGTCCTTCCAGGCCGTATCCAGAATCTGCAGCAGGACAAAACGCTCGAGCTCCGTCATTTCCGCCCGCAGCATGCTCCTGCCTTTCTGCAGCAGGAGCTCACGGCGATCCTGGGCCTCGACCAGCTCCTGGGCGGTGGTCGGCTGCAGCAAGCGCTTGCCCGCCCATTCCGCCAGGGCCTGCGCGTCGGGATGTTCCGCCAAAGCCCGATCCACCAGGGTTTGCAGGCGATCGCCGTTGATCCAATGGTCCGCCTCCGCCACCAGTTTGCCGTGCAGGTCCTTGCCGGCCATCCCCAGCACGTC
This sequence comes from Phycisphaeraceae bacterium, assembly GCA_020851735.1. GTDB lineage: Bacteria > Planctomycetota > Phycisphaerae > Phycisphaerales > Phycisphaeraceae > JADZCD01. Next base: position 47,914 of record JADZCD010000037.1, read on the forward strand.
CTGGGCGGTCCAGCCCATCTCGTAACGGTGATTGGCCCACCCGGCCAGTTGCGCCGCCGCCCGCTCACGGTCCTGCTGGGCGATCATGAACGTCATGTCCAGGGCGAACTCCACCGGATACGTCACTTCCCGCCGGCGATAGGCCAGGCGTGCCTTCTCCAAAACGTGCTCGATCGCATCGTCCAACGATAACTTGGCCAATTCCTGGGCCGACAGCTCGATGCCGAACTTGGTGCGCGCCCAGTCCACGATCTGCCGCTGCGCGTAATGAGGCTCTAAAAACTTAGCCAAGCCGGACAAATCCTTCTTGTCGATCTGCTTGACCGCCGCCTCCGCCAACGTATCGCGGACTTCCTGAATGCTCATCTGCCGCAGGCGGGACTGCGTCAAATCCACGCTGAATCGGCTCATGGCCCAGGAGCTTAGCCCCTTGTAATCCCATTCCTCGGCCGGCAGGTCGGAGGACATGTACTCGCCGATGGTCAATTCGATGATCGACCGCGCTTCGCCGCGTGCTTCCTGGCGGACCTGCCGCTCTAATTCCGACAAACTGTCCGTGCGCAGCTTGCTGGGATCGACGCTCACGTCCAGCGTCTGTCGGCACCACTCGGCGATCTGCGTCACCAGATAGTCGTCCGCCAGATACGCCGACAGGGCGCTTTCCACCGCGTCCGTCAGATACCCGAAGACGATCGCATGCACGTCCCGGCCCGCGAGCACCGCCTGGCGGATGCCGTAGAAGCTGCTGCGCTGGTGCTCCATCACCTCGTCGTATTCCAGCAGGTTTTTACGAATTTCAAAGTTGCGCTCTTCGACCTTCTTCTGGGCCCGCTCCACGCTCTTGGTCACCCAGCGATGCTCGATGGAATCCCCTTCCTTCATGCCCAGCTTGGAGAGCGCCGTCAGCGTGGTCTTGCCTGCAAAAAGGGCCATCAGCTCGTCGTCCAGCGAAATAAAAAACCGCGACGACCCGCGATCACCCTGGCGCCCGGAGCGCCCGCGCAACTGGTTGTCGATGCGGCGGGCTTCGTGCCGCTCGGTGCCCACGATGTGCAGCCCGCCCATCTGCTCCACGTGCTGATAGATCTTTAGGCGATGGAACATGAAATCCGGCAAAGCGTCCAAGGCTGACATGCAGGCCTCCGCGGACATGCGCCCCGCCTTGGCCGGATCGATCATGGCGAACGTGCCCACCCAGTGACGCAGCAGCTGGAGGTGAATCTCCTGGTCGCTCTGGGCTTCCACGTCCTTGGGCTTCCACCCCAGCACCACGCTGGCCTGGTGGCGATACGACAGAGAAACAAGCTCCTCATCGCTCATCGTCGCCGCCGCCTGGCGCGGCAGGAGATTGCGCTGCTGCCAGTGATGAACCAGGGCCGCCCGCTCAATGGCCGCCAGCTTGATGTCCGTGCCGCGGCCGGCCATGTTGGTGGCGATCATCACCGCGCCCAGTTCGCCGGCATGAGCCACGATCAACGCCTCACGCTCGTGCTGCTTGGCGTTAAGCACTTCATGCTTGATGCCGTGCCGCTTGGCCAGCATGCCCGAGAGCATCTCGCTCTTTTCCACGCTGGTGGTGCCCACCAGCACGGGCCTGCCCAGGTCGTGATAGCGCTTGATCTCATCGAGAATGGCGCTCCACTTGTCCTTCTGCGACAGATAAATCAGATCGTCCCGATCAACGCGCGTCACCGGCCGATTGGTGGGAATGCTCACCACCTCCAGCTTGTAGATCTCATGGAATTCCTGGGATTCGGTCATGGCCGTGCCGGTCATGCCCGCCAGACGCTTGTAGAGCTTGGCGAAGTTCTGAATGGTGACGGTCGCCAGGGTCTGGGTTTCCTGCTTGACCTTGACCTTCTCCTTGGCCTCCACCGCCTGGTGCAGCCCGTCCGACCACTGCCGGCCGATCATCAGACGCCCGGTGAATTCATCGACGATGATCACCTCCCCGTTCTGCACCACGTAGTCCTTGTCCCGCTGGTACACCGCGTGGGCCCGCAACGCGTTTTCCAGCAGATGCGGAAAGTCCATGTTGGTCCCGACGTAGAACGACCCGATGTTCGCCACCTTCTGGGCCTCCGCCACGCCGTCGTGCGTCAGGTGCGAGGCTTTCTTGTCCATCTCCACTTCGTAGTAGCGGGTGTTGCGATCGCGCTGGCTTTCCAGCTCCGGCAATTGCTGCGCCAGCCGGCCCATCTCCTCTTTCATCTCCGCGCTGGCGTTCTTATCGCGGGCGTTGCGGATGTCGCCTTCCAGGCCCTTGATCCGGCGGATGGCCTGCTGCACCGCCGCGTCCTGGGCGTCCCAGTCCCGCTGCTTCTGCATCAGGTGGCGGGCGATCTGGTCCGCCAGCGCGTAGCGCGGCGTGTCTTCGTGAGCCGGTCCGGAAATAATCAGCGGCGTGCGAGCTTCGTCGATCAGAATCGAGTCCACTTCGTCAATAATGCAGAAGTCCCGGTGCTTCTGGACCTGCTCCTCGAGCGTCAGCTTCATGTTGTCGCGCAGATAATCGAACCCGAACTCGCTGTTCGTGCCGTAAAGGGCGTTGCAGAAGTAAGCCTGTTTCTTTTCCTCCGGCGGCTGCATGTGGAAGGGGTGAATCGCCCCCACCGTCAGGCCCAGGTGGTAATAAAACGGGAAAACCCAGTCGCGGTCGCGCTGCACCAGGTAGTCGTTGACCGTGACGATGTGGCACTGCAAGCCTTCCAGGATGGACAGGTAACAGGCCAGCGGCGCCACGATGGTCTTGCCTTCGCCGGTCTTCATCTCGGAGATCTTGCCCTCCCAGAGCACCATGCCGCCGATCAGCTGCACGTCGAACGGCCGAGCCCGATAGGGTGGCCGGCTTTCCGGATACAAGGCCCGCACCGCCTGATAGAGGGAATTGGGAATCTCCACCTGCATCCAGCCCGGCACCGGCTCGTTCTGCCCCGGAATTGTCTTGGGCGCGGTGGCGGCGATCTGGGCTTTGACTTGCGCATGAACCCCGCGCTGACTTTCCGGCAACGTCGCCGGATCGAAGGCCAGCTCCGGTTTGAAGATGTTGCGAATGCCCACCGCCCGATCCATCGCCTCGCGGGCCACCGCCAACGCCGCGGGCACGATGGCCTCGCGGCTTTCGCCCGCCGCCAGGCGCTGCGTGAACTCCGTCGTCTTTTCGCGCAGCTGCGCATCGGTCAACTGAGCGACTTCCCGCTCCAGGGCGTTGATCTGCTCCACCCGCCGGCGATAGGTCTTAAGCAGACGATCGTTGCGGGAACCGAAGATACGCGTATAGGTCTTGCCGAATGCGGAAATAACCATGGCTTGTCACTCTCATGCAAAAGAGGCTTCCGCCCATGAGCTTCGCTTAGTCAGCCGGGCGGGAATTGAATTTAAATAAATAACGGGAATCAAATCGGACCGGGCCGCCGCTGGAGAATCAGCAGTCGGCAGGAGGAGGCAGGTTCAACCGGCGCTTTTGCCAGACGTGAAGGCGTTCGGCTCGGGCGAGCCCCACGCAGAAAAAGACCAGCCCGGATTCTGTTGCCGCCACGATCACCGCCGCGATGCCCAGAACCGCCGCGCCCCAAACGGTCGGCAGGCGATCGTCCGGCAGAATATTCCGGAACGTGCGCGTCGCCTCCGCCAGCGTGGCCATCCACCGTGCCATCGGGCGGGAGCGATCGACCAATTGCCAGCGCATCGGCCCGGAATCCGCGATGCACACCGCTCCGCCGGAGGCATTGATCAGGAGCGGACCAAAAACCAGGACCAGGACGACGACCAGGCCGGCAATGGATATCGGACGATGAAAAGAGATCCTTCGCACGTTAGAACATTATATCGACCCAAATACAAAACCCCATGACCAAAAACGATTTGCCGCTAAATGATGACCCGCACACACCCTGGCAACTTGCCGACCTCCGAAGACAGGTATCATGCTTCCTCCCCACCCCACCCCCGGAAGCGATCTCCGGCAGTGGTCCTTGGCAGTCGGCCCCGGAAGCCGACCCACCGGAAATCAGGCCCCCGGAAATCCGCTGAAATGACTCCCGGATCGGAATGGCCCGTTGAAAAAGACCCTGAAATATCCAGATAGCCCAACAAGAAACTCGTCCGTCGCCGCAACGTTTTTTCACTTTGATCCGGCTAAGCTTTGAGAACGAACCTCGCGCGGCGAACTGCAAAGGAGCGATGCATGAGAGTTCTGTTTGTCCAACCCAGCGCCTTGATGTTCAGCGAAGTCTATCTGCGGCTCGAGCCGTTGGGCCTCGAACGCGTGGCCGGGGCGGCCCGTCGGGCCGGCCATGAGGTTCGCCTGCTGGACCTGGCCGTCTACAGCCCAAAAGATTTCTTCACGCTGGTGGATAAATGGCAGCCGCAGGCCGTGGCCTTCTCACTTAATTACTTCGCCAACGTTCCCGAGGTCATCGACCTGGCTAAATTCACCCGCCAGCGCCTGGCGGACTGCCTGATCTTCGTCGGCGGACACAGCGTCTCCTTCGTCCCCGAGGAAGTGCTCGAACACGCCCAGGGCGCCATCGACGCCGTCGTGCGCGGCGAGGGCGAGGAAATCACCCCCCAGGTGCTGGCCACCGGTCGCCACGGCGGCTTAGAGCAGCTTCCGGGCGTCGTCACCCGCTTAGGCAGCGGGCCGGCCCCGCTCTTGGTGCAGAATCTCGATGAGCATCTCCCCGCCCGGGACTTAGGCGGTCGACGCCACAAATATTTCATCGGGCACCTGGACCCCTGCGCCTCGGTGGAGTTCACCCGCGGCTGCCCATGGGACTGCAGCTTCTGCAGCGCCTGGACGTTCTACGGACGCAGCTACCGCAAGTTGTCCGTCGAGGCGTCCGTGGAGGATCTGGCCGCCGTGCGCGAGCCCAACGTTTTCCTCGTCGACGACGTGGCTTTCATCAAGCCCGATCACGGCATGGCCATCGCCGACGCGGTGGAAAAACGGGGCATCCGCAAGGAGTATTACCTCGAGACGCGCGCCGACGTGCTCCTGCGCAATCCCGAGGTCTTCGAACGCTGGGCCCGGCTGGGCTTAAGTTACATGTTCCTGGGCATCGAAGCCCTCGATGAAGAACAACTGAAAATCTTCCGCAAACGCACCACGCCCAACAAAAACTTCGAGGCTCTGGACGTGGCCCGGCGCCTGGGCATTCGCGTGGCCATCAACATCATTGCCGACCCCGCCTGGGACGAAAAACGCTTCGATCACCTGCGCGAGTGGGCCTTGAAGGTGCCCGAAATCGTGCACGTCACCGTGCAGACGCCTTATCCAGGCACGGAAATCTGGCACACCGAATCCCGCAAGCTCACCACCCTGGACTATCGCCTCTTTGACGTCCAGCACGCCGTCCTGCCCACGACCCTGCCCCTCAAGCGGTTTTATGAAGAGCTGGTCAAGACCCAGGCCATCCTCAACCGCAAACACTTAGGCTGGTCGGTCATGCGGCAGGCCGGCTGGATCGCCCTGAAGCTGGCCATGAAAGGCCAGACCAATTTCCTGCGCAGCCTCTGGAAGTTCAGCTCCGTGTTCAACGCCGAGCGGCAATACCAGGACCACCAGCAGCCCGTGAAATACGCCATGCGCCCGCCGCGCCCCCACCCCCCGGCTTCGCACCCCCACGACGGGCCGGGCCATGCCTGCGGCGGAACCGTTCGCCACGACGAGCTCTATGTCCACGTGCCCCTGACCAATACCGCGGCCCCGGTGACACCCTGATGGCGAAATCATGCTCAGCCAAAAAAGAATATCGCCCTGTCTTTTGCGCCCTTGGCTGCGTGAAGCTATGGTTTTATAATCATCCGAACCTACTGACCGAAAGGCTGTCATGAAGGTTCACGAATATCAGGCCCGCGAACTCCTCTCCCAATTCGGCATCCCTGTTCCCCCCGGCATCGTGGCGGAGAATCCCGCCGACGCCGCCCGGGCATTCGAGGAACTGCAAAGCCGATATCGCGCCAAACTGGCCGTCGTCAAAGCCCAGGTTCATGCCGGCGGCCGCGGCAAAGGCGGCGGCGTGAAGCTGGTTAAAAGCGCCGACGAAGCCCGCCGCGTGGCTTACGTCATGCTCAGTAAACCTCTGGTCACTCCGCAGACAGGCCCCAAGGGCGTGCAGGTCACCAAGGTGCTCGTGGCCGCGGGCGTGGATATCGCCAAGGAATATTACCTGGGCATGGCCGTGGACCGCGCCACGGGATACCCCACCATGATCGCCTCCAGCGAGGGCGGCGTGGACATCGAACACGTCGCCGCCACCCAGCCGCAGGCCATCATCCGCGAGCCGGTCAGCCCGGTGACGGGGCTGTTGCCGTTCCAGGCCCGCAAAGTGGCTTATCGCATGGGCTTCCGCGGCCAGCAGGTGCGCGCGGCCGGGAAAATCATGCACCAATTGTCCGACTTGTTCCTCAAAACCGACGCCAGCCTGGCGGAAATCAATCCCCTGGTGGTCACCAAACCGACGGAAGAAAATCCCGACGGCCTGGTGATCGCCATCGACGCCAAGGTTAACTTCGACGACAACGCTCTGGGACGACAAAACGAAGTCTCCGCCATGGGCGATCCTCTGGAGGAGGATCCCGCCGAACTGCGCGCCAAGCGCTTCGGCCTGTCGTTCATCAAGCTCGACGGCAACATCGGCTGCCTGGTCAACGGCGCCGGCCTGGCCATGGCCACCATGGACCTCATCAAGCTCCACGGCGGCATGCCCGCCAATTTCCTGGACGTCGGCGGGTCCGCCTCCGAGGAAGCCGTAACCGAAGCCTTCCGCATCGTGCTCGACGATCCCAAAGTCAAGGGCGTGCTGGTCAACATCTTCGGCGGCATTATGAAGTGCGACACCATCGCCGCCGCCATCATCGGCGCCGCCAGGGAAGTGGGCTTTAAGGTGCCGCTGGTCGTTCGCCTGGAAGGAACCAACGTCGAACAGGCCCGGCGGATGCTCGAAAAAGCCCGCAAGGACATCAAAGCCCTGCAGATCGCCACCGACTTGACCGACGCAGCCGTCAAAATCACCTCCGCCGTAAAGGGCCGAGGCACCAAACGGGCCGGCAAGACCTCCAGCCGCGGAAAAACCATCGCCTCTTCCCGATCCGTTCGCCGACCGGCCGCTAAGTCACGCTCGACAGGGCGATCCAAGAAGCGTCTCACGGCAGGCAAACGCTAAGCCGCCGCCTCAGGCTACGCCGCCGACTCGCTGTTAATCTGGGTAAGAAAACGAAACCGCCCATCCCCGTCCGCCTCGTCCCGCGGCTGCCTATCCGCAGCCCTTTTGGCTGCCTTCCGGTCTCTTCAGACTTAGTTGGCCCCTCCACACCTAGGCGGCACCCCCCCCACACAACTGTCAATTTCCTCAAGCCTAAGGCAAATCCTGGCCCCGGGGGCCAGTGCTATCCTTGGCAGTTTTTGCCGTAAATTTTCCATCAAGCGAAGAACGCGATCCGGATCCAAAAGCACAACGACTTTTGATCGCCGTCGGCAATCAACCGTCAATCTCCCTTGAAAAAGACTGATTTCCAAACCCCACCCCATCGCCCCGCTGCAAAAGAAGTCCTGCAACAATCAACCTGAAAATATTGCTCAAATGCGACAGAAAATTGTTTTTTCTCTTTTATTTTCCTCTCCTTTGTATTAGGGTAGTGTTACCAACTAGGGCGTATGTTGGTTTAGTAACTCATTCTAAAAGTGAGTGTCCTCGTGATTTTTCGCCACGTTTTGGCCGTGCTGTTTTTTGTTTTGACAACCAGTTCCGTTTCGGCTGCCGCCAGTGGGTATATCGAGCCTCAGGAGGGCGAGATTTTCCGACCGGTCATCAGCGGAGATTGGATTGCGTGGGGAGAAACGCAAACGTTCGGGCTGTATCTGAACAACATCGTTACCGGGGAAACACGCACCGTTGTCGCCCCGGCGCAACATGGTTCGCTTTACTACGGCACCACCGTGCTCTGGGAATTCGCCCCCTGGCACCCGAACATCGCCTTAGGCGGCAGCAAGTTGGTCTGGGCTGACCGACGGACCGTGTCAGGCCAACCGTCCATCCATCTGCGAACGTACGACTTGGTCACCGGCGTCGAAAAAGCGCTCTTGCCGTCCTACACCTATCGCGGTTCCGAGAACTACTTCCCCGCCACCGACGGACAGACCGTCGTCTGGCAATACAACAACAACGGGGTCGGCAGGGCCGACATGGACACCGGCAATAACCGGTGGTACCGAAGCGTCAGTTGGCCCACGCCCGCGGTCAGCGGCCCGTGGGTGGTCTGGAAAAACGGTGAAGAAGGCGGCGCCCTGCTGGCACGCAACCAGACTTCGGGTCTGACCACGCAATTCTTCACCGCCACCGACAAACAAACCATCCGCCCGCCGGTCATCGACGGCACCCTCGTCGCCTGGTCCATGCGCGACATGACCGAAGGCGACAACATCGTCAAGATCATGGCCTACGACCTGGCCACCGGCACGTTGACGATGGTCAAAGATCACACCGGCAGTCCCGAACACCGCTCCAACGTGGCGGTCAGCGGCAACCTCGTCCTCTGGGAAGACTGGCGGAACAACACCGACACCATCGACCGCTACAACCTGGATGTCTGGGGCTACGACCTGGCTACCGGCGTGGAATTCCCCGTGGCCACCGGGCCGGGCAACCAACATGTTCCCTGGCTCAGCGGCCATACCGCCGTCTGGGTGGACGACGCCCTGGGCCACAATCGCATCGGCTGGAAAACCATCTCCACTCCCGAACCAGCCTCCCTGCTGAGCCTGGTTCTGGGGTGTCTGTATTTCTTCAAAAGACCCCGTAGTCAATGCAAAGGATGTGTCTGATGACTCTCTTACGTTTCTCCAAGCATTGGGTGGTTCTGTCCGTGTTGAGCCTCGGCTCCCTGTCCGCCCAGGCCTTTGAAGCCCACAATATCCCCACCCAGGGCGGCACCCTGTTCCGCGCCGTCGTCAGCGGCCATCGCGTGGCGTGGGGCGAGCGCACCTCGTCGGACTCCACCGGCAAGCTCTACTACCGTGACTTGAACACCGGCGTCACCCAGCAGGTGCCCTACAACCCGACCTACGGCTCACGCGTCTGGCTGCAGAGCTGGGCCCCCTGGCATCCGGCCATCGCCATCGAAGGCGACTACATCGTCTGGTCCGACAGCCTGCGCTTTTCAGCCACCGAAGCCGCCGCTCAGATCCGCAGCTACAACATCGTCACCGGCCAGGTGACCACCATCGGCTCGACCAGCAAGGCCTACGGCAACGATCAGTATTACCCGGCCATCAGCGGCTCACGCGTGGTCTGGCAAGGCTGGAACGCCACCGGCGCCAGCTGGAATATGGCCATTCTGCAGGCCGACGTGGCCACCGCCAACAGTGTGACGGTCGCACAATCGTTCTCCGCCGGTGTCTGGCCCATCGCCGACGTCAGCGGCGACTGGATCGTCTGGAAGAGCGACATTGATCGCGGCATCTACGCCAAGCACGGCACCGACGCCCCGGTCACCCTGCACACCGGCACGTTGACCGAATCGCCCCGCGCCCCGGTCGTCCACGGCAACATCGTGGCCTGGTCCGTGCGCGATGAATCCGACCCCAACAATCACACCAGCAGCATCCAGGGCTACAACCTGGCGACCAACACCCCCTTCACCATCCTGGCGGACATCGGCTCGCCCGAACACAAAGCCAACGTGTCCATCAGCGATCGCTACGTGGTCTGGGAAGATTGGCGGCACAATCCCGAAGGCGTCATGGACCGCATCGATCTGGATGTTTACGCCTATGACCTCTGGACCGGGCAATCCTTCGCGGTCGCGGAAGGCGCCGGCGTACAGCACGAGGCCTGGATCGACGGCAATACCGTCGTCTGGACCGACGAAGTCAGCGGCACACGCCAGCTCATGTGGACCGTCATCCCCGAGCCGACCAGCGCCATGCTGCTGGCCGCCCCGGCTCTGCTGGCCCTGGCGCGCCGGCGCCGCTGAACGCACGGTCAGCCGGACATTCCTTTTAAACAACAAGGCCCAGGCAAGAACATGCCTGGGCCTTTTTTTCAGGTATTTTCAGGCCGCCCCGCACGCCCGGCCACGCTATTCAGCGGGCGTTTGCGGTGGCGCCACCGTTGGCGTTGCCGCGTGCTCGCCCTTCGCCCCGGCGGCGGAGATCAGCGCTTTCATGAACACCTCCCGCACCGGGACGTCACTCAAGCGCAGACTCAGCGGATTGGTCCGCGTCTGCTGGCAATAAGACCAGACCGCCGTCGGCAGCATGGCCAGCCGATAGCGACCAGCCGGGTCAATCTGATCGACCTCTGGCCGCGGCATCAATTCGCAGGCTGAGCCACCGGTCTTCTTAGCCTCCTGTAGAGCATCGGCCGCCTCCATCAACTCCCCGCCGGTCAACTCCAGCACGGCTAATTGGGGCTTTAGGTCAACTCCCACGTCGGCACAGCGGCTTTCGCCGGGCGTCCAGAACTCCTGGCCCATGTCTCCCGTGGGCATCACCACCGCGAAATCCGCCCCGGATGCCTGCCGCACGGCCTGCGCGGTGGCCTGCATCTGGCCGTCCGTTGTGCAAAGCTCGGCCGGCAACTTCGGCGCTGGCGCGTAACCCTGTTGATCCACCCAGCGCCAGCGACTGTCGAAATATCGGCAGGCCACACGCTGTCCGTGTTCCACCTGCGTCAGCACCAGGTCCGGAACCCCGCCCCAGAATCCAAAAGTCTGGAACGGACCGCTCTCCACCCTGTAGAAGTCCAGCCGATCCGAAGCGATCCAGTGGATCAGCCTGCCGGGGACAGCCGGGTTGTAATAAACCAGGCTCAAGCCGCGCCCCGACCAGTCCCAGGCCACGTCGTCCTCGGCCAGGATTTTTTGGCCAGCCACCTTCACCGGTAATTGGTCAGCCAATTTCGCCACCACCGCGTTCTGCGCCGCCGTGCCCAGAAGCACCAGGTTGTAACGCTGCATGTCCTCGGCCGTCACGTCCACGTCGGCCTTGCCGGGCAACTGGCCGTAGAGAGTGCGGCTGATCCACCCCTTGTCGTCCTTGTGGTCCGCCGGCCAATTGGGCCGCGTGGATTGCCTGGCCACTTGCGCGATATCGTGGATCGCCTGGCGCGTGGCCTCCTCCGCGGCGGTGGTGCCCCAGACTATCATCACCGGCTCCCCGTGGTACAGCGCGGACGGCCCCGGGCTAAAGTGCAGCCGCTGCGGTGGTAACTGCGGCGCGACCGTGCTGACCTTCCAGGCCGCGGCAGCCTCGTCCCACGTCACGAAAAGCTCGGCCGGCAGCGGCGCGGGCAACTGACTGATCGGCTGCCGATCCACCACGACCGCAAGCGGTCTAAGCGGGTCCACCGGCGCACTCGCCAGATCGAACCGGGCGGTGGTGACGTTTTCCAGGTGCAGGTGCAGACTGCTGTCCCGGCCGACCACGGCGTGAATGCTCGCCCCCAGCGGTTGCGGGCCCCACTCCACAACCTCTACCCAATACGCTCCGCGGGCCGATTCGTCCGTGGCGGTATAACGCACTTCACGCACGGACTTGGAACGCACTTGCGCCAGCGCCCATTCCTGGGCCCGCTGGATCGCTTCCAGGTCCAGCTCCCAAGCGTGTCCAGCCCCTTGAAACTCCTCCATGGTCGCCAATCCGCCTAATTCCGTCAGCCGGCGCAGAGCCAGGCGCGACTGGCTGATCGGCACCATCCAGTCGTCCGTGCCGTGCACGGCATACAACGGCACGTGCAGAATATTTTCCACCGGCACGTGATATCCATAACCAGCCATCGGCCGACCCGAAGCGAACAGGTCCGGATGGCGGGCAATCAAGTCATAGGTTCCGCCGCCCCCCATCGAGCCGCCGACTAAATGCACGCGATCGTCGTCAATGTGCCAGTGCTGCTTGACGTAGTCGATTGCTTCCAGAACGTCCACCTCGCCCAGATCGTCCCAGCCGCTGGTTCGACTGCGCCCCAGCGGACTGATATAGATCGTGTCCGCCATCATGCGGTGGGATGGAATCCAGTCATCGTGCCGACCCGTGCTGCCGTGCAGGTAAACCTGCAGAGTATAAGCCTTACTCGGTGTGTAATCCCGCGGCACCCAGATCATGAACGGCTGGCCGCTGCCGTCGACCTTGGACAGATACGCCCATTCGAAATTCTCTCGCAAACCAGCCAATGTCTTTGGGTCGGCCTTGATTTTCCGGGCCCACTCCAGCAGGGAACCAACGGTCTGGCGTCCACCGGCGCCTTGGGCGTCTTCCTGCTGCGCTTTGGTGCCCAGGTAATTCAACCAACCCCGGTAGTCGTCAAAACCCTGGTCGCCGATCTCGGCGCGAGCCTGTGCCACAGCCTGAGGGATGGTCAGACCGACCAACATCATCTCGCTGTTCGCCAACTGGCGGCCAAAGGGATCGACACACGTGCTGTCCAAGTAATACAGCCCTGACGTCAACGCCAAAGTGGTCGTCTGGCCAAGGCCGCACTGGCTGGTGGCCTTGGTTTCGTCGCCCGCCTTGGCCTGCAGCGCGACGCTCACCCCCGGAAACACTTTTTCCTCCGGCGTCTTGGCCTGCTCGGTCAGCGCCAATCGCGGCTGCGCCTGGGCATCGGTAGCCTGCACCAGCAATTGATCCGGAGGCACAAAGACCAGCTGGGTGGAAAGCCCCTCCACCGCCACGTTCAGATCAGCGTAGGGCCGGTCCGGACCGGCGGGATCCAAGTCAAAGCCGGCCGTGGCGCGACCCTCCCCGCCGGTCAGCGGCACCGACGCCAGCGGCTTAGTGCCGTTGCGCAATTCCGCCGTTTTACCGACGGATTCGACCGGCCCGACCAGACTCACCGCGATCCGCCCACCGGCGTACGACGCCTGGGCGCGGGTTTGAACCGGCGGCGAAGCCTCTTTCGCCAGGCGCATCGGCTGCATCAACTGGGTGTTGTTGTCCGAGGCGGTGCTCGGATACCAGACCACGCGGAACTTCTTGGCGCCTTGCCGGTCGGCCGGATCGTCGCTGTCGTTAATGAATATCTGCAGACCGACCTCCTCGCCCTCCTGGCGGGCCGGGCCCAGATTGGACCAGGGCAAAAGCATCTCCACCGTCGCCACGCCTTGGGCGTTGGTCTTGGCGGCCAAGTCGATGCCGAACGATGTCATGTTCCGATCCAGCACCAACGAACGCGGATTGAAAAAATAGCGTGGCTTGCCGCCCTGCTTGGGATCCGCACCCGACCCGACCAGCACCTGGTAATAGCGGTGGGCGCCAACCTTCTCAGCCACGAAAATCTCCAGACTGTCGAACATCCACAAGGAGTCCGTCGTGGCGGCCTCCAACGGCACGTCGTCGCGGATCACCGCCAAAACCAACAGGCCCCGCTCGTCCCAGGCCACGCGAATGCGCGGATCGAAGTCCTCGGGCTTCTTCACTTGATTGTCGGCACTGGTTAATAGATCGACGCGCAGGCCGCGATCCGCCCAGTCCGAAGCGTCGCCGTCAATAGCGATGCCCTTGAGCAGTGGCGCGTTAAGCGTGGGCACACCCAGGGCCGGAGCCAGGGTGCTTTCCGCACCCGCAGGGTTGACGCACACACAAGCCATTAGAAAAGCAACCGACCACGCACGGAAGATGCGGAATGTCTGGTTCATGATGGTCCCCAGTCGAAGTGGAAAAATGGCGCCGCGATAGACAAGACGGTCAATATACCGTCGCCGCATGATGCAACCAAACACTTCCAATTTGAATGTGCAGAACTGCTGCCCGCAACAGCCCCCCCGCCGCCGCCTGCCGGTCACTTCTTACTGATGGTTAATTGCGCCAGCTTCTCAACTTGCCCCGCCGCGATCTTCTCCAGCCCGCTGCCCAGCTCGCCGATCGGATCCGGCGGCAGAATCTCCACCACCTTCTCGCCCAGCTTCGCCTGCCCGCTGCGCACCTTCTCCTGAAACTTCATGCATTCCTCCAAAAGTCGCGGCAGGATTTCCTCTTCGGGAATATTAGCCACCACCTTCCCCTGCACGTAGATAATCCCCCGTCGATCGCCGGCGAAAATCGCCACGTCCGCGCCTTCCGCTTCGCCCGGGCCGTTGACCACGCAACCCATCACCGCCACCTTGATGGGTATATCAATATGCTCCGCCAGTTTCTTGCGCACTTCCTGCACCAGCTTGAACAAGTCCACTTGAATCCGCCCGCACGTCGGACAGGCGATCAGCTCCGCGCCCTTGCGCGTGCGCAGGTGCAGAATGTAAAGCAATTCCAGCCCGTCCTGCACTTCGTACACCGGATCGTTGGCATAGCTGATGCGGATGGTGTCGCCGATCCCGGATGCCAAAAGGTGCCCCAGCGGCACCACGGAACGAATGGTCCCCGTTTCCTTCGGGCCCGCGTGCGTCACGCCCAGGTGCAGCGGGTACTCAAAACGCTTGCTGATTTCGGTATACGCGTCGATCACCACCAGCGGGTCGATGCTCTTGGCGCTGATGACAATGTCGTGGAAATCGCGCTCGTGGAAAATCTCCAGATATTCCTCGAGCTTGGCGATCATGATGGCCAACAGGTGCCCGCGGGGATTGTCGCTGAACACCCCGCCCAGCTCCTTGAGCCGCTTCTGCTTGTCGCGGCGCTCGACGATCGAGCCTTCATTGACGCCGATGCGAATCGGCAACCCCCGCTCCTTGCAGGCGTCGATAACCTTGGCCACCTGATCCTTGTCGCTGATGTTGCCCGGATTAAGCCGAATCTTGTGCACGCCGGCCTCAATCGCCTCCAGAGCCCGCTGAAAGTGAAAATGCACGTCCGCGACGATCGGCACGTTCACCTGCGGAAGTATTTCCCGCAGGGCGTCAGTGTCCTTTTTCTCCGGCACCGCCACGCGCACCATATCCGCCCCCGCCGCCGCCAGCTTGTGGATCTCGGCCACGCATTTATCGATCTCGTAGGTGTAGCCCGCCGTCATCGTCTGCACGGACACCGGCCCATCCCCGCCGATCCGCACCTTGCCCACCCGATCGTCGCCCACCACCACTTGTCGCGTCGGTCGCCGTTGCTGCATGACCTGTTTCCCTGGCTGATAAGCCGCTGCACGCCTAGTAAGGATTGATTCGAACAGCCAAGTATAGCTTCCTTCCGCCCGGTTGGGCCAAGGCGGCGCTGGCGTCGGCGGCGTCAGGCATTAACATAGCCAACCTTAATGGGTTCGATGCCTTCCCCCCTGCCTCTTACTAACTCAAGATCCCACCATGACGTCCAATTCCACCGCCGTGTATCCGCTTAAGTTTAAGCCCATCTACAAAGAGAAGGTCTGGGGCGGCCGCACCCTGACCCGCATCGGCCGATCACTGCCCGGCGATCAAACAGCCAAGATCGGCGAATCCTGGGAGCTGGCGGACCTGTCCAGCACCTCCCAGTCCGGCGGCGGCGGCGGCCAAGAGCGCTCGGTCATCGCCAACGGCCCGCTGGCCGGCCAAACGTTGCACCAAGCCATGGCGGCCCTGGGCCAGAGACTGCTTGGCAACCTTAAGACCACGCCCACGGGGAACTTTCCCCTGCTGGTAAAATATCTCGACGCCCGCGAGCACCTGTCCGTGCAGGTCCACCCCAGCCCCGCTTACGCCGCCAGTCACCCCGAGGCGCACCTAAAAAGCGAAGCCTGGTACATCGTCGAGGCTGACCCGGGCGCCGCGATCTACAAAGGCATTCAACCCGGCGTCACGCCCCAGCAGTTCCGCCAAGCCCTGGCCGCCAACACCGTGGAAGCCGTGGAGCCCTTGATGATTAAAGTCCCCGTCAAGCCGGGCGATTGTCATTATCTGCCCAGCGGCACCTGCCACGCCTTAGGCGCGGGCCTCTTGGTCGCCGAAGTGCAAACCCCCAGCGACACCACCTTCCGCGTGTTTGATTGGGGCCGCCAAGGGCGCGAATTGCACGTCGAACAGGCCATGGCCAACATCGACTTCGGCCCTGCCCAGACCGGCAAGTACGAAAAACGCTCCCACATCGCCGGGCACTTCACCACCGTCAGCCGGCTGGTGACCTGTGACTTTTTCCGCATCGAAAAAATCCGCATGTCCGAAAGCTACGAGCAGGAAATCCCCTACCACGAGCCAGCCGTGTGGATGGTGCTCCAAGGCAAGGGCCAGATCACCCAAACCGGCGGCGCCCCGGCCGTGGATTTTGCCCGCGGCGAAACGCTGCTGGTTCCCGCCGGCATGCAGGATGCCCGGGTGAAGCTTCTTGAGGACACCGTCTGGCTGGAAGCCACCTTCCCCCAGGCGCTGCCCGCGCAGATCGCGTAGGCACGTCCTCCGCCCATATCAGCGAAGGGCTGGGGCGACTGACTTTTACCCCATAAGCATTTACATGCCTGGCTGTGTCGCGCCCAGAACCATAAGACCTCGGCTCTAACCTCCTGCGGGACACTTGCCGTGCACCGACCAGTTTGCCGTTGACAACGGCAAAGGCCTCAATTACAATTCGTCATTTGTCGAAATATAGTAGTGGGATGATCGCCCCTTCCGGTTGCCGACCATCACGAACCTCGGCTCGTTCGCTTTAAGGATCTCGCCATGAAAAAACTGCAAATCCTCGGCACCGGCTGCCCCAAGTGCCAGCAGTTGGCAGAACATACCCAAGCCGCCGCCGATGCTCTCGGGCTCGAATACAAGATCGAGAAGATCACGCAAATTGACCAAATCATGAAAATGGGCGTGATGTGGACGCCGGCCCTGGCGGTGGATGGCGTGGTGAAGGTGTCAGGCAAAGTTCCCGACGTGAATACGATCATGGCCCTGCTCAAGTAAGGAGCCGTTATGAAGACGTATCAGAAAATCGGCATCGTGGTCATTCTGCTGACGATCGTCACGGCGGTCATCGTCGCTAAGAATCAACAGAAATCCTCCGTCATAGCGTCCCCTTCCATAGTCGCGCCTCTTACACCTCCCTCAAATTCCAACCCGGAATCTCTCCCCGCATCCACGCCGTTGCCCCGCTTGGTCGATTTAGGCGCCAGCCGCTGCACCCCCTGCAAAATGATGGCTCCGATCCTCGAAGAGCTCAAGCGTGAGCTAACGGGCAAGCTTGACGTTCAGTTCATTGACGTATGGCAGAATCCAGAGGCTGGCAGGCAATACGGCATACACATGATCCCGACACAAATTTTCTACGATGCTTCCGGCAAGGAACTGGCTCGCCACGAAGGCTTTATCTCCAGGCAAGACATCCTGAACCGATGGGCCGCCCTGGGCGTGTCCCTGGTCGAGCCTGCGCCTCCAGGAAAGTAAGGCATGGAACATCTATTCACCACCCTCACCCGGGCAGTTGAATCAGGCTCGATTCTTGCCCTGGCCGCCGCCGCCATCTGGGGTGTGCTCAGCATCGTGCTAAGTCCTTGTCATCTGGCCAGCATTCCGCTGATTGTCGGATTCGTCAACGGCCAGGGACGGGTCAGCACCTGGCGGGCCTTCTCTCTCTCTTCGCTGTTCGCTTTGGGCATACTGATCACCATCGCCATGATTGGCGCTGTGACCGCCGCGGCCGGACGATTGATGGGTGATCTGGGCCCCTATGCGAACTACGTGGTCGCGGCCATCTTTTTTTGGGTCGGCTTGCACTTGCTGGGGGTGATTTCACTGCCCTGGAACGGACCGGGACAAGTCAACTTTCAGCGCCGGGGCTTACTTGCCGCGTGGCTATTGGGGCTGATTTTCGGAACGGCTTTGGGGCCATGCACTTTCGCCTACCTGGCTCCGATGCTGGCGGTTTCATTCCAGGTTGCCGGCAGTCGCCCTGTCTTTGCCGTTCTACTCCTGGCTCTCTATGGCGTGGGGCATTGCGCCGTGATTGTTGCCGCCGGGACTTGTACCGAGTTGATTCAACACTACCTCAACTGGAACGAACGTTCGCAGGGCGGAGCTGTCCTGCGCCGCGTGTGCGGCGTACTGGTGCTCAGCGGCGGGGTGTATCTGATTTACATCACCCCGTGACACACTTCTTTGGCCACCGGCTCCGGAAGGGAATCTGCGCATGGAATGGAAACGCGAAGGCCAATCGTTAGCCTGGATCATTGTCGCCTTTGCCGCGTTTTTCTGGTTGCCGGTAGGGGAACCGCGCTTTGACCAGGGCCTCATTGAAGCGTTGGAGCTGACCAAGTGGTATACGCGTGAACACGTCATACTCTGCCTGATTCCCGCATTCTTCATCGCCGGCGCCATCAGCGTGTTCGTCAGTCAGAATTCGGTCATGAAGTATCTAGGCGCCCGGGCCCCCAAGGCCGTGGCCTACGGCGTGGCATCGGTCAGCGGCACCATCCTGGCGGTCTGTTCCTGCACGGTGTTGCCTTTGTTCGCGGGCATCTGGCGCATGGGCGCGGGTTTAGGGCCGGCCACCGCGTTTCTTTATTCCGGGCCGGCCATCAACGTGCTGGCCATCGTGCTGACCGCCCGCATCCTGGGCCTGGAGTTGGGGATCGCCCGCGCCTTGGGCGCGGTGGTCTTCAGTGTCGTCATCGGCCTGGCCATGCACCTGATCTACCGGCGCGAGGAGCAAATCAAACTCCAGGAACAGCTGCATTTGCCCGAACCGCAAGCGACTCGCCCGCTCTGGAAAACGCTTCTCTACTTCGCCGCCATGATCGGGATTCTGATATTCGCCAATTGGGGCAAGCCTGCCGAGACCACCGGACTTTGGGCCGAGATTTTCGCCCTTAGATGGTGGTTCACGTCGGCCTTCGCCGTGGGGCTCGCCTTGACGTTGTCCCTGTGGTTTGGCTTGGCGTGGCGAAAACTGACCGCCGTGGGCCTTATCACCGCGGCCTTGGCAATCATGTTTCCCCACGAACCGATGATCGCGTTTTTGACCGCGGCGGTGGGACTCTCCCTGCTGACGGCCGCGCACCAAGGCGAGGCAGGTCAGTGGTTTGCCTCCACCTGGACCTTCGCAAAACAAATTCTGCCCCTCTTGCTCGTCGGCGTCCTGGTGTCCGGATTTCTGTTGGGCCGACCCGGCCACGAGGGAGTGATTCCCAGCACCTGGATCCAATGGGCCGTCGGCGGCAATTCCCCGCGCGCGAATTTCTGCGCCGCTCTCGTTGGCGCGTTCATGTACTTTGCCACTCTTACCGAAGTGCCGATCCTTCAGGGGCTGATCGGCTCGGGCATGGGCAAGGGCCCGGCGTTGGCCCTGCTGCTGGCGGGCCCGGCATTGTCGTTGCCGAGCATGCTGGTGCTGCGCTCGATCATGGGAATCCAAAAAACGGTCGTCTATTGTGCTCTTGTCGTCATCATGGCCACCCTCAGCGGCTTGGTCTACGGAGCGTGGTGGTGATCCGCAGGCTGTTGACTTTGAAAATGGCCCTGGATATACTTCGTTAAATAACGAATTGTTGGAATACAAAAATGAAATCATTCCTGGCCATCACCAAGGCCCTAAGCGACGAAAGCCGCCTGCGCTCGCTCCTGGCCCTGCGCGAGGGGGAACTGTGCCTCTGTCAGATCATCGCCCTCCTGGGGCTTTCGCCCTCCACCGTCTCTAAGCACATGGACATCCTCCACCAGGCCGGCCTGGTGCAACGTCGCAAGGAAGGAAGGTGGCACCACTTTCGCCTTTCCGGGCGCGAAGGCACGCCGGCAGTCCGCCAGGCCACGCGCTGGGTGATGCAGACCCTCGCCGATGAACCGACGATCGCCGCCGACACGCAAAAACTCTGCTGCGTCCGCAAGCAGGACTTAGAGGAGGTCAGCGCGTGCTACCGCGCCAATTAAAAATCCTGTTTCTCTGTACGGGCAATTCCTGCCGCAGCCAGATGGCTGAGGGTCTGGCGCGGTCCCTTAAATCCGACCTGCTCGAGCCTTACTCCGCGGGTATCGAAACCCATGGCCTAAATCCCCAGGCTGTGCAAGTCATGGCCGAGATCGGCATCGACATCAGCAAGCAGCAGTCCAAGACCGTCGCTGCCGTGCGCGATGTGCCGTTTGACTACGTTGTCACCGTCTGTGGCCACGCCCACGAAACCTGCCCAACTTGGCTGGGAAACAAGGCCCAGGTGATTCACGTCGGATTCGACGACCCGCCCAAGCTGGCCCAAAACGCCCGCACCCCCGAAGAAGCGCTGAACCATTACCGAAAAGTCCGCGACGAAATCGCCGCCTTCGTGCGCTCCCTGCCGCAGGCGCTCACGCTTTCATCCGCCCACTTACGGAAGGAACAACCATGAGTTGCTGCAATTCCAATCCATCCCCGTCCAAAGATTCCTCCCAAGCCGTGCGCGAAACCGTGCGGGCCGGCTACGCCCAGATCGCCCTGTCCGGCATGCTCAGCACCGCCACCACGCCCAAGGGTGGCGGGTGCTGTGGTTCCACGCAGTCTCCCTTAAGCGCCGACGACCTGGCCCGCCAAATCGGCTATACGGCTGAGCAGATCCAAGATCTGCCCGAAGGCGCCAACATGGGCCTTTCCTGCGGCAATCCCACCGCCATCGCGAACCTAAAACCCGGGCAAGTCGTCCTGGACCTAGGCAGCGGCGGTGGATTCGACGTCTTCCTGGCCGGGCCGAAGGTCGGACCCTCCGGACGCGTCATCGGCGTGGACATGACCCCGGAAATGCTCGCCAAGGCCCGCCGCAACGTGGACGCCTATCGTCGCACCACCAGCCTGGACAACGTGGAGTTTCGCTTAGGCGAAATCGAACACCTGCCCGTGGCCGACGCCAGCGTGGACGTGGTGATCTCTAATTGCGTCATCAACCTCTCGCCGGACAAGCCCCAGGTCTGGCGGGAAATCGCCCGCGTGCTCCGGCCCGGCGGAAAGGTGGCCGCCTCGGACATGGCTCTCCTGCGCCCGCTGCCCGAACAAATCAAAAAAATGGTCGAAGCGATGGTCGGCTGCATCGCCGGCGCGGTATTGGTGGCCGATTATCACCGCATGGTCGCCGCCGCCGGCTTAGTCAACATCGCCCTTCGCCCCAAGCCGCAATACGTCGCTGCCCTGACCAGCTTCAAGGACCCGCTCTACGCCAACATCGCCCAAAGCCTGCCGGCCGGCAGCACCATGGCGGATTTCGTCACCAGCCTGGACGTCATGGCCTCCAAGCCCTAAGCGAAACAGAGGTGAATATGCCCAGCATCGCCCGACAGCTCTCCTTCCTGGACCGCTTTCTGACTCTCTGGATCTTCCTGGCCATGGCCCTGGGCATCGGCTTGGGCTTTCTGTTTCCCCAAAGCCGGGATTTCATCCACCGCTTTGAATTCGGCGCCACCAACCTGCCCATCGCCGTCGGGCTGATCCTCATGATGTATCCGCCCCTGGCCAAAGTACGCTATGAGGAACTCGGCGACGTCTTCCGCAACGTCAAAATATTGGGCCTGTCCCTATTGCAGAACTGGGTCATCGGCCCGATTCTCATGTTCGCCCTGGCGGCGATTTTTCTGCATCAATACCCGGAGTTCATGATCGGGCTGATCATGATCGGCCTGGCCCGCTGCATCGCCATGGTGATCGTCTGGAACGAACTGGCCTGCGGTGACAGCGAATACGCCGCGGGCCTGGTCGCCTTCAACAGCATTTTTCAGGTGCTCTTCTACAGCCTGTTTGCCTGGCTGTTCATCAAAGTCATCCCCCCCGCTCTCGGCCTGTCCATGGGCGACGTGGATCTCTCCAAGATCACCATGGCCGGCATCGCCCAAAGCGTCTTTATCTACCTGGGCATTCCGTTCCTGGCCGGCATGTTCACACGCTGGACGCTGATCCGCGCCCGCGGCCGCGAATGGTACGAAAAGCGCTTCATCCCCCGCATTTCTCCCCTGACCCTGGCCGCCCTGCTCTTTACCATCGTGGCCATGTTCGTCATCCAGGGCGAAAAAATCATCCGCCAACCCTGGAACGTCCTGCTGATCGCCGTGCCGCTGCTGATCTATTTTGTGGTGATGTTTCTGATCAGCTTCTGGATGGGCAAAAAAGTCGGCGCGGACTACGCCCAGACCGCCACGATCTCCTTCACCGCCGCCAGCAACAACTTCGAACTGGCCATCGCCGTGGCCGTGGCGGTGTTCGGCATCGACCACGGGGCCGCCTTCGCCGCGGTTATCGGCCCGCTGGTGGAAGTGCCCGTCCTGATCGGCCTGGTCAATGTAGCCCTCTATTTTCAAAAGCGCTACTTCCATCCTTCGCCCGATCCCAGCCCCCTGCCTTCTCCCAAACCCTGACTCCTGACTCCCAACTCCTGCTTAACCTCTGTAGCGATTATGCCGACGGTAAGGCTTAGGCAATCTCGCCGCCGCAAGGAAGATTCCCTTTGCCTACCCGATTATCCGCCTCCTCCGACCGTGTCTGGCTCGCGAGCATTCTCCTGCTGGCCGGCCTGCTTCGGCTGGGATTGTTCGCCTTCGGCCCCGCCCAGGAACCCAACCGCGCCTATCAGGCCGATTCCCGCCGCTATGTCGTGCTGGCGAACAACCTCCTTGACTATTCCTCCTTCGGCAAAGCTCAAGAGGACGGCCTTGTCCACCAGGGCTTAGCCCAAATCCGCGCCGAACGCGGCGAACTGGAACCTGCCGACGCCCACGGCCTGCGCCCCGAGCTCTTTCGCACGCCCGGCTACTCCGTTTTCATCGCCGCGATCCAGGCGCTGGGCCTGCCGCTGATCGCCGTGCTCCTGGTCCAATGTCTGTTGGCCGTCGCGGGCGTCTGGCTGCTCTACGACATAACCTGGCGCCTGACCGGATCGCGGAAAGCTTCCCTGCTGGCCGCGGCGATTCTCGCCCTGCACCCGGCTGATTGGGTCGCCCCCAACACCCTGCTCTCCGAGCCGTTGTTCTGTTTTCTGGTGCTCTTAGGGCTTTGGGCAGCCGTGCGCACCACGCCCAATTCCCTCTCGAGCGCTGGCGCGGGCCTGGCCCTGGGAGCCGCGGTGCTCGTGCGCCCCATCGCCATCGCCTTAGGCCCCATCCTGGCTATCTGGCAATTCGCCCGCCGACCGTCCTGGCACACCTTGGCCCTCGCTTGCCTAATGGTGGTGGCCAACTTAACTCCCCCCCTGCTCTGGGCAGCCCGCAACAGCCGCACCGGCGCGGGATTCAACGTCAGCACCGTCCCGCCCATCAACGCCCTCTACTACACCGTGGCCCACATGCGCCTGGCCGCGGCCGGCAAAGACCTCTACCACGACTGGCCTGCCGCCGTCGCCCAGCTTCATGACGACGTGCGCGCCAATCTCCAGCCTGGCGAAAAAGTCTTCCCCGCCGTCCGCCGCCTGGCCATGCAGGAAATCCGGGCCCATCCCCTGCTCTACGCCAGCGTGATGACGCAGAGCATGCTCAAGCTCAGCGTGGACCACTCCCTGCCGATGGTCTACGACACCCTGGGCCTGGCCTATCAACCCACAGGCCTGGGCAATGCCTTGCTGACCGGCAAAGCGGCGGACCTTCGCGCCGTGAATTGGCCCCTGGCCGCCTGCGCCGCCGGGTGGATGGCCTGGAACAGCCTCCTGCTGATCCTCGCTCTGGTCGGAACGGTGCGCCTGTGTCTGCGCCGGCGCTATGCCTCCCTTTCCCTGCTGCTGATCCTCTGCGCCTATTTCGCCTTCGCCACGCAGACCGTGGGCCTAGAACGCTTCCGCTGGCCTATTCTCGGACTCCAGGCGGTGCTGGCAGCCGTAAGCCTCTTCCCGCCGCGCCCCGCCTCTCCGCAAGCTAAGGCTGATAAGTCCCGCGAACCAGCCAAGCCCGCCACCCACCCCATCCCCCAAGCCGCCTAACCCCCGGAAGTGCCCCCGCCCCCGGATGCGCCTTTGGTCCTGCCTTAACAGAGCCGGCCACTGTGTGGCCTGACCGGGCTCACAGAGCCCGGCTCAGATGAACAACCCTCTTGCCCCACAGCTCCGCCTCGGTTCCACTTGCGGTTATCAGCCTTTCCGACCTGTCTACCGCTTAAGCCAAGTGCGGATACTGCCGACTTTAACGTTTGTAGCGACTAGGCAGAGAGCCAAACGTTATGAAACATCTGTTGGTCCTGACGATCGCCGTCATGGTAAGCGTGGTCGGCTCGTTCTACAGCCCCTTCTGGGGTGTCTTTGTCTATTACGGATTCGCCGTGCTGCGCCCGCAATATTTATGGGCCTGGTCCCTGCCCGTGGAATGGCGATGGTCCCTGATCGCCGCCGGGGCTGCGATCCTCGGCTCCTTCCTGGCCCTGCCGCGCCTGATCGCCACCATCAAGATGTCCTGGACCGCGCTGCTGACGGCGATCTTCGGCCTGCTCTTGCTGATCAGCTACCTGCTGGCCCATAACCCCGACCTGTCCACCTGGTACGCCACCGAAACCGCCAAGATCCTGGTGATGGTCCTTTTAGGTTGCCTGCTGATCAACCAGCTCTGGCAGGTCCGCCTGCTGAGCGCCATGGTCCTCTGCTGCATCGGGTACATCGCTTACGAAGTCAATTCGCTGTACCTCATCGACGGCCGCCTGGACATTTACCACTACGGCTACGGCGGCCTGGACAACAACGGCGCGGGGTTGATGCTGGCCATGGGCGTGCCCTTCGCCTACGTCTACGGACTCAGCGCCACCCGCCGCCCGGTGCGCTGGCTCTGCTGGCTCTTGGGCATCGCCATGATTCACGGCACCATGATGAGCTATTCCCGCGGCGCCATGGTGGCGGGATTGGTGGGCGTCGTCTGGGTGCTGGCCTTCCACCGCAGCCGTTTCCAGGCCCTGGTCATCACCATGTGCCTGTGCGCCATCGTGCCCGCGCTGGCGGGCCGCGAGATCACCGAGGAATTCAAATCCGCCCAGAACTACGCCGAGGACCCCAGCGCCCAATCACGCTTTAACAGTTGGTCCGCCGCCTGGGAAATCGCCCTGGACAATCCCCTCTTCGGCCAGGGCATTCGCAATTCCCAGCTTTACGTTTTCCAGTACGGGGCGGACAAGGTCGGCCGCACCATCCACAACCAATACCTGCAGATCGCCGCCGACTCGGGCATCCCCGCTATGCTGGTCTATATCAGCCTGCTCGTGGTGGCTCTGGGCAACTACCGCCAGACCTTCCACTTCTGTCTGCTCTGGCTGCAGGACCACCCGCCGAACCCTGATTCCCTGCTGGAACCCGACAGCCTCGCGACCAGCCGCGCTGAAATCTATCAGTTGTCCCTGATGTGCAACGCCGCCACCGGAAGCCTGCTGATCTTCGCCGTCGGGTCGGTGTTTATCTCCCTGGAGCTCTTTGAGTTTCCCTGGGTGCTGATCGTGATGGCCTCTTCGCTGCCCATCCTCGCCCGGCAGCGCGTCGCCGAGTTCCACGCCGCCCACGCCGCCGCCAAGTCGGCCGCCAAAACCCCCAAGAAAGACCGTTCCAAGTCCGCCACGCTGCCCCGCTTCCCCACCCCCGCAAACCCACGAGGCCTGGCCCACCCATGACCACCATCGCCTGCCAACTTGAAGCCCGCCTGGCCCGTTCGATCCGCCTGACCGATCGGCTCAAGGCTGCCGCGTCCGGTTACCGGCTGACGCGCCGCCTCGCCGAAGCCATCGACTTCCTCGCCCGCGGCATCTTCCACGTCGTTCGCAACCGCCGCTACCTGACGGCCCTTAAGCTCCTGAACATGGCCATCGTCAATCTGGAGTTCTACTTCAAAACCGAACGGCTCATCGGCCGGCCTTACCGCATGAAGATCGAGTCGACGAACATCTGCAACACCCGCTGCCAGCTCTGCCCCACCGGGCTGGGCATCCAGGGCCGCCCAAAAGGCTCGCTGGGCCTGGCCGATTTCCAAAAACTGGTCGCTCAACTTAAACGCTACCTCTACGTGCTGGACCTGTCGATGTGGGGCGATCCTCTGATCGTGCCGGACATCTACAAGATGATCCGCTACGCCCACGACCAGCGCATCTGGACCTACCTGTCCTCCAACCTGCACGCCTTTAAACCCGAAAAAGGCCAGGCCGAAGCACTCATCCGCTCGGGCCTGGACATGCTCACCTGCTCGATCCACGGCGCCTCGCAGGCCACCTTCGAACAATATCAACCCGGCAAGCATCTGCCCCAGACGCTCGACAAAGTCCGCGCCATCGTCGAAGCCCGCCGCCGCCTGGGCAGCTCGACCCCCGTGATCCAGCTCAACTTCGTGGTCACCCGGCAAAACGAACACGAACAGGACGCCTTCCGGCGCTTAGCCCAAGAGCTCGACTGCAATCCCGTCTTCTCCGAGCCCTCGGTCAACGCCCGCTTCCTGGGCCTGGACCAGAAATTAGTCAGCCTCAACCTGGCGGACGACGTGCTCAAGCAAAAGACCCGCGCCCACCTGGAAAAATGGCTGCCGCGCGACCCCAAGTACGTCCTGGAGCCGTACCGCCGCATGCTCGCATCCGACGGCTCATTCGACGCCCAGGAATGGAACGGCAAAAAACTCTACAACTGCTCCTGGCCCTGGCAGGCCAGCGTCATCAACTGGGACGGCACCGTGTCGCTCTGCTGCGGCTCGTTCGATCCGGGCGAGGATCTGGGCAACGTCTTTACCCAGCCGTTCGCCCAGATCTGGAACAGCCGCAAATACCGCATGGCCCGGCGAAGTTTCAAGCAACCCCTCAGCAGCGAACAAGCAAAGGACGTCGGCTGCGCCAATTGCCCCGGCTTTATGATCTAACCCCGGAAGCCCCCCGGCCCCCGGAACCCCCCGGAAGTAAACCTCCGGAAGATCCTCCGGTTCAGCCCCCGGCTCTGCCGGGGGGTACGACCCAAAACATATGTCCCACCCACCCCTGTGGAGGACAACCCAATGAAGACAACTACCCTCCAGCTCCTCTTAGCCGCCAAGCGATCCCTGTCCCGCCTCTGGTCCCGCGGGATCGAATCGGTGCAGGAAACGTTCGTGAGCAGCCTCGACGTGGCTGGCGAACCGCTCAGCGCTTTTCCGCCCCTGCCCATGGTCCTGCACGTGCGCGTGGTCAGCGGACCCGGCGGCGGGCCCGACAAGACGATCCTGCGCTGCCCGCGCTTCACCGACGCCAACCGCTATCGCATGGCCGCTGCGTTTCTGTATCCCAAAAATGACCCGGGCATCCAGGTCATCAGGCAGAACGCCCAGCGCTGGCATTGCCCGATCCACCTGATTCCCGAATTCGGGCCCTTTGATCCCCGCAGCATCTTCCGCCTGCTGGCCCTCTGCCGCCGCCTGCACGTGACCATCTGGCACGCCCACGATTACAAGTCCAACCTGCTGGGCCTGATCCTCCGCCGCTGGTGGCCGATGAAGCTGGTCACCACCGTGCACGGCTGGACCTGCGACAATCGCCGCTCGCGCCTTTACTACGCCCTGGACCGCTGGCTGCTGCGCTTTTATGACCAGGTGATCGTGGTCAGCCCCGTCCTGGCCCACTCCTGCTTTGAGCATGGCGTGCCCTGGCAAAAGCTCACCTACATCCCCAACGCCATCGACGCCGGCGATTTCCAGCGCCGCGGTTCCCGCGCCCAGGCCCGGGCCGCCCTGGGCATCGCCGCCGATCGCTTCGTCATCGGGCTGATCGGCCGCTTGAGCCCGGAAAAGGGCATCGACCGCGCCATGCAGTCCCTGGCGGTGTTGCGCGGCGAGTTTCCCAAAGCCGAACTGCACGTCATCGGCGACGGCCCGCAGCGCCAGGAGCTGGAAGACACCGTCCTGCGTCATGGGCTGGGCGAATCCGTCCGCTTCTGGGGCTGGCAACCGGACGTCCGCGGGCACTTGGAAGCGATGGACCTGCTGCTGTCCTCCAGCTATCAGGAAGCCGCCGCCAACGTCATTCTGGAAGCCATGGCCATGGAAGTGCCCGTGGCCGCCACCAACGTCGGCTCAGCGTCGGAAATGCTCCAGCAGGGCAAGTGCGGGCTGATCCTCGCCCAGCGCTGCCACCTCTGGCCAAGCCAACTGACCACCGTCATGCGCGATCCGGTCCTGGCCAAAACGCTGGCCGCCCGAGCCCGCAAGCGCGTGGAGACCGCCTACTCCTTTCATCGCCGGATGAACCGAGTGATGGCGATCTACGATCAAGTGCTGCGGCTGGAAAAATTCCTCGTCGGCGGGCAAGTGAATGCCACCTGGCCCGACGTGGCGGAAACCGTGCCCTTACGACGCGCCGCCTGAAGCTCACCGCTTGCTTTCAGGGGCAGGAACACACCGGGAGGGCCAGAATGTCGAAGGTCGAATGACTCAAATCGGGTGCCACACAGCAGCCCGGAGGGTGCTGTGTGCTCAATCACTCCGGGGGAGACTTCCGGGGGGGGTTAGATGGTGGATTCGGTGACGCGCAGCACTTCTTCGACGGTGGTTACGCCCAGCGAAACCTTCTTAAAGCCGTCCTCCCGCAACGACACCATGCCGCGTTCCATGCACTGGCGGCGGAACTCGGTGACGTTCGGGCTGGCCACGATCTTGTCACGCAGAAAATCGTCCAGCACCAGCAGCTCATACAAGCCCACGCGGCCCGCGTAGCCGGTGTTGCGGCACTTAGAGCACCCTGCCCCGACCCAGACCTGGTCGATGGCGATGCCGTGCGTCGAGAGGTGTTCGGCCACCGCTTCGGTCGGTTGCACCTGTTTTTTGCAGTGCGGACAGATCTTGCGCACCAGCCGCTGGGCCAACACGCCGTTGACCGCCGCGCCGATCAGGTAAGGCTCCACGCCGATGTTGATTAAGCGCGTCACTGACGACGGCGCGTCGTTGGTGTGCAGCGTCGAAAGCACCA
This sequence comes from Phycisphaeraceae bacterium, assembly GCA_020851735.1. Lineage (GTDB taxonomy): Bacteria > Planctomycetota > Phycisphaerae > Phycisphaerales > Phycisphaeraceae > JADZCD01. The sequence continues at coordinate 76,610 of JADZCD010000037.1, forward strand.
GGTGCCCGGTCAAGGACGCCTGGATGGCGATGCGGGCCGTCTCGGCGTCGCGCACTTCGCCGACCATGATCACGTCCGGGTCCTGACGCAGCATGGCCCGCAGGGCCGCGGAAAAGCTCATCCCGATCCGCTCGTGCACCTGCACCTGATTGACGCCCGCCATGTGGTATTCCACCGGGTCTTCCACGGTGGAGATGTTCATCTGAATGCGATCCATCTGGCCCAACGAGGCGTAGAGCGTGGTGGTTTTGCCGCTGCCCGTCGGCCCGGTCACCAGCAGAATGCCGTGGGGCTGATCGATCATCCGTTTCCAGATCAGCAGGTTGTCCTCGCCCATGCCCAGGTCTTCCAGCTGCACCTGGATCGAGCGGGTGTCCAACAGACGCATCACCGCCTTTTCGCCCTGGGCCGTCGGCAGCGTGGAAAGTCGCAAATCCAGCTTCCGCCCGTGCACCACCGCCCGGATGCGCCCGTCCTGCGGCAGGCGGCGCTCGGCGATGTCCAGGTTGGACATGACCTTCAAGCGCGAAATGATGGCCGCGTGCATCTGGTGCGGCGGATTCATCATTTCAAACAGCACACCGTCCACGCGATAGCGGATTTTCAGCTTCTTTTCCTGGGGCTCGATGTGGATGTCGCTGGCCCCTTCCTTGACGGCGTTGAAGATCAGGTAGTTCACAAAGCGGATCACCGGCGATTCGCCGGCCGCCTTCTCCAAGTCCAGATTTTCTTCCTGGACCTGCACCACCTCCACGTCGTCTTCCTCGATGCCGGCAATGATGTCGTTGACCTTGACATCCGCCCCTTCCTCTTCCCGCATCCCCTCGATCATCAACGCCAGATCGCTGGGGCAGATGACCACCGGCTTGATGCCCATGCCCAGCTTGTGGCGGACCTCGTCGATGACCACCATGTTTTCCGGGCGCGTCACGCCCAGCACCAGCCGGCTGCCGGACACCCCGATCGGCAGCACGCCGTTGGTCTTGCAGAACTCCGTGCCCAGCTTCTGAATCTGCTTGATGGCCGGCAATTCCACTTCCGTCAGCCGCATGAAGCCCAGCCCGCTGACTTCCGCCACCCCCTGCTGGACGATGTCTTCCTGGGCCCCTAAGTCCAGCAGAATTTCCGCCAGGCCCCGGCCCGGAGTTTTCTCCAGCACCGTGCGGGCCGTGGTCAGTTGGGCCGCGCTGATCCCCCCGCGCTCCAGCACCCATTGGCCCACGTCCAGCGGCCCGGAGGACTGGCTGGCCGCGTCGGGCGTCCACAGCTCGCTGACCGCCTCGGGCGTAGCCTGGCCTTGGCCTAAGGTCGTTTCCGAGGCCAGCTCCGGGGGAACCTCCGGGTCCAGGGCGTTAAAGCGATCCAGCAGATTTTTTAAGCCGTCTCGGGGCATATCCTTTGGCTTTCGTAATCGCTCCACGCGGCCGGAAACAGCCGACCCGAACCAACGTCCCGGCGCCCGGCGTCATTCCGCGGCGCCGAAAATCCCCCGTTTGACCCCCGTGCTGTTGCCGCTGTTGGACTCCATCCGCAGCACGAACAGCATGCCTGCGGATTCCAGCTCCACCGCCAATTCGTCCGTGCGGATTTTGCGCACCTTAAAAATGCCCACCGTGCTGCCTTCCCGGCAAAGATCGCTGTTGATCAGCGCCATCGGCACCCGCCCGCCCACGATGCTGTTGAGCTTGAGCTTGCGCGCTTCGCCCACCAGGGCCGCCTTGCGCTTTTCCAGCTCACGCTCGGCCAGGGCCGAGTCGTCGTTGCCGGTCGTCGCCACCTTGGCGCTCTGCGGGCGGAAGGGATTTTTCTTCACCATGTTGATGGGCACCTGGTGATCCGCCGGATTCGTCGAGAACATCTCCACGATCGCGTCGGTGTCCTGGAACAGGGTGTTAAGGTTCTTCTTCAGCAGAGGGTCGTTGGGGTCCAGCACTTCCGGACGGGTCAGCTTGGCCAGGGCCTGCTCGATGCGGGCCTCCACCTTGCTCCCAGCCCCGGCGCCGAAGTCCGTCCGCGACAGGCGCATGGCATAGAGCGAGCCGGCCCCCACCGCCGCGATCAGCACGATCAGCAGCGTGCCCTGGTTGATCGACGGCAGACCGCCGCGCCCGGAGCTGAATTCCTCGGCTTCGGGCATGTCTTCCGGGCGACCGGCGATCCCCGGCTCAAGGTCCTGGCTTTCGCCGGACTCCTTGGCGTCCATGTCGGGCAGTCCGCTGATGCGGCTCATGACTTGCCTCCCGCAGGCTGACCGGCCCCGCCGGCATCCGTGCGTTCAAAGAAAATGCTCAAGACCACGTCCGCCTGCATTTCGCCCTCGTCGCTTTTGATCTTCGTCAGCTTCAGCACCGGCAACTGCGTGATGCGGGGCAGCTTCTCGAGTTCCAGCAGAAACGAATAAAAACCGTCGAAGTTCCCCACGATCACCATCTTGATGGGCACTTCGCTGTAGCGCTCGTTGCGGATCATCTTGTCGGTGCGAATGCTCTTAGGCAGAAGATTCTGGGCCGCCGCCAGTTCCCACACCTGCTGCAGGATGACTTCCACTTCCCGCTGGGCGGGCAACTTCTGTTCAAACAGCGTGATCGCCTGGGTCAGCTTGTCGATCTCCGCGCCTAAGTCCGCCATGGTCTTGGTGGCAGCCTCCAGCTGCTTGAGCTTGATCTGCTTCTGGCGGATCTCCTCCTGAGCCTCGAGAATCTGCTTGTTCCGCGGCTCAAAGACGTAGAAAAACGAAGCCACCGGCATCGCCAGCAGCAGGACTAGGAAGATTAATTCGCGCGCGCCCAATCGCATGGCTGTGGTCCTGGGGGGTTAAAGAAGGTCGATCCTCAATCGCCCGCCTGCACCTGCTTCTTGGGCAACACCATTTTCCCTTCCGGATCGATCTGGAAGGTGTCGCCCATGGGATTCTGGTTGGGGAAACGGCTGACCTTCGTCGGCTCGTAGTTCTTAAGGTCCACGTTGGGGTTGAGCATCATCTCCACCCGGAAACGGCGCACCTGCGTGTCGTCGAGCGTGTCTTCCTCGCTGAACAGCAGGTTGATGTCGCGGAACATGGGGCATTCGCCCAGCGCGGTCATGAACTGCGCCACTTCCACGTCCGTCGGCGCCATGCCCACCAGGCTGAGGGTCACTTCCGTCTTGGGCACCTCGGGCGCCGTGGGCTCGACTTTCTTCTGGTCGTTCTTGGCTTTCTGCAGCGCGGTGCTGGCCCGGGCCGCGGCCTGGACCACCTTGGTCTGCAGGCCGAATTCCGTCAGGCTCACGGTGGCGGGCATGTTGTTGATCAGCTCCGCCAGGATGACGCTGCGCGGCACACGCTCGATCAAGGCCCCGCTGACCTGGGCCTTGTAGATCATCGCTTCCTTGCGCTTCTGGAGTTCCTCGAGCTGCTCCAGCCGCTTGGCGGCTTCCTCAAAATGGGTGTTGACCTCCTTTTGCAGGGCCTTGACGTCCCGCCGCTGCTGGTCGGTCACGAAATACGCGCCCACCACGCCGGACATCACCACCCCGAACAGCATCAGGCTGACCAGGTTGGTCCGGCGCTGGATGCGCCTTTCCACGAATTCCTCGGGCAGAATGCTTAGGTCACGCATGGCCATGCTTCCTTCGCGGGTCTCCAGGCTCAGGCGCCGGTCGCCTTGTGTTTCGCAGCCACGGGGAACCGGCGCTTAAAAGTCCGGATCACAGAGGCTAAGCCCCAACGGCACCGCCCAACCGGGCTGCGGCCGACGCAGATCCACGCCCAACGGCGCGTGACCCGCTGTCGCCCGCACCAAACGGGCCAGGGGGTCGCCTAACTGGGCGCCGATCCGCAATCTCTGGGCAATTTGCTGGCAAGCCTGCGTCTGATTCGCCTCGCCGCCGAGGAACACCAGCTTCTCCACCGGCCGACCGGGGAACAGGCTCTGGTGATAGCGCAGGCTCAATTGCAGTTCGTCGATCAGACATTCCAAGGTGTCGTTTTCCGCCGCCTTGGGTGTCGGTTCTTCGTGCGGAGGGCTGTCCAGCGCCGCCGTGCCGGCCGATTTGGATCCGCCGTCCGCCAGCGCGTGAGGATCTTCCGCCGCCATCTGGGCTTCAATCATCGCCAGCGGGCCGCGCTCTTCGGGCATGCCCGCCAGGGTCTGGCGCCGGCTGGGCGTCACGGGCGTGGCCACTTCGGCCGCAACGGCGGGTTTGGCCGCCATGAGCCGCGGCGCCTGGGCGTCGCGCATGCGCGCTTCCCGCGCCGCCATGAAGCCGACGCCGTCCGCCTTCGCCCGGGCCGCGGTGACCTGGTCGCCGGCCGCCAGCACCGTCTTGGCGAACACCATCTGGCTGCCGTGGGCGATGACCACCTTGGTGGTGGCGGACCCGATGTCGATAAAGCAGGTCGTCCGCTTCTGGTCGTCGTTGCGGCGATACATGTGGGCGAACGCCTTTAAAAGGGCGGCCGCCTCGCTCTGCATGCCCACCACGTCCAGGCGGGTGGATTTCATCAGGTTGATATAGCGCATCACCGCGTCGCGGCTGGCGGCTAAACAAATCACTTCCTGTTTGGTCCCGCCGTCACGCTGGATCGGCCCGACTTCAAAGTAGCGCACCACCATGCGGGCGGGCTCGACGTTCAGCCGCTCCCGCAATTGGGCGGACACCTGGCTTTCCAGATCCTGGTGCTCGGCGACGGCCACCTGCAGATGGGCCACTAAAGTCTGATAGGCCGGCAGCGAACAGATCGCCTGGCGACCCTTAAACCCGCCCTTTTTTAGAAGCACGGGCAGGGTTTGTTCGTAGAAGCGCAGACGCGCCGCCACATCGCCGCGGAGTTCCTCCGGCAGCTCGGCGCCCGCGGCGGCAAGCAGCTGCGGCGGATCGGTGAGCGTCACCTGGACCAACTTGAGGCGATCAGCCCCAAAGTCAATGCCGATCGGCGACACCTTGGTTTTAGACCAACCTAACCACATGTGTTTACATCAACTTCCCGGCGACTTAGCGCCCCAGTTAAAGTCATTACCCATCCTCGCGCGGCAACCATCGCCGCTCAGACGTTAAAGGTCGCCTAAGGTTCATCGACCCTCCCCACAGGCCGGTTTAGCCCTCCCCACCGGCTTTCCCTACTTTATTGGCCACTTGATCTTGCCCATCCTGCCCAGCCCCACCGTGTCCTATAACTTCCAAAGCGCCGACCGAGGCTTACCTATTGACGGATCAGCCCACGCGGTCGCCAGAGGGCTTACAATGGGACTTTCCCCCCAAGGATTCGCCTATGACTACCACCGCCAAGCCGCTGACCCCCCGCCAGATCGTCGCTGAGCTGGATCGCTACATCATCGGGCAGGGAGCCGCCAAGCGGGCTGTGGCGGTAGCCATTCGTAACCGTTGGCGCAGACAGCAGTTGCCTAAGGAAGTGGCCGGCGACGTTTACCCTAAGAACATCATCATGATCGGGCCCACCGGCGTGGGAAAGACCGAAATCGCCCGCCGGCTGGCACACCTGACCGGGGCGCCCTTTATCAAAGTCGAAGCCTCGCGTTATACGGAGGTCGGGTACCACGGGCGGGACGTGGAGTCGATGGTCCGCGACTTATTGGATCACGCCCTGTCGCTGGTTCGGTCCGAACAGGCGCAGACCGTCCAGGACAAGGCCAGCCAGGCCGCCCAGCAGAGGCTGCTGGACATCCTGTTGCCGCCCCGACCATCCCAGGCGATCGGCGGAAGCTTCGTGGCCGTGGAGGACTCGGCTGAGCGGCGGGATCAGACCCGCCAGAAACTACTGGAGCAGTTGCAGGCCGGCGCGTTGGACGACCGGGAGGTGGAGATCACCATTTCCACGCGGCCGTCCGCTTCGATCATGTTCGCCAACATGGGCATCGACCAGATGGACCCGGACATGGCCAACATGTTTGAGCGCATGATTCCCGAGCAGACCAACCGGCGGAAAGTCACCGTGGCGGAGGCTAAGCGTATTCTGGCTGAGCAGGAGACCGACAAGCTGCTGGACCGCGAGAAGATCACGGCTGAGGCGATCCGCCGCACGGAGGAGAGCGGCATTATTTTCCTCGATGAAATCGACAAGATCGCCACGCCCGGCGGGGAATCGTCCGGCGGAGGATCGGGCGGGCGCGGGCCGGACGTCTCGCGGCAGGGCGTGCAGCGTGACCTCTTGCCGATCGTGGAAGGGTCGGCCGTCACCACGCGCCACGGCGTGGTGCATACGGATCACGTGCTGTTCATCGCGGCCGGGGCGTTTCACAGCGCGGCCGTCAGTGACCTGATGCCTGAACTGCAGGGCCGGTTCCCCATCCGCGTGGAATTATCGCCCTTGGGCAAGGATGATTTTGTCCGCATTTTGACTGAGCCACATAACGCCCTGACCCGCCAGCAACAAGCGCTGCTGGGCGTGGAAGGGCTGACGATCACGTTCGACGCCCAGGCCATCGAAGCCATCGCGGACCTGGCTGCCAAGGCCAACGCCACGCTGGAGAACATCGGGGCCCGCCGCTTGATGACCATCGTGGAAAAAGTGTTTGAGGAGATCAGCTTCGACGCGCCCCAGCGCGTGGCACGAGGAGAAAGCAGCCTGGCGATCACGGCGGAATTTGTCCGCACACAGGTGGCGCCGATCCTGCAGGATGAGGATCTGTCACGGTTTGTGCTGTAAGAGCCTGGGGCTGAAATCCGTCACGGGAAGACATCGAGCCGGCCCCGCATTTCCATGCGGGACTATGAGATCTAGGGCAAACAAGACACCCAGGCATGCAATGCCTGGGCTTGTCCCCCGGAAGGGCGTGCGGGAAAAGCTCGCTTGCCGGGAAATTCCATCCGGGGGGCGCTTGCGTGGGCACAATTGACTTGCGAAACTACTCGGCCTGTCGTTACTTTCGTTTGGCAAGCGGGTGCCTTTTTCTTTCGGAGGTTCTATCCCATGGCTCGTCCTGTCACGCTATTTACCGGTCAGTGGGCGGATCTTTCCTTGGACGTGGTTTGCCAGAAGGCCAAAAGCTTCGGGTACGACGGGCTGGAGCTGGCCTGCTGGGGCGATCACTTTGACGTAGTGCAGGCACTTAAAGACGACAACTACGTCAAGACCCGCTGGCAAATTCTGGGCGACCACGGACTGACGTGCTTTGCGATCTCGGCCCACCTGGTGGGCCAGGCGACCTGCGACCTGATCGACGAACGGCACAAGCTGATTCTGCCCCCGGAAATCTGGGGCAATGGCGATCCCGAAGGCGTGCGCAAGCGCGCGGCTAAGCGGATGATCGAAACGGCGCAGGCTTGCCGGAAGCTGATGGACGCCAAGCCGGGACGTAAGAAAAAGGACGCGTTCCCGGCGGTGGTCAACGGGTTCACCGGCTCAAGCATCTGGCACTCGATCTATGCGTTCCCGCCGACCGATCAGGCTTACTGGGAAAAGGGATTCGTGGACTTCGGCCAGCGCTGGAAGCCGATCCTCGACGGATTTGAGAAGGTGAACGTCAACTTCGCCTTGGAAGTGCACCCGACGGAAATCGCCTTTGACATCGCCTCGGCCTACCCGGCTTTGGAAGCGGTGAAGGGTCACAAGCGCTTCGGATTTAACTACGATCCTTCGCACTTAGGCTACCAGGGCGTGGATTATGTGAAGTTCATCCGCAGCTTCCCCAAGCGGATCTTCCACGTGCACGTCAAGGACGCGTGGTGGGGACACGGCGACGGCACGGTGGGCGTCTTCGGCGGGCACACGACATTCGCTGATCCCCGCCGGTATTGGGACTTCCGCTCGCCGGGACGGGGCGACATTAACTTTGAAGAAATCATCGTGGCCCTAAATGACGTCGGCTACCAGGGCCCGTTGTCGGTGGAATGGGAAGACAGCCGCATGGACCGTGAACACGGCGCGGCGGAGGCGGCGGCGTTTGTCAGGAAGATCGACTTTAAGCCGTCCAACATCGCCTTTGACGCCCAGTTCGACCGCTAACCCCCCCGGAAGGGAGCTCCGGAAGGGAAGGCAGCAAGGCAACCCACGGATTCAATCCGTGGGCTTCTTCCGGCACCACTGTCACCGACATTCCCGAACCCCTGTCGCATCAGTGCGTATTCGTCCACGCGGCGGCGAACCCCCGAGAAGGAACTCGGGGGTTTTTTTGATTTTTTCTAGGTTTTTTTCGACTTGCCGGGCGGGCCGGTATCATGGGAAGCCATGAACTCATTGCTCTACTGGGCGGCGCTCTGTCTGGCGATTTCGATCTTCCTGTTTTTCGTGGAGATCTTTATTCCCTCCGGCGGATTGCTGGGGGTGATGTCAGCCCTGGCGCTGGTGACGGGGATTTTTCTGATTTTCCGGGTTAACACCAGCCTGGGACTGGTGGGGGCGATTGTGTCGGTGCTGGCGATTCCGTTTTTGTTCATGCTGGCGATCAAGCTCTGGCCTAACACGCCGTTGTTCCGGCTTTTGCTTTTGAAAAATCCGACGACGACGCAGACGGTGGCCGAGCAGACGCCCCAGCCGGGCGAGGAATTGCTGAACGCCAAGGGGACGGCCCTGACGCAGCTGCGCCCGGTGGGCACGTGTCTGATCGGGGAGCAGCGCTATGAGTGTCTGTCGGAAAGCGGCATGATCCCGGTGGGCACGACGGTACAGGTGGTGGCGGTCGACGGCATGCAGATCAAGGTTCGCCCCGCCCCCCCCGGAACCTGACCCCCGGAAAATGAAAACGCGCGGTTCTTTGAACCGCCGCTAAACGCTATCGCCGGTTACGGGCTGCGCGTGGGCGAAGGGTGACACTGACCGCTTAACTTATATCTACTGGCCGAGGGCTTCGACGCGTTCCTGGGGTGAGCCGATCTTGGTCACGCGGACGCCGAAGTTCTCGCCGACCTTCACGGCGGTGCCCTTGCCGATGGGCTTGTTGTTCACCAGAAGGTCCAGCTCTTCCTCGACGGGTTTTTCCAGCTCCAGGATCACGCCGGGGGACAGGCCCAATACGCCGCTGAGCATCATCCGCTGCTGGCCGACCTGCACGATCACAGGGACGGACAACTTGAGAATGGTCTGTAAATCGGTGGCCATGATTTAGTTATCGGCCCAGGGGGCTGTTGCTCTTCACCGACGGCGGCGGAAGGCGGTTTTACTTCTTGGCAAAGGCCTTTTCCGCCACTTCGACGGCTTTGGCCAGGGCAGCGGCTTTGCTGACGGTTTCCTTGTGTTCCAAGTCCGGCACGCTGTCAGCCACGATGCCGGCGCCGGCCTGGACGTGCACCCGCCAGGTGCCCTTGTCCCGTCCGGGCATGACCACCATGGTCCGCAGACCGATGGCCATGTCCATGTTGCCGGAGAAATCGGCGTAGCCGACGGCGCCGGCGTAGGGCCCGCGGCGGGTGGGTTCCAGGTCGTCGATGATCTGCATGGCCCGGACCTTGGGGGCGCCGCTGACGGTGCCCACGGGCAGGGTGTAGCGGAGGGCGTCCCAGCAGGTCATGCCTTCACGCATCTGCCCCACGACGGTGGAACTGATGTGCATCACGTGGCTGTACCGCTCGACCACCATGACCTCCGGCAGGCGCACGCTGCCGGGCACGGCGACGCGGCCTAAGTCATTGCGGCCCAGGTCGACGAGCATGATGTGTTCGGCCCGTTCCTTGGGGTCGGCCAGGAGTTCGGCTTCCAGGGCCTTGTCTTCGGTGTCGGTCTTGCCGCGGCGGCGGGTGCCGGCCAGGGGACGATTGACCACCTGGCCCCCGCGGACGCGGCAGAGAATCTCCGGGCTGGAGCCGATGAGCATCCCGCCGTCGATCTGCACATAGAACATGTACGGCGACGGATTGACCACCCGCAAGGCGCGATAGATGTCAAACGGATCAGCCTGGGTTTCCAGCTCAAAGCGCTGGCTGACGACGACCTGGAAGATGTCGCCGGCCGAGATGTATTGCTTGCACTTTTCCACGGCGCTTTGGTATTGCCCAGCCCCCATGTTGCCCAGGGGCAATTGGGGGGGCGGGGTTTCCAGTTCCACTTCGCCGACGGCTAATTCCGGGGACCCGGGGGGGGTGGTCAGGCGCTGGCGTTCGATCTTGGCGACGATGGCTTCCAGCTCGGCCTGCCCGGCGGCGTAGGCGGCCTCCACGTTGGCATGCTCTTCCAGGAGCACCTGGGTGAGTACGAGAACGGTTTTCTGGACCTGATCGAAGACCACCACGTGGCGGTACAGGCCCATGTGCAGGTCGGGCAGGCCGCGGTCATCACGCGGCGGGTGGGGAAGGCTTTCGCCTTCGAGGTAGCGGACGGTGTCGTATCCGGCCAGGCCCAGCCAGCCGCCGGCGAAATCGGGCTTGGGGGCGCGATCACCGCTGACCACGTGCCAGCCGGCGGTGAGGCGCTCGAGCTCCTTAAGCGGATCGGGGCTGTGGAATTTGCGGGAACGCTGGGGGTAACGGTGGTCTTTGATTTCCACGTCCTGCCCGTGGGCGATTAACTCCACGACGGGGCGGGAACCTAAGAAGCTGTAGCGGGCGATCCGCTCGCCGTCGACGACGGATTCCAGCAGGAAGCTGGGGGCCAGGCGATCGTCGGGCTCCACGAGCCGGCGGTAGGCCAGCACGGGCGTCAACTGGTCGGCCAGCAGGCGGCGGTACATGGTGACCAGCGTGCCCTGCCCGCCTGATTCGGCCAGGCGATTGAACTCGGCGAATTCCGGATAGGTTCTGCCCATACTCGTAAGCCTTGGCCCCCCACCTTTCGTCTCTGATCGCTTAGTGACCCGCGCTGGTGCGGTTCCATCGGGATCGTGGTTTTTTTAGTGCCGGCGACGCCAGGGAACCCAGGCCCATTATTCATCGGCATGGAGGCTGGCTTCTTCGCCGCGGGCCTTTTTTTCCAGATATTTACGCACCCAGTTTTCCCAGGTTTTGCCTTCGGCGGTGTCGCGCCCGCTGAAGACCAGTTTGACGAGGTCGGCATAGCGAAGGCGCAGGCGTTGGTCGGTGTCTTTTTCCAGGACGCGCAGATAGGGTTCGGCGACGTCATGGCGGCGGTCGTAGATATAGCCTTCGACGACCTTGCCGTCGGCCAGGAAGAGGGTGACGTCACCGCGGTAGTCCAGGGCTTTGGCGATGGCGAATTCGCGTTCGGCGGCGCTGGTCAACGGCGGGGCCCAGCCCTGGCGGGGCTGGGAGGAGTCAGCCGGGGTCGGCGGGTTGGCGGCTTGGGCATCGTGGCCGGCCGAGGCGGATTGGGCTTGGGTCTGATCCATAGGAGCCATAGTCTAGCGGCGGTGTGGAAGCCCCGCACGGGGAGGGCGGCGGGCCCGGCGGGCGGCGCTTAAGTTAAGATGGTGCGGACCCTCCTCCCGGCAAGATGGAACTTTGGCCATGAACCTGACGACATTCCTCGAACACCACGGGCTGACGCAGAATCCCTTTGACGCGGAGGAAGCGTGCCACGACCCGGTGTTTGAGCGGCTGACGGGCTCGACGAGCAGGCACCCGGATTTCGGCAAGATCGCGGGGCGTTTTGACGCGCCGAGCACGTCGGTGGTTTTCGGCGAAAAGGGCAGCGGCAAGACGGCGTTGCGGCTGACGCTGGTGCATCAGGCCGGGGCGTACAACACGGCCAATGCCACGGGTCGGGTGGTGGTGGTCAGCTACGACGAGTTTAACCCGTTGATCGACCGGCTCACCCGCCGGCGGGCCCGGGGCGCGAGCCTGGCGACGCTTTCGGAGCAGGCGATTATGCAGTTGCTCCAGTCCATCCGGCTGGAGGATCACCAGGACGCGATCCTGTCGCTGGCGATCACGCAGTTTATTGACGCGCTGCTTTCGCCGCGTGCCACGCCGTCGCCGCTCTTGCCTTTGCCGGCCGATTTATCGGCGCGTTTAAAGAAGATGCCGCGGGCGGCCCGGGCGGATCTGGCGGTGCTGGCGGCGTTGTACGATCAGCCGGCCAGCGGATCGATTCATGATCGGTTTTTCGCCCTGCGGTCATTCCTGCGGCTGGGCCGACTGCGGAGGGGGCATTGGAGCGGGATTTTCGCCGGCACGCTGGCGGTGGCGGGGGTGGCGCTGGCGTCGATTCGCTATCTGTTTCCGCAGAGCGTGCCGGACTGGAATCTGCCGGTGTCGGCGTTGCTGCTGGCCGGGGCGCTGATTCTGGGAGTGGTCTGGAGCTGGCGGCAGGCGGGGTTGTGGTGGCTGACCCGGCGGATTCGCAAGGAATTGCAGGCGGTGGACCGTGCCCCGGGCGATTTACGCCGGCAACTGGCGGAGCTGCGCGGGACGGACCTGGTCGGCCAGCCCTGGCCGCTGCAGGGGGGGCAGGATTCGCGGTATCAGTTGACCAGCCGATTCCTGGGGGCGCTAAAACACTTAGGGTATGCGGGCATGATAGTGCTGGTGGATCGGGTGGATGAGCCGGTGGCGGTGGTCGGGCGGGGCGATCGGATGCGGGCGCTGATCTGGCCGATGTTGGACAACAAGTTTCTCCAGCAGATCGGCGTGGGCGTCAAGCTGCTGTTGCCCATTGAACTGCGCCACCTGCTGTTCCGCGAGTCGTCGGAATTTTTCCAGGAAGCCCGGTTGGACAAGCAGAACTTAGTGGAGCGGCTGCGCTGGTCGGGGGTGACGCTTTACGACCTGTGCACGGATCGGCTGCGGGCGTGTTTGCGGGAGAGCAAGGCGGCAGGGCCTGAGGCGGCCAAGGGGTATCCGGGGATTCCGGTGGCGATTCCGGGGGTTGCGGGGGCGGGGTACGATCCCCCGCTTACTAACGTGCGCGGCTCGTCAATGCCATCGCTTCCGGGGGGAGGGAATGCTTTGTCGCTGACGAATCTGTTTGAGCCGGACGTTTCGACCGAGACGCTCATTGACGCGCTGGATCAGATGCGCCAGCCGCGGGACGCGTTTAAGTTTCTTTATGCGGTTTTGATGGAACATTGCCGCAACGTGCCGGAGGAGCAGCCGCGATTTCGTATTCCGCGTCTGGTGCTGGAATCGGTCCGGCGATATCACGCCCAGCGGCTGCAGGACATGGCGCAGGGGCTTCTGCCGGCCTAGGAACGGGATGGCAAACGGATATCGGACGGTTTCCACAATCGGACCGTGGGGTCTGAGGCGACTTGACCGAGGGCGGGGGAACGCTCAAATTATGTCTGATTCTTCAGAGAAGGCTGTCGTTTCTTCGATAGTTCTTCATGGCGTCATTCATTCGTGGTTTGATTCCGCATGAAATGTTTGCCGATCGTCGCGTGCACGATCACAGGCATTTTGATCAGGGTTCCCAAGTCAACCGTAAGGAGACAATAATGTCGAAAAGACTGATTTGGACTCGTATCGCCAAGCTGGCGGGGACAATGGTGGTGGTCGGCGTGATTGCCGGTCCGGCCATGGCCCAGCAAGCCCCCGCGAAGGCGGCGCCCGCACCGGTCGTCAAGGCGGCGCCGGCCCCCGTGGCGGAACCGGCCCCTGGCCCGAACAGCGGCGCGGTGAAGATCGACCTGAGCCTGGACTATGTCAGCCAGTACTATCTGCGCGGCATGATGCTGCAGGATGAAGGCCTGATCCTTCAGCCCAACGCCAAGCTGACCTTCGCCCTTTATGAGAGCGACGGGATGATCCAGAGCCTGGATTGGTACGTGGGCCTGTGGAACAGCTTCCATTCCGATCAGTCGGACTATGCGGCCACCACCAGCGAAGCCTGGTTCGAAGCCGATCCGTACACGGGCGTGAAGTTCGGACTGCCGTCCAACTTCGGCGCGGACGTGTCCTACGTCGTGCGCAGCTTCCCCAACGGCTGGCGGGACACGATCCAGGAAATCGACCTGGCGATCAACTACAACGACGCGGACCTGATGAGCGGCTTCGGCTTACCGGCCTTGAATCCTTACGTGCTCTTCGCCTTTGAACTGCGCGATGAAGCCGGCAGCGAGGACATTTACAACGAAGTGGGCATCGCCCCGGCGGTAACGCTGATGGAAAGCGAGACCTACCCGGTGACGTTGAGCTTCCCGGTGAAGCTGGGCCTGAGCCTGGACGGCTATTACGGCAACGGGTCGGACTTCGGGTATCTGTCCTTTGGTCCGGACCTGAGCGTTCCGCTGTCGTTTATCCCGGCGGAATTCGGCGCCTGGCGAGCCCATGCGGGCGTGACGATGATCTGGGCGGATGAAATGGCCCAGGACAATTCCCTGACCGGCAGCCAGGACGACCTGGAGGTTTACGGCACGGTCGGCGTGAGCATGAGCTACTGATAAATAATCCAAGCTGTGGGGTCCGCGAGCTTGCGGCGGCACGGGCGGCGGTGGGCGGACGGGCTGCACGGAACAGCGTCGCAAATCCAGGGCTCGACCTTTGCTTAAAGAGGTCGAGCCTTTTTTTTGCGCCCGCGGCGGGAGTAAAGTTATCCCCAATTCCATGTCCCCCAAGGCGCGGTTTTTATGGTTTTTCCACAGGGAGGGGCGGGTTTAGAGCCCTGTTGATCTTGTGGAATACTCGAAGAATTTGCACCCCTTGTTGGTCCTAGAATTAACTTCTCGCTATCATGCTCGCCAGTTGCAGGATCCCACCCCCCAAGGCGGTCTGGGGCCAGGGATCGGGTTAATGGATTGATATCGGACGCTTTCCACAATGGAACCGGCCAAGGAGGGCCGACTTGACAAACACCGCCAAACGTTCAAATTATGCCCCGATTCTTCAGGGAGCTGCATCGCCTGTCCGATATAGCTCCACTGTATCGGTTGATTTATTGTGACCCCTTGTCTTGAATGTATGCTGATCGTTGCGTGGACGATCACAGGGGTTTGTTCAGGGTTCCAACATGATTGGTAAGGAGACAACAATGCCACAAGGACGCATTTGGACTCGTATCGCCAAGCTGGCGGGGACATTGGCTGTGGTCGGCGTGATCGCCGCCCCTGCGATGGCCCAGCAAGTTGCGGCTCCCGCTGCCGTGAAGGCGGCCCCCGCTCCCGTCGCGGAAGCGGCTCCCGGCCCGAATTCCGGCGCGGTGAAGATTGACCTCAGCCTCGACTACGTGACTCAGTACATTTTCCGTGGCGTGATGCAGCAGGATGAAGGCCTGATCCTTCAGCCCAATGCCAAGCTGACCTTCGCCCTCTATGAGAGCGACGGGATGGTCCAGAGCCTGGATTGGTACATGGGCCTGTGGAGCAGCTTCCACTCCGATCAGTCCGACTACGTGGCCACGACCACCGAAGCCTGGTATGAGGCTGACCTCTACACCGGCGTGAAGGTGGCTCTGCCCTCGAACTTCGCGGCTGACCTGTCCTACATCGTGTACACCTATCCCAACGGTGCGGCGGACACGATCCAGGAAGCTGACCTGAGCCTGTCCTACAACGACGCGGACCTGATGAGCGGCTTCGGCCTGCCTGCCTTGAATCCGTACGTGCTGTTCGCCTTCGAACTGCGCGACGAGAACGGCAGCGAGGACATCTACAACGAAGTGGGCATCGCCCCCTCGATGACCGTGCTGGAAGGCGAGACCTACCCGGTCACGTTGACCTTCCCGGTGAAGCTGGGGCTGAGCCTCGACGGTTACTATGACAACGACTCGGACTTCGGCTATCTGTCCTTCGGCCCCGACTTCAGCGTGCCGATCGCCTTCATCCCGCCGGAATTCGGCGCTTGGAAGGCCCATGCTGGCGTGGTCATGGTTTGGGCTGACGAAATGGCCCAGAACCTGTCGGTCACCGGCGCCAGCCAGGACGACTTTGAAGTCCTCGGCACCGTCGGTGTGAGCATGAGCTACTAATTCGCTCATGATGATTTGTCACTGAACTGGTGGCTTTGCACCAATAAGCGGCCTTCGGAACCCGGGCTGCGGCGTAAAGAACCAGATTCCAAGGCTCGACCTAAGTGGACCAGGTCGAGCCTTTTTTATGCGCCGATCCAGGCCCGCCGGCCCGGGAGCCAGCCCCCGAGGGTGACGAACCTGCCCAGTTGTTGGGCAACCCCCCCGCTGCTGCCCAATCGGCCAACAATCCACAACCCGACAATTTGAGATGCTTGACTCCACAAAGCGGGGCATTTGACTAAAATCCACGCCAGATGAGCAAAATCCACGAGCTTGTGTCCCCTGGAATGCGCTTTGCATGTTCCCCAGCGGCTGATGCGTGATCAGCCAGGACATGGGCTCGTATGAATTTTGGCAAGGAAGCAATTCATGACGAGGCTATTCCCAAATCCAATCCAAGTTCTGGTTGTTCTGCTGGCGGTCGGATTTCCCGGAGCGCTAAGCGCCCAGGAAACGGCTGATCCGGCGTTGGCTGGGCCCAACACCGGGGCGGTGTCGGTGGACATTTCCCTGGACGTGGTGACGCAGTACCTGGACAAAGGCATGGTGGTGCAGGACGAAGGTTTGATCCTGCAGCCGGACGTCAGCCTGACGTTCGCGCTGTATGAAAGCGATCAGTTCGTGCGCACGGTGGACTGGTTTGTCGGTACGTGGAACAGCTTCCACTCCGACCAGTCGGACTATGTGGCCACCACCAGCGAGGCATGGTTTGAGGCTGATCTGTACACGGGCGTGGCGGTGGGGTTGCCGGCCAATTTCACCACCACCATCACCTACAACGTGGCGACCTATCCCAACGGTTGGGCCGACACCGTCCAGGAACTGGAATTGGCGCTGGCCTATGACGACACGGAGCTCTGGGGCGACAGCGGCTTGCCGGCGTTGAACCCCTATGTGCTGACGCTGTTTGAACTCCGCGACGAAAACGACAACGAGGACGGCTACGCGGAAGTGGGCATCGAGCCGGCGATCACCATCCTGGAAAGCGAAAGCTATCCGCTGACACTGTCGCTGCCGGTGGCGGCGGGCTTCGGCATGTACGACTACTACGGCAAGGGCTTTGACTGGGGCTTTACGTCCGTGGGCGCCAAGGTGGGCGTGCCGCTGGCGTTTATCCCGCCGGAGTTCGGCTCATGGGAAGCTTCGGTGGGGGCGCATCTGGTCATGGCCAGCGACGCCGCCCAGGCCTTGGCAGCCACCGGCAGTCAGGACGACATGGAGCTGGTGGGAATGTTCAACGTGAGCATGAATTACTAAGAGAGGAAAATCCGCTCATTCCCATGGTCTCGCATCGCTGGCGCCTACCTTTCTCAATGCGGCCTGCTGGGAACCCAGGCTGCAAGAAGGCGCCAACCTCCTCTAGGCTCGACCACGGCACCCGGTCGAGCCTATTTTTTTGCGCCCAAATGGCGGGATGGGGATAGGTGGGCCATGGAGGCAGATAGCGGCAATTCCGCGGGCTAAAACCCCGCCCGCTCCCGCAGATGGGACCCGGCCGGCGGAGCGGCCGGGCTTTTTTTCTCCACGCCTGTGATAATTTCACAATGCGTCTGAGTCGGGCAATCCGCCCGCATCGCCCCACTGCTTGGGCTGCGATCGGCAAGCGTTATTTGGCTAACTTCTGCAGCAACTGGCGGCGCACCGTTCGTAAGACGGCAGGGTCCTTGGTGTACTGGTCAAAGCCCTGGATGACTTTCTTGGTCAGCGTCGCGGCGGATTTGGGATTTTTCCGGGCCAACTGGCGGAGCAGTTCGTAGTCCTCCAGACCCTCACGCTGGGCTTCCAGCCGCACGCTCGACCACGGGCCGGCGGTGCCGGGGTAGACGATGTGGGTGTCGCCCCCGGGCAGCTCGCTGCTGCCGCCGTGATTGACCACGGAAAGCGCAAAGGGGTCTTGCCATTCCTTGTAGTGATTCAGGCCCCAATGCAAAAAGCCGTCGAGATCAAATAGCGCGGCGGCCCAGCCCAAGAGCGTGGGGCGCAAAAGTTCCTCGTCCAAGAGTCGGTTCAGCCACGGCCCGCCGGGGAAGCAGCAGGTGTAGAACCAGACTTTGTCGCCCAGCTTGCGGAAAAGGTCGAACCGATCGCGGTGCTTCTGATATTCCTGGGCCTGGGGACACCAGATGTTCACGGCGCCCAGGAGCGTGGGATCCATGGTGGCGTCGAGGATGGGGATGCCGGGCATGAACTTGCGCACCGCGCCGGCGAGCAGGCGATAGTCCGTGGCGTTGACTCCGATCGGTTCGTCGGCAATGTGCTGCAGCCAGCGCTTGCGCCAGCCGTGGCGGTCGATGGCGGCCACGAGCTGGGCGGCGGCGATGGCCAGGGCCTCGGTCCCTGCAAGCGCTGTGGCCAGGGGTCCGGCCGTGGGCCAGGCGCGGGGGGATTCCGGCGTGGAACTGCCGACGGTTAAGTCAAAGGTGGGCGACATCCAGTCGTTGTTGCTGCGCACGCCCCAGTGCCCGCCTTCGATCCAGTAAAGCCCGGCGTCGGAAAAAATCCGGACGATGCGCACCAGGCGGGCTTCATCCAGAACGGGCCCTTGGGGCGTGGGCTTAAAGATTTCGCGCAAGGGAATCCAGAAGGTGTTCTGGCGGGCGTGGGCCATCATCTGGGCGTAACGCTTAAGCATCCGCCAATACGGGGGCGTCCACGGCCGGAGGCTGTGGCGCTTGGCGATATCGGGGTAGCTGAACCAGTTGGTGTAGGGCAGGGTCTTTTCGCCCACGGCTGGAAGCACGGCCTTGTGAACGTGGACGGTCAGGCAGAATTCGGCCGTCGCGCTGCCGTCGGAGATGGATAACTCGTAGCAGCGCTCGCCGGGCCGAGCGTCGGCGGGAATGGGAATCTGCAGCAGCAGGCAGCCGGTGGCGTGTTTAACGGGCACGGAGCCGGCCAAGGGCTCCAGAGCGTCATACACGCGGAACGGCGCCCGGCGGACGACGAACTCGTTGCGTTCGCCTTCCTTTTCCACAAACCCGACAGGCCCGGTGTTTTTCTCCACCGGCACGTCGATTAAGCGAAACCATTTGGCGGCCCGCTCGACGCTGCCGCGCTGGCGCACGGTCAGACGCAGGGTTTGCCCAGCCTTTAGATCATTGCCCAGGACCTGCACGGACGCGATGCTGCCGCGCGGCACGTCCAGTTCCATCGCCTGGCGAGGCTTAGCTGAAACCTGGGAATCCGGATAGACAAACTCCAGACTGTCGCGCAATTCCAGACGCATGGACAAGCTCCTAGGAATATCCGCTATGTGGGCGGCACGGTTCAGGGTTGGGATACACATCCATGCGCGAGGCATGGCCGCGGTGGCGCACAGGCTTGGGAATCATGACTCATCGGGGGGCTAGTTGAACGTCCGGATGTCCGGCTGCCAGTTCCTGGCGGGCCTTGGCCAGGTCGTTCTGAAATTGCGGATTTTGAAGCAACGCCCCGACCACGAGCAAGGCGACTTCCCGGCCGCCGCGGACATCGGCTGGATAATGCATGCCCACCAGGACACGGTGCTGGGCGAAGGATTCAGCCTGGCTGAGGAAATCCGCACGTTTGTCTTCCACCAGCATGCCCATGACGTAGGCCCAGACATAACCCCCGGAGGTGTGCCCGCTGGGGAAGGAGGGATTGTCGTGGGGGTCGATCAGGGGCTTGACCTGGGGGCTCATCAGGTATGGCCGCCTGGTGTGGTAATAGTCCTTGGCGAGGGAGGTGACAGCCTGGGTGGTCACGTTGACTCGTTCGAGCAAGCTGTAGGTCAAGGGGCAGTGTGCGCGGGTGATCTGGGGGACCACGGGCAGGATGAGCATTTCCGGAGAGAGGGTGCGTTCTTCCCTCGCTATTTTAAGTTCAGCCGGATCGGGATTGGTCTGGAGAGCGACCATCTGGTCGATCTCCGCGTTCCAGGCTGGACTGCCGACGGCCGGCGGGGGTGTGAGCAACGTGGGCGGAAGCGTGGCGGGGTCGAAGTAGTTAACCGACGGCGGAGCCGGCGCCACCGCGGCGGCGCAGGAACAGAGGAGGACTAACAAGAACGGGGAAAGTCGGCGCGTCATGGGACTGCTCCTGCCATGAAGGATTCAAAATCGGAAAGTCGGGCACTCGGCAAGACTCGTCGCCGAGGCAAGCGGGACGGATCTTAGGTGAGCATGGGACGTACGCTGGTGGGGATAATGAGGTAGAGGGAGCGGGCCGTCAAGAATGCACCCAGTCCCCTCCCTCCAGGGTAGAGGAGACCGGGCATCAATCAATCTTCAATTTTGCGCGACTATGATCGGTGAATCAGGATCGCGGGCGCCTGCCGCGGGCGCGTATTCCCAACAAACCCGCCAGCAGCAGACTCGCGATCGCCGGCTCGGGCACTGCGGCGGGAACCTGCATCAGCCACATTCGCTCGTAAGCTTCTTGACCGCCAAGACCGTCGGGATCGTACATGCCGCTGCCCGCAATCCAGCCGGCATCGGTGATGGATTGGGCTCGGGTAAGCACCCAGCCGGCGGCGGGCTCAATCAGTGTATTCAGATCGATCGCCACGTCGTCCAGACCCCACATGGCCGCCACAATACCCAGCAAGTTGCCTTGGCCGTCGTATTGATTCGCGTAGCCCACAACGATGCCTCCGTTGTTGATGTCCAGGGCGTAGCTCCAGGAATGACCGTTAACGTCGGTGCCCAAATTGCCCAGTTCCGTTATGCCGGTACCGGTGGCATTCCAGCGCACCGCCACATTCGTCCAATCGGACGGCCCTTCGCGTTTCTCGGCATAACCAACTGTCGTACCGGCATCGTTAACGGCATAGACATCGCTGTTGGTGGCGCCGTTGGCATCCGTGCCCAAGTTGTCCAATTCGACGACAATCGAGCTGCCCGCATCCCAGCGGACGGCGCGGATACCCAAGGAATTCCCCAAAGCGTCATACCTGATCGCACGACCTGCAATAGTACCGTCCGCGTTAATCGCTCGGGCCATGGCCCCTGTCTGGCCGTTGGCATCCGTACCCAAGTTGTCCAGCTCGACGGCGATCGTGCTGCCCGCATCCCAGCGGACGGCCCGGGTACCCAGGGAATTCCCCAAGCCGTCGTACTTATTCGCCCAACCGGCAGCGGTGCCGCCCGCGTTGATCACCCGCGCGTGGGCAAATGCTTTACCGGTAGCATCCGTGCCCAGACTTCCCAGCTCCGTCACGGCACCCACCGCGTTCCAACGCACAGCATAGCTGCCTTGGAAGTTGCCGGCCTGGTCGTATTTGCCTGCTATTCCCGCCGCTATACCTGCGGCGTTGACCGCTGAGGCTTCGCTGTGGGCATAGCCATCCACGTCGGTGCCGAGGATCTGCAGTTCGGTAGCCACCGCACCGTCGGCACTCCAGCGCATGGCCCGGCTGCCGAAGAAAGTTCCCGCAGCATCGTATTTATCCGCCCAGCCCGCGGTCATGCCGCTGACGTTGGCGGCATTTATCTTCACGTACGTATACCCATCAAGCTTGGTGCCCAATCCGCTTAATTCCACGGCTGTGCCGAATTGATCCCACCGGACGGCGCGCATGCCAATGATGTTGCCCAAAGCGTCGTACTTAAGCGGATTTCCTGCCGCCACGCCGTCGCCGACACACACATTGGCCCCGGCTTTATACCCTCCCATGCCCGGTGTATAGGCCGGACTGCCATAGATGATAACGTAAGTCCCTTGGGCGGGTGCAGCCGACAAAATCAGGGTGGTTAGAACGGCGCAGAAAAAAACCCCGGCAAAGTGATAGCGACGCATCTTTCTTTCTCCCTCTCCAAAGATGCCCCCCGATTAAACCACCGGAATTCACTTCGAAACACCCTGGTGTCAACTATACCGACACAAGCATGAATCACCAAGCTGAATTTTCACGTTTCGTACTCAGCAAATAGTAAATCCATATCGTTTGTAGATACAAAAAACACCCGCCGCATGCGGCGGGCTATATATGGGGACTTCCGGAGAACACTTCCGGAGGAACTTCCGGGGGGGGGGTTAATCCAGGTTCATGGTCATGAGGAACTCGGCGTTGGACTTGACCTTGCCCAGGCGGCTCTTAATCAGGTCCATGGCTTCGACCACGTTCATGTCAGCCAGGACTTTGCGCAGGCGGTAGACCAGTTCCAGTTCCTTCTTGTCCAGGAGCAGCTCCTCGCGGCGGGTGCCGGAGGCGGCGATGTCGATGGCCGGCCAGACGCGCTTTTCGACCAGGCGGCGGTCCAGGTGCAATTCGCTGTTGCCGGTGCCCTTGAACTCTTCAAAGATGATGTCGTCCATCTTTGAGCCGGTGTCCACCAGGGCGGTGGCCAGGATCGTCAAGCTGCCGCCGTGCTCGATGGCGCGGGCGGAGCCGAAGAATTTTTTGGGCTTCTGCAGGGCGTTGGAGTCCAGACCACCGGTGAGGATCTTGCCGGAGTGGGGCATTTCGGTGTTGTACGCCCGGGCCATGCGGGTGATCGAGTCCAGCAGAATCACCACGTGTTCGCCGAGTTCCACCAGGCGGCGGGCTTTTTCGATGACCAGGTCAGCCACCTGCACGTGGCGGGTGCTGCTTTCGTCGAAGGTGCTGGCGACCACCTCCACGTCGTCGGGCGTGTTGTTGCGGAAGTCGGTGACTTCCTCGGGGCGTTCGTCGATCAGCAGGACGAACACCTTCATGTCGGGATAGTTTTTAATGATGGAATTGGCCATCTTCTGCAGCAGGATCGTTTTGCCGGTGCGCGGCGGAGCGACGATCAGCCCGCGCTGCCCGCGCCCGATGGGCGTGACCAGATCGACGATGCGCATCTCAATGCTGGCCGGCTCGGAGACCGTTTCCAGCACCAGGCGCTGGAAGGGGTGCAGGGGCGTTAAGTCCTCGAAGTTGGAGACGTCGTTGAGGGCGTCGGGTTGCCGGCCGGAGATCGCGTCCACGCGCAGCAGGGCGAAGTAGCGTTCGGATTCCTTGGGCGGACGAATGGTGCCCTGCACCACGTGCCCGACCTTTAGGCCAAAGCGGCGGATCTGACTGGGCGAGACGTAGATGTCGTCCGGACAGGCCAGGTAGGAATATTCGGGGCTGCGCAGGAATCCGAACCCGTCGGGGAGGATTTCCAGCGTGCCTTCGCCATACATCAGGCCCTGCTTGGTGCTGGTGACCTGGAGAATCTTGAAGATCAATTCCTGCTTCTTCATGCCGCTGAAGTTCTTAACGCCTTGCTCCTCGGCCACTTTGTGCAGCTCTTCGATGCCCATCTTCTGGAGCTGGTGGAGGGTGAAGTCGGCGACTTTGGCGTCGTCGTAGCGCTTCTGGGTTTCAGCTTCGAGTTGTTCGTCGCTGTTGACCACCTGCTCACGGCGTTCGGGCTTTTCCGACTTTGGCGGAGCGGGGGGATTGGCGCTGGGGGCGGCCGGCGGCGCGGGCGCGGCGGCCGGCGGAGGCGTGGTGTCGGCGGGCGGTGCGGCGGAGCCTTGCGCATCCGGGGCAGCCGAGGCGGTGTGCCGGGTGTATTTGCGGGTTTTCTTGGCGCCCTTGGCCTCGGCATTTTGATTGGCCGCGGATTCGGAAGAGGAAATCTTGGTGCTGTCAGAGGTTCCCATGAGCTGAAATCCAAATTAAAAAGGGGGAAAAAAGAAGTAGAAATCGTCGACTGCCGTCGGCAGCCGGGCAAGCCTGGCTTTTCCGATCCTTCGGAAGAACCTGCACGGTGCGGTCCGCTTACCGCGCACTATCAACGGTGGGAGGGATCACCTTGCTGCTTGCTTCTGGAGAATATGGGAAAGGACGTGACGGGTATGCGACAGGCACTCGTCCACGCCTGTACTGTTGTCAATCACATAATCGGCCAATGCCGCCTTCTTGTCAAGTTGTATTTGGCTTTTTTCGCGACGGGCCAGTTCAGCCTCATCCCAGCCTCGACTGCTGGTTACCCGGGCAAGCCGGATCGCTCTGGGGGCATCCACAAAGATAATCACATCGCAGGCTGAGTCAAGCCCTTTCTCGAAAAGCAGGGGACAATCCTCCACGATGGCGAGCACCTGGGGATCGTTTTGATGCTTGTGGCGCAGCTGTTCCCGGGCCAAAGCGACCTTAGGGTGCAATAACCCTTCGAGGCGCGCGAGGGCGGCGGCGTCGGCAAAAACGATCCGGGCGACTTCCTGGCGGTTAACCCGCCCTTGCCCGTCTAGGACCGCAGGACCCCACCACCGGACCAGCTCCTGCCTGACGGGGGCCTTTTCCAGGGCTTGGCGGGCCAGGTCGTCAGCGTTAATGACCGCACAGCCGAGGGTGGCCAACTGGCCGGCCACGAGGGTCTTGCCGGACCCGATTCCGCCGGTCAGGCCGATAACCGGCTTGCGGGGCGCCGGCGGCGACGCTTTGCGGCTTGGCCCTTGGTTGGTTTGGCCCATGGTGGAATACCTGTACGCAATTTTACGCCTTAGGGTCGAGGTGGGCAGGTTATCAATCGCGCCCCGGTGATGACAAATCAGAACAGCTCCGCGGGTATGCCCCAGGCGCCGGTGAAGACCAGGTCGCGGGCTTGCTTGCGGAGGCGTGGGCTTTGCTCACGCGAACGCAGATCGGCCGGCAGAGCCGACGCCTCGCCGGCGTAGCCGATGGCCAGGGCGGCCACGGGGTCCACGTCGTCGGGGATGCTGAAACTCGCCTTGGCTTTGGCGGGATTGAAGCCGCCCATCTGATGCACGTGCAAGCCCAACTCCGTGGCCTGCACGAGCAGATTGCCCATGGCCAGGCCGGTGTCGTACCAGGCGTGACGATTCGGCTTGCCGTTGCGTTCGAACGTCAGCTTGGCCAGCGCGTAGCCGAGCACCGGCGCCTGGCGGGCCCAGACTTGATTGGCTTCCACCAGACTGGCCAGCACCAGAGCGTAAGCCTGCGGGTCATGGTCCTTGCGGGCGATCAGAAATCGCCAGGGCTGTTCGTTGTAAGACGACGGCGCCCAGCGGGAAGCTTCGAACAAGCGGCGAAGCTTTTGGTCCTCCACGGGCTGCGCGGCGAAGCTCAAGGGGCTCCAGCGCCGGGCCAACAGGTCGTGCACCGGGTAATCCGTGACCGCATTTTTCTCCGTCATAGCCAAAAGCTCCTGCGTTTTTTCGTCCACCCTCATCTTAGCCCCCCTGAGGGGAGCTTAGCCCGGAGGGGTCTGCTCTTCCGGATTTTTAGGGAGGCCCAGCTCCTCGAGCTTGCGATACAGGCTGGACACGCCGATGCCCAGATATTTGGCGGTTTCCGCCTTATCGAAACGGTGGCGGCGCAGGCTGTAGAGCACGTGCTGGCGTTCGAACTGTCGCAAGGCTTCCTTCAGATCCTCGCCGGTGTCGTCGGGCATGTCGGCGGTGGCAAAGGGCAGGTCCTCCACGCTGATCTGCCGGCCTTCGGCGAAAATCACCGCCCGCTCGATGACGTTCTCCAGCTCGCGCACGTTGCCGCGCCATTCGTGATTGAGCATCGCCCGCATCGCGCCATTGGTGATGCCCTGCACCTGCTTATTCATCTGGGCGGTGTATTTCTGCAGGAAGTGCTGGACCAGAAGGGGAATGTCCTCTTTGCGCTGCCGCAGGGGCGGCAATGTCAGCTTCACCACGTTAAGTCGATACAACAAATCTTCGCGGAACTCGCCCTTTTCGGTCATTTTTTCCAGGTCGCGATTGCTGGCGGCGATGATCCGCACCTCAATGCTCCGCGGGCGGGTGTCGCCCACGGGCACCACCAATTTTTCCTCCAGCACGCGCAACAGGGAGCTTTGCACGCCCACGGGCAAGGTGGAAATTTCATCTAAGAACAGCGTCCCGCCGTTGGCCGCTTCGAAATAGCCGATCTTGTCGCGGTGGGCCCCGGTGAAGGCGCCGCGCCGATAGCCGAAGAGCTCGGACTCGATGAGGCTGTCGGGAATCGCTCCGCAATTCACGGGCACGAACGGCCGCTGGCGGGTCACGCCGTTGTAGTGGATGGCCCGGGCGAACAATTCCTTGCCCGTGCCGGATTCGCCGACCAACAACACGTTGCTGGTGACCCCGGACATCTTGGTGACCATCTCAAAGAGCTTGAGCATCGACTTGGATCGGCCCACCAGGTTGTGAAACTGGCTTTCGCCGGCCAATTGTTCGCTGAGCACCCGCTGGACCCGCGTGATCTGCCCGAATTGCAGGGCCCGCTCGATCTTCAGCAGCACGTCGTCGAACTGCACGGGTTTAAGCAGGTAATCGTGGGCCCCGGCCCGCATGGCCGCGACCGCCATCTCCACCGTGCCGTAGGCGGTGATCATGATCACCGGCGTTTCCGGAGCCGTCTGCTGCAGGCGGGCCAGCAGGCTCATGCCGTCCATCTCGGGCATGCGCACGTCCGACAACACCAGGTCCACCGGCCGCTGCAGCACGCACTCATAGGCCGCCTTGCCGTCGCCGGCCTGGAGAACCTCATAGCCCTCCTCGCCGAGAAGTTCCGCCAAGGATTCCCGCAGGACAGTTTCGTCTTCCACGATCAGGATGGTCTTGCCCATGTGCCCTTGGCCCCTTTGATGCCCTTGCCGCCAAATGAAATAGCCCGCCCCACTATAACCCCGGCCCCCGAAAAATACCCCCGCCGACCTCCGCGGATAAGCCCCCTGGGCCCATGCCCCGGCGGGTCCTGTTTTTTGGGCGGGCATCGCCGCATTTGCCGACTTGGCGCTCCCCCCGCCGACCCGCCGGCCTGCTATCATCTTTCGCAGTCTTAACGCAGGCTCCTGCGCGGGAAACATCGCCCATGATTGACATCAGCGTACTCTATGCCGGGCTGGAAACTCCCAGCACCCCCCACCGCTACGGGCGCAAGATCACCCAGATCGATCCGCCGGCCCATCAGCGCATGGCGGTGGCCAAATCGGCGGCTGAGCGTCGGCCTATCGTGGTCTGGAACCTCACCCGCACGTGCAACTTGAAGTGCGTCCACTGCTACACCGACTCGCAAGCGCTCAAATATCCCAACGAACTGACCACCGCCCAATGCCAGACCGTGCTGGACGACCTGGCCGATTTCAAGGTGCCGGCCGTGCTCTTCTCCGGCGGGGAGCCGCTGGTGCGCCCGGATCTGTTTGAGCTGGCCGCCTACGCCCGCGCTAAGAATCTGCACGTGGTGCTCTCGACCAACGGCACGCTGATCGACCGCCCCACCGCCCAAAAACTGCTGGAACACCAGTTCGCCTACGTCGGCATCAGCCTGGACAGCGCCACCCCGGAAGTTCACGACTCGTTTCGCGGCATGGAAGGCGCTTTTGCCCGCACCATGCAGGGCTTTCGCCATTGCGTGCAGGTGGGCCAGAAGGTCGGGCTGCGCCTGACACTCACCGGCCAGACCTGCGATGACCTGGACAAACTGTTCGACTTTATCGAAAACGAAGGCATCAACCGGGCGTGCTTCTATCACCTCTGCCCCTCGGGGCGCGGCAAGGATCTATTGGCCCTGGAACCCGCGCGAGCGCGGGCAGCCATGGACGTGATCTTTAAGCGCACGCTGGATTTCTACCAGCGCGGCAAGCGCATTGAGATTCTCACCGTCGACAATCAATGCGACGGGCCCTATCTCTACCTGACCATGCTCAAGCACAACCACCCCCGCGCCCGTCAGGTGCTGGACATGCTGCTCTGGAACGGCGGGGCGCGCTATTCCAGCGGCGTGGGCATTGCCAACATCGACTTCTACGGGCACGTGCACGCGGACCAGTTTTCCATGTTCCGGTCGTTCGGCAGCATCAAAGAGCGCAAATTTTCGGAGATCTGGCAGGACACGTCCGACCCGATCATGGCGGGCTTAAAGGATCGCCTGACTCTGCTCCAGGGCCGCTGCGGCACGTGCCGGTTCAAGGCTGTCTGCGGCGGGGCGCTGCGGGCCCGGGCGGAAGTGATCACCGGCAATCCCTGGGCGGCCGACCCGGGCTGCTACCTGACCGATGAGGAAATCACCGGCGAACCGATTGAAAAGTCCGCCGTCGGCGCGACGGCCTAGCCGTAAATTTAATCCGCGATTTATGTGTTCAGCCGCCCTGCGTCTAACGGCCGCGATGCCCGCGTTTTCAGCGGGACCGCCGCCCGAAAATCGCCAGCGACAAAATCAACCAGGCCGCGGTGGCCGGCTCGGGGACCATGGTGCTTGCCCCGCCAATCACCGCCAGGCTGCCGCCTTGTCCGCTGCCGCCGGTGAGCAAGTCTTTGAAGGGGTTGATGTCCGACAGCGTAATCACGCCGTCGCTGTTGGGGTCCACGTCCGCCAGCACCACGTCGGGGAACTGGGCCTGCCAGGCGTCAATGTCGGTCAGCGCCAGTTTGAAGGGATTGATGTCCGACAGCGTCACCACGCCGTCGCCGTTGAAGTCACCCTTGACGGGCTGATAGTAATGCAGCAACCAGAGCCGCCCGTATGCGCTCTGCCCGCCGGCGCCGTCGGGATCGTATTGGCCTAGGCCGGTGATCCAGCCCGAATCGCTGACGGCGTGGGCTTCGGTGAGCATCCAGCCGGAAGAGGGGTCGATGAGCGTATTGAGATCAAGCGCCAGGCCGTTGAGTCCCCAGACCGTAGCCACCTGGCCCAGATCGTTGCCCAGAATGTCGTATTTCTCCGACCAGCCCACCGCTAGGCCCAGGCTGTTGAGCGCGGACGCCTGACCGCTGGTGGCTCCGTCAACGTCCAGGCCGAGGTTGCCCAACTCGGTGGCGGTGGTGCCCGCGGCGTCCCAGCGGACAGCCCGGGAACCCAGGCTGTGGCCCAGGGCGTCGTACTTATTGGCCCAGCCCACGGCCGTGCCCGCGTCGTTGATAGCCAGGGCGCTGCTCCAGGTGCTGGTGCCGGCGTCGGTGCCCAACACGCCCAGTTCCGTGGCCACGGTGCCCGCGGCGTTCCAGCGCACGGCACGCGAGCCTTTGTTGATGCCCCCGCTGTATTTGTACACCCAGCCCACCGCGGTGCCGCTGGTGTTCAAGGCCAGGGCGTTGCCGTCGGTATAGCCGTTGGTGGCTGTGCCCAGCACATCCAGTTCCGTCGCCAGGGTGCTTAAGGCGTCCCAGCGCACGGGGCGGGACCCTCGGTCCAGGCCCGCTTCGTTGTATTTTTGCGCCCGGCCGACGATGGTGCCGCCGGCGTTGATGGCGGAGGTGGTGCTGATGGTGTAGCCGTTGGCATCCGTGCCTAAGCTGTCTAACTCCGTCACCGCCGTCCCACCGGCATCCCAGCGCACGGCACGAGGACCTTTATAGCCATTTAGACCGTCGTATTTATCCGCGGTGCCGGCCGTGGTGCCGGCGGCGTTGATGGCTGCGGCGCTGCTGTTGGTCACGCCGGTCAGGCTGGTGCCCAAGTTGTCCAGTTCCGTAGCCGCGGTGCCGGAGGCGTCCCAGCGGACAGCCCGCCGGCCCAGGTCGGCGCCTAAGCCGTCGTACTTGTAGGCTTCGCCCACCGCGGTGCCGTCGGCATTGATCGCCGAGGCACTGGTGTTGGTGTAGCCGTTAAGATCCGTGCCGAGCAAGCCCAGCTCGGTCACGCTGCCAACTGAGTGCCAGCGCACGGCGCGATTGCCCAGGATCGTGCCCGCGGCGTTGTACTTGCGGGTGGTGCCCACCGCGGTGCTGGCGGTGATAAACGAAACCCAACCGCCGCGATACCCTTCCACGCCGGGGGTATACGTCGGCCCACCGTAAATCGTGATCAAAGCGGCTTGGACCGGCATCGCCAGGAGCAGGAACGCAAGCGTTACCGCACACACGACGCGGCCTAAAGCGTTTTGGCTCATATTTTTTTCTTTCGGTGGTCAAGTCCGACACCCCTCCCACACCGATCACGGCACACAGCCGCGATGCCATGGCGCGGATCTAAATCGGACTTAATTTAAGTGTAGCCCCGGATATCGACACTAGTCCAACACGATCAGGATAATTCGCACAACTTCAATGCTCCATGCCAGCTAGGGAAGATGGGGCAGGGCGCCGCAGGGGTGTACTTGCGGTGCGCCAGCGGCCGCCAAAGCAACGGATTCTTGCGTCTTTTTTCTTCTGTTTGCACGGCTGCACAGCGGAACTTTACGTCTTGTCAGCGTGTTTTCGCTGCCTGGGACTACCGGGCCGGGCGGGTCGGATGATTAAAGAAAAATTCGGCACGACCGGAAATCTGCCGACGGAGGTAGGCAGGCGCCGATCGCCGTGGGGCGTGAAAGCAACCTTTTCCACATGCTAAAAAATACGCATATTGAACAAGCTTATGAAATCTGATACATTTTTCGCGCGGCCATGGGGTTTCATATTCCGCCCCTGTTCCTGGGGCTGAGTTTACATCGGTACCGCTCCCAGGGTGCCCACGTTCAGGGAGCTGGAATGCTAAGACGCCCGCAAGGAGTGATCGCAGCGCTCTGGAACTTGCGCTTTATCTCCGCGCGCTGGCGCACGCCTTGTCTGGCTGCGCTGGGCATGCTCGTGGGCAGCGGCCTGTTTGTCGCCCACATCTCCCGGGCGGCGTCGTATCTGAACGACGACCCGGAAACCTGCGTCAACTGCCACGTGATGTTCCCCCAATACTCCACCTGGCAGCACGGGTCGCACGCCAACGTGGCTAACTGCAACGACTGCCACGTGCCGCACGACAATTTCCTTAACCACTACAGCTTCAAAGCCCGCGACGGCATGTGGCACTCGACGGTCTTCACCATGCGCTGGGAACCGCAGGTTATTCGCCTCTCTAAAGGCGCCATTCCGGTGGTGGAGGACAACTGCCGGCGCTGCCACACCCAGGTCATCGAAAACGTCGCCCTGACGGCCCATCAGTCCTCCGACCAGCGCTGCTGGGACTGCCACCGCGACGTGCCGCACGGCACGGTGCGCAGCCTCTCGGCCACCCCGACGGTGATGCGCCCCGCGCTGCCGGCCCTGGGGCAGTTTGATTCCCAAATTCGCATCGACGGCCGGCCCGCCCGGTCGGATGATAAGGAGCCTTCGCATGTCCCCTGATGCCCCCAAGCAAGCTCGTCCCTGGGTGGGTTGGCTGGTTTTTCTGCTGACGGTGGTCGGCGTGGTGGCCGTGGGCCTTTTGGGCACTTCCATCATGCAGCGCCGCCAGGAAGCCCGCGTGCAGCCGCCCTTGACGCCCATCGCGGCCTGGGAAACGGACAGCTCGGTGTGGGGTCTGAACTTCCCGCGCGAATACGCCTCCTACAAGCAGATGCAGGACGACACGACCAAAACCAAACATGGCGGCGCCTTCCCCCGCGACTACCTGGAGGAAAGCCCCACCACCGTGCTGCTCTTCTCTGGCTACGCGTTCGCCAAGGAATATCGCCAGGCCCGCGGACATCTGTACGCCATCCAGGACGTGACCGGCACCAAGCGGGTGGACGAAAAAACCCCCGCCACCTGCTGGAGCTGCAAGAGTCCGGACGTGCCGCGCCTCATGGCCCAGATGGGCCCGGAAAAGTTCTACGCCTCCATGTTCAAGGACCTAAAGAGCGAGATCACCCATCCCATCGGCTGCCTGGATTGCCACGAGCCCAACACCATGCGTCTGCGCATCTCCCGGCCCGCCTTGCGCGAAGCCTTTGCCCGCCAGGGCAAGGACATTGAGCAGGTGTCGCATCAGGAAATGCGCTCGTTGGTCTGCGCCCAGTGCCACGTGGAGTATTACTTCAAGGGCGATGGCAAGTATCTGACCTTCCCCTGGGACAAGGGCACGAGCGTGGAAAACATGGAGGCCTACTACGAGGAATATGGTTTTAAGGACTGGGTGCACGCGATCAGCAAGACGCCGATGCTCAAAATGCAGCATCCGGACTACGAAGTCTACACCAAGGGCATCCACGCTTATCGCAACGTGGCCTGCGCCGACTGCCACATGCCCTACCGCACCGAGGGCGGCGCGAAATTCACCGACCACCACGTGCAAAGCCCGCTGCTGAACATCGCCAACTCCTGCGCCGTCTGTCATCGCTGGGGCGAAGAGGAAATCCGCACCCGCGTGGAAGCGATCCAGGACAAGGTTCTTGAAGGCCGAGTGCGCGCCGAGCGGGCCGTGGCCCTGGCCCACCTGGACATCGCCGCCTGCATGCAGGCCGGGGCGACGGACGAGGAACTTAAGGACGTCCGCCAGATGGTCCGCGGCGCGCAGATGCGCTGGGATTACGTAGCGGCCAACAACGGCATGGGCTTCCACGCGCCCCAGGAGTGCATGCGCATCCTCCAAGCCGCGGTGGACATATCCCAGGAATGCCGCGTCACCTGCGCCCGCATCCTGGCCAAGCACGGCTACACCGACCCGGTGCGCTATCCGGAATTCGACACCAAGGAAAAAGCCCAAGCTCTTAACTTAGCGTTCATCGCCGGGCAGGGGCCAGACCTGCTGGGCAAGCAGGCTGTGGCTTCCGAAGCTGACGCCGCCCCCAGCGCCCCCGTAAGCCTGGGGCTGAAGGCGGATTTGCCGAAGTAGAGTGCGCTCCCGATGGGTCTAACTCGGTCACCGGCTTTGAAGCGGTGGATATGTCGTTTCAGCAATCTTTAGCCCGACCAATTGGTATTCTGTTGTGGTCGTCGTCGGCAGGCAATCACCTCTGATCTGGGGTTCCCATGGACGAATTTACCGGTTTCCTACTGCTCCTTTTGATCATTTTCGTCTTCCTGGCCAATCTCGTCTGCGGTATTGCCGCTCTGATTCGCGTCCAACGCTACCGCAAGGAATTCACTCAATTTCGAGAAGACGTCCGTCACCTGCTCAGTCAAATGCAGCGCATGGGCGGCGGCACTTCCACTTCATCGATCACGGCGGAACGACCGGTAGCACCCGCGCCGCCACCGGTGAGGGCCCAACCAGCGGCCACTCCCCCACCGCAGCCGCCGGCGGCTGCGCCGCTGGGGTCCGGTCACGTCACGGGTCGTCCTTTCCAAAATCAGTCAATGCCCCAACCGATTCTTCGTCATCGCTACGCTGTTCCCCAAATCCCCGCCGCTTCCCCCCCGCGCGCAGCCGCGCCGCCGCCCGCCCAAGGGCCAGCCTGGAGCGGCGTGCTGATGGAACAGTTCGTCGGCACGCGTCTGCTGGTCTGGATCGCCGCCTTGGCCATGGCCTTTGCCGGTATTTTTTTGGCTAAGTATTCCTACGAAAGAGGCCTGCTGAGCCCCAGCATTCGACTGGCCCTGGCGGCGTTGTTCGGCTTGGCGTTACTGGGGGCTGCGGAATTTCTCCGCAAGCATGCGGCCCAGATCGCGCAAGCTTTGGCCGCGGCCTCGGTGGCGGTCCTGTTTGCCTGCATTCTGGTGGGCGTCTATCAGGATCACCTGCTTCCTTCGTCCGTCGCCGCGGTCCTGATGGTGATGGTCACGGTGCTGGCGGTGGGGTTTTCGCTGCGGCATGGTCCGTTGGTGGCGGTGCTGGGCCTAGTCGGCGGCTTCTTCACGCCGGTGCTCATCGGTCCGGAGGCCCGCAATCCCGCCCTGGAGATTCTTTATCTGATCCTGCTGCAAGTCGGCCTGCTGCTGGTGGCCCGGCGTCAGCAATGGTGGCCGCTGTCCCTGCTGACCATGCTGGGCACGGTGATCTGGGCGCTGGTGTGGCTGATCTCGCCCCAATATGCCCTGGAGTCAATTTTTCTAGGCAGTTTCATGCTCGCCTCGCTGGTGGGCGTGGTGGCGGCTTCGTGGGGCGTTGGCGGCGGCGGACAGGCGTTCTCCCGCGTGGTGGACGGCTTGCGCTGG
The DNA here is from genome assembly GCA_020851735.1 of Phycisphaeraceae bacterium. Lineage (GTDB taxonomy): Bacteria > Planctomycetota > Phycisphaerae > Phycisphaerales > Phycisphaeraceae > JADZCD01. The sequence goes on from JADZCD010000037.1 coordinate 110,079, forward strand.
TTGAGCGTGATCGCCAGCATGGGCATTCTGGCCGCCATGCTGCCGCTGCGGGAATTCACCTGGCTGGAGTGGTTTTTCTACTGGCTTCTGGCGGCCGGATGCCTCGTCGGCGGGCGCGTCAATCACCGCTATCACCCCCTGGCCTGGCTGAGCGCGACGCTGGCCCTGATTCTGGTCTGGTTCTGGAGCCAAGATCTTTTCACCCCGCTGGCGGCCCAGGACTACCGGGCCGTTGGACTGGTGCTCAGTGCTTTTGGAGCGTTGTTCGCCGTAGGCGGCTGCCTGTGCATTTGGGGTGCAAAGACGCCCGAAGGGCCCGCCCTATGGGCTGGTCTTAGCGCGGTGTCGGCGGTGGCGTACCTGCTCACCGCCTACCGCCTGCTGGCTCCGCCGTGGCTATACTTCTATGGCGAATTGTGCGTTGCCCTGGCGGTACTTTACTTGCCGGCCGCCATCCTGCTTTACCGCCGACGCGCCGTTGAACCCGGCGCCAATAACGCCTTAGGTTCGCTCTCGCTGGGCATCTTCGCCCTGGTCGCTTTGGCGGTTCCCCTGGAACTCGAACCCACCTGGTTGGCGGTGGCCTGGGCGATTCAACTGGGGGCGGTCGCGTGGATGCACAGGCTCTGGCGCATTGCCATGCTGCGCGTGGCCATCGGCGTCTTGCTGGTGGTGGTCGTCAGACAACTGCTCTTAAACGCACAGGTCTTTACGTATCCCATCGGGGCCCGGCCTCTTTTCAACTGGCTGCTCTATGGTTACGGCCTGCCCGCGCTGGCGCTGGCGTTTGCCTCCTTCCAACTTCGGCGCAGCGACGGGCCGGCCGACTGGCTGGCCGGGGCGGTGGAAGTCGGCGCCATCGCCTTGACTTTTGCGTTAATCAGCCTGCAGGTCCACCACTACTTCCACGGGCAGGAATGGGAAAAGCTCAGATTCGACCTGTGCGAAGCAGCCACCTATTCCTGGCTGTGGCTGGGCTTCGGCGGGGCGCTGCTGGTGGCTGGGAACCTGCGGCATAGAGCGCTGCTGCGCGTGGCGGGTTGTGTCCTGGTCTTCGTCGGCCTGAGCCAAGCCATTCTTGGGCAGGGGTTGTGGTTTAACCCGTTATGGATTTACGCTGACTTAGGTCCCCACCGCTTCAGTCCGCTGCTTTTCTACAGCTACGGCCTGCCGGCGGTGATGGGCCTGGGCGTAAGCTGGCTCTTACGCAGAGGTTCACACCCAACCGTCGCGGCCTGGGTGGAGAGTTTGAGCCTCATGCTGCTCTTCCTGCTGGTGAGCTTGTTTACCTTCCAGGGATTCCACCGGGACATACTGATCAGGGACTACACGTTCGACCTTAAACACTCGAGCACATTCGCCTGGGTGTGGCAGGTGTTCGGCATTGTGCTGCTGGGGTTGACCCGCTGGTGGCCGCGCGCAACGCTCCGCTGGACGGGAACGTTGCTGGTATGCCTGGCGTTGGCCACGGTGATTCTGCTTCCCCTGACGCTGCGCAATCCCCTGTGGCATCCCTATCCGGTGGGCGAGAGAATCGTGTGGAACTGGCTGCTTTATTTCTTTGGCCTGCCGGCCGTGTTACTGGTCGTCACCAGCCGGGAATACGCGCGCCCAAGCCTGGCGAAATGGAAAGATAAGGAAAAGGGAATCACCACTCTGCTCCATGTCGTGAGCCTGCTCCTGGTTTTTACGCTCGTCACCCTGGAGGTTCGCCAGGCGTTTCACGGCTCAATGTTGTGCACGACGCAGATTTCCCCCGCGCGGCCATCGCAGGCGGAGCTGTACAGCTATTCCGCCGCCTGGATCGTGTTCGGCGCCATGCTGCTGCTGGCCGGCATCGCCCTGAAAAGCGCCCTGTTGCGCTGGGCGTCGCTGCTGGTGCTGCTCTTGGCGGTGGGCAAGGTGTTCCTCTACGACACGCGTCAATTGGGCAGCTTGTACCGGGTTTTCTCGCTCTTTGGCCTGGGCTTGAGTCTGCTGGTGCTGGCCTACCTGTATCAGAAGCTGGTTTTTCGCGAAGAATTAGCCAACCGGCAGAAGACTTCCGATCCCACCGCGGGCACGGCCACGTAAGCCTGACCGGCAAGGTTCCCGCTGACGGATCCGCCTCCGTGGCCAGGTGCTTGCTTTACGCTGGGAAATCGCAGCGATAGAATGCGCCGCTGTCGTTCGCCCGCACGTCCGCGTAGCTCAACTGGATAGAGCGTTGGCCTCCGGAGCCAAAGGTTAGAGGTTCGAATCCTCTCGCGGATATTCCCCCCCCCGGAAGTGCCCCCCCGGAAGTGCCGCCCGGAATTCTCGAATGACGAATTATGAATGACGAATGTCGAATGCGCGCCAGTCTTCCGCCTTAGGGCGAAGTTCTGGGTTTCATTCGTCATTCGTCATTCGTCATTCGTCATTCGTCATTCAGCATTATCTGCCCCAACCCCTTCTCTCTTCACCCCTCGATACACCACCGCGATGCCCAACGTCAGCGGCTGCGTGCTGATCTGGGCGAATCCCGCCTGGGCCATCATGTCCGACATCGCCTCGCGGCTGATGAAGGTGCTCACGCTGCGCGGCAGATAGCGATACGCCCCCGTCCAATCCCAGGCGATCAGCGAAGCGGTCCAGGGCAACACGTGATTGAAATAGCCTTGATAAAGCCAACGCAAAAAGCGATTGGTCGGCAGACTGAACTCCAGCACGATCAACCGCCCGCCCGGCCTTAGAACCCGCGCAAATTCCCGCACCGCCGTCTCCGGCTGCACCACGTTGCGAATGCCAAAGGCGATGCTCACCACATCCACGCTCGCGTCGGCCAGCGGCAGCCGCATCGCGTCCCCCGCCCCGAACGCCAACCGCTCCCCTGCCCCGCTCCGCCCGCGGTCGGCCGCCCCGCCGCCACGCGGAATCTTCTTTACCGCCAGCTCCAGCATCGGCGGCGTAAAGTCCAGGCCGATCACCCGCCCCTTGCTTGACGCGCCTGTGCCTAGCGCCCGCTCGAACGCCAACGCCAGATCGCCCGTGCCGCAGGCCACGTCCAACACGACTTCCTGGCCTTTCATGTCCGCCGCCCGCACCGCCGCCCGCCGCCAGGCCTGATCTCGCCCCAGCGAATGCACGCGGTTATTTAAGTCATAACTGCGGGCGATCGCGGCAAACATCTCCCGCACCCGCCGGGCCTTGTCCGCCACTTCGTGCGGGTTGGACAAGTCCGCTTCGTTCCAGATGGCTGAACGATCCGCCATGCTTATCGCCACGCCTTTTGGCCTAAGTGTTATTCCAGGCACGCCGCCACGAAAAAAACCTTTATTCCCCGGCCGCCGGGTTGTGGCGCGGGGTCGGCAACTTGGCCAGCCGGGCGCGGATGGTCTGCTGGTACGCCGTCGCGTTCACCACGCCGCGCGACGCCTGGTCGGCAAAATGGCTGGCCACGTATTGGCGCACCTTCCTGGCCCGATCTTCCGGATACGGGTGGGTGGACAGAAACAGCGGCGTCTGTCCGCCCTTGGATTCAGCCGCCAATTTATCCAGCAGCGTGGCCATGGCCATCGGGTCATACCCGGCTTTCTCCAAGTATTGCAGCCCCACGCCGTCAGCCTCGTTTTCGTGCTGCCGGCTGAAGGGCAATAGAAACGCGATCGTTCCCACCTGCTGGCCCAGCTCCAATTCCGACCGCAGATCCGCCCCGCGCACGTCCGCCACCACCGCCAGCCCCACCAACGTGCCCTGCAGCACCATTTCCCGCGCCATCTGCTGCCCGGCATGCTTGTGCGTCACGTGCCCGATCTCGTGCCCCAGCACCGCCGCCACTTCCGCTTCGCTGTCCAGTTTCTCCATCAGGCCACGGGTCAGGAACACGTGCCCGCCCGGCAAGGCAAACGCGTTGACCACCGACGAATCCACCACGTAAAACTGCCACGGCATGTCCGGGCGATGGCTGACCTGCGCCAGCTTGTTGCCCAGGTCGGTGACGTATTGCCGTACCTGCGGATCGTCCACCTGCCCGCCGAACGCCTTTTCGTATTCGGGCGCATACTGGCTGCCCTTTGCGATCTCCTGCGATTCGCTTAACGTGTTGAATTGCCGCTTGCCCGTCACCGGGTCCACCTGGCAGCCGGTCAATCCCGTCAAAAGCAGCATCGCCCCCAAGATCGTCGCCACCCGCGCCCGCCGGCGCAAACGCCACAGCTTATGCCCCCACAGTCCATATAAGCCGTTCTTCCCGTTTACCCGCGCTCGCCTGGTCCAGACCGGCATGGCTGACTCCTTGACCTTGGGTTGCCCATATCGTTGGCTTGCAGCAATCCGATAATTTCCCTTCACACGCCGCTGCCCCCACCACCTGCACCCCCAGCTCCGTTCCACACACGCTTGCCCACCGCTCCGGAGAAACCAACATTCCCTGCCCTGCCCCAGGACTGATAATCCTAACTTGATTGTACCTTTAGAGAGAAAATCATCGTCCCGCCCCGTTCGGTTCGATCTTAACCCACGTCGGCACACGTGGGGTCTTACGCCGGCCGGCTGATTTACAGGAAGTCTCAGCCGCCCCGTCCTCTGCCGCATTCGCGGATCGCACGGAAGCCGCTGCTCGGAACCAGCCCCAATAGGGCTCTACCGCTCGTGGAGACTTTAACGATGCGACAAGATGTGCTCATGGAACGGTTTTTCACCAGTCTGATCAGCGGCGACCGCCGCGCCTCCCGCCAAGTGGTCGATCAGTTGCTGGAAGCTGACTGGTCCGCGGAAAACATCCTGGCCAAACTCTTCTGGCCCACCCTTGAGCACATTCAGCACCTGCATCGCAACGACCAGCTTTCGGACCTAGCCCACCATTACGCCACCCGCCTGCTGCGCATGCTCACCGACCAGATGCAGCTGCGCCTGGCCCCCTCGGCCCCGCGCAATCACAAGATCCTCCTGGTCTGCGGGCCCGACGAGCCCGAGGAACTGGCCGCCCAGATGGCCGTCGACCTGCTCGAAGCCGACGGACACGACGTGTTCTTCGCCGGCGGCGGCATCGCCAACGATGAGATCATTTCTCAATTAGGTGAAATCGACGCCCAGGTGCTGGTGGTCTTCGGCGCTCTGCCCAGCACCGTGCCCTTTACCCGTCTCCTGATCGACCGTCTGCAGGAGATCGGCCTGACCCCCGGCGTCCAGGTGGCCGTCGGCGGCGGCGTCTTCAACCGGGCCGAGGGCCTGGCGGAGGAAATCGGCGCGGACCTGTGGGCGAACAATCCCCTGGAACTGGTGGAAGTCATCAGCCAGAACCCCCAACGCCGCATGTCCGATGAACAGCGGACCGTGGGCCGCAAACGCCGGATCAAAAAGTCGGCCGCGGCTTAAACGCCCGGCGTCATGACCGCACCCATAAACATAAAAATGCCTGCACCGCGGCGCGCCCCCCAAGACGCGCCGCGTTTTTTTGTGAGCTTCCGTTTCTTAGCCAGCTTAGTTAGCGCCCAGACTGTCCACGCTGGCGGCTTTGATCTTGATGCGCGGGCAGGACTCGATGCTTGAAATGGCTGACTGAATCACCGGCATGCGCGGATTGATCGCCACGGCCCGGCGGTAATATTCCAGGGCCAGATCCAGATGCTCCATCTCCGCGTAACAGTGCCCGATGCCCGCCATGGCGGCAAAGTGCAAGGGCTCCCGCCGCAGCGTTTCCCGACAATCTTCCAGCGATTCTTCCCATTGCCCAAGATAGTAATGGGCGATCGAACACTGGTTGTAGGCCTCGGCGAAGCCGGGGTCGATGTGGTACGCATCCTCGAAGGGTTCGATGGCGTCCTGGTAGCGCTCCTGCTCGATCAGCGCCACGCCGCGCAAGAATGTTTTCGTCGCCTCCGGCAGGCCGCTGCGGAACCAGATGGACCACAGCGAATACTCCGCCATCTGGTTCACCTGCGCGTCCACGTCGTGCAACGCCTTGGCCAGCGCGGGGACTACCTTCCGGTCGCCGATCAGACCCAAAGTGACAGCCGCCACCCGCCGCACGTCCACTTCAAAGGCTTGCAGCAGCCGGCTGACATCCCTGGACGTCCATCGGCCTAAAACCGAGGCCGCCAAACCCGCCACGTCGCCGCGACGTAATGGCCCCAGAACTGTTTGTAGAAAATCTCCAGGCTCGATCAGATTTTTCGTAAGTCCCATTGATAACCCAGCCCCGTAAAAATGATGTGAACTACCCTTTAAGCCGCTTCCTGCGGCTCAACTCCTAACCGGGGCCCTCAACGAGTCGAAACCCTCCTCCAAACATGAACGAGTCCGCTCAAATACTAGGCGCTCATCACCAATATTTCTCTCTAAATCAAAATCGGCAAATTCTCTCGCCTCAACGCCGAAAACTTGACTTGTTCGTACCCTGATTCCCGTTACGGATATGCCAAACCTTAACCTTCTCCGATCCTCTCTATCACTTATAAACCGTCACGCTTCAAATTTCCACTCCCTTATCCTAATTTTCCTGTTTTCCCCAAATCAACTTTTTAAACGCTCTTCCAGCCTTTGACGCCCCTTGGAAAAATGTTCTGAAAATGGCTCCAAATGATCGCTCGCCAGCCATCCTTCGCCACGCGCCCAATCCTATCCCCATGGTTTATGATCCAGCAGATCCCATGAACGCCACCCCCCCTCAGCCCCCTTGCCCCCCTCAGCCCCCTCAGCCCTCTGACTCCCCCACCACTGCCCAACTCTTACGAGCCCACCAGATCCGTCTGGTCCGGGGCCCTCTGGTCCTGCGGCCGATGACCGAAGACGATTGGCCCCTGCTTCTGCCCTGGAACCAGGACCCTCAACTGCTCTTCTTAACCGAGGGAACAGGAAACCCTAAAAGCTATACCCTCGCGCAGATTCAGAACATCTACCGCACGGTCTCCCAACATGCCTACAACTTCATGATCGAGCACCAAAACCAGCCCATCGGCGAATGCTGGCTGCAGGAAATGAACCTCGCCCACGTGACCGCCCGTTACCCCGGCAAGGACTGCCGGCGGATCGACCTGATGATCGGGGCTAAGACATTCTGGGGCCAGGGCATCGGCAGCACGGTGATCGACATGCTTTGCGAATTCGGCTTCGGCGCGGAAAAAGCGGATCTGATCTTCGGCCTCGTCGGCTCGCATAACCCCCGCAGCCGGCGGACCTTTGAGAAAAACGGCTTTATCCTGGATATTCAAACCCCCCAGCCGCCCGGCTCAAAAGCGGAACACGAATACACCCTGATCCTCACCCCCCAGGTCTGGCGGTCCCGCTCGCCGGCAATCTGACCAGGCCCAGCCGTGGCTCAATGCCAGGCTCTAAATCGTCCGCGTCTCCAACGCCACCACGCCCGCGATCTTGCCCGCTTTTTGCGCGATTCGCGCCGCGTCGTCCGCTCCAGCCGCCACCACGAACAACGTCGAGCCTGACCCCGTCACGTGCACGGGCTGGCCCAACTCCCGCGCTAATTGCCCGCGCAATTCCCCCAAGCACGGCTGCACCTGACAGGCCGGCTCAGCCAGATCGTTGAACAATTCCTCAGCCGACACGGGATAAAGCTCCGCCAACGCGCGGACCTTCGCCTCCTGCAACCCGTTTCGTTGTCCCCCCGCATCCAGGCGATCAAACGTTTTGTAGACCTGCGCTGTCGGACACCCCACACCCGGGAAAATCAGCACCAGATCCACCGGCCCCTTCATCGCCTTAGGCTCAATCTGATCGCCTAAGCCAAACGCCAGCGCGGAAGGCGAACCTTCCACGGCATAAACCAGGAAGGCCACGTCACTGCCCAGCTTGCGGGCCAGAGATACCAGCTCGTCGCGCTGGAGATCCAACGCGAACAGGCGCTTGAGCCCCACCAGCATGCCAGCCGCATCGCTCGACCCGCCGCCTAACCCCGCGCCGGTGGGAATGCGTTTACTTAGCGTCATGTGCACCGGCAGATCCCGCCCGACATGTGCTTCCATTAACGCATGGGCCCGCCAGGCCAAGTCCTTCTCCAGCGGCCAATCCACCCCCGGAATCGCCCCCGGAAGTGACCCCCGACGCGCTCCCGGCGCGTCCGCCGCGAAGGACAGGTCAAAGCGGCTCGGACCTTCGTCCAGGCGTTTAATCGCCAATTGATCGCCAAAACGCGTAGCCACCATCCAGCTGGCGATAGGGTGAAATCCATCGGGCCGGGGCGACCCGACGGACAACGTCAGATTCACTTTGCTTGGACAGGCGATGTCCACGTGGTCAAGCAACATGTCCGTATGTTAACCAGAGGATGAAGGAGTTAGGAATTAGGAGTTGGGAATTGGGAAGGAAGGCAAATGCTGCAAAAAGCCCCGCATGGGAATGCGGGGCCGGTTTTGGAGCTGGTTTGTCTTGGCGACTTGTTGGCTTTCGCGGCGGAAACTCTAAAGTAGGCAGACATCTTCAGTCACCGCTTGCCTGCTGTCGCTGGGCGCCGCGGCCGCAGCCACGGCCGGGACAGCCTCCAGCCGCCGCGGGGCTTCCACGGGCAAGGCGTTGCGGGTCGCGCCGTCGGCCGGCGATCCGTCAAGACCAGCTAAGCGTCCGATGAACGTCATCGTCTGTTCGATCGGATCGCCGACGAGAATCGAGCCATGCAGCGACGCCCACACCTGCCGGGCCAGAGCGACGTCGCCTAATTGCCGGGCCCAGCCGTCAATGATGCGCACGACCACGGCCGGCAACTTGTTGCTCGCACGCAGGAGCGTGGCGGGCGCGGGGTTAATTTCGGCGTTTTCATTTGTGCCACTGCCGGGGGCGGGATCGCTTCCCGGAGCGGGGGTACTTCCGGGGGCGGGGGGGGACATGGAGATGGCGTCACGGCGATGATCGGGTGTGACGCTGGCCAGCCAGAACATCAGCCGATACGAGGCTTCCTCGCCGGCCGCCTGCTGGTAGTAGCTGCGGAAGGACTGCTCGATGGCAGCTCCGTCATCGACGCTTTGAGCCACGCCTTCGAGCAGGCGCTGCGTGGCAGCGGAGAGCAATTCCCGCTTGTCCTCGAAATATCGATAGATGCTGCCGACCGCGCAACCCAGCCGGGCCGATATCGTCCGGATGGTGGTGGCGTCATACCCCTTTTCGGTCAGGCAGGAAACAGTTGCGGTGAGAATTTGTTCGCGGCTGAGTTGAACGGTGGCCGGGGCCGCTTGCGAATGAATTGAAACATCCATGTTTGTCAAGATTCACCTCCATGTGAACATCTTAGTTTTCGCCGCCCGCCCGTCACCTGTCAAGCAGAAGTTCCGCCGTGGTGCACGAAATGTGGATTCTCCAAGGTGAACCGCGTAAATTAGCCGTGAACATGAGAGAAGATTGGCTGCTTTTAGCCCAGGACATGGTTCGCCGACAGATCCAGGCGCGTGGCCTTACGGATTCCCGCGTTTTGGCCGCCCTGGCGACCGTGCCCCGGCACCGTTTTGTGCCGCTTCTGAGCTTGGAAGACGCTTATTCCGACCGCGCCTTGCCCACCGCCTGCGGTCAGACCATCAGCCAGCCCTACATCGTGGCCGCCATGACCTGCTTGCTGCACCTGCCCGACCCCTTGGACTCCCCCACGCCCTGCCGCGTGCTGGAAGTCGGCACGGGCAGCGGCTACCAGGCCGCCATCCTGGCGGAAATGGGCGCCCGGGTGCTCACCATCGAAAGAATCGCCGACCTGGCCGCGCAAGCCCGTGCGACCCTTCAGGACCTGGGCTACGGCGATCGGGTATCCATCCACGTGGGCGACGGATCCCTAGGTTACCCGGCCGGGGCGCCGTTTGACCGCATTCTGGTCACCGCCGGGGCCCCCAATCCCCCGCCGGCTTTGCTGGCGCAATTGGCCGTCGGCGGACGCATGGTGATTCCCGTCGGGTCCCTCAACGATCAACGCCTGGCTGTCTTAGTCCGCCACGCAGACCACTGGGACCAGCACGAATGCACGCCCTGCCGCTTTGTCCCCTTAGTCGGCGCCCAGGGCTGGCCAGCCTGAAACAAATCTGTCCGCTGAACTCTCCGCCATGGGTTGCGTATACCATCCTATTGGATCACGCAACCGCTTTTGGAGTCCAACTGGCTGACAACAAACGTAAGGCAACTCGGGTCACCGACAGGCAAAAACATCCCCGTTTGATCGCCGCACGGCGTCGGGTGGCGATCAGACGGATCCCGGCATGAAGGAGATTGACATGACTGGTCGCACGCTAGTGGCGTTTGGCTCGATGGCCCTCCTGGGCCTGGTTCTGCAAGCCCTGCCCGCACGGGCGGAGGACAAACCCAAAGAAGACAACAAGAAGACAACCGTCGGCACCATCGTCGCCGTGGCCGAGGATCAGGGCAGCTTTGAGATCACCGTGGGCATCGGCGACAAGAACAACACCCTGACCATCAAAGTGGACGACAAGACCAAGTACACGATCGACGACACGGAATCCACCAAGGAAAAAACCCTGGTGGTCGGGGCGGTCGCCAAGGTCGCCCACGTCGACGGCGTGGCGACGAAGGTCAAGGTCATGACCAAGCACGACGGCGACAAACCCAAGGAAGACAAGCCCGACAAAGACAAACCCGGCAAGGATAAGCCCAAAGACAAACCCAGCGAAGACAAACCGGGCCATGACAAACCCGATAAAGACAAGCCCAAACACTAATTCGCCCAAGCGCTAAGGCCATTGAACAACCCCAAACCTCTTCGACGACCATCGAAGAGGTTTTTTTATTTACCCGCCGGCTGCCCCTTCGCCCCCCGGCTCGGTCATCGACCGCGGCTCAAGCAGGGCGTTGAGCTTGGCCTCATCCACCAGCCCCTGTTCGCGCACCAGATGGCGGATCGTCTTGCCCTCCGCAAAGGCCTGCTTGGCCAGTTTGGCGGCCCGGTCGTAGCCCAATACCGGAGCCAGGCTCGTCACCATCATCAGCGATTTCTCAATTAGCTCCTGGCAACGGGCCTCGTTCACCTTCAGCCCCGCCAGCAGCTTGTCCACCAGCACGTGGCTGACGTTACTTAAGAGCCCAATCGACTCCAGCACCGCCTGGGCCATCACCGGCATGGCCACATTAAGCTCGAAAATCGACCCCACCCCGCCCAAGCCGGCCGTGGTCACCACCGCGTCGTTGCCGATCACCCGGCAAGCCACCTGCATCACGCTCTCGCAGATCACCGGATTCACCTTGCCGGGCATGATGGAACTGCCCGGTTGAATCTCCGGCAAATAAAGCTCAAACAACCCGCAGCGCGGGCCCGACCCCAGCCAGCGGATGTCGTTGGCGATCTTCGACAGCGACACCGCGATCGTCTTAAGCCCCCCTGCCACGGACACAAAGCCATCCTTGCAGGACTGTGCTTCCACGTGGTTCTCAGCCTCAACGAATTCGATGCCCGTCAGCCGCGTCAACTCCGCGCAGACCCGCCGGCCGAACTCCACGTGCGTGTTGATGCCCGTGCCCACCGCTGTGCCGCCAATCGGCACATTAAAGCGCATGGAACACAAGGCCGCCTCCGCCCGCATGACGGCCAACTCCATCTGCCGGGCATACCCACCGAAAACCTGGCCCACCCGAATGGGCGTGGCGTCCATCAGGTGTGTCCGGCCGATCTTGATGATCGCGTCCCAAGCGCGGGCGTGCTTGGCCAGTGTTTCCTGCACCCGTTTGAGGGCCGGCAGCAGCCGTTCCTTGATCGCCACCGCCGCCGCCACGTGCATGGCCGTCGGAAACGTGTCATTCGATGATTGGCCCATGTTCACGTGGTCATTAGGATGAACCCCCGGAAGTTGCCCCCCGCAACCCGCCCGTTTCTGATTCACCAGCCGGGCGATCACCTCGTTGGCGTTCATGTTGCTGCTGGTGCCCGAGCCGGTCTGGTACACGTCCACGGGAAAATGGGCGTCATGTTGGCCCTGGGCAACCTCCATCGCCGCGGCCATGATCAGCCCAGCCAGCTCGGCCGGCAATTTGCCCAAGTCCTGGTTCACCTTGGCGCACGCAGCCTTCAGCAACCCCAAGGCGTGGATAATCTCCCCCGGCACGCCGTGCCCGCTGACGGGAAAATTCTCCACCGCCCGCTGCGTGCTGGCCCCCCACAGCGCGTCGGACGGCACGCGCATTTCACCCATCGAATCCCGTTCGATCCGCGTGGCGTTGGACATGATCAATTGCCTCCTCGCCCTTGAGTGTAGCCGCCGTCCGGCGACAACGGCATTTTTTCCAAGTCAATCCATAGCCAACTCACCACGGAGAACACCGAGAACACGGAGAAGAAACAGACATCAAAACAAAATCGGCTCGGCTCTGTGCTCTCCGTGCTCTCTGTGGTGAATATAGACTCTGCGGTGAATATAAACTCCCGCCAAGTTAGATGCCCCGTCCTTTTCCTGGTAATCTTACGGGACAAAACCCTGTTATTTCCCCTGTATTCCTTTAAGGATGCCACCATGCCCGGCTTCGTCTACGAACCCACCTATCAATACGGCTCGGACGACACCCAATATCGCCTGCTCACCAAGGACCACGTCAAACAGGTCCAGCTCAACGGCCGCACGTACCTGCAGGTCGACCCCCAGGCCCTGACCCTGCTGGCCAAGCAGGCCTTCGCCGATGTCTCCTTCTACCTTCGCCCCAAGCACCTGGCCCAGTTGCAGGCGGAGCTGAACGACCCGCAGGCCTCGGATAACGACCGCTTTGTCATCTACACCCACCTGCAAAACGCCGTCGTGGCCGCGGCTGGGCAATTGCCCACCTGCCAGGACACCGGCACCGCCATCGTCATGGGCAAGAAGGGTCAGTTCGTCCTGACCGACTGCGACGACGCCGCAGCCCTCTCCGAAGGCGTCTGGCAGACGTACCAGGAACGCAACCTCCGCTATTCGCAGATCGCTCCCCTGGCCATGTTCCAGGAGAAAAACACCGCCAATAACCTGCCCGCCCAGATCGACCTCTCGGCCGAGACCGGCGACGAATACAAGTTCCTTTTCATGGCCAAGGGCGGCGGCAGCGCCAATAAGTCCTACCTCTACCAGCAGACGCCGGCCATCCTCAACGAGAAAGACCTGTTGGCCTTCCTGGGCGGCAAACTTTCCGACTTAGGCACAGCCGCGTGCCCGCCGTACCACGTAGCCATCGTCGTCGGCGGCACCAGCGCTGAGACGAATCTGAAGATGGTCAAGCTGGCGTCGGCTGGCTACCTCGATCACCTGCCCACCACCGGTTCGCCCGGCGGGCGGGCCTTCCGCGATCTGGAGATGGAAAAGAAAATCCTCGACGCCTCCTACAAGTGCGGCATCGGCGCCCAATTCGGCGGCAAATACATCGCCCACGACTTGCGCGTCATCCGCCTGCCCCGCCACGCCGCCTCCTGCCCCATCGGCCTGGGCGTGTCCTGCTCAGCCGACCGCAACATCAAAGCCAAAATCACCCGCGACGGCGTGTTCTTAGAGCAGATGGAATTCCACCCCGAAAAATACTTGCCCGCCCAGGCGCCCGAAATGGCTCCGCCGGTGCACGTCGATCTGAACATGGGCATGGAAAAGGTCCGCCAAATCCTAACCCGCCTGCCCATCAAGACGCGCCTGAGCCTCTTTGGCACGCTGATCGTCGCCCGCGACCTGGCCCACGCCCGCATCAAGCAGCTCCTTGACTCCGGCAAGCCCATGCCCGCCTACTTTAAGCAGTATCCGATCTACTACGCCGGCCCAGCCAAGACCCCCCAGGGCATGCCCTCCGGCTCCTTCGGGCCCACCACCGCCGGACGCATGGACAGCTTTGTCGACCTCTTCCAGTCCCACGGCGGGTCGCTGCTGATGATCGCCAAGGGCAACCGCTCCAAGGCTGTCACCGACGCCTGCAAAAAATGGGGCGGGTTCTACTTAGGCTCCATCGGCGGGCCGGCCGCCATCCTCGCCCAGAACAACATCAAGAAAGTCGAACTGGTGGACTTCGAGGAACTGGGCATGGAAGCCATCCGCAAGATCGAAGTCGTGGACTTCCCCGCCTTCATCATCGTGGACGACAAGGGCAACGACTTCTTCCAGGAAATCGCCGCCGCCGGACGGCATGAGGCAGGAGCTAGGAGTTAGGAATTGGGAGTTGGGGCCGAACCAACCGTGCTAATAAGCCCCGCATGAAAGATCGTTATGCATCAAGCTAAGGCGCGCGGAGAATTAGCCGCAGATGAACACTAATTCAATAGAGTTTTTGAATCAGGACTGCGTTCATCTGCGTTCATCTGCGGCCATCTAAAATCCTGATCTGAAGCCATCACAATAATGCATAACGTTCGGAAATGCGGAGTCGATTGCCTGTTTTTCTCTTACGTCGTCGGCTTGTTCTTCCGCTTTTGGACGCCCGATTCCACCGCTGGATTCCTCAGCGGCTGCTTGGCCAGCACCACCGGCTTTTCAGAAGTCGCCGGCTGGGCAGCCTGTTGGGCCTTTAGGAAATCAATGGCCTGATGGGCCTGCTGCAGAGCCTCGATCAGCTTCGTTAAGCCGTGCCCGCCGTCCTGCGGCTGGCGCGGGTCACTGCCGGTGATGCGCGTGATCTTCAAGCACACCTCGTCCAGCAGCCGCAGCGTTTCCTCAGCCGTCTGCCGACCTTGCTGGGCCAGTTCCCCGATCCGGGCCGACAACCGCTGCGCCACCGGCTGCACCGCCTGCTCGATTTCCTGCTCCAGATGCACGCTGTGGGTCTGAACCATCTTTTCCGCTTCCGCGAAGATCGAAGCCGCCTTTGGCTCGATCCGCCGCAGCCGCTTGGCCAACTGGCGTTCGCACACTTCCACCATCGCCTGATTGTTGGCCTGTAAATGGCCCAACCGTTCCCGCAGGAACTGATCCGTCTCGTCCAGCACCGCCGTGGCCCGGGGCTTAATCGCCCCTAAGCGGTCGGCCACTTGTTCCTCGATCCAGTCCATCGCCGCCAGGGCGTTTTCCCGCTGCTGCGTGACTTGTGCGCTGATGGTGTTTTTCAACTCCTCCAGGGCCGCCGACGCCTGCCCGGTAAAGTCAGCCAGGCGCTCTTCGAGCTTCGCCACGATCGGCTCGGCGATTTCCTCCGCCTCCTGGCGCACCGCGGTCATGTGCCCCTTGAGCTTCTCCTGCCACTGCGTGAGCGTCGCCAGCGCCTTTTCGTCAAAGCGATCCACGCCCTGCAGCATGTCCTGCTCCAAGGCCACAAAAATCGTCCGCGCGTCTTCCTTGACCGCCTCGATCTTGCCCTCCAGCTCGCCCTGCAACTGCGCCAGCGTCTGCCCGAAACTCTCCCGCTGGGCGTCCACGCACTGCTCCACCACGCGGTTCTGCTCCGCCGCCATCTCCGTCAGCCGTGGCTTTAGCTCGTCAAGGAAGCGCTGCATGTCCACCCGCGTCTGATCCGTGCTGGCCCGGCCCTGCGCCATCACCTGGGCCATCGCCTCGGCGATCTGCGTCTGGCTCTGCGTCGTCCAGGTATGAATCTGCTTCTGAATTTCCTGCGCGTAAGGCTCCGCCCAGCCGGCCACCTGCCCGCGCAGGTTCCGCACGTGCTCGTCCATCTGCGCGGCAAACGCCTTGGTCATCGCTTCCGACACCGCCTCAAACTGCTTGGCCCGATGCGCCAGCGATTGCTCGTAGGCCGTTAAGGTCTTCTCCAGATCCTCCTGCTCGCGGCGGAATTTTTCCTCCAGCGCCGTCTGGGCCGGCTGGATCATCTCCTGCACCTTCGCTTCCGCGTCCGCCAGACGGGCCTTGATGTTCCCTTCCAGGCTCGCCAGCGTCGCCCCCGCGGCCGTCTGCAGGGCCTCTACGTCCCTCCCCATCGCCTCCAGGCGTTCCTCGGCCTGTTCTTCCATGCCGGCCAGGCGCTCGGACACTTCCGCCTCGATCTTCTCGGCCGCCAGCAGCAGATTTCTCTCGGCCGGCTCTAAGAGCGACACCGCCTTCTGCTTGATCTCCGCCAGGTGCAGCACCGCGTGATCCATGATCTCCCGCGTCTGGGCCTGGATCTTGGCCGTCTCCTCCGTCAACTGGCTGGCCGCCGCTGCGCATTCCGCCTGCTTCTGCGCTGCCGACTTGCCAGCCTCCTCCACCTGCTGACGCACCCGCTGCTCGAAGCCCTCGACCATCTGCGTGCAAACGCCCCGGAACGATTCTTCCTTAACGAGCGCGGCATGGACTTGCTGCTCGAGCCGCTTTTCCATGTCCTCGACCATCCGCGTGCAAGCGCCCCGGAACGATTCCTCCCTCTCCTCTGCCGTCTTGACCTGCCGCTCCAGCCGGCTCAGGATGGGCGTGACTTTCTGCTCCGCCTCCTCCTCCAGCTTCTCGACCAGTTGCCCGCACCGGCTCTGGACGTCCGCCTCGATCGCCCGCGCCGATTGCCGCGACGCCTCGAGCTTCTCGGCCAGCGACGAAATCGTCCGTTCCGCCTGGGTCTGCATCTGCTGCAGACTCTGCTGGACCATCTGCTCCTTGGTGGCCACCTGTCTGGCCAGGTTCGTCAGCCGGGCCGCGCACGCTTCCTCCACGTTCTTTAAGCCCTCGATCCCCACTTCCACCTGCCGGCGATTCTGATCCATCGCCCGCTCCACCCGGCTGGTCAATTCCTCCACCGTCTTGCGCCCCTGCTCTTCAAAAGCCTCCCCCGCCCGCCGCTGCCAACTTTCCACCTGCTGATCCAGAACCTTGTCCAGCTCCCCGCACGCCTGGGTCTTCTCATCAATCCGTCCCTGCAGGTCCGCGGCGATCTTGTCGCCCACCTCCGCGACGCGCTGCTCGACCGCCTCGATCCGCGCCAGCCACTTTTCCTCCGCTCCCTCCAAACCCAGATTCGCCCGCGCCGTCAGCGTCTTGATGTGTTCTTCCGCCTTGGTCGCCTGATCCAATAAGTTGCTCACCTGCTCCTCGACGGGCACCAGCATCGCCTGCGCCTGCTGGCCCAGCGTCGCCAGGTGCTCGCGCACGGCCGCTTCCACCGGCTTAAACGCCAGGTCCGCCTGCCCCTGCAAGGCCAGGATCCGCCGCTCAAATCCATTTTCCTCCTCAAACAGCGCCTTAAATCGCTGGTCAATCTGCTTGACCAACTGCTCGACCTGACCAGCCGCGCGCTCGGCCAATTCCTGCCCGGCCGTTTCCATTTGCTGCCGCAGTTCCGCCATGTCCTTACGGGCCGGCTCGACCTGCCCCATCTGCTCGGCCAGCACTGCCGATAATTTCTTTAAGCTCCCTTCCAGGCGCTCCAGCTGGTTGGCGCGCTTTTCCGCCACCGCCTCGGCGTCCTGCAACTGCGCCAGCCGACTGGCCAGCCACGTGTCGATGCTCCGGATCCGCCGATCCAGATCCGACATCGCCGCGCCGCCGGCCACCAGCGGGCCCGTCTGGGTCTGCTGAACCAGCTTGCCTAAACGCAACTGCTCATGCCTGGCTTGCTCCACTAAATCAAATAAGTGCGAGGCCGCCTTGGTCAGGTCAGTAGTATTCACCACGGGTCGTGAGAGGGTGGTCTTGACGGGCATGGCTGTTTGGTCACCTCGGTCGGGATAGTGGTCCATCACTGGCGCTGACCAATAAAATCGACACGCCCGACCTCTTAGCCGCAAAATCTTCTTATTTGCCCATCTCCAAACCACTTAATTACTTATCGGGCCTTCCTCCGCCTCCCCCCGCACCCGCCCAGCCAACCTATAAACCACTTCAATCTTTAAGCTCACCATCAGAAAAAACCGGCACCCAGCCCGCTCCCTGGGGCTCCCGGGCCCCTGACATGACTCATCTAGTATGCTTGACGTTTGCCGTTACCCCCGCAATCCGTTATTTTTGCCCCTTCCCCCCCGGATGCTGCCTCCGCAGGCAACCGCCCCGGTGGCGAGACCCACGCCCGGCCTAACCGCCTGGGAAGTGGAAAAAATCCCTGGTATTACGCGTATCCCCCTTTTTTAGGAATCATTCATGGTAGCTCATCTCGGCAAAGGCACTCACCTGTTCACCAGCGAATCCGTATCCATGGGTCACCCCGACAAAGTGGCCGACCAGATCTCCGACGCCGTCCTCGACAGCCTCCTGGCCGTCGACCCCGTCGCCCGCTGCGCCTGCGAAACCCTCTGCACCACCGGCCTGGTCGTGGTGGCCGGCGAAGTCACCGTCCATAACGCCAAGGCTATCCAAGCCCTGCAGAACGTCGAAGACACCGTCCGCGCCACCCTCCGCGAGATCGGCTACACCGATCCGTCCATGAAATTCGACGCCGAGTCCTGCGCCGTCATCCGCACCATCCACGGCCAGTCGGCCGACATCGCCATGGGCGTGGACCGCGAAGGCGCCGGGGACCAGGGCCTGATGTTCGGGTTCGCCTGCAAGGAAACCCCCACCTTCATGCCCATGCCCATTCACCTGGCCCACCGCTTGGTCGAACGCCAGGCCTACGTCCGCGAAAAAGGCCTGATCAAGGGCCTCCGCCCCGACGCTAAGAGCCAGGTCACCATTGCATACGACGGCCACAAGCCCCGCCTCGTCCACACCGTCGTCCTCTCCACCCAGCACACCCCTTACTGGAACGGCAAGAAGCGCCAGCAGGAACTCAAAAAAGCCGTCACCAAGCACATCATCGAACCGGTGATGCCCAAGAAGCTTTACGACCCTAAGAAAGTCATCATCCACGTCAATCCCACCGGGCAGTTCGAAATCGGCGGGCCGCACGGCGACACCGGCTTAACCGGCCGCAAGATCATCGTCGACACCTACGGCGGACGCGGTCGCCACGGCGGCGGCGCCTTCTCCGGCAAGGACCCGACCAAGGTCGATCGCTCCGCCTGCTACATGTGCCGCTACATCGCCAAGAACATCGTGGCTGCCGGCTTAGCTGAAGTCTGCGAAGTGCAGCTCTCCTACGCCATCGGCGTCGCCCAGCCCCTGTCCGTGCTGGTCGATACCCAGGGCACCTCCCACGTGGATGAAAAACTCATCGCCCGCCTGGTGCGCGAGTTCTTCCCCTTGACCCCGCGCGGCATCATCGAACACCTCAAACTGCGTCGGCCGATCTATAAAGAGACCGCCCGCAACGGCCACTTCGGACGCGTCGGCCCCAACTTCACCTGGGAAGCCACCGACATGGCCTCCAAACTGGCCAAAGCCGCCGGCCTCAAATAACCCCCCCGCCCCCGGAAGTAGCCCCGGAAGTAGCCCCGGAAGTACCCCCGAACCGCCTCGGTATTTCATCCCCCGGCTCCATCGGGGGACCAGACAGGGTCTACGCCCCCCAACCACCGCCCACGGGATATTCGTATAGGCTCTTGGTACACTCGTACGCCAGAGTGGCCGATAGGGGACCGGATCAGGCTGATCCACCCCCCCTCCCCCCACTCTTACGGAACAGAGTTTTCTCATGCAGATCCGCAAAGGCATTCCCGTATCTCCTGGCGTGGCCATCACCCAGGCCTTGGTCGTTGATGCCGCCGATCAGCCCGTCCCCCGCCGCACCGTACCCCCCGAGCGCCTGCCCCAGCAACACGAACGGCTGGAAAGCGCCATGGAAGCCAGCTGCCGGGACATCGAACAACTGATTGAAAAAACCACCGTCGAATTGGGCCCGGAACTGGCCAGGATTTTTGACTTCCACCTGGGCATGCTCCGCGACCCCCACCTAAACGGACAAATCCGGCAATTGATCGACCGCGAACGCGTGACCAGTGAATTCGCCGTCTACGCCACCATGCGGGCCCTGGCCAGCCAATTCGTCTCGGTGGACAACCCCTACTTCCGCGAACGCGTCAAGGACCTGTGGGACTTAGAACGCCGGGTTCTAAGCCACCTCATGGGCTCCTCCCCCACCGACTTAGGCCAATTCCCCCATGAAGCGATCCTCATCGCCCACGACCTGACCCCCAGCCAGACCGCCTCGCTGGATAAGACCATGATCCGCGGCCTGGCCACCGACGCCGGCGGACGCACCAGCCACACCGCCATCCTCGCCCACGCCCTGGGCATCCCCGCGATCGTCGGCCTGGAAGACATCACCTCCCACGTCAACAGCGGCGATACCGTCATCATCGACGGCAATCAGGGCGTGGTGATCGTCAATCCCGACGCCGCCCAGCTGCTGGAATACCGCCAGTTCATCGAGCGGCTCGCGGAATTCGAAACCTCCCTGGACGAACTTTCGCGCCAGCCGGCCGTCACCACCGACGGCGAACAGATCACCCTCTGGGCCAACATCGAATTCCCCTCGGAAATCCACTCCGCCCTGGAAAAGGGCGCCACCGGCGTCGGGCTGTACCGCACGGAATTCCTCTTCCTGTCCTCGGAAAACGAACCCTCCGAGGATCAGCAGTACGAGTCGTATCTGCAGGCCATCGTGGCCGCCGAAGGCCGCCCGCTGACCATCCGCACCCTGGACCTGGGCGCGGACAAAATCCACCGCAACTCCAGCGTCCAGCACCACGAAAACAACCCCTTCCTCGGCTGCCGCTCCATCCGGCTCTGCCTCCAGAACCTGCCGCTCTTTAAGACCCAGCTGCGCGCCATCCTCCGCGCCAGCGCCCGCGGCCCGCTGCGGATCATGTTCCCCCTGATCAGCAGCATCATGGAACTGCGCCAGGCCAAAATGGTGCTCAACGACGTGATGGAGGACTTAGAGGAACAGAACATCCCCTTCCAGCGGGATATTCCCGTGGGGATCATGATCGAAGTGCCCTCCGCCGCCCTGCAGGCCAAGAAGTTCTGCCGCGAGGCCAGCTTCGTGAGCATCGGCACCAACGACCTGATCCAATACACCCTGGCGGTCGATCGCAGCAACGAGCGCATCGCCAATCTTTACACCGGCGCCCACCCCTCGGTCATCCAGCTCATCCGCGAAGTGGTGCGGGCCGCCCAGCGCGCCAAGGTCGATGTCAGCCTCTGCGGCGAAATGGGCGGCGAGCCGGAATTCATCATGCTGTTACTGGGCCTGGGCCTGCGGAAGCTGTCCATCACTCCGCCGGCCATCCCGGAGGTCAAAAAAATCATCCGGTCCGTCAGCTTAAAGCAGTGCGAGCGCGTCGCTCGACGCTGCCTAAGCTTTGATTCGGATCGGGAAGTCCACAATTTCCTGCGCGAGGAGGTCAAGCGCGTCGTGCCCGAGGTCATCGACGGACGGATCTATCTTCCCTAGATATTTCCGCCCCGCCTTCGGTACGCCCTGATCTTCTCCCTTGAACCCTCTTGGCCTTGCTCCCCACGGATGGTGGCGGCCTGGTCCCGGAGGGAACCGGATTGTGGACTTCACTTCCCGCCGCGGCTTCCAAACGCCCGGCGAACGAGACGTCCATGGCAAAACGTGAAATGTTGATCAATTATGTGCGCGGCGAGGAATGCCGGATCGCCATCGTCGAGGATGGCAGCCTTGAAGAGTTCTACCAGGAACGCGCCAGCCGCGAATCCCACGTCGGCAACATCTACAAGGGCCGGGTCACCAACGTCGAGCCCTCCATTCAGGCCGCCTTCGTGGACTTCGGCCTGGAGCGCAACGGCTTCCTGCACATCTCCGACCTGCACCCGATGTACTTCCCCGGGTCCTCCAAGGAAGAAGCCGAGCGCGTGGGCATGCGCACGCCCCGCCACGAACGCCCGCTGATCCAGAAGTGCCTCCACCGCGGGCAGGAAATGCTCGTCCAGGTGCTTAAGGAAGGCATCGGCACCAAGGGCCCGACCCTCACCAGCTACCTGTCCATCCCCGGACGCTACCTGGTGATGATGCCCTTCATGGAACGCCTGGGCGTCTCCCGCAAGATCGAGGACGACGAGCTGCGCCGCCGCATGCGCGAGATGCTCGACGATCTGGCCCCCCCCGACAACTTCGGGTTCATCATCCGCACCGCCGGCATGGACCGCACCAAGGCTGAGCTCAAACGCGACTTGGCCTACCTCCAGCGCCTCTGGAAGGTCATCGAACGCCATCGCGCCCAGGTGGACGTCGGCGAGCTGTACACCGAAAGCGACCTGATCATCCGCACCATCCGCGACGTGTTCTCCACCGACATCGAGCGCGTGATCATCGACGATCCCGTGGCCGCCCAGCGGGCCCACGACTTCCTGGCCATCGCCAGCCCCCGGGCCGGTTCCTCCGTCCTCTGCTACCGCGATCCGGTGCCCATCTTCCACCGCTTTAACATCGAAAAGCAGATCGAAAACATCCACGCCAAGCGCGTGGAGCTGCCCTCCGGCGGGTCCTTGATCATCGAATCCACCGAGGCCCTGGTGGCCATCGACGTCAACTCCGGCAAGATGCGCGACAACCGCGACGCCGAGACCACCGCCTTCAAAACCAACGTCGAGGCCACCGACGAAATCTGCCGCCAGCTCCGCCTGCGCGACTTGGGCGGCGTGGTGGTCTGCGACCTGATCGACATGCGGCAGCTCAAACACCGCCGGGCCATCGAAACCCGCTTCCGCGAAAACTTAAAGCGCGACCGGGCCCGCACCCGCGCCCTGCCCATCAGCCAGTTCGGCATCCTGGAAATGACCCGCCAGCGCATGCGCCCCTCCCTGACCAGCTCCGTCTTCGCCGAGTGCGCCACCTGCACCGGGTCCGGGCAGGTCAAGAGCGCCGAATCCGTCGTGCTGGACGTGATGCGTCGCCTGGCCCTGGTCCTCATCCGCCCGGAAGTGGCCCGCACCGAGCTGGTGGTCAGCCCCGACGTGGCCTTCCAGCTGCTTAACCGCCGGCGCAGCCAACTGGTCGCCTTGGAGCAGAGGCACGGCAAGGCGGTCATGGTGCGCGTCCACGCCGGCGGCAGCCTCGACCACCTGGACCTCCTGGCCTTCGACGATCGCGGCGGCGCCGTGGACGTCACCGTCCCCAAGAAACTGGACAATCCGATCCTCGAACCGATCACTTCCACCCTCGAGGATCTCCTGGACGAGGAATCCGAATCCGCCGCCGAGTCCGCCGACGCCTCCCCCAGCCAGGCCGACGCCCCGCGCAAAGGCTCGCGGCGCCGTTCCCGCCGCCGAGGCAAATCCAATCCGCCCGCCGCCAAAGGCACGCCCCCCCACTCTCCCTCTTCCCCGCCCTCCACCGAAATCGCCGCGCCCTCGCCCCTGTCCGACGCCCCCAGCTTCCCCTCCGACGACCACGACGCCCAACTCCCCGCCGCCGTCAACTTCGACGCGCCCCCGCACGCCGGGCACAGCACCGAAGACCTGCACGCGGTTCACGATGTCCGTACGACCGCCGGGCATGACTCCAGCGATCGCCCCGCCTCCAGCCACCCCACCCCGCCGCTCGCAGGCTCAGCCGCTTCCTCTGGCGCACCCGCAGCCGGACAGGGTTCCGCCCACCGTTCCCGCCGCCGTCGGCGCGGGCGCGGACGCGGCAAGTCCTCGCAAGCCCAAGCCGGCCAATCCCAAACCCCGCATGCGCCAACGACTGCCGCATCTTCCAGCGGATCAACTTCCGGGGGAACTTCCGGGGGTTCAACTTCCGGCGGCGGATCTGCCTCCGGGGGCGGCGGCTCCACTTCCGGCGGCGGGGGTTCAGCTTCCGGGGGCGGGGGCGGGGGTGGTCAAGCGCATCATCAGGCGAACGTTCCGCATGGTTCGCACGGCAACGTTCCTTCTTCCGGTCAGCCCGCCGGGTCGTCGGGTCAATCTTCGCGTTCGCGCCACCGTTCCCGGCGTCGGCGTGGCCACTCGTCCTCCCAGGGCACCCCGCAGGCCGCCAATCTGAACCAGCCGACCAGCCAAGCCCCCCACTCACCCCGCCCCGCCAGCGGTGGCTCAAGCCACACCAGCGGGCAGAACATCAACCGTTCATCCAGCGGCAATCGTTCGACCCCCAGCAGCGGCCATTCGCCTTCCAACACCAACCCCGGTTCTTCGAGGGGACCGTCCAGCAGCTCTTCGGGCAGCGGCGGCGGCAGTCCCGCTTCCAGCCGCTCCAGCGGTTCAACCTCCGGCAGCAATTCCGGAGGTAACTCCGGCGGTAACTCCGGCGGTAACTCCGGCGGTAACTCCGGGGGTAACTCCGGGGGCACTTCCGGGGGCACTTCCGGGGGCACTTCCGGGGGCACTTCCGGGGGGGGTGCGGGAAAAGTGCCCACGCGAATTCCGCCGGGTTCCTCGCAACCGCCGGTCCACGTCAGTCGTGGCTACCGTAACCTTGTTTTGCCGGTCACGCCTCCAGGTAATTCCGCGTCATGAGTGCTCATCAAGAAAAACACAGGCGTCTTGTCCTTTTAGGCTCCACCGGCAGCATCGGCGTGAACACGTTGGACGTCGTGTCCCACCTAAACGCCTCGACCCGCAACGGTGACGGCCCGGATGCTCCGGACTATCTCCGCGTCGTCGGCCTGGCCGCCGGGCGCAGTGCCGAGAAGCTCATTGACCAGGCCCGAGCCTTCAAAGTGCCCGCCGTGGCCGTGGCCGATCCCGACGCCGCCCGCCGCGTCGCCGCCGCCCTGCCCAACGTCAAAATCTACGCCGGGCCCGACGCCGCCGCCCAGCTCGTGGCCGATTCCGACGCCACCGATGTTCTAGCCGCCATGGTCGGGTCCGCCGGTCTGCCCGCCACCCTCGAAGCCGCCCGCCGCGGCCTGCGCATCAGCCTGGCCAACAAAGAAACTCTCGTCGCCGCCGGCGCCCTGGTCACCCCCCTCGTCCGCCGCCACGGCGCCATTCTCCTGCCCGTGGACAGCGAGCACTCGGCCATCTTCCAGTGCCTGGCCGGCCAGCCCCGCTCCGCCGTCAAGCGCATCGTCCTGACCGCCTCCGGCGGGCCGTTCCGCAACACCCCCAAAGAGCAGATGGACCAGGCCACCGTCGAACAAGCCTTAAATCACCCCACCTGGGCCATGGGCCAGAAGATCACCATCGACTCGGCTACGATGATGAATAAAGCCCTGGAGATCATCGAGGCCCACTGGCTGTTCGACCTGCCCCCCCAGAAGATCGAGGTCATCATCCACCCCCAGTCCGTGGCCCACAGCTTCGTGGAATACGAGGACCACTCCATCCTCGCCCAATTGGGCCCCCCGGACATGCGCACCCCCATCCAATACGCCTTAACCTACCCCCACCGCCTGGCCGGCTGCAGCCGCAGCCTCGATTGGCCGACATTATCCAAGCTGGAGTTCCACCCCCCCGATCGCGCCAAGTTCCGGGCCCTGCAACTGGCCTACGAGGTGATCGAGGCCGGTGGCACCGCCGGAGCGATTTTCAACGCCGCCAACGAGGCCGCCGTCGCCGCCTTCCTGGCCCGCAAAATCCGCTTCGGACAGATCGTCGACTTAGCCGCCCAGGCCCTGGCCGCCATCCCCACCCGGCCGGCCGAATCGCTGGCGATGATCCTCGAAGACGATCAACGCGCACGCGACTTCGTGGCTGAACGCATCGGCTGACCCGTAACCAAACCCCCTGACCCGCCCAGCTCGGACGCGGGATGGATAGCCAAAGCATGCTGCAAAGCCTCATACCCTTTTTCTCCGGCGCCTGGGCCTTCTTCCTCCTGCTCGTGGGCTTCGGGTTTATCATCTTCATCCACGAACTGGGCCACTTCCTGGTCGCCAAGGCCGTCGGCATCAAGGTCACCCAGTTCGCCGTCGGGTTCGGCCCTTGCCTGATCTCCTGGCGCCGGGGCCTGGGCCTGCAAATGGGCTCCAGCGAACCGCTGCTGGAAAAAAAACTCCAAGCCAACGAAACCATCGCCCACTTAGGCGAAACCGAATATCGCTTAAGCGCCGTGCCCTTAGGCGGCTACGTCAAAATGCTCGGGCAGGAGGACTTAGACCCCACCGCCCAGAGCCAGGACCCCCGCGCCTACAACCGCAAGCCCATCTGGGCCCGCATCTGCGTCATCAGCGCCGGCGTGACCATGAACCTGATCTTCGGCATCCTCTTTTTCGTCGTCGCCTTCACCAAGGGCGTGGGCTTTAACGCTCCGCTCGTCGGCCAGGTCACCCCCAAATCCCCCGCCGCCCTCACCTACCCCCTCGGCCACGAATCCGACCCCGCCTACCAGGGCCTGCGCATGGGCGATCACATCGTCGCCCTCAACGACCAGCCCGTGGCCGACCTCCAGGAAGTCCGCATCAACACCGCCCTGGCCCACCGCGGGCAGATCATCAAACTCACCGTCGCCCGCGACGACCAGACCCTGACCTACCCCATCACCCCCGAAGCCGGGCCGCGCCAGGTGCAGGGCCTGCTCTGGCTCGGTTTTGATGCCCCCGCTTCCCTGCATCTTCCCGAAGACCTGCCCAAGGATCTCCTGCCCCAGTCCCTAGCCGACGCCGGCGTCCAGCCGGGCATGATGATCGTGGCCGTCAACAATCAGCCCGTGGACAGCTACGTCCAGTTCCATCGCCTGGTCACCGCCGCCCGCGGGCAGGACGTCTTGGTCGCCTTCGCCCACCCGGCCAAAAAATCCGCCGTTTCCCCCGCCGCCACCCAACCTTCCGCCGCCGCCGTCACCGTCACCCTCCACGCCCTGCCCGACCTCTGGACCCACGACGTCCAGGACAGCCAACCCGTCGACCACATCCTCGGACTCTCCCCCGCCGTCAGCGTCGTGTATGTCCAGGAAAACATGCCCGCCCACGCCGCCGGCCTCCAGCGCGGCGACGTGATCGCCCGCTTAGGCGACGTCGATTGGCCCAGCAGCGCCGCGGTCTATCGCATCGTGCAAACCGCCAAAGGTTCCCTGGACTTAGTCGTCCTCCGCAGCCGCGAACTGATCTCCCTCGGCCCGGTCACGCCCAAGAACAGCCGCCTGGGATTTCAGCCCGGGTACGACCAGCCCGTCATCCGCGAAAGCTTAAAAGACTATCCGACCACCGACCTGGCCCTCACCCCCGGATCGCGCATCCTGGCCCTCAACGCCCAGCCCGTGACCAGCGTCAACGACCTGCAACGCCAGTTGGCCGACCTGGCCGCCGCTCATCCCCAAGGCCTGGAAGTCAACGTCACCGTCGAGCTCAACGTCAAAGACCACCCCACCGAGCAGCACCCGCTCAAGCTCGACGCTCCGCAACTGGCCACCCTCGCTTCCGCCGCCTGGAGCCCGCCCATCCCGCCGACCCTCTTCAAATACGAACTGGTCATCCTCAAAGCCGACACCCCCCTGCAAGCCATCCAGCTGGGCCTGGAAAAAACCTATCAATCCATGGCCCAGGTCTACCTGACCATCGCCCGCCTCTTCCAAGGCACCGTCAAGCCCGAACACCTCCAGGGCCCCGTCGGCATCATCCACACCGGCACGCGCGTCGCCAAACAAGGCTGGTCCTACCTGATGTTCTTCCTCGGCCTGATCTCCATCAACCTGGTGGTCATCAACTTCCTGCCCATCCCCATCATGGACGGCGGGCACATCGTGTTCCTGACCGTCGAAAAACTCAAAGGCTCACCCATCAGCGAACGCTTCCAAAACCTCGCCCTCTACGCCGGCCTGGCCGTCATCGGCAGCATCTTCTTCATCACCTTCTACTACGACATCACCCGCCTCTTCGGCGGCTAAACCCGTAGGAGTTGGGAAGAGCAATAGGGGATGAGGGATGAGGGATTGGGGGTTAGGGTTCAGCGCACATGCAGTCATCTAAAGCCCAGGGAAGAAATCCCTGGGCCCGTCTACCAACCGATCCCAGATCGTCGCACATCACCCCCCCTGTTTAGCGGGCGGGCCGCAGACCCACCTCCCCGTGCTTCCCTTTCCCCCCTCATCCACCGCCCGCAACACAACACGTCCCCCCGATCCCCCGCCCCCCGGAAGTAACCCACGGAACGGGTGCCACACATCAGCCCGCAGGGTGATGTGTGCTTTCCCCTCGTTTATGCAAATCTAGGCAACCTCCCCATCCCCAAATCCCCAAAACCGCCCCCCTCGCCCGCCCCCACCACCACGCGACCAACCCTGCTTTTTCGTCACCGCATACCAGAAATCCATTGACACCCAATATGGTTTGCGGTAAAAATCTAGCGCAGTCCTTTTAGAATTCTTGCCTCGCCTCGCGATAGATCGTCCACCTCTCTTCTGGAGGGATTCGTCGTGCGTCTACGTCATCTGTTTTCCGGGCGTCGTAATCTTGTCGGCACTGCCAGTTCACCTAATCTCCCGCCATCGAATCCCAGATTCCCGGGCCTCGAACTCCTCGAGCCGCGCCTGCTCCTAAGCGGCACCGCCTACGTCATCGACTCCCTCCTAGACACCGTCGCCGCCGACGGCCACCTGACCCTGCGCGAAGCGATCGAAGCGGCCAACACCAACGCGGCCGTCAACGAAGCAGCAGCCGGCAGTGCCAGCGAAACCGACAGCATCACGTTCGCGCCCAGTCTGTTCGCCGGCGGTCACGCGGATTTGATTCTCTCGGGCACAGAGCTTTCGATCACCGACGACCTGTCCATCACCGGGCCGGAGCAGGAACTGCTGTCCATCGACGCCAACCAGCTGTCGCGCGTGTTCGGCATCAGCGGCAGCGAAACCAACGTGACGATGGAAGGACTGACGATCACAGGGGGATATGCCAATATTGATGGCGGCGGCGGATTCAGAGTCGACCAGGCTGCGGTGACGCTGACGGATTGCGCTATCAGCGGAAATTCGGCCGCAAGCTACGGCGGCGGAGTGTATGTCAAGCATGGCAGCTTGACGCTGGAGACCTGCGCCATCAGCGGGAATTCCGCGGGTCAATACGGCGGCGGAGTGTATGTCATCGGCACGGTAACTCTAGCCAACTGCACGGTCAGTGAAAACACGGTGTCACAGCAATATGGCAACGGGGGTGGGCTATACGTCTTCGGCACGGCAACGTTGACCAGCTGCACCATCAGTGGAAATGCGTCAATCGGCGAGTACGGCACGGGCGGCGGACTGAAAGTTAGCGGCACCGCGACATTAATTGATTGTGTAATCAGCGATAATACCGCGGATAGCTCCGGTGGCGGGCTATTCGGCTCCAGCACGGTGGAATTGACGAATTGTACGGTGATCAGGAATGCCGTCACGGGCAGCTATGGCACGGGCGGCGGGCTGCTAGTTCGTGGCACGGCGACTTTGAATCATTGTGTGATCAGCGAGAATACGGCACCCGTTCAAGGTGGCGGGCTGAGTGTCTACGGCACCGCGACGCTGAGCTACTGCACGATCAGCGGAAACTCGGCGGTAATGGGCGGGGGAGTTTATTTGGATTCATTGAACGGCAATTCCACGCTGACTAATTGCGCCATCAGCGGGAATACGGCGACCAGCGCCAGTGGCGGGCTGTATGGCATCGGCACCGTGACGCTGACCAATTGCACGATCAGTGGAAACTGGGCCCAAGGCTTTGGTGGCGGGCTGGGCGTCGACGGCACCACGACTTTGAATAACACAATTGTGGCGGTCAACGCAGCGAGCACCGACGCAGATATCCACGGCGGTCCCTACACCGCCTCCTCCAGCTTCCTCGGCGGTGACCCCAAATTCATCCGCAATCCCTCCGCCGGGCTCGACGGCATCTGGGGCACACCTGACGACGACCTAGGCGACCTGCACCTGCGTGCGGACAGTCCCTGCGTCAACGCAGGCGACAACTCTCTGGCCGTGGACGCAGACGGCGACCCGCTGACGATTGACCTGGACAGCCACCCGCGCCTCGCGGGAACGCAAGTTGACATCGGCGCCTACGAACTCGGCGGAATCCCCGGCGATTTCACCGGCGATTGGCAATTGACCTTATCCGACATCAACCACTTCAAGCTCGTCCTCACCGACACCCCCGCCTGGCAAGCCCAATACCCCGGCGTGCCCCTCTGGGCCATCGACCCCAACGGCGACGGCAGCATCACCCTCTCCGACATCAACGCCTTCAAGACTCTCCTCACCGGCAGCGCCGCCACCAGCCAATCCCTGAACGTGGCCCCGCAAGATGTGGCATCAGGTATTAACGAGCCGCGCGCGTCAGCAAGCGGTGCATCGATTTCCTCCACTCCCTTACGGTCGTGGCTCGTTGAGGCACAATCCCCGCCCCCATCCGCCGACTCCTCCTGGCGATCCGCCCAGCCGACCAAAAAATCCCTCTTCGCCCACCGCCGTTCGATTTTCGGCGACGTTGCCGCATCAACCGCACAACCCCCAGCCCCCATCGAAGCAGGCGTACTGGCCGACCTGCCCGCCGTGGCCGTGGCATGACGGTAAGTTGGCCCGCACCCATCAGCCTTCAGCCTGCCGTGTGCCACCCCAGCCGCCGAAGCTAGCGTAGGGCACCCACATCCGACCCCAGCCCCCAGAACTGTCCCCCCAGACGCGCTCCCCCCTAACCCCCAGCCCCATCGCCCCCACTCTCCTCCACATCGCAAATCGCAAATCGGCAATCGGCAATTCGCCATTCGCCACTCGGCATTCGCAATTCGCCATTCATCACTTCCCATTCGCCCCTCGCCTCGCGTCGCGCCTTGCAGGGAACCTCCCATCCGCCCGCCCATTTCCTCCCCCTGCCCTCCTGGCTTATACTGCTGCCCTTTACATCCCCTATATAGAGGCAGCCGCGTGAATCGATCCTCCACTATCCTGGCGCTGGTCCTGGCCGCACTCTCCTTCACCTGCCTTACCCCTCGCTCCGCCTCCGCCCAGGACTCCACTGCGGCAAATAATTCCGCTGCGCCAACAGCATCAGCCCCCGGCTCTTCCGGGGGTGCCGGGGGGTACGCCCCATCTTCAACTTCCGCCCCCGGAAACACCCCCGGAAACACCCCCGGAAGTGTCGCCATCCCCCTTGCCGAGCCCACCGCCGTCGAGCTCGGATCCCTGGACCCTAAAACCAACTACAAACTAAAAATCGGCCTCGAACGCGCCGCCATCCGCTACATCCACCTGACCGACTACCTTTACGAAGTCCTCTCCGATCCCTCCGTCCCGGACAACCACTATCTGGCCCTAAGCAAGTTCCAGACTCCCGAAAACGGCAAGGGCTTCTATCGCCCCTTGGCCGCCATCGCCGTCACCGTCGACAGCCGCCGCCTTGAGATCGACAGCACCACCTGGCAGCTGCTCAGCACCGCCGCCGACGCCCAGGGCATCGCCACCCAAGCGGTCTATCGCCTGGTCATCCCCGGGCCCGACGGCCAGCCCCTCCTGGAAATCCACCGCACCTTCGAGCTCAAGCCCGACAGCTACGAACTGCTCTGCCGCCAGCAGCTGGTCAATCCCTCCACCACCGTCGAGCGCAAAGTCATCCTCGAACAGCTCGGCACCGCCGACGCCCCGCCCGACCAGGCCCGCTACATGGGCGATCACCGCGCCTTCGTCGCCGGCTATTTCAATCTCGAATACGACCCCTCCGCCAAACTCATCTTCACCGACAAAACCTTCCTCCCCCGCGCCACCATCCTCAGCAACAACGAACCCCTCTGGCCGCGCCCCAGCCTCACCAACGACCCCGCCCAGGCACGCCTCGCCTGGGCCGCCGCCATCAATCGCTACTTCGCCTTAGTCCTCCATCGCCCCTTTGATATCCCCGCCGACGCCCTCCTCGACGCCCGCCTGGTCCCGCCCCTCGACGCCCAATTCTCCATCAGCCTCCTGCCCCTGGGAACTAAGCCCCGCGAGGGCGACGACCTTCGCCCCCTGGTCGCCACCCTCACCAGCAGCAGCCTGACCTTAGCCCCCCAGGCCTCCGCTCCCCTGGATCTGGCCCTCTTCGCCGGGCCCCGCAAGCCCGAGCTCTTCGGGTCCCCCGCCTATAAAGCCCTGTCCCTCTCCCAACTGGTCCGCTACGAATTAGGCTGCGCCTTCTGCACCTTCCAGCCCCTAGCCCGCCTGCTCCTGGCCTTCATGAAAGCCATTTACGCCGTCAGCTTCGACTGGGGCTTTGCCATCATCGCCCTGGTCATCTGCGTGCGCCTGATCCTCCACCCCCTCACCCGCCGCTCCCAGATTCAGATGGCCAAGTTCTCCAAGCAGATGGCCGCCATGCAGCCGGAGATGGAAAAACTCAAACGCAAATTCCAGGACGACCCCAAGCGACTCCAGTCCGAGCAAGCCAAGCTCATGCGCGAAAAGGGCATCAACCCCGCCAATGTCCTCGGCTGCCTGCCCGTCTTCCTGCAGATGCCCATCTGGGTCGCCCTCTACGCCATGCTCTATTTCGCCATCGAGCTCCGCCATCAGCCCGCCTTCTGGGGCGTCTTCCAGGCCGTCAGCTCCGGACAGTGGTACTTCCTGGCCGACCTCTCCAGCCCCGACGCTTTCCTGCGCTTTACCCCCCATCCCCTGCACATCAATTTCCCGATGCTCAATGCCATCGACTTCTCCGTCCTCAACATCCTGCCCATCCTCTGGGGCGTGGCCATGTTCATCCAGCAAAAATACATGGCCCCCCCCGCCGCCAACGAACAGGCCCGCCAGCAGCAGAAGATGATGAACTACATGATGCTCATCTTCGCCCTCCTCTTCTATTCCGCCCCCAGCGGCCTGACCCTCTACATGCTCGCGTCCACCTTCGCCGGGGCCCTGGATTCCTACATCGTCCGTCGCCACATCCAGCGCGAGGAAGAGGCCGGCACGCTCTTTGACAAAAAAGCTCCCAAGCCCGGCAGCCTGCGTGACCGCTTCCTTCGCGCCGTCGCCGACCGCCGCCGGCGCCTGGAAGAAACCCAGCGCCGTCTCCAAGGCCAACCCCCACGCTCCCGCCGGCCCGGCGATCGCTAGATCAATCCCCGCCCGCCAACCCGCAAACGCCACCGCGCGGGGCTCTGGGGAGTGGGGTCATAGACTTAAGCGATGAATCCCCACGACACCATCGTCGCCGCCAGCTCCCCCCCCGGGCGCAGCCTCCGCGGCCTGATCCGCCTCTCCGGACCGTCCGCCCCGACCATCAGCCACTGTCTGACTCAACCCGCTTCGTTTAGCGGGCGATCGCAGATCGCCGCCCCCGCCCCCACTGCCTGTATTTCAGCCCCCGGCTCCGCCGGGGGGTACGATGTCCTCACTCCGCATCTTTCGCCCGCGCGCATTTATCTCAAAACTTCATCGCCTCCGTTGCCCGTCCTCTTAGCCTTCTTCCCCGCCCCCCACAGTTACACCGGCCAGGACGTCGTGGAATTCCAGCTCCCCGGTCAGCCCGCGCTTCTCGAACGCCTGCTCCATCGCTGTTGCCAACTGGGCGCCCGCCTGGCGGAGCCCGGCGAATTCACCTTCCGCGCCTTTCTAAATCGCAAGATGGACCTGACCACCGCCGAAGGCGTCGCCGCTACCATCGCCGCTCAATCCGACAGCCAGCTCGCCGCCGCGCAAATGCTCCGCCAAGGCCGCCTGGGCTCCGCCGCCACGCAATTAGTCGATCAGATCACCACCCTGCTCGCCCTCGTCGAGGCCGGCATCGACTTCACCGACCAGGACGACGTCGTCCCCATCACCCCTCCTCAAATCCACCAGCAACTCCAGCCCATTCTCGACGAACTTAACAATCTCCTCGCCCACGCCCGCCCCTGGGGCGAGCTCCAAGCCCT
Organism: Phycisphaeraceae bacterium; assembly: GCA_020851735.1. Taxonomy (GTDB): domain Bacteria; phylum Planctomycetota; class Phycisphaerae; order Phycisphaerales; family Phycisphaeraceae; genus JADZCD01. Next base: position 143,471 of record JADZCD010000037.1, read on the forward strand.
CCCCCGCGTCGTTCTGCTCGGGCCCCCCAGTTGCGGCAAGAGCACTCTTTTCAACACCCTCCTGCGTCACCCCCGCGCCCTCACCAGCCCCTTGCCCGGCACCACCCGCGACGTCCTCCAGGAGCCCCTGCTTCTGCGCGATCAATCAGGCCGCACCGTCGAAGTCATGCTCGTCGATATGGCCGGCATCGACGATCCCCTCTACGCCCTCGACCACCAGGCCCAGCAAGCCGCCCGCCAAGCCGTCGCCCAAGCCGACCTGCTCCTGCTTCTGGACGACGGCGACCCCCACCCCGATTGCCCCGCCCTGCGTTTATCCCAACAAGTTCTTAGCCAACCGGCCGCCCCGCCCTTTCTCGCCGTGCGCACCAAGGCTGACCTGCTCAATTCCCCACCTTCCCCATCGCCCGATCGCCAACCCCTCCACGTCTCCGCCCACACCGGGCACAATCTCCCTCTGCTCCACCAGGCCATCCTCGATCGCCTCGCCGATCGCTTAGTCAGCCCCAGCGCCGATCGCCTGGCCCTGCAACCTCGCCACGAGCAATCGCTCCGCCAAGCCCAGCAATCCCTGCGCGACGTCATGGCGATTCTAAATGCCTCTACCTCGCCTGCGGCTCTGGCCCGTCCCGAACTCGTGGCCGGCGGCTTGCGCTCAGCCCTAAATGACTTAGCCTGCTTAGGCGGACAGATGACCCCCGACGACGTCCTCGGCCGCGTCTTCGCCACCTTCTGCATCGGCAAGTGATCGCTGCACCCCTGCCGCCATTCGGATAAACTTTAGCCCTTTATCGTCCCCACCAGACCCTGCAACCCCGTTCCCTCCCACGCGTTCCCATGGCCAAGAAGTCGCCCCAACCCACGCCCGCCAAACGATCCGCCTCTGCCGGCGGCACTTCCGGGCGCGGCGGTTCCACTTCCGGGGGCAAGTCCGGGGGCGGGGGCAATTCCGGGGGGGGGCCACGCATACTTAATCGCAAAGCTCATCACGATTACCACATCCTGGAGAAAATCGAAGTCGGCATCGAACTGGCCGGCAGCGAAGTGAAGTCCGTCCGCAACGGGCAAGTCTCCCTGGCCGAGGGCTTCGCCCACATCGAGCCCGCCACCGAGGAGCTTTTCCTCCACAACGTCCACATCGGCGAATACAAGCAGGCCGGCCCGCTCGGGCACGTCCCCGTCCACCCCCGCAAACTCCTGGCCCACAAACGCGAAATCGTCCGTCTGCTCACCCAGACCGATTCCAAGGGCTTGACCCTCATCCCCCTGGCCATGTACTTCGTCCGCGGCTGGGCCAAGGTCGAACTCGGCTTAGCCGCCGGCAAAAAACAACACGATAAACGCCAGGACTTAAAATCCCGCGAAGCCGACCGCGCCATCCGCCGCGCCATGACCCGCAAAACCCTCTAACCACCCGACTTCGAAAGTGCTTGGCCGAATTCTCGAATGTCGAATGCTGAATGACGAATGAAACCCAAGACCTGACCATTGCGCAAGAACCAGGATCGTATTCGACATTCGACATTCGACATTCGACACTCGACATTCGTCATTCAGCATCCGCCCCCAATCCCCAACCCCCCCCGTATTTCCCATGTCCCGCCTCCAACGCATCCTCCTTGCCACCTTCCTGCTCACCCTCGCCGCCCTGCTCATCGCGCGCGGCACCTACTTCTACACCGAAAAACTATTCGCCTTCACCAAGTCCCAGAACCTCTGGCTCGCCTTGGGCATGGGCGTCGCCTACGTCCTGGGCGCCTTCGTCAGCCACCGCCTTTCGATCCGCTTAGGGCAACGTCGCCTCCTGCAGCTGACTATCCTGGGCCAGGCTCTGATCTACATCCTGCAAACGATTTACGCCACGCCGCTGGTGGTTTCCATTTCCTACGTCGCCGTCGCCCTGCCCGTCGGCGCCATGTGGCCGCTCTTGGAATCCTTCGTCTCCGCCGGCCATAACCCCGCCGACACCTCGCGCATGCTCTCCCGCTTTAACGTCTCCTGGTCCGTGGCCATCCCCCTGGCCGTCGCCCTCGTCGGCCCGCTCATCAAGCTTCACCCCAGCATGCTCTTTGTCGTGCCCACCGTCCTCTGCCTGGCCGCCTCCTTCCTCCTGCGCAAACTCGAACAAGACCCCGTCCACCTGCCCTTGGATCACCCCGATCGCCCGCCCCCTCATCGCTTAGACGCCTACGCCAGCCTCACCCTCTCCGCCCGCCTGGTCATGATGGTCGGATACGGCATGACCTACATCCTCGCCCCCGTCGTGCCCGAGATTTTCCAGAAAAATCTCCACCTCAGCCTGCCCGCCGCCACCACCCTCTGGGCCCTCTACGACGTGTCACGCCTCCTGGCCTTCCTGCTCATGCGCTACACCACCGCCTGGCACGACCGCCGCAGCATCCTGGCGCTGCCCGCCGTCCTCACCCCGCTCAGCTTTCTATTGATCCTCATGAGCCCGGGCATTTATCCCAACGTCGCCCTGGTGATCCTCGGCGAACTGATCTTCGGCCTCTCCCAAGGCATTGCCTACAACGCCGCCCTGTATTACGTCACGGTGATCAAAAACGCTTCCGTCGAAGCCGGCGGCGACCACGAAGCGATCATCGGCCTAGGCTACGTCTTAGGTCCGTCCCTGGCTCTGTTTAGTGTTCTCTTAGCCCAAGCCACGCAGATGCCCACGGCAGGTCAAGTCATCGGCCTGCTCCCCCTGACCGCCGGCAGCTTGATCGGCGGAATCTACCCCCTCCTCCGCCGACCCGCGAAATCCTCTTCCCCTAATTCCTAATTCTTAAATCCTAACTCCCATTCCGCCGATCCCCACCACCGCGATCCCATACTTGTCCGCCGCCGCCAGCAACTCCGCCTTGTCCAGCAGAATCACTTTCCCCACTTCCAGCGCCAGACACCCCGCCTTCGCCTGCCGCAACGCCTCAATCGTCTTCATCCCCACCGTCGGCACGTCAAAACGCATGTCCTGCGCAGGCTTACTGACCTTCACCATCACCCACTGCCCGCTGCGACACAATTCCCCCGCCCGCCGGATCATCGCGTCCGTCCCCTCCAAAGCCTCCACCGCGATCACTTCCCGGTCCTTCACCGCCAGCGCCTGCCCGATGTCCAACTCCCCCAGCCGGCGAATGATCGGCAAGGCGAATTCCACGTCCGCCAGTTGCGCTTTGCTTGGCTTAACCTTCCCCATCGGGCCGGCTTCCGCCAGCGTTCGCGTGATGTAGCGCGTGGAGTCGATCAAGCGAATGCCTTCCCCTTCAATCTCTTCCGCCACCGCCCGCAACAGCGCGTCGGTGCGGCGATCGTGCTTGACCCTACGATACCACAACCGCGCCGCTCGCCAGTCCGGCAAGAAATGCACAAAGTGCAGCGGATCGTACATCCTGCTCTTGTCCACCCCGCCCACCATCACCACTTCCTGCACTTCCCACTTGCGCAGCAGCCGGATCCACCGCCCGATCTGCGCCACCCCCGCCCGCGCGAATTGCCCGCACAACCCCGGCAATTGCGGGTCAAATTGATGCCATAGCCCCACGCACGCCACCTCCCGACCCGCCGCGCGGATACCCTCTGCCGTATGAATCGGCAGCCGCCCGCAGCCCGCGATCACGCCTATCGGTCGCTCCGCCATGCCCACAGTTTAACAAACCACCCCTCGCTTCATCGCCGAGGGTGGATCACAAATACGCAAAAGCAACCGCTTGGGTGCCACACAGCAGGCCGAAGGCTGCTGTGTGCTGACTCGATCAAAGCCGGATCTCCATCCCTCCCGACGGACAAAGGTTCGGTTCCCTCCGTTCCCAAAACCGCCCCCTGCGTCTCAGCCCCCGGCTATGCCGGGGGGTACGCCTTCGGTTCTCACGTCGCGACCACCGCCGCCCGGTCCTCAGCCGTGTTGATGGCAATGTCCCGCAAGATCCGGATCGTCTCCGCCACCGCCACGATCAGCAGCACACTCAACACTTCCCGCACCGTCAGCCGCAGCGCCGCCCCCACGCCGTCCACTTCGCCCATGTGCAGCCAAAGGAAATTCCCCACCACCACCGTCTGCGCCACCGCCAGCAAGCGCATCACCCAACACACCAGCCACATCGCCGCATACTCCGGCAGTTGCACCGACCACACCTCGTCCATCGGCTGCTCCTGCTCCGCCGCCTCCGCCGCCTCCTCCGCCTCCTGCGCCTCCTGCGCGTAAGCCTCCACGCCTATCTTCATCTCCCCAACCGTATCCGAAATCTCCTCCTCCCCGCTCTCCTCCTCCTGCTCCTCCTCCATTTCCTGCATCTGACTGGCTGCCACCACCGCCGCCCGACCCGCCACTTCCGCCGGCTCGGACAGATTCAACCCCGCCCGAGGCTTAACCTCCACCTTGCGCACCGCCACCACCGCGGGCTTTTCCTCCACCAGCTTCAATTCCACCGCCTGGCTTTGCGACTCCGCATCCGCGTCCTCTTCCTCCGCTTCCTCTTCCACCAGATGCAGCCGCATTTCCGTATTCGTGCCATCCCCCAACTTCTCGCCCAGACTCTCCTCCACCATGTCCAGCGCCGAATCCTCTGCCTCCAAGCGCTCGCCAGCCAACGCCAGCGGCTGCTCGGCCACCTCTTCCTCTTCCTGCTTCTCGTCCTCCTGCGATTCCTCCTCCACACCCACCCGCGCGATAGGCGAGTTCTCCGTAATCTCATCATCCGCCAGCCGCATGGCCGGCCGTTGCTCTTCCTGTTCCTCGTCCTGCTCCTCTTGTTCCTCCTCCTGCCGATTCATCCCCGCCCCAAACAACGTAAGCTCATCCTCATACCCCTCCACCCCCGCCCCCGGAAACGCCCCCGCCGGAATCACCTCCGGAAGTTTCTTCTCCTCTCTACTCTCTACTTTCTCCTCTCTCACTTCCCCCGCCCCCGGAAGTTCAAGACCCGCCCCCGGTAACTCCGCCGCCGCATGCGTTTCTTCGTTTAGCGGGCGATCGCAGATCGCCGCGTCTGTTTCCAAAACCTGCAACCCCCCCTCCGCCTGCATCACCGACTCACTGACGATTCGCTCGTCAATTTCGCTTAAATCCTCTCCCCCGTCAGCCTCTTCCTCCTGGCTGGTCGCCCGCTGATCCGCCACCGCGTCCGCCGCCATGGACAGCGAAGCTTCCGTCTCGTTCTGCTCCTGCTCTTGTTCCTGCTCCTGCTCCTCTTCCCGTTGCTCGAAGCATTCCTCTTTCTGAATGCGGATAATCGCCTCATCCAGCACGCCCGGGCGATCGACAGCCTCAAACGGCTCCAACACCCGATGTGGCGGCATCTCAACAGGCTCGACGTCCTGCCGCTTACGACCCGCCTGAATCCTCGCCGTCGTCACATCACCCCCGCCCCCGGAAGTCCCGCCCACGGAAGCTCCACCGCCAGACGTCCCGCGCCCGGAAGTCTCATACGCGTCATTGCCTTCCACGACGCCAGCCCCCACCATGACCTTCGGCTCCTTAGCCAGGATCGTCGGAACAACGTTCAGACGCGGGTCGAGGTTCTCCGTCACCCTCTGCACAAAGCCACAGCGAGGGCACTTGACCTTCCGGCCCACGGAACCTTCCGGAACCCGGATCTTGGCCTGGCAGTTATCGCAATGGAATCGAATGGCCATGTCAGTGTCCTCCTCTGGCCCAAAAGTTCATCGAAAAGCCCGGAAGGCCTCCGAAAGGGCCCTTGCCCCTAGTTATCGGGCAAATCCCTGCTGTTTAACCACAAGAACACCCCCCGCCCTCCCAAAGGTTTCCAGACCTGGGGTTTAGAGCTATTTCTAAGGATCTGAAACAGATGAAATGGAAGTCGGACGCCAGGCATTAGAGAGCGAGAAAGCCCCGCCCTATTCCCAACAAAAATAGCCTCGCTCGGAAGAGCGAGGTTAGTGCCACATCCACCACTTTCAAAAACAATTCCCAAATAAATCCCTGCCGGAGGCCGGGGGCAACTTCCGGGGGGAACTTCCGGGGGGAACTTCCGGGGGGGCGGGGGAACTAGAGGCCGACGATGCTGAAGCCTGCGTCCACGTGGATATTCTCGCCGGTCACGCCGCTGGACATATCGCTCACCAGGTACACCGCCGTGTTGCCCACTTCGCCGCCCTCGATATTCCGTCGCAGGGCTGCCTTGCGCGCCTGCAGCTCGAACATTTCCGAGATGCCGCCCACCGCCGACGCCGCCAACGTCCGCAGCGGCCCGCCGGAGATGGTGTTCACGCGGATCTTTTTCTCGCCCAGTTCAAACGCCAGGTAGCGGGCTGTGTGTTCCAGCGCCGCCTTGGCGATGCCCATGACGTTGTACCCGGGAATCACCTTTTCCCCTCCGTAGTAGCTCATGGCCAGCATCGACCCGCCGTCGGGCATGACCTTCACCGCCCGCTGGGCCATGGCCAGCAGGGTATACGCGCTGATGTCCAGCGCCTGCGTCCAGGCCGTGCGGGTGGTGGTGTGGAAGTTGCCCACCTGCAAAAATCCCCGGTCGGCAAACGCAATGGAGTGGATCACAAAATCAATCTTGCCGAAGTCCGCCGCGATCTTATTGAACACCGCGTCCAGGTCCTCGTCCTTGGACGCGTCGCACGGCACCAGCCACGGATCCTTAATGCCCAGTTCCTCAATGGCGCCTCGGCAGCGGCGTTCCATCTTGCCCGAGTTGTCCGGCAGGTGGGTGAACAGACACTGGGCGCCCTGTTTGAGCAGCGCCTCGGTGATGTGCCAGGCGTAGCTGCGATCATTGGCGATGCCGAAGACGATGCCGCGTTTGCCGTCGAGCAGACCCATGCAAGATCCTCCAGGTATTAGTCACCGCGCCGCGATTCGCAGCTGCGCGAGCTCAATAGGGTATCACCGATCCAGGCCCGCCTCAACGGGTTGACCCCCACGACCCAATCTCAAGGCCACGGCTCAGGCACGATGCCTTGACGTGCTTCTTCAAGTTTTTTGTGGAACTCCGGATCATCCCACGCCTTACTCGCCTGTTCCGCGATTCGATCCGCTTCCTCCTGCCGACCGTTGACCGCCAGCAAGGCAATCAACGTGGTGCAGTCATTAGTAAAGCTCATTTCGCCGAAGCGCTGCGTATGTGCGCCAAACTCAGGCTTACGGGCCATCTGTTGGTGCATTCTGTACGAATATTCCATCCGCACGTACGTTTCCTCCGCGTCGCCAATGTATTTCCCGCACAGCTGGTACTCTTTGGCTCTGATCAAGTCCGACTCCGCCACGCTAAAGACCGATTGGGCAAACTCCGGCTTGTTGGCATCCAGCCACAGAAACAGTTCTTTGGTCTTTTCCCCCTCCTGCAAGCTGTCATTGATCGCCGTCAGATCGTGGAAATCATCAAAATCCGCCTGGCCTTCGCGCACCTGCTTCTCCGCCTGATCGCGCACGCTCTTGAGCTTGGCCATTGCGGGCGGATAGACGTCGCCCAATTCCTTCCAGGAACCCAAGGCAAACGACAGACGCACGCCATACATCGCCGGTTGATATTTGAGGGCGTTCTCGTGAAACCACACCTGCTTAGCCAGCGCATCGGCATACCGACCCACCTGGGCATCCGCCTCAGCCTCGTCAAGAATTTGGCTTGGATCCGGGTCTTTCGGCGGCCGCCACGTTGACTTGGTTGTCTGCCCGCCCTGCCCAGCCGACGGCGCATCCGTATGGCATGCGCTGGCAAAACACACAACCGTCATCGCCACGAGAACACTCCATATCCGCTGGCCCGTTTTCATACCTTTCCCTCCTTGCCGCGATAGACAGGCCGCCATCAAATAAATGCCCCCGATCCTCGGCCAACGAATTCTAACACCAACGCCTGTTTACAGATCACTCGCAACCTGCAATCCCTCAGCCACAGTTCCCCCACCCAATCCCCAGGCCTCCAAGCCGGGCCCTTCAGGCCCGGATTCACATCCCAACCAATCTTCCGCGCGCACAAAACCGAACACTTTGCTCACCGTCGATTGGCAAAAAATTCACAACGTAATCCTATCCCCACAAACACCTTACGCCTCCGCAGGGTGCGCTTTGTGCGCACAAAAGCGCTACGACGCCCCTATATAGAGGGACGATTTTTTCGGCTCCCCGGCTCGGTCCCCCGGAATGGGTGCCACACAGCATGCCGAAGGCTGCTGTGTGCTCCCCCCGGAACCCGGACCCCGGAACCCGATTTCTTCTTCCCTCAACTCCCGGAGGACCACTTCCGGGGGGACATTGGTGCTCGTGCGTCTACTGGAAGCGAACGGCAGGACACCTGCCACTGTCGCCTGGGCCAAGCCCAATAGGCCATTTCC
>JADZCD010000038.1 GCA_020851735.1 Phycisphaeraceae bacterium
GGGGGAACACACAGCAGCCTTCGGCATGCTGTGTGGCACCCATTCCGGGGGACCGAGCCGGGGAGCCGAAAAAATCGTCCCTCTATATAGGGGCGTCGTAGCGCTTTTGTGCGCACAGTGCGCACCCGGTGGAGGCGTAAGATGTTTGTGGGGAGAGGATTACGTTGCCAATTTTTTGCCAATTGACTGCGAGTGAAGTGTTCGGTTTTGTGCGCGCCCCCGGAAGGGGAAGTAGGGTACGGGGTACAGGGTAGGGGGTAGAGGGGAGAAAGGAGAAAGTTGAGAGTAGAGGGAAGGGGCTGCGTCCTCCGCCCCGTCGGAGCGGGGAGAGGAAACTCTTGGGGCGGGAGGTATCCGTTAATGCGGGGGTGTCCGCGTCGTCACGGAAGGGGCGACGCGGCTCACTGAGGAGGGGGTGATGGGGGTGCGAGGCGGTCAAAACATTGCCCAGGGAAGGAATCCCTGGGCTTTAGTGCGGAAGCGCCGGCGGAGGGGAAGCATTCAAGACAGCTAAGGCAACCCAGGCATGGCCCCCCGGAAATGCCTGGGCTTGGACAAGGCAGGGCACGCGGGGTGGGGGTGATTGGGTGAGCGAGGCGGTCAAGGCGGAGCCCAGGGATTTCTTCCCTGGGCTTTATCTGAGCCAGTCAAGGCAACCCAGGCATGGCAATGCCTGGGCTTGGTCAAGGCAACCGAGGGATACAGTCCGTGGGCTTTGGGAGGCGTGAAGGAGGGGGCCTGCAGCCTGCCCGCTAAACTTGGAGGGCATGATGGATCGCAGGGAGTTTTTTCCTGGGCTTTGGGGGGGCGGGGGATTTTTGGAGGGAAAACAGTAGTTGCGGTTGGGGTTTGGAGGTTTTTGATCCGGGCCTGAAGGGCCCGGCTTGGGGGCCCGGGTGGGGGCTGAGGGTTAGCTGGCGGCGAGGATTGCTACTACGACGGCGAGGGCTAAGAGTCCTAGGGCCAGGCCCAGGCCGATGGCTACGCCGGTCCATGGGTTGGATGGTTTGGAGGGCTCGGAGTGGTGATGGTGGCCATGGGACGTGCTGTGGCTGGTATGGCTGAGGGAGGAACTTTTGGAGGTCTTGGCGGCGCCGCTGCGGGAACTGCTTATGACCGGGGAGCTGCCGCCCACTTCACGGATTGCGCCCTTGATGCCGGCGTTGGTCGGCTGAGGAGCAATCACGGGCGAGCCGAACGGGAGGCTGTCGCCGGAATGCAGAGCTTTGGAACGGGCTTTGTCTTTGGGGCTGGCGCCGGCGGGGGCGGTGGGCTTGTCGGCTCGATCCAGGCGCACGGCGCCGTCGTCACCCTCTTTGTCGCCGACGGACAGCAAGGCCCCGCAGTACTTGCAGCGGCAGACGCTACCGGAAAAGGCCGCATCCAGCTTGAGCGTTTTGCCGCAGGATGGACAGGGCAGTTCGATCCTATCCATGGTGAATCCTATGCCCCCAGGGTAATCGTTGGAGCCGGCGGGTTAGGCCATCTTAGGGCAGGGTCGGGTCCCAAAGGTAATAGAAGCCCGTGCCCATGTTGCCCAGCGCGGGCCCGAGGTTGATCTGGGCCAGGTTCACCTGGAGCGCGGTGTCCTGGCCTGAGGCTGAAGGCGCCTGGGCATAGGGAGAACCGACGTAATCCGACGGGCGATGGTAGATGACCAGGTCCGCGTTGGAAATGGCGGCTTTTTGTTTGGCCAGGTCCAAGGCGGTATACAAATCGCCGACCTGATCGACCAGCCCGGCGGCGAGCGCTTCCTGCCCGCCCATCACGCGGCCATCGGTGAGCTGCGGCAATCGTTCCGGGGCGATGGCGGGGCGGGCTTGGCGCACGACATCCACAAAGCGGCTGTAGAAATCATCGACGAGTTTCTGGAGCATCGCCCGCTGAGCGGGGGTGAGTTTGCTTAAGGGCGAACCGGCGTCCTTGTTGGGCCCGCTGGTGATGGCGTCGGTCTCCACGCCGATGCGGCCTAAGGCGGGTTTTAGGCTGATGGTCTGGACGATCACGCCGATGCTGCCGGTGATCGTCGTGGGGTAAGCTACGATCTGGTCGGCGGAGCAGGCGACGTAGTAGCCTCCGCTGGCGGCCACATCGAGCAGGCAGGCGACAACGGGCTTGCCGGTGCGCTGGCGGAAGCGCTGGATCTGGCGATACATCGCGTCGCTGGCGGTGACGGTGCCGCCGGGCGAGTTGATGCGCAGGATGACGGCTTTGACGCGGGAATCCTGGCGGGCGGCCTGGAGTTGTTCATGCAGCAGGCTGACGGGGTTTTCGCCGCGGCCCAGGAGGCGGAAGCGTTCGCCGTTATGGATCAGGCCGGACACGTCGATGATGGCGACCCGGTTGCGGGTGGCGGCGACGTCTTTTTCGACGATGGTGGGTTGAAGTTTTTCTTCCGGCGCTCCGCCGATGGTGAAGGTGATCGGTCCGCAGCCGGCGAGGAGCAGCGAAAGAGCGGCGGCCAGCAAGGGCAAGCAGCGGGAGTAGGTTGATTTGGGTGGGTGTGGCATGTGGATTCCCTTGTCGGACAGCGCGGGCAAAGGCTGGTTTGATACGGATCGCGGCGATCTGGCAGGCGAAAGACCACTTGCTTCCGCAGGTGGGTCCCGGCCGGCGGAGCGGCCGGGCTTTTCTTGTCGGGTCGGCGGTGTCGCCGCAGGGCATCTGGTCCGCCAGCATGATAGCACTCTGGCGGGCGCGGATGGGGCGGGGTGCGAGCGTGGGGGGAGTGCCCAGGGATTTCTTCCCTGGGCTTTATACGGATTGCGGTACGCTCGCGGGGAAAATTCGGGGGGAATCCGGGGGGAATCAGGCGCGGTGGTGGCGGCGGAGGAAGAATAATGCCGACACGGCCCACAGCAGGCCGGCGGGTTCGGGTATGGCGGTGGAGATCGTGGCGGGCGAGGTGGTAAGGCTGTCCAGCGACAGCGACGGATCCAGTAATGTGGACATGACTGTCATGGACTGGGCATAGCTGAGGCTGCTGCCCGAAGCCAAGAGCTCGATAAACCCAGGGATATCGCTGAGGGTCACGCTGCCGTCACCGTTGGTATCGGCGGCGCCGAGACCAAAGATGCGGGGGTAAAGGATCTGGTAGGCGGCCATGTCGGTTAAGGCGAGTTTGAAGGGATTGATGTCGGACAGGGTGACCAAGCCGTCGCCGTTGAGGTCGCCAAGGATGGGGACTTCAAAGCCGGACCACGCGAGGCCGAAGATTTCGGAATCGGACACGTCCTCAAAATCGAAATTTTCGCCGTTCCAGACCACCCGCAAGGCGTACTGCCCGTTGTGAGGGAGGGTGAAGGACAGGTGCTCGGTGTTGTTGAACTGGCTGGAGGATTCGGCGACGAGGGTGGTCAGGGTGGAGCCGTCGGTCTCCCAGACCTGCAGATCGAGGTTATCGAAATTGACCTCGTTGAATATGTTCATGTTCTTATTGGAATAGGAGCGTTTGACGAACCAGGTCAAGGTGACGTTGAACTTGGACAGGCCGGCGAGCACGGGGGTGATGAAATAGTCATTGGTCGCGGCGCTGGAGGCCAGGCCGTAATCCCAGCCGATGGAGCTGATGCTGCCGCCGCCATTGCCGGCGACGTTGTGGGTACCTTCGGTGTATTGCAGGAAGGCCTGGTCGAGATTCATCTGGCCGGCGCCGGAGCTGTGATCAAGGCTTTGGGTGGTGCGGATCGCATCGTCGAACCCCACGGCCTGGCCGTTGTTCCAGCCGGTGGGCTTGGTGGCGGAGTTCATCAGGACGGCTTTGACGACGCGGCCGTCGACGGCCTGGCCGCCGCCGTAGCGGTCATAGCCGACGTCGACGACCAGGGCGGCGCCGCCGGCGACGGCGGGGGAGGAAAAGCTGGTGCCGGTCTGGTAGGTGTGATACATGTTGGTGGCGCCGCCGGTGGGGTCGATGCCGCCGGTGTTGGACCCGGTGGTGCCGCCGTACTTGGCCAGCTTAAGGACGTGGCCGGGGGCCACCAGGTCGATAATGGCGCGCACGCCGACGATGGTGTCGCCGGTTTCGGGGTCGTAGTAGTCGCCGGGTCCGCGGCTGGAGAAGGTGGCCACGTCCTTGTAGGGGGGCGTGGAAAGGTCGTTGCCGGTGGCGCCGACGGTGATGACGTTGTAGGCGCGGGCGGGGGACAAGACGGTATTGGGAGTCGGGCCGGAGTTACCGGCGGCGAGGGTGACGGTCTGGCCGTTGGCGTAGGCCAGGGAGTCGATCATGCAGGAGGCGTAGTCGAACCCGGTGGTATTGCTGCCGGTGGTACCCCAGCTGCTGTTGATGACGTTGGCCTTGCGGCCGCTGACGCCGTTCTTCATGGCGGTTTCGTAGGGGTAAAGCAGGGAGGTGCGGGAATAGTTGAAGTTGGAGCTGGTGGGCGCGTCGGGGTATTCGGTGGCGATGGCGCCGGACCAGAGCTCGGAGCCGTAGGCGATGCCCTTCTGGTAATTTTCGGTTCCCTGCCCGGCGATGATCTGCGCGACTTCGGTGGGGTGGGCGTCGTAGTCGCCCAGCTGGGGGCCGCTGCCGACGGGATCAACGAGGAAGGTTTCGAGGGCGGTGAGGGTTTCGTGGAGGTTCCAGGCGCGGCCGCCTTCGATGTTGGCCACCACGGCGCGCGTGCCGGTGTACCCGGCGTTGTAGAACGCGTCGGCGCCGATCAGGTCGTTGATGTACACGACGGCCTGCGAGGAAACGATCGCCTGGGCCGGCGGCGCCGGGAACAGGCCGGCAAGCAGGAGAACGATGACCGCCAGCCACGGCACAGGGGCCAGCTGAAGGGCACGACTGCCTGGAGCTGTCAGGTGAACCTGCATCGTCACTCCTTCAAGGACGATTGGGGGGATTTTATTGTTCAGCCCTGCCACGTGCTGGCAGACTGGGCGAAAACGGCGGGCTCCTCCAATCAAAGCTTACCCCCTTCTGGGGTTAATGACCAGAAAAAACTGCACTTAAACTATTGATGCACCGTCCAAAAGCTATCTTTGCAGTGCAAGCCGCTGGGACCGGCTGTTGCGTGCAGGCAACATTGCCATTGGGATATGATACAAGCTTATATTGGACAGGCAATTGCGGCGATTATCCAGGGTTGCCTATCGGCGGTCGATCGGCTGGACTGTTTTGCCTTCTGACACCCGGTCTTCTACCATCAAAGCGAATGTACCCTCTGGGCCCAGGAAGTACCCCCGGAAGTACCCCCGGAAGCACCCCCGGAAGTTCCCCCGGAACGACCCCCGGAATGCCCCCGGAATACCCTCGGAAGTGACGACGGAAGCAGTTCCCGGAAGTCCTACCACCCGGAAAATCCATGGCTAGGAAGGCTAAACCGATGTCGGTCTCCGATCATGCCGCCGCTCCAAAGAAGGCTATGCCTGATGTGCAATCCGCACGCGATCAGCGGAACGTGCCTATCGACAAGGTGGGCGTAAGGCACATTACTTACCCGATTTCGCTGCATTGCCCGACGACGGGTGGGCCGATCCATACCGTGGCGAAGGTGAACATGTACGTGGCCCTGCCGCACTACCAGAAGGGCACGCACATGAGCCGGTTTCTGGAAGTGCTTAACGAACATCACGATTGCCTGCGTTCGGATGAGATCATGCAGGTCTGCCGGGACATGAAACAGAGGCTGGAGGCGGAGGAAGCGCACCTGGAGCTGACGTTCCCGTACTTTATCCACAAGAAGGCGCCGGTGACCGGATCGCCGGGGATTCTGGACATTCAGGTGACCTTTGAGTGCGAGGCCAACGCCCAGAGCGTTTTTGTCATGGGCATCAAGGTGCCGGCGGCCAGCTTGTGCCCGTGCTCGAAGGAGATCTCGGCGTACGGGGCGCACAATCAGCGGTGCGAGATCGAGGCGCGGGTGCGGTTTGCGCCCGGAAAGTTCATGTGGATCGAGGAGTTGTTCGAGGTGGTGGAGAAATCGGCCAGCGCGCCGGTGTTTTCGGTGCTTAAGCGCCCGGATGAAAAATGGGTGACGGAGGCGGCGTACGACAATCCGAAATTTGTCGAGGACATTGTGCGCGATCTGGCGGTGGCGTTGGACGGAGAGGACCGGATCGAGTGGTACCAGGTGATTTCGGAGAACTTTGAGTCCATCCATAATCACAATGCCTACGCGCTGGTGGAAAAGGACAAAGGCCAGGGGGCGGCGGGCAAGTGATTCGATTGGTGGGTGGGTCAGGGCACGAATTTGATCCGAGGCACGGCGGCTTGGGCTGGCTGAAAGGGGCCCGTCCGGGTTATCCTGCGGGCCACTGATGTCCAAACTCCCCGCTTATGCCGAGGCTGCCCATACGCCCCTGTGGCGGAATGTTTCGTTCGCGTTGATGTGGTCGTCGGTGGCGGCGTCGGGATTCGGGGATCGGCTGATTCAACTGGCGGCGTGGAAACTGCTGGGAATGGATCTGGCGGAGGCGCAGGCGTCTTCGATTCAGGCAGGGGTTTATTTTTTCTTTTTTCTGCCGTATCTGGTGTTCGGCCCGCTGGGAGGGTGGCTGGCGGATTCGCTGCCGCGCAAGTGGGTGCTTTTAGGATGCGACGAAGTGCGCGGGTTGCTTCTGCTCTGGGCCATGGTGCTGGTGCCGCCGGGCGTGGCGGTGGCCATTCCGGGGGATCACCACTGGAAGGTTTACAGCTTGATCGCGGCGGTGGGTGTGTTTGCGGCGATTTTTTCGCCCACGCGCAACGCGACGATTCCGCAGATCGTGCCCACGCGGCAATTGCAGGCGGCTAATGCCATTGTCTCGGGGATCGCGGTGGTGGCGTCGATGATCGGGCTGCTCATCGGTGGCTGGTTTGTCAGCAAGTGGTCGGTGAAATGGGGACTGGTGCTGGGCGTGATTCTGTACATGGGCAGCGGGACGTTCTGGGCGTTTTTGCGGCTGCGACCGCACGAGGCGCTGACCAGGGATACCACGCCGCAGTGGCAGCGCATGGCGCGGGCGGTTTCGTTTATCGGCCGCCACCGGCCGGTGCTGGAGCTGGTTTTGCTGAGCGTCCTGTTCTGGGTGGCGGCGAATGTGTTTGTGGGGGCGTTGGCGGCGTTAAGCAAGAACCGCTATGGCATCGGCAACGAACAAGTGGCGGCGGCGATCGCGGTGCTCGGCGGGGTGACGGGGTTTGGAATGTTAACGGGCAGTCTGGCGTTGGCGGCGCTGGGGACGCGGCGGGAGTCGGCGTGGACGGCGATGATCGCCATCGGTCTGTGCGCCTTGACGATGCTGGCGATGGCGGTGAATTCCTCGTTTACGGTGGGCCTGGGGCTGGCGTTTTTCACGGGCTTTTTCGGCAACGCGGCGATGATCGTCACGGCCACGCTCACGCAATCGCTGGCGCCGGTCTACATTTGCGGGCGGGTGTTCGGGGTGCGGGAGTTGATGACCACGTTTTCGGCGGTGGTGGTGAATCTGGTGGTCTGGCGCATGCCGGACGCGGACGCGTGGATGATTCCGGTCTTGTGCGCGACGGCGGGCCTGATGTGCGTGGTGGCGATTTATGGGCTAGGCCGGGAGCTGCGCGGGGGGCCGCTGCCGACGGCGCGGACCAATGCGCTCTGGCACATCACGCGGCTGTATTGTCTGGTCTGGCATCGCTTAAAGTGGGAGGGCAGGCATCACATTCCGGCGGACGGGCCGGTGATTCTGGCGGCGAATCACACCACGGGGATCGACGGGCTGGTGCTGCAGGCGCCTGTGCCGCGGCTGATCCGCTGGGTGATGCTGACGAAGTATCTGTATCGGGGGGCGAATTTCGTGTGGAAGGCCATTGAGCCTATTGATCTGGAGGGGTCGGATTCGGACCGGACGCAGATCCGGCGGATCGTGCAGGCCCTTGGGCAAGGACAGATCATCGGGTTTTTCCCCGAAGGGCGATTGCAGCGGGAGAATCGGGTGCTGGGGGATTTTGAGCCTGGGATCGGGTTGATCGTGCGGCGGAGCGAGGCGGTGATTGTGCCGGCGTGGATCGAGGGGACGCCGAGGGCGCATGGGATGATCTGGCATTTTCTTAGGCCCTCGCGGACGACGGTGAAATTCGGCCCAGCTTACCGGCCGGACCCGGGTTGGAGTTACGAGCAGATTGCGTTGGATTTGCGGGCGCGGATGGTGGAACTGGCGGGAAACGGGGGCGTCCCGGTGGGGATTTGAGGGGAAAGGGAGGGGGAAGGGAGGGGGGCCTGTGGCCCGCCCGCTAAACGGGGGGAGGAGGGCCCAGGGATTTCTTTCCTGGGGTTTCCGAGGCAATCCAGGCTAGGCGGGGGTGGGGGTTTGTCGGCAAATTTGCCGCAATCCGTATAGTTCAGGGGGCAACGAAGAACCGCACTTGGGTAGATGCTGAAAAAAGTATTGTTTATCGGTTGGGCGGGGAATACAATAAACCACCCAACGGAGGAATCAGGGGAGGTCCGCCAAACCGGTCTATTTACCGCACCCTTAAGGGGAATGGGCTGTGTTGCCATGGCAACATCGCCACCCCTGGCCAGACGCTTATCCCCCACTGCTTTGCCTGCCGAATCGTAGACCACTGGGAATATCCAGAGTGACGCAATTACGGATCAAGGTTGTCGTGATTTTTTCGCTGCTGGCGGCGCTGAGTCTGCCGGCTTGGGGAGCTATCGCACCCGCGCACTATCGGGTGACGGCTTTAGGATCGCTCGGCGGCGGCTGGAGCATCGGCTATGGGATCAACGAGGCGGGGACGGTGGTCGGTGAAGCCGGCACGGCTACGGGGTCGGCGGCGTTCATGTGGACGGCGGCGGGAGGCATGGTCAATCTGGGCACGTTGGGTGGGACTACCTCCTGGGGCAGGGAATTGAACAGCGTGTCCCAAGTGGTCGGGGTTTCGTATGCCGGCGGTCACGGCCACGGTTTTTCCTGGACTCCTTCCGGAGGTCTGGTGGAACTCGTGGGGCTAAGCGGACTGGCGTCCACGGCCAACGCGGTCAACGGCTCGGGGTGGATTGTGGGACAGGCGGAGTTGACGGATCCGTTCTTCGGCACGCGGTATCACGCGGTGTTGTGGGAGCCGGGCAAGGCCACGCGCGATCTGGGCACGCTGGGGGGCAGCTACAGCACGGCGGTGGACATCAACACGGCTGGGCAGATCGTCGGCCTGGCCTACAACGCGTTTGAGCGCCAGCGGGCGTTTT
Source organism: Phycisphaeraceae bacterium (assembly GCA_020851735.1). Classification (GTDB taxonomy): domain Bacteria; phylum Planctomycetota; class Phycisphaerae; order Phycisphaerales; family Phycisphaeraceae; genus JADZCD01. The sequence continues at coordinate 9,159 of JADZCD010000038.1, forward strand.
TGTGGACCAAGACGGCGGGCATGAAGGATCTGGGCACGCTGGGCGGGCTGCGGAGCAGCGCCAACGGGATCAACGCGCTGGGCCAAATCGTGGGCCAGGCGGAGACGACGGGTTTTCAGAATCACGCTTATTTGTGGACCTCCGCCACTTCGCCGATGCAGGACTTAGGCACGCTGGGGGGATTTACCAGCGAAGCGCTGGCGATCAATGACTCGACGTGGGTGGTGGGCTATGCCAACGACAGCAACGGCGTGGCCCAGGGATTTATCTGGGATTCGGTGGCGGGCATGCGTAATCTTAATACTCTGCTTTATGGGGCCAGCGCGGCCTGGACGGTCATACAGGCCCAGGACATCAACAACCAGGGGCAGATCGCCGCTTGGGGATACAGCGCACAGGGGGTGCTGTCGGCCCTGCTGCTGACGCCGACCGTGCCCGGAGATTTCAACGGTGATCAGCGCTTGAACCTTGGGGACATCAACCCGTTTACGCTGGCGATGTCGAATCCCACGCTTTACGCGCAGACGTATCCGACGGTGAATCTGGCGGACGTGGACCCGACGGGAGATGGAGTCCTGACGCTCAGCGATCTGCCGGCGTTTATTGATCTGCTGTCCGATGGCGGCGGCGGCGGCGGAGCGGCGATCGTTCCCGAGCCGGGGGGGGCGATGATTTTGCTGCTGGCGATGGCGTGGGGCGGGCAGCGGCGCCGGGGCTGCGGCGGGACATGAGGCGGGGGCTGACGGCAAGCACTTCTATTTTGTAGTTGTGATTAGCAACCAATGTTGATTTTTCCGTCCTTGCCAGGGCGTGGTATCCTTCTGCACCTATTTTTTGGAGTGCGCCCTGATGAACCTGCCTGCCAAATACCCGCCGATCAGCCCAAAGACGCCGTTTTTTCTGCATGGGGGCGACTACAACCCCGATCAGTGGCCGGAGGACGTGTGGGCTGAGGACATGCGGCTGATGAAGCTGGCTGGGTGCAACGCCATGAGCGTGGGGATTTTCTCCTGGGCGACGCTTGAGCCGGTGGAGGGACGGTTCGAGTTCGGCTGGCTGGACCAGATCATGGACCTGCTGGCGAAGAACGGCGCCTTCGCGGTGCTGGCGACGCCGTCGGGGGCGCGGCCGGCGTGGATGAGCCAGAAGTATCCGCAGGTGCTGCGGGTGGATGCGGGGCGAGTGAGGCAGTTGCACGGCAAGAGGCACAATCACTGTTTCAGCTCGCCGATCTACCGGGAGAAGGTGCGGATCATCAACACCAAGCTGGCGGAGCGGTATAAGGACCACCCGGCGCTGATCGTGTGGCACGTTTCCAATGAATACGGAGGCGATTGTCATTGCCCGCTGTGCCAGGAGGCGTTCCGGGGTTGGCTGCGACGGCGGTACGAAAACGACATTGAGAAGTTGAACCACGCGTGGTGGACGGGATTCTGGAGCCACCGGTTTAATGATTTCGAACAGGTTGAATCGCCCTCGCCAATCGGGGAGGACCTGGTGCATGGGCACAACCTGGACTGGAAGCGGTTTGTGACGGATCAGACGGTGGACTTTTTCCGGGGGGAGATCGCGACGCTTAAGGCGATCACGCCGAGGGTGCCGGTGACGACGAATCTGATGGGGGTGTATCCGGGGCTTAATTACTGGAAGTTCGGGGCGGTGATGGATGTGGTGTCGTGGGACCACTATCCGACGTACCACGATCGCCCGGACACGTGGCTGCTGGCGGTGTCGTCGAGTTTTCTGCATGACTTGAATCGTTCGCTGAAGGGCGGGCAGCCGTTCATGCAGATGGAGATGGCGCCGAGCATGACGAATTGGATGCCGATCGCCAAGCTCAAGCGTCCGGGGGTGCTGATGACCGAGGCGATGCAGGCGATCGCCCACGGGGCGGACACGATCCAGTATTTCCAGTGGCGTAAGAGCCGGGGATCGAGCGAGAAGTTCCACGGGGCGGTGGTGGATCACTGCGGGCACGAGCACAACCGGGTGTTCGGGGAGGTGGCGGAACTGGGCGCGGTGCTTAAGAAGCTGGACGCGGTGATCGGCACGACGACGCGCCCGAGCGTGGCGGTGGTGTATGACTGGGAGAATCGCTGGGCCTTGGAGGACGCCAAGGGCCCGCGCACGGAGAAGAAGGATTACAACTCGACGGTGATTAATCACTATCGCCCGTTCTGGATGAATGGGGTGCCGGTGGACGTGCTGAGCGAGGATGGGGACTTTGAACGCTACAAGCTGGTGATCGCGCCGATGATGTACATGGTGCGGAAAGGCGTGGGCGAGAGGCTGGAGAAGTTCGTGCGCGAGGGGGGGATTTTCGTCACCACGTATTGGTCGGGCATTGTGGATGAAAGCGATCTGTGCTTTTTAGGCGGATTCCCCGGCCCATTGCGGAAGATGCTGGGGATCTGGGCGGAAGAGATCGACGCGCTGTATGAGGATGAGCGGGTGAAGGTGGTGGCGGCGGAGGGCAATGACGCGGGGTTGAGCGGAACGTATGAAGCCAGGACGCTGGTGGACGTGGTGCATGCGGAAGGCGCGAAGGTGCTGGCGACGTTCGGCAGCGAGTTTTACGCGGGGCGGCCGGCGGTGACGGTGAATACGTACGGCAAGGGCAAGGCGTATTACATCGCGTCGCGTAATGACGAGCGCTTCCACGCGGATCTGTTGGGAGGTTTGATGCGGCAGATGGGCTTGCGGCGGACGATTGAAGGGCCGCTGCCGGAGGGCGTCACGGCGCAGACGCGATCGGACGGAAAGCGGGAGTTTGTTTTCCTGCTGAATTTCAAGCGCGACGCGGCGAAGGTGAATCTGGGGGCGGCCCGATTCAAGGACGTGCTGACGGGCGCGGCGGTCGGCGGGGAGATTGAATTGGCGGGCAATGGGAGTCGGGTGATTGAACGGGCGTGAGGCGGCGGGACGGCGGATGGGACAGAGTGGCGCGGATGAGGGGGGGCGATGAGGGGGGGCCGCTGAGGGGGTGCGGGACTGATTGAAAGATATGGATTGCGGTGATCGTGCGGGCAAAAAGCCCCTTGCTCCCGCAGGGGTGTCCCGGCCGTCGGAGCGGCCGGGCTTTTCTTTGCGCGAGCGGTGTTTTCAGGGGGCGGATCAGGAGAAAGTGCGCGGTGGGAATTCGGGCGGGGAATTTGAGGGGAAAGGGAGGGGGCCTGCGGCCCGCCCGCTAAACGGGGGAGGACTGCTCCGATAAAGCGGAGGGGTACTTTCGTCTATCTCCGAGGGAAAACACCTTACAAGAAATATGTCGTTTTTATTGATTTGTTGGCGTATGACGAAAATACTCTTATACGCCGCAATACCGAACGACGAGTTTTTTTTGAGGAAGTAACAATTCGTCGACATAAACGCCACAACATCGACTAACTGCGAAACCATCGTGCCTGAACAATTGTTGTTCAGGCCTGAGCGGGTGATTCTTTTTACGGGGAAACCCCTATGAAATGCGTTAAATTCCGGGCTTCCAGCGGGCGTCATTATTCATATTTGTTGTTGGCGTTGGCGGTGCTGACCTGGGCTACGGACAGTTGGGGGGCCATTCGATATGTCGTGACGGACTTGGGCTCGCTGGGGGGGGCGAGCGTGGCGACATCGATCAACAATCTTGGGCAAGTGGTCGGCAATTCCGAGCCCGGTCCGGGGGCGGGGGGATCGTCGTCGAAGGGATTTGTCTGGACTTATTCTAAAGGCATACAGCCGTTGACGGGCCTGGGGGGTGATCTGTCGCAGGCGTATGACATCAACGACCACGGGCAGATTGTCGGGGCGGCGGAGACCAATGATTTCCGTCTGCACGCGGCGTTGTGGAGTCTGTCAGGCGGGGTGACGGATCTGAATCCGGCGGCGAATCGCACGAGCATGGCGGCGGCGATCAATAACAACGGGCGGGCGGTACTGCAGGTGCAGACGATCGGGGCGACGGGCTTTGAGGTGGGCACGAGTATGTTTCTGTGGGATGCGCAGAACGGGCATCAGGACTACGGATACCTCAATGGCACGGAGGCGATTGCCTGGGACATTAATGACAGCGACAGCGTGGCGCTGATGTGGAGCGCGATGGGGATCAACACGTTTACGCCCTACCAGTGGAATCCGCAGTTTGGATTGTGGTTTCTGACCAATCAGATGTTGGATAGCTCGTACAGCGGTTGGCCAACGAATCCGATTAAAGGGGCTGTATCCACAGCCATTAACGACGACGGGTTTGTGGCCGGTTCCATGTATTTCCAGGACCTGCCTGGTCGCTGGCGGGCGTTTTCGTGGACCTATACCACCTGGGAATCGAATGTGCGACCGCTGTCACACTTCACGGAGATCGGTACGCTGGGCGAAGAGAGTCTGGCCCAAGGCATGAATAATGAACGGGTGGTGGTGGGCACGTCACGCTTGGCGCCGGAGGAAGGGCAGGCCCATGATGCTCAGGGGTTTGACTGGCATGCGTTCATTTTCTCCGGCTGGGACCTGCAGGACCTGAATGATCTGCTGGTGCCGAATGATTCGGACTGGCTGCTGTTGGGGGCCAGCGATATCAATGACCAGGGGCAGATTGTCGGATGGGGGATCAATCCGCAGGGCGAACAACACGCTTACCTGCTGAATCCTGTGCCGGAGCCCGCGGGTTTGCTGGGCATTGGATTGCTGGTGTTACCGTGGCTGCGGCGCCGATGAGATAGATGTTTCTGACGATTCACGCTGATCGTGGACGGTAATGCCTAGGCTGTCTCAAACAATCCGGGAGTAAGACAGATGATGCATCAAACCTTGCGGAACCCGTCGGGGAGTGTCTGGCGAAAAGCTGGGTACACCATGCTGGAGATGGCGGTGACGACGTCGATTATCGCGACGGCGTTTGGGATATTGATGCCGGCGATCAGTCAGAGCAAGCAGTCGGCGGCGCAAACGCAGTGCCAGCTGAACGCCAAGTTCATCACCCACGGCGTCCTGCACTACGCGACGGATCACAATAACGTGACGGTGCCGGACCTGAGGAAACCAGGTTATAGGATATCTGGAGGCCATAAGATTCAATCCACAGACCTACCGTCGGAATCCCCACCCAAAGACGCCACGGATCGGCGGCGCAGCTGGTTCGGGCAGATTGAGACGGCCTACCTGGGAGGTGAATTGGATCGTGTGGACTGCCCGGTAGTCAATAACCACCGAAGGTTGAACTACGAGAGCACCTGGCCGACGGATTATTCGATCAGCCAATATGGCATCAACGTATCAGTAGATGCCGCGGAGCAGCCGTCGCGGAACGTGCTTATCGGCGAGCCGAATATGTCACGGGCCTTTGTGACGAGAATTACGTCCTGCGTGGCGTATTACATCTGGTGGGGGCCGGGCGGCTCACGGGACGACCTGGAGCAGAACAAGGCGGGATCATTGTCATTTGGTTTTGCTGACGGTCACGCTGCGCGGGTGGCAATCCCAGCGGTCAAGCTTCCATTCTTCAATGAGCCATACCCACAGCTTTTCATGCAATACGAAACGCCACAGACCGATGGCATCCATGCTCACGAAAACAAATTCACGTGGTATAAGGCGCAGCAATGGCCGCCGCCGCCGAATGATTTGACGGATGTGAGCGCGTATTAGCTCAAAGCCTGGCAGGACGCGGGGAGGTTGGCGGGGACGACTGGAATTAGCACTACATCCGGGAGCAAAATCATGAGGCAGCAACACCTGCTTAAAACTTCGGGAAGCATTTGGCGCAAAGCCGGGTACACCATGTTGGAGATGGCGGTGACGACGTCGATTATCGCGACGGCGTTTGGGATATTGATTCCAGCGATCAGTCAGAGCAAGCAGTCGGCGGCGCAGACGCAATGCCAGCTGAACGCCAAGTTCATCACCCACGGCGTCCTGCACTACGCGACGGATCACGGCAATTTGATTGTGCCGGATCTGAGGGCGCCAGGGTATCAGATCAAGGATGGCCAAGCTGTTCCCGATTCTTCTTCCGTTGTTTCGGACACACCTCCTAAGAACGCCACGGATCGACGGCGAAGCTGGTTCGGGCAGATTGAGACGGCCTACCTGGGAGGTGAATTGGATCGCGTGGACTGCCCGGTAGTCAACAACCACCGAAGGTTGAACTACGAGAGCACCTGGCCGACGGATTATTCGATCAACCGATATGGCCTCAACGTATCAGTCGATGCCGCGGAGCAACCGTCGCGGAACGTGCTTATCGGCGAGCCGAATATGACACGGGCCTTTGTGACGACGATCACGTCCTGTGTGGCGTATTACCTGTGGTGGGGTCCGGGTACGCGCGACGACCTGGAGCAGAACAAGGCGGGGTCATTGTCCTTCGGATTTGCCGACGGCCACGCGGTGCGGGTGGCGATTCCACCAGTAAAGTCGCCGTTTTTCAACGAGCCGTACCCGCAGCTTTATTTGCGCTATCCGACCGACGTCATCTCGAAGGCGATGAACAACCAATTCACTTGGTATCAGGCGCAGACATCGACGCCGCCGCCGAATAATTTGACGGATGTGAGTGCGTATTGAGGGGCAGGGTTCCAAGGGGCCGAGTGGTCTTAAGATGGAACGAGCCGCATGATTCGGGGGTGGTTTTGGTTTGGCCATTGCAGGCTGGGGGTTAATCTCCCGATAAAATCAGGGGAAAGGTGGTGGGTTTATTCGGGTTGGGATGATTTTTCACGTCGATGGGACGGCGAATCAGGATAAAAACATTTTTTGACTTTTTCTTGATTTTTCAATGCCTGGTCTGGACAGAAGCCGATTTCGTAAGTTATGCTATAAGTGGTTCATCTGAGGTGACTTCATGTCTCAACCGTCCGTGCATCTGCGGCGGTGTTCGGGATACACGATTCTAGAAATGATCGTGACGGTGGCAGTGTCGATGACGCTGGTGGGTATTTTGATGCCGGCATTGAGTCAGGCGAACCAATCGGCAGCGAAAACCAAGTGTCAACTTAACGCCAAGACCGTCACGGAGGCGGCTTTACGATATGCAATGGATCACCGGAACAGGACGGTTCCGGACCTGCGGGCACCGGGATACACATGGGTGGATGGAAACAAGGTTCCCGCCAAATTGCCCTATGACCTGGACAGCCCGCCGCGGAATTTTGATGATCGACGGCGAAGCTGGTTCGGACAGTTGGAGAAGACTTATCTGGCTGGCGAGATGGAGGCGGTGGATTGCCCGGTGATCGACGATCATCGCCGGCAGGGGCTGTTGGACAAAAACACGGGGCAATATACCTGGCCGACGGATTATTCGATCAACCGATATGGCGTTAATGTTTCGCTGGATCTGGCTGCGGAGCCATCGCGCAACGTGATGCTCGGTGAGCCGAACATGCAGCGGGCATTTGTGACGACGATCACGTCCTGCATCGCGTATTACGTGTGGTGGGGCAACGGGAATCGGGAAGACCTGGAACAGAAAAAGGCTGGCTCGCTTTCCTTTGGTTTTGTGGACGGCCACGCAGTGCGGGTGACGGTTCCGAACGTGAAGCTGCCCTTCTTCAACGAAGCGTATCCTGAGATAGCCACCGAGTACCCCACGCCCACGACGAACGTGATGCACGCGCATGGGAATCTGTTCCTGTGGAATCTGTCGCAGAGTTCGACCAAGCAAGGCTTGAAGCCGCCGAACGATCTGACGAGCATCGAAGCGTATTAGAGACAGATGAAATCGCGATTGACCTTTGTCGCTGCGACGGGCACAGCGATTTTTTTGTTTTTGGGGGGGGGCGGGTTTCTGAGTGGAATAAAGAGGGGGGCCTGCGGCCCGCCCGCTAAGCGGGGGAAGGACGGGGGGAGTGCACGCGGAGGAGAGGGTTGGGATGCGACGTTCGGGATAAAAGCGTGTTGTCCGGCGTAGACAATTGCCTTACATTGCCCGCATGCTTGCACAAGTTCATAGCTTTGTGCTCCAGGGGATCGACCCGCTGGCCTGCGAGGTGGAGGTTGATGTCGCGGAGCTGGGGTTGGCTAAGACGACCATTGTGGGCTTGCCGGACGCGGCGGTGAAGGAATCGGTTGAGCGGGTGCGGTCGGCGATGGTCAACAGCGGGTACCCGTTTCCCACGGCAAGGTTGCTGGTGAATCTGGCTCCGGCGGATATCCGCAAGGAAGGGCCGATCTTTGATCTGCCGATCGCGGTGGGTTTGCTGCTGGCGGGAAGGGTGATCCAGACGGAGCGGCATCGGAAGCTGCTGTTTGCCGGGGAACTGGCGCTGGACGGGCGCTTGCGCCCGATCAGCGGAGCGATCAATCTGGCGTTGTTGGCTAAAGAGAAGAGCTACCACGGGGTGATCGTGCCGGTGGAAAACGCCAGGGAAGCGGCGGCGGTGGACGGGGTGGAGGTGTATCCGGCGGACACGCTGACGAGCGTGGTGGCGTTTTTAAATGAGCAGTTGGAGATTGAGCCGCAGCGGCCGGTGGACGCGGATCGGTTGATCGCGCAGGCGAAGGCGGAAGTGGATTTTGCCGAGATTCGCGGGCAGGAATCAGCCAAGCGGGCGATGGTGATCGCGGCGGCGGGGGCGCACAATATTCTGATGATCGGCCCGGCGGGGACGGGTAAGACGCTGATGGCCAAAGCGCTGCCGGGGATTCTGCCGCCCTTGGCGCAGGCCGAGGCGCTGGAGGTGACGCGGATATTTTCCAGCTTAGGGCGCGTGCCGCCGGGACAGGCTTTGATGACGGCGCGGCCGGTGCGCTCGCCGCATCACACGGCCAGCGGAGCGGCGATGATCGGCGGGGGGATTATCCCCAAGCCCGGGGAGGTGAGCATGGCTCATCACGGGGTGCTGTTTTTGGACGAGATGCCGGAGTTTCCGCGTGGGGTGCTCGAGACGTTGCGGCAGCCTTTAGAGGACGGGTGTGTGACGATCGCGCGGGCGCATGGGTCGCTGCGGTTTCCCGCCCGGTTCATGCTGGTGGGGGCGATGAACCCGACGCCCAAGGGGAACAAGCCGACGGACCCGGTGGGACAGAGGGAAATGGAGCGGTACTTGGCGCGGATCAGCGGGCCGCTGATTGATCGGATTGACATTCACGTGGAGGTGCCGCCGGTGCCGTTCCGCAAGTTGGGGGGCAAGGCGGACGGCGTGGACTCGGCGACGATGCGCGGGCAGGTGACGGCGGCGCGGGCGATGCAGACGCAGCGCAACGGGGGACCGACGCGGCCGAACAGCGCGCTGTCGGGCAAGCAACTGGACAAGCTGGCGGTGCTGGATGAAGCGGGCAAGCGGTTGCTGGAGCAGGCGATGACGGAGCTGGGGCTAAGCGCGCGGGCGTATGACAAGATTCGGCGGGTGGCGCGGACGATCGCGGACTTGGAGAACGCGCCGGCGGTGGCGGCGCATCACGTGGCGGAGGCGGTGCAGTATCGGCTGCTGGATCGGGTGGGGTAGGGACGAGAGTTCACCGCGGAGGGGACATATTCACCGCAGAGGACGCGGAGATCGCAGAGGGGGAGATTGAACCGCCAAGACGCCAAGATAGAAAATGAGATGAGCGGTGGAGTCCAAACAAAACACGGATTCCATGATTTATTTCAGGGACCATAATTGAATGGTGTCTGGCGTATACCTGGCACATGTCTTAAAACTTCAATGACTTCGTACGCAATATTCGTATAAATTCCATTTTTGGGATTACGCGTCTGCTTAATTGCGAGACGTACTTGAAGCTCATCACCCGGTGCGATTGTGATTATGTGCTTGGAGAAATCTGCATAAAATTTTTCGTCGATAATCGGCGCAGAGATTTTGACCCCTCGCCAAACGAATTCCCACTTCCTGTGACTTTTTTCGAGTATTGCCTTGACAATCTGGAGGGAACACCGTTCCTCAATTATGCGAGTCGAAGGATCCTCTCCAGGCGCTGTCGAAAGTTGTTGCATTATCGATCGCGGGATAAGAATATCAGGCTGTGGAGAATTCATGTCCGTGACAAAGCCCAATGCGCTAACATATTCGTCATTACTCACAGCTTCCATCGTTCTCGCTATCGCCCTAGTGAATTGTGGATTCTTCTCCACGTCTCGCGTGGCATCGTAAATATTACGGGGAACAATAATACGGTCTTCTCCTCGTTCGACTATGACTTCGTCCGTGTTAACTTTGACTTTCACCGAATCATCAACGGACAATGTGCGCTCATATATGTAGCTGCTTATAACGCCAATTACTATGCCTTGAAGAAGTTGGTTGGAGAAGAGATTGTTGGCCTTCGTATAAACAGCCTTGATCCTTGCTCTAAAGCTGCCTGGGCCCAATGCCTCAACAACAATCTCAACTTCATGTCCCTGATTGACAGAATAATTTGCTGCTTTCGCCGCATCAGCTAGTGCAACAAGCGTTGAGGCTAGGGTATATGCATTTATTCGCCGCCCTTCTGTCTCAAAATGCAGAACAATTCCGTCTTCAAACTGAGAAATGTTCACGATGTGCATATCGCCTCACTTGCGGCTAACCCGCAATCAAACCTGAAGTTTCTATTGAACAAGGATTCTGCCGTATTCGAGAAAAATGGAATTCTTATGGCCCACGCATTTATGCTGTGGACAGGCAGGCCGAAGACCGCCCCCGGCTGGAAGTATTGTCCTGCGGAGGAGGAAGGTGGTCAATGAGAAAACGCGGCGATCTTGCGGGGGCGATCGCCCGTTAAATGGGGGTTGAGCCCAGGGAAGGAATCCCTGGGCTTTAGTTGAGGCAAGGGGGGGGGGGGGGCGGGGGGTAGCTGTGGGGGTTGAGGGAGGGGGCCTGCGGCCCGCCCGCTAAACGAAAGTGAACACGGGGGCACGCTTCGCTTAGCCCCAGGCACCCGACTATGGCGAGGCCGGCGCCACCTTTCCAGGTGGGGGTAGGGATACCTCCCCCCCCACTGCTAGTTTTTCTTGAGGACGGCGTGGTAGCTGCCGTCGTGGTAGGAGTCGGCGGTGCCGGCGGGGAGTTCGAGGTGTTCGCGTTGGAAGGACAGGGGCGTCTGGCGGGTGATGGCGCGGATCAGGTCCTGGTTTTCGTCTTCCACGAGGCTGCAGGTGGAGTAGACCAGGGAGCCGGCCTTGGCGAGCAGGGGCATGAAACGCAGGAGAATCTGCCGTTGGGTGGCTAAGAGGCTTTTGAGATTGGGCGGTTGAAAGCGATAGCGTGCTTCGGGGCGGCGGGAGAGCACGGCGGTGTTGGTGCAGGGCACGTCTAAGAGGATCAGGTCCATGGCGTCGGCGGGTTGCGATGCTTTAAGAATTCGATCCATGGGGCAGACTTGCACGTTGGGGAGGTCGGGCAAGGCTTGATTCATGTCGGCGACGCGGCGGGTGTCCAGGTCGGTGGCGAAGATCTGGGCGCTGGGGAATTGCGCGGCCAACTGGCGGGTTTTGGTGCCGCGCCCGGCGCAGGCGTCGAGGATGCGCTTGGGCTTTAGGTCGGCAACGGAGGCGACGGCTAAGGTGGCCGAGGGGTCCTGGACGCGGCGGACGGGGTGAGCGCTTAGGAAGGGGCGCAGCTCGTCCTGGGTGGATTGCCAGAGGATAAAGCCGGGACGTTGATGGGCCAGCCAGCGCGGGGAACCGTCGGCGGCCGGAGCGTCGGCAGGCAATTGCGCGGCGGGACACTCGAGGGCTACGATCGTCGGCGGGTGGCGCAGGCCGCAGAGGGCGAGACTGGTGGCTTTTTCAAAGTTGTATTTGTTGAGCCAGCGGCTGATCAGCGTGCGGGGGTGACTGGTGGCGACGGAGAGGAAAAGTTCAGGTTGATCCACGGGCGGCAAGATGGACTGGGTCAGGAGAATCGAGCCGTTTTCCAGGGGCAGGCGATCGGATTGGGGGAGCCAGGGCTGATCGGGCAGGGATTCCTTGACCAGTTCGGATAAGCGGCGGAGGACGGCGTTAACGATGGGGCCGGCGCCGGCGCGGACGTGACGTTTGGCCAGTTCGACGGCGTCGTCGACGATGGCGTGGGTGGGTGTGCGGTCAAAGAAAAGGATCTGGGCGGCGGCGGCCAGGAAGATGCCCTGCAGTCTGGGTTCCAAGCGATGCAGGGGTTTTTCCAGATAGCGATCCAGAAGGTAGCCCAAGGTGAGCCAGCGTTGCATGACGGTGCGATAGATGGCCAGGGCGAGGCTGGCGTCAACAGGCGAGAGGCGGGTGACGATCGGGGAGTCGGAGCCTAAGCGTGGAAAGACTTGAGCGGCACGAGCTAACGCTTCGGCGGCGGCCCAACGGGCAGGGGATGGAGGGGAGGAAGAGGCCGCCATCAGGCGTCGGTCTTCTGGGAAGCAGGAGTGGAGGCGGTTGTGGAGGCACCGCTTACTGACGTGCGCGGCTCGTTGACGCCGCCACTTCCGGGGGTGGGGTCGTTTTTGGGATTGACGATGCCCAGGGCTTTACAGATTTCTTCGATGAGTTGATCGACTTTGAAGGGCTTGAACATCACGCCGCAGAGGCCTTCCTGGCTGGCGCGGACGATGGAGTGATTGGGGTCGTAGCCGAAGCCGGTCATGAGGATGACGGGCAGGTTTTCGCGGCAACGGCGGGCGGCGGCGAAGATTTCGTAGCCGTTGCGATAGGGCATTTTGATGTCGGAGATGACCAGGTCGAAGTGGTGCTGTTCGAGGGTGTTGACCGCTTCGTAGCCATCCTTGCAGAGGTCGATCTGGGCGCCGTGTTTGCGGAGGACGTCGGCCAGAGTGGTGCGGATGTTGACTTCGTCGTCGGCCACGAGGATGCGGCGATCGACTAAGAGCTGGCTGGTGCGCTGGTTGTCCACGTCCTTGGACCCGAGCACGGCATGAGGGCCGGCGACGACGGCGCGCACGGTCTGGCGGATGGACTCGACATTTTCGACGATGCGGCCCAGGCGGTGGCGCATGTTGTCGTCGCCGATGTACTCTTCCATCAGGGTCTGGGCTTCGGTGATGATGTCGTTTAAGGGTTGGGCGATTTCCTGGACCACGCTGTCGGCCAGCTGGCCGGTGGTGGTGTAACGCTCGACGACCAGGAGGTCGAGGATGTTCAGGGACATGGCTACGTAACGGGCGAAGATCTCGGCGAACTGCCGGTCGTCCTCGTTAAACGAGCCGATGGACTGGGATTCGATGTTGTAGATGCCGATGACCTTGTCGAACAAGGTGAGGGGCACGGTCAACGAGCTCTTGCAGTGCTCTAGGCCCTGGACATAGCGGGGGTCTTTTTCGGTGTCGTGGCAGATGTAGCTGCGGCCGGTGGCGGCGACGTAGCCGGAGATGCCGTTGCCTTCGGGCTGGGCGTAGAGGTCGATTTCCAGGGCTTCTAGGGGTAAACCCTCAGCGATGACCACTTCGAGCTTGTTGGTTCGCTTATCCAGGAGGCGGATGGCGAAGTGGTCGAAGTGCATCAAGTCCTTGGAGAAGCGAATGATCTTGTCCTGGAGGAGCTTGAGGCGCTGGCCGGGGGAGAGCTTGGCGATCAGGTCGCTTTCGATGTGGGTCAATTCGCGGCCGGCGGAGTCGATGGCGTCGATTTTCTGTTGCAGGCGGCGGCCGCTGGTGGCGTCCCAGGCGACGCCGACGACCTGGCTGACCTCGCCGCGATCGTCCGCCACGGGGGAGACCATCAGTTCGAAGTAGCGGTCGGCGAACTGGCAGGTGAACTTGCGGCTGCGGGCCTGGACGGATTCACCGGCGAGCACGGGGGAAGAAGCGCTGAAAATGGCGCGGGCCCGCATGCAGACCTGTTTGACCTGTTCAAAAACCTCGGAGGGGAAGGCGCGCATGCGTTTGTTGGACCAGACGCAGCGGCCCTCGGCGTCGACGATGATGACGCCCTCGCCGATGGTGTTTAAGACCATGGCGGCTTTATCGCCGACGAGCTCGCGTTCCAAGGGGAGGAAATCGCCGACGTCGGCGAAGACGGCGTGGTAGTCGGTTTTGCGCAGGGCCTCGAGGGCCTGGTCCATGCGTGGGACGACGTCGACCTGGAAATAGGGAGAAAGCGCGTCAGCTACAGGGTGCTGGCCAGCCGCTTTACCGCCGAGGATCAGCAATCGTGACTTGTGTTCTTCCATTCGGTCAATGCCGTCAAGCCGCCAGGGGAAAAAAATCGGACCAAGCGGCTCTTGGCCAAGCTCCCGAATAACCCCAAGCTAGTAAGTTTATCGACCATCGCAGCTGGATGTCAATATAGCGCGGCTGCCAAACAAAACGTGGAACGGCTGGAGATTAAGTTTATACAAGGACTTATGTGGACGACGGTAGTCTCGAGGGCGACAGATCACTTGTGCTTGCGGGTGGGTCCCGGCCGGCGGAGCGGCCGGGCTTTGCTTGCGGGGCGAGGGAGTCCTAAGAGGCGGATTAGGAGGGGGCCTGCGGCCCGCCCGCTAAACGGGGGCGGGGATTACATACTGAAGGAGCGAGGGGGGAGGGCCCAGGGATTTCTTCCCTGGGCTTTATAGGGACGGAGGCGATTTCGGGGGCGATCGACCACTTGTGCTTGCGGGTGGGTCCCGGCCGGCGGAGCGGCCGGGCTTTGCTTGCGGGGTGTGGGAGTCCCAGGAGGCGGATTAGGAGGGGCGGGTCAGGACGGCGTCGGCCATTTCCAGGAGCAGATCGCGGGCGGGGCCCAGGGGCAGAATGGACAGGGAGTCTTTGGCCTGTTCGACGAGCCGGTGGGCCCAGGCGCGGGCGTGGGCGATCGACCCGGCGGAGTCCAGGAGGGTTTCGATGCCGGTCCGCAGGCGGGAGGAATGGGTGGGCGACGAATCGTCGGAAGCGAATTGGAGGTAATCGAGCAGTTGGCGATGCTGGGCGGGGGAAGCGTGGCTGAGGGCGTGGATAAAGGGGAGGGTGAGTTTGCCCTTCTGGAGGTCGCGGCGGAGGGTTTTGCCGACGGTGGATTCCTGGCCGAGGATGTCCAGGAGGTCGTCGACGATCTGGAAGGCTAAGCCGAGCTTTTCCCCATAGACGTAGAGGGCTTGTTCGACGGCGGGGGCGGCCCCATGGAGACGGGCGCCAAGCCGGCAACAGACGCCGCAGAGGCTGGCGGTCTTGCGGCGGATCATTTCGAAATAGGTCGGCTCATCAAGGGCCCAGTTGTCGCGGTTGGCCAGTTGGAGCAATTCGCCTTCGCAGACGGTGTTGGTGGTGCGGGCGATCAGTTGGCTGAGGGTGGCATCGCCTAAGCTTGAACAGAGGTGATAGGCGTGGCTGATGAGGTAGTCGCCGAGCATGACGGCGGCTTCATTGCCGCGGAGCTGATTGAGGGTGGCGCCGCCGCGGCGGACTTCGGCTTCGTCCAGGACGTCGTCATGGACGAGGGTGGCCATGTGGACCATTTCCACCACGGTGGCCAAAATTCGATGGGCTTCGGTGAGGGCGGGGGGCGACGCGGAGGTCGCCAGGCCGCTGGCCAGCACCAGGACGGGGCGGAGCATTTTGCCGTGATAGCGTTGGACGTGGGTGACCAAGCTGTTGACGGAGGATAAGTCGCTTAACAATTCGGCGGCAAAGCGGCACTCGACTTCCGCAAGCTCGGCGGAAAGAAGAGTAGAGAGGGTGGAAGTTGACCCGGTGACTAGAAGCATGGAAAGGCAAAACTCCGGACGGGAAAGAGCGTAAAATGATTGTAAGTAATCCGGGCCGGGGCACCAGAGCCGGGGCCTGCGCCAGGGTGGGATCGACACCAAGGGGGACAGTTTATGCCCTCGCGCGACGGGAAATAGCATGTGATGAAAAGCTCATAAAAGTTGACAATCGCAAGTTCAAGCTTTAACGTCCGATGCGCATGTGGCATACGTTTGTTAAAACCCTGTAAGAACGAACAACAGACGGTGGTACCCGATGGGGGAAACGCCCCAAGCCAACCACGATTCTCTTCTGGGCAGGATGGTGGTCGAGCGCGGTTTGGCCACGGCGGAGGAAGTCCAGAAATGTCTGGACAAACACCGAGATGCCGCGGCTGAAAAGCCCGATACCGAGGCCAAGCCGGCCAGCCTGGCTTCCTTGCTGATCGCTGACGGCGTGGTGACGCGCCGGCAGATTGAGAGGCTGGTGGAGGAACACCGCCCGCCGAACCAGCAGATTCCCGGCTATCAGATCTTGGGCAAACTGGGGGCGGGGGCGATGGCGACGGTTTATAAGGCTCGGCAGGTGAGCCTGGACCGCATCGTGGCTATCAAGATTCTGCCCAAAAAATACACCAATAATCCGGAATTCGTCGACCGCTTCTACAACGAGGGCAAGGCGGCGGCGAAGCTCAACCACCCCAACATCGTCGGGGCCCTGGATGTGAACCGGGTGGGCGACACGCATTACTTTGTGATGGAATACGTCGAGGGCAAGACGCTTTACGACGACATCACGCTGGGCAAGCAATATTCCGAAAAGGAAGTGCTTAACATCATCATCCAGGTGACCCGGGCTTTGCACCACGCCCACAAGGCGGGGTTTGTGCATCGGGACGTGAAGCCTAAGAACATCATGATGACCAACGAGGGGGTGGTGAAGCTGGCGGACATGGGTCTGGCGCGGGCGGTGTCCGACCGCGAAGCGGCGGAGGCGGAGCAGGGCAAGGCGTTCGGCACGCCGTATTACATTTCCCCGGAACAGATCCGCGGGGAGCTGGACGTGGACGGGCGGGCGGACATTTACAGCCTGGGGGCGACGTTCTATCACCTGGCCACGGGCAAGGTGCCGTTTGACGGGCCTAATCCGTCGGCGGTGATGCACAAGCACCTGAAGGCCAAGCTGGTCTCGCCGGACCAGATCAATCCGGCCATCAGCGCCGGGGTGTGCGAGATCATTGAAGTGTGCATGGCCAAGGATCGGACCAAGCGCTACGCCTCCACGGCGGAGCTGCTGGCGGACTTGGAGGCGGTGGCGCGCGGGGAAGCGCCGCTGCAGGCCCGGCGGATGTTCGACTTGGCTTCGTTGGCTTCCCTGGAGAACGAGGAAAAGGAAGAAGGGGCGGCGGGCGACACGGCCCGCATCGACCAGACGCCGTGGTTTGTCACGCCGCTGATCTTCCTGGCGGCCTCGGGGTGGGGGCTTCTGCTGATCACGCTGATCGTCTGGATCGCCACGCGCGACTAGGAATTCTTAACAGAATAAACCGCCAAGTCGCCAAGAGCGCCAAGAAATCCGCCAAGATGAATAGGTCCAGGCAATAAAACCGTTGATTCGTGGCTTTGCTTAACTTGGCGTCATGGCGGTTAATCGCTTTTTGTCATCGGCTCCAAGAAAAACCGGGGAATTCTCTATTTTAACGGCTTGGCGGACCGTGCCCCGGCTGGGGGGAAGGCGGCGGCGCGGTGGAATTCGCGCTGGGCAAGGCTTGACCGGGCGACACGCCGGGTTGATACTTTGCGGCACGCCTTGGGGCAGCCGCGGCGCGCGGCCTGGACCACCCCGGCGAACAGCCAACGCGATGACTGGGAGTATGTGAGGATGAAGCATTTGCCATGGTGCCTCTTGCTGAGCGTGCTGGCGATGGTGGGGCCCGGATGCCAGAGTGAAAAACCGGTGGATCCGTTTCAGACGGGGTTGATTTTCCCGCTGGACGCGCGGCGGCTGGGCTATACGAAAATCTGGCGGGCGGAGCTGCAGGTGCCGGCGGACGCGCAGTTGCTTAGCGCCCGGGTGCTGGGGGACATCCTGGTGGCGGTGGAGAGCCCGGCGAATCTGATCACCGCCACGGCGGTGGCGGACGGGCGGCTGCGCTGGACTCGGCAGGTGGGCCAGCCCGGCGAGGTGCTTTATCCGCCCTTCCGCGACGGCGACAGAATTTATGTGAACTCCGAAACGCGGCTGTTTGTGCTCGAAGCGTCCACGGGCAGACTGGCGCAGGTTAATCCGCTGGAGGAAGTGGTGATCACCGCGCCGGCGGTGGTGGGGAATCTGGCGATCTTTGCCGGTGCCAGCGGGCGGGTGTTCGCGCAGAACGTGACCAACGCCAAGACGGTCTGGGGATTCCAGTTTCCCCGCAGCGTTGATCTGAGCCCGGCGGTCTACGGCGACGACGTGTTGATCGTGGATGTGACGGGAGCCTACAAGCTGCTGACGGTTACCGGCGGGGACGTGCGCTGGGGCGGACGGACGTTTGCGCGCAATTCGGCCCAGCCGATGATGACCGAATACGGGGCGATCATTGCCAGCCAGGACACAATGATCTATTGCATTGCGACGGAGACGGGCAAGGATCGCTGGCGCTTTGCCGCGCGTCAGCCGCTGAACCAGGCGCCGATCCTGTTGGGCGGGGTGCTGTTCCAGCCGCTGGGGCAGAACGGGCTGGTGGCCATTGACCCGCAGACGGGCAGCGAGCTGTGGCGGGCGAAAGACAACGCCAGGCCGGTGGGCATCGACGGGGATCGCTTGTTGCTCTATGCCCCACCGCGGCTGCTGGTGGCGAATCCCAAGACGGGGGAAATCCGCCAGGAGACACTGGTGCGGCCGTTGAAGTTCATGCTGGGCGTGGAGGACGGCAGTTTGATTCTGGTGTCGCCGGACGGCTTGATTGAGCGGCTGGTGCGCAGCCGGTAAAGGTGGGACAGGAGAACCGGACCTTCGTCCCGCAAGCGGGCCTCAGGTCCGGCTTTGCGAGGAGAATCTTTGCGGTGGCGATCTGCGATCGCCCGCTAAACGACGGAAAGGAATCTTGGGAAGTAACATCCGGAAATCATACTTGAGGGGCTACTTCCGGGGGCGGGGGGGGGTGGTTCGGGGGGGGCGGGGGGTTGGTTCCGGGGGGGAA
>JADZCD010000039.1 GCA_020851735.1 Phycisphaeraceae bacterium
CTCTACCGCATACTCCCCGGCATTCGGCATTCGGCATTCGGCATTCGGCATTCGGCATTCGGCATTCGGCATTCGGCATTCGGCATTCGGCATTCGGCATTCGGCAATCGGCAATCGGCAATCGGCATTCGCCATTCGGCATTCGGCATTCGGCATTCCCCCTCACTCCCCCGGCTCCAGCACCGCCATGAACGCTTCCTGCGGAATGTCCACCGTCCCCACCCGCTTCATCCGCTTCTTGCCCTCTTTCTGCTTCTCCAGCAGCTTGCGCTTACGTGACACGTCGCCGCCGTAGCACTTGGCCGTCACGTTCTTGCGCATCGCGCTGATCGTCTCCCGCGCGATCACCTTCCCCCCGATCGCCGCCTGCAGGGGAATCTCAAACAGATGCCGGTCGATCTTCTCCTTCAACCGCTTAAGCAGCGCCCGCCCCCGATACTCCGCCTTGTCCCGGTGCACGATCACCGACAGCGCGTCCACCCGGTCGCCGTTGACTAAGATGTCCAGCTTCACCAGCCGATCCGCTCGAAATCCCAAAAGCGCATAGTCCATCGTCCCATACCCGCGGGTAAAGGACTTTAGCTTGTCGTAAAAGTCGTAGATGATCTCCGCCAGCGGCAATTCGTAATCCAGAATCTGCCGCGTCTCCGACAAGTACCGCTGGCTCTTATAAATCCCCCGCCGAGCCTCGCACAATTTCATCAAGTCGCCGATGCAGTCGTTAGGCGTGATGATCTCCACCTTCACGATCGGCTCACGGATCTCCCGCACCGCCGCCACGTCCGGCAGGTCGGCCGGATTGGTGATCTGCACCACCCTGTCCGTCCCGTCCGCCGAGTGCAGCAATATCTCATACGTCACCGTCGGGGCTGTCTGCACCAGTTGCACGTTGCTCTCGCGCTCCAGGCGCTCCTGCACGATGTCCATGTGCAAAAGCCCCAGAAATCCGCAGCGAAAGCCGAATCCCAACGCGTCGGAGTTCTGCGGCGCAAAGGTGAACGACGCGTCGTTTAAGTGCAGCCGTTCAATCGCGTCACGCAGGGCGTCAAATTGCGTGTCCCCCACCGGATAAAAATCGCAGAACACCATCCGCTGCGGCTCGCGATACCCCTCCAGGGCTGCGTCCGCCGGGTACAGGTCCAGCGTCAGCGTGTCGCCGATGTGTACGTCGTCAAGCGTCTTGATCGCCGCCACCATGTACCCCACTTCGCCCGCCTCGAACGGCTCCTTCTGCAGCACCATCTTGGGCATGAACTTGCCCATCTCCGTGATGCTGTACGTTCGGCCCGTCCCCATCGTGCGCACCTTGTCGCCCACCTTCAGCCGCCCGTTGAACAAACGAAAATAAACAATCACCCCCCGATAGTCGTCGTATTCGCTGTCAAAGATCAAAGCCTGCGTCTTGGCTGACTCATCGCCCTTGGGCCCCGGCAGCCGCTTGCAGATGGCCGCCAACAGCTCGTCGATGCCCTGCCCCGTCTTGGCTGAGCAAAAGATGCACTCGTTGGCATTGATCCCCAGCACGTGCTCGATCTCCAGCGCCACTTCCTCCGGCCGGGCCGAAGGCAGGTCCACCTTGTTCACCACCGGAATGATTTCCAGATTCGCGTCGATGGCCATATAAGCGTTGGCCACCGTCTGCGCCTCGACCCCCTGCGTGGCGTCCACCACCAGGATCGCCCCCTCGCAAGCCGTCAGCGCCCGCGACACCTCGTAGTGAAAGTCCACGTGCCCGGGCGTGTCGATGAAGTTGAGCAGGTACTTCTGGCCCTCCAGCTCGTAATGCACGCTCACCGCCGAAGCCTTGATGGTGATCCCCCGCTCGCGCTCCAGATCCATGCCGTCGAGCACCTGCTCGCGCATGTCCCGCTCGCTGATGGCCCCGGTGCGCTGCAGCAGCCGGTCGGCAAGGGTGCTCTTGCCGTGGTCAATGTGGGCTATGATGCAGAAGTTACGGATATTCATGAAGTTATCGCCGCCGATCCACCGCTTGCCCTGGGGATGAATTTCCTGCCTCCATCGCTCATCCGTCCTCAAGCCGGCCTTCCAAGCCGGCCCCTTTAGGGCCGGATTCCTCTGCTCCCTCAGCTCCCTCTGTTCCCCTTCCCTGTGCTTTCGCCCCCGGTCGAGCCGGTCATTTTAGCACGACCCGCTTAACCATGACGGATACCTGCCGCGGCGTGCCCAGCGTCGGCAGACATTGCGCCAGCCGCGCCAGCACCCGATACCGGTCCGCCCGCGTCGCCCCGTCCCGCGCCAGCGTGTGGTTGAGCATCGCCAGCATCCGCCAGACCTGCCCCCGCCGCCACAACCGCCGGGCGCACCCCACGTCGATCAGCCACAGCCGACCCTTCTCATCCAACAGGACGTTGGTCGTCTTAAAATCCTTAAAAAACCATCCGCCGCTGATCAGCCCCGCCGCCAGTTGCGCCAGATTCAACAAAATCATGCGCCGCCGCTCGTATTCCGCCTGATGCGGCCCGGTAAACCACTGATGCACCGTCTCCCCAAGCCACGGCGTCGCCAACCACAGCCGGCTGCCCAGCCGCCCTCGCTCACACCCCCGGTCCACGATCGGAACCACCGGCAATCCCGCTTGGCGCAACAGCTCATGCTTCCGCCATTCCCTCTGCGCTGAATGAATCCCCAACCAGGCCGCCAGGCGCTGCCGCAACGGTGAATGTTCAAACCGCTTAATAACCACCACCCCACCCGGCAATTCCACCTTCCACACCCGGCTGCGCGCGTCAGACTTATAGATCACCCCCGGTGCAAAGGCTAATAAAGAGTTTTCCTCCGCCATGACCATAGAATAAGGTCCCCACGCTCACGACGCACAGTCGCGACTCTTGATCTCACCCGTTCCCCCCCCCTCTTCCCTCCTTAGCCAACCGATCGCGCCTCCGACCCGTCCCTGCGCCTGACGCGCGTCCCGTCGCCCACCCGCCTGAACCAGTTGACCTTGTCAAACCGAAAGCATAGCCTTGTCCGCACCCGGTCCGGCCTGTCGCACGCCACCCTTTAGGCTATGAACCTCCCCCATGCCCATGAAGCTGAATCTAGGTTGCGGCCACAAGAGAAAAGAAGGCTTCCTCGGCGTGGACCTCTACCCCTGCGCCGCCGTGGACACGGTGGCGGACCTCAATGGCCGGCTTCCCTACGATGACAACACCGTCGCTGAAATCTGGCTCGACAACGTGATCGAACATATCCCCGATCTCCCCAAGCTGTTCAAGGAACTGCACCGCATCTGCGTCGATCGGGCGCAAATCACCATCCTCACTCCCCATTTCGCCTGCATCGGCTCCTGGCGGGATCCTACCCACGTCCACCATTTGTCCTATTTTTCGATGGATCACTTTGAAAAGGAAAGCGTCGCCCACTACACCGGCGGCGGGTTTAAGGTGCTCTCCCGCCATCTGTCCTTCGGCGGCATCCTGGGCAACATCGGCCGGCTGATCCACAAAATCAGCCCCCGCCAATATGAATCGCAGTGGTGCTTCATCTTCCGCCCCAGCACCTTGACGTTTGTCCTGGAAGTCCGCAAAAATCCCGCTTAAACGCCCCAGGGGCGCCACCACCCGACCCTCGGACAGACCCTCGCCCGCCGCGGCATCCTGGAAACAAAATGATCAAAGCCCTCAAGATCACCGCCCGCGCCATCGGCTACCGGCTGCGCTACGCCGGTCGCCGCATCGAAATCGCGCCCGGCGCGCGCATCGCCTGGCGCGGCACCCTGCGCACCTACGGCGGGGGCAGCATCAAGATCGGCCAAAATTGCCGCATCATGGATTACGCGATGATCATGACCTATGGAGGTCATGTCGAAATCGGCGCCTACAGCACGGTCAACCCCTTTTGCCTGCTCTATGGCCATGGCGGCTTGAAGATCGGCCGCGGCGTCCGCATCGCCGGGCACACCGTCATGATCCCGGCCAACCACGCCTTCGACGACCTGGAAAAACCCATCTGGCAACAGCAGGAAACCCGTCAAGGCATTGAAATTGGCGATGACGTCTGGATCGGCGCCGGCTGCCGCATACTCGACGGCGTGAACATCGGCCCAGGCTGCGTCATCGGCGCCGGCACGGTGGTCACCAAAAGCCTGCCCGCCTACGCCATCGCCGTCGGCGTGCCCGCACGCATCATCGGTAATCGTAAAGATTCACAACCATAACGAGGACGAATTATGCTTCCTCGTCCCGCGCCCCCCCGCCCGGACCCGCCGTGTCCGCCGACTGCGGCATCTCCTCGACCGTCGTCGGCAGGCTGATGATAAACGTCGTCCCCTGCTCGTGCGACGTGTCCACCTCGATCGTCCCGCCGTGTTCCTCGACAATTTTCCTGCTCACCGCCAGCCCCAAGCCCGTCCCTTTGAGCCCCTTGGTGGAATAGAACGGCAGGAACACCTTCTGCCGATACTCCGGCTCAATGCCCACGCCGTTGTCGCCCACGACAATCTGCACCATCCGCCCGTCATCGGTGAATTGCGAGCTGAGCGTCACCGCCCCCGTCTCCGCCGCCACCGCGTCCAACGCGTTGTTCAAGAGGTTCAATACCGCCTGATGAATCCCCGCCGCGTCCACCGGCACCGGCGGCATGTCCTCGTCCAACGCCGTCAACAGGGCCGCCTTCTTGTCGTCGTACTGCTTCTGCACCAGTTGCACCACTTCCTGCAACAGGCTGTTTAAGTTCACCATCTCCAGCTCCGGCTTGCGCTGCTTGGAGAACGCCAGCATGTTCATCGTCAGCTGCGAAATACGCTCCAGGTTGCGGGTCACGATCTTCCACCCGTTCTTCACCACCGCCAGGTTCGTTTTCCGCAGCCCCAGCTCCACCACTTCCGCCCCGCCGGTCAACCCCTGGATGATGTTCTTCACCGAGTGCGACAGCGACGCCACCGTCTGCCCCACCGCCGCCAGCCTCTCCCGCTCCAACCGCTCGGCATACAGCCGCATGTTCGACAGCGCCAAACCCGTCTGCACCCCGATGGCCGTTAAGAGGTGCAGCTGGTCCTCCGTGTACGTGTAGTTGATCACCTTGCTGTCGAGGTTAATCACGCCGAAAAGCTGGTCCTTGAAAATGATCGGCACGCAGATGGCTGAGCGGATCGCATACCGCTGCACGCTGTCCCCCGTGGAAAAGCGCAGGTCGTTCATCGCGTTGCTGGTCAAAACCCCCTGCCGCCGATTGACCACGTATTCCACGATCGTCCTGCTCACCGTGATCTGCCGGTCCTCCGCGCTCGTCGGCGGGCGGCGGTGCCGCACCACTTCGCCTTTCATCTCCCCCGTCGCGTCGTCCTGCATCAGAATAAATCCCCGGTCCGCCTGGCAGAACTCGAATATCAGGTCCAGCACCTTCTCCAGCAGTTCCGCCCGCTCCGTCGTCGAGCCGATCAACTCCAGCAGCTTGTAGATCACGTTGAGATTGAACGACGCCGCCGCGCTGGGGTCCGGCACCGCCATGATCATCGATTCATCGTTGGCCTTCACCTCGTTCTCGATGTGCACGTCCATCTCGTTGGCCGCGGCGATCCGCACCCCCGTGTCGCGCTTTTCATACCCGAAAATAAACAGCGTGTTGCCCACGCGAATTTCATCCCCCAGCTGCAGCAGCATGCGCTGATTCACCCGCCGCCCGTTGACGTACGTCCCGTTGGAACTGTGCAGATCGTTGATGTACCACCGCCCGTCGTCCGGCGTAAGCTCCGAATGCCGGCGCGAAATCGTCTGATCCGTCAGCGGCAGCGCCTCGCTGGATCGTCCGATCAGTTGCGGCTCGTCGTCCGGCAGCACAAATCGCTTGCCCCGGTCCGGCCCGTTAAGCACCGTCAAAATCAGCACCGCCCAGACTCCTTTCGCCCGACGCCCAAGATCAACTGTCCAATGACAAGTGCCCAACGCCCCCTTCTTCATGCGCCATTCGGCATTCGGCATTCAGCGCTGGCCCATGCCCTTGCGATTGTCCGCCGCAGACTCTGCCCCCCCTCATCCCCCCCACCGCTTCCGCCACGCCGCCAGCCCCGTCTCCAACCCGCTTAGCCCCGCGTTCCCCGCCGTCTTGTACCGCTTGACCACGTTCGCCGGGCCCAGCCAGTCATAAAGCTCCTTGTCCACCACCCCCCCGTCCACGCCCACGTCCTGGCAGCCCTTCTTCATCGCCGCCAGGTCGAGCTGGCTTAGCTGCACCAGCCCCGTCTCCCGGCAGAGCCGCACCAGGCTCCCCACCACCTGATGGGCTGTGCGGAACGGCACGCCCTTGGTCACCAGATATTCCGCCAGACTCGTGGCGTCCAAAAATCCCGCCTCCAACCCGCCGGCGATCCGCTCGGCGTTGAATCGCGCCGTCTTGATGATCCGCCCCGCCATCGCCAGGCAGTCCGTCACCACGTCAAAGGCCGCGAACACGTGCCGCTTGTCTTCCTGCAGATCCCGGTTGTACGCCAGCGGCAATCCCTTGCAGATCGTCAACAGCGCCACCAGACTCCCGTACACGTTCCCGCACCGCCCCCGAATCAATTCCAGCATGTCCGGGTTCTGCTTCTGCGGCATCATCGACGACCCGGTCGTGTACCGGCTGTCGAGCGTCACAAACCCGAACTCCGTCGACGCGTACAAAATCCACTGCTCCGCCCAGCGCGACAGCGTCATCGCCGTCATCGCCAGCGCATACACAAAATCCACCGCCGCGTCCCGGCTCGCCGTCGCGTCAATGCTATTGGCTGCCGGCAAACCCACGGGCAATTCCTCCGCCACCGCCGCCCGATCCAACGGCAAGCTGCTGCCCGCCACCGCCCCGCCCCCCAAGGGGTTCTGCCGATTCAGATCCCGCAATACCAGCAGCCGCGCCCGCGCCCGGTCAAAGGCCGCCAGCCACGCCAGCAATTCCCCGCCCACCACGATCGGCTGCGCCCGCTGCAGATGCGTGTACGCCGGCATGACGATCCGCCCGTCCCGCTCCGCCAATTCCACCAGCGCCAAACCCAGGTCCGAGAACAAACGCTCTAACGAAACCACCGCGTCTTCGATCCATAATTTCAGATCCAGCGCCACCTGGTCATTGCGACTGCGACCGGTGTGTAATTTCCGCCCCGCGTCCCCGATCTTTTCAATCAGGGCTGCCTCCACGCACATGTGCACGTCCTCCAATTCCACTCGCCAGCCCCGCCAGGCGTCCCCCTCCGCCGCGATCTCCCGGGCAATGGCGTCCAGGCCCCCCTCGATCCGCCCCAGCTCCGCGGGCGTAATAAGCCCCACCTTCGCCAGCATCCGCGCGTGCGCCTGCGACCCGGCAATGTCCTGCTTATAAATCCGCCGGTCATAGCTGAGCGACTCCACAAACCGCGTCGCCAGCTCGTCCGCACCCGACCCCGCCCCACCCTTGGCATGCTCCCACGACTTGCCCCCCCCGCCCCCGGAAGTGCCCCCGGAAGTTATCTCGCCGGAAGGTTTTATGTCGGTGGGTGCCACACAGCATCGCGCAGCGTGCTGTGTGCGTTTCCCTCCCCCTAAGTCCGCGCCACCGGCAACACGAGGTTTCCGCTTAGATGGAATATTCTTCTTCACAAATGCCAGTTTACCGCGCCGCCCCCGGAAGTGAATCCGCCGGTGGGTGCCACACAGCATCGCATAGCGTGCTGTGTGCGGTGTTCGCCTCCCGAAAGCGATCGCCTCAACGAGCCGCGCGCGTCAGCAAGCGGTGCCTCGCCCCCCGCCCCCGGAAGCGCCCTTGGGATGGACTCACGGAGCAAACTGAAGTCTAGGGTATGGGGTCTGGCGAAAGAAAGAATCAGGAATCAGCCGCTGGAAAACGACAAACGAATTCCACAAGAAATAGCCGCGGGCGGAAGCCCGCCGGTTGGACTCCTCAAACCACCACGCGACTCCCCCACCTCACCACCTCCCCCCCGCGCGGGCGCCTGGGGCCAAGCGCAGCGCGCCCCAGCCCCTACCTTTGTTTAGCGGACAATCGCCCCCCGGAAGATCGCCCCTTTCTCCACTCCATAATTCCGCGCATGACAAAACCGCCAAGCTGGGTCTTATCCCCGCCGGCGCCGTTGGCAAAATAGGCGCTTTTTAACGACTGCGACGTTTGCGACGATTGCACACCGTCATGGCTTGACACCTGTTCCTTAAATCGACAGCTCCCCGTCCTCTTCACTCGCCGGCGGGTCGGGCATGTGCCGGTGGTGAATCCGAATGATCTTGGCCAAATACTCAGCCAGCATCGGCGCCAGCGCCTGGCACAATTCCACCACCGTGCTGCTGAACGGTTGCGCCGCGTCGCGGAATACCATCAGCACCGCCAGGCACTCGCCTTCCAGCCGGCAGGGCACCGCCACCAGGTGGCAGCCGTCCAGGTAATCGCATTCATCGCCCAGCCACTCGTCCAGTTGGGCCTGCTCGGTTAGGTGAATCGTCCTATCCGCCGCCGCCACCTTCGCCGCGATGCCGTCGGCCAGCAATTGCAGCAGCAGCTCCGGCGATTCGCTCGCCCAGTCGTAGTTGACGTATCCCCCTAAACTGAATTCCTCGATGCTCGCCGGCAGAAAGATCGCCGCGTTCGTCGGGCCCACCTTCTCCAGCACGTATTCCAGCGTTTTCCGCAACAACTGCTCCAGATCCAGTTCGTGCCGCACCAGCGAAACGTAATCCCGCGTCTGCACCACCTGCTGCATCTGCTGGGCCAGTTCCTGGTACGCCGCCACCAGATCGCTGCACAAAATGTCCACTTGCTGCGTCACTTCCCCGTGCGCCCGCTGCAGCTTCCGACACACCCGCTGCAGCCGATGAATCCGCCGGCGGATGCGCTGCCGCGATTCCTGCCGGTGCATCGCCAGCCGCACGCGGTCGGTCAATTCGTCAGCTTTCAGAGGTTTCAATAACAGATCAATCGCCCCGATCCGCAGAGCCGCCAGCGCCCGCCGGGCCGTGGGCCGATCGCTGAGCACGATCATCTGCGCCGTACGCCGCTGCTGGTGCTGCTCCCGCGCCCAGGCGATGCCCCCGCCGTCCTCCAGCTCGTCGCCGACCAGCATCAGGTCCGGCGGATTCTCCGCCGCGCAGCGCGTCGCGTCCTGCACCGAATCGGCGCACACCACGCTCACCGCCTGATCCGCCAACGCCTGACTGATCAGTTCGCAGGTGCGCGGATCGTCGTCCACCACCAGAATATGAAACGTCTTCTGCGGGGCATCGGGCGGAATGCTCAGCCCTTTGCCAGGCGAGATAACCGACTTCTTTCGCGGCACAGCAATCTCCCCTGTGGTTACGGCGTCCAGCCGCAGTCACCAGCCGCTTGCTGCGGCTTAACATCTGACGGTTCTATCGGCCAAAAACCAGGGGATGTTTGCCCGCCCCAAAGTGAATTTACGGATTCCCGACGGTAGTTTTTTTACCTTGCCGCTACAGAGCGCCGCCGCGCGGGTTATCGTTCCCCCGCGCGCCCGCGGAACCCGCCGCAAGATCGTCGCTCGCCGCCGCCGCCAGCGGAATCAGCAGCGTCGCCACCGTCCCGCGCCCCGGCACGCTGGTTAATCGCACGTCGCCCCCGTGCGCCTTGGCTAATTGCTGGGCCCGCGGCAACCCCATCCCCGTCCGCCGACCCGCCGCTTTGCTGCTGAAAAACGGGTCCAACGCGTGCGCTAACACGTGCGCGTCCATCCCCTCCCCGTCGTCGGATACCTGAATCGTCAGCGTATCGGACTGCATCCCCACCCGCGCCCCTATGTGCACCGACGACTTCGGCCCCGCCTGCAGCGCGTTAAGCAGTAATTCCCGCACCGCCGCCGCGATCTTCGGCCCGTCAATCCACACCGACGTCGCCTGCCGATCCACCTTCACCGACATCAATGTCTCGCGCAGCTCCCCCTGCTGCTCCTGGCGCAGCTGGTGAATCACTTCGTCCAGCAGGGCCTGCAGATTCGTCGCCTTGCGCTCCGCCCGCGGCGGGTCCGCGAACATGCGCAGGCACGAAATCAGGTCGCTGAGCCGATGCGTCTGCTCCACGATCTTCTGGGCCGCCTTCTGATTGTCCGACCCGGCCGCCAACGCCTGCGCCAACAGCTGGCTGCGTCCGGATATCACCGCCAGCGGATTGTTCATCTCATGGGCCGCCCCCGCCGCCATCTCGCCTAACCGCGCCATCGTCTCGGATTGCAGCAACCGCTGCTGGGCCTCGGCCAACTGCCGATTCGCTTCCGCCAAGCCCTCGCCCAGCCGCCGTGCCCCTTCGTGCTGCGCCACCGCCGCCACCGCCGAACCCCACGACAACGTCAACGCCTCCAGCTCCTCGGCCGGCGGCAGCGACGGCCGATCATGCAGCAGCACCGCCACCGTCCCCCACCCGCAGCCCAAACGCAGCAGCCGCACCTGCCGCAAATCATGGGCGCTGAGCAGATGATCCGCCAGCCACGGCAAAAGCATCCCCGCGCTCTTGGCCAGCGTGATCTCCTCGCCCTCGGTCGTGGATAAGTCGATCCGCGGCACCGGCGGGTCCAGATACTGCGCCTCCAGCGGCTCACCCTGCTGCGAATACTGACAAAGCAGCCACGGCTCACCGTCCACGCCCGGATAAAGCAGCGCGTAATAGCCGGTCCCGAATAATTCCGCCGCCACGCTCGCCACCCGATTCAACACGTCCTGCACGCCCCCCGCCGGCGTCGCCCACGCCTGGAACGTCGCGATCGCCCGCAACAGACGCGCCTGCCGCGCCGCCGCCCGGCTGCGCCGATCCATCGCCGCGTTCAATTGCCCCAACGCCTCGTTGGCACGCTGAATCGACTTCAAATACAGCTCCGCCGACGGCTGATCCTTCAGCCCCAGCATCTCCCCACGCCGCTCGAGCTCGTCAAAGATCTGCCGCGTCGCCCTCTCGACCTTCTCCGGGTCCAGGCGCATCGCCTCGATCAAACTCGCCTGATCCTGCCCCGTCGCCAGGTTTCCGCTGAAGCCCAAATGCTGCCGGCGGACGATCAAATCCGCCAGGCTCACCAGCCCGATCAAAGGCCGATGCTCCAGCCGCGGCAGCAGTTCGTAACTGGACCCGTGCAGCCAGATGCAGTCCTGCAGCACGTGCGGCAGCTGCCAGTGCTCCGCCAGCCGCTTGCCCGCCGTGTGATGGTCGATGCCGATCACCCGCCGCTCGAATTCCGCGATGTTCCCCTGATTGATCTGCGCCAGTTCGATCACCCGCGCGAAAGACTTAGGCAGCACCAGGTCCAGCGCCAGCTTGCCGATGTCGTGCAGCAGCCCGCACACAAACGCGTCGCCCGGCGGCAGATCCGTCCGCCCCGGATGCGCCTGGGCGATCAATTCGCAGGTGATCGCCACCGCCAGGCTGTGGCACCAGAACCCCGGCCGATCAAACGTGTAAGGCCCGTTGCCCTGCTCCCCCGCTTCTTCCTGATTCACTTCGCTTAGCCCGAAGGCTTCAAACACCTTCACCGACAGCACCGCGTTGCGGATGGCGTTGAATCCCAAAAGCACCACCGCCCGATCCACCGTGATCGTCTCCGCCCGCACGCCCACGTACGCCTTGTGGCAAAGCGACAAAATCCGCGCCGTCAGCGTCGGATCCGCCTTCACCAGTTCAATGACTTCCTGGGCCGACCCCTCGTCGCTGGTCGTCAGCGCCAACAACCGCGCAGCGATCGCCGGCAAGGTCGGCAGGCTGTCGACCTGACGCAGGATCAACTCGATCCTTCGAGACCGGGTAGCGTCGATCGCGGTGTTGTTCATGCCTCGTCGGCTCATGCCCGGCGGACCATCGGACGCGGACCGGGCCGCCGAGACGTTGGGGTTCACTTGCGAAGCTCAAACTTCCAAACCGCCGAACTTCGGATGTCCACTTCCGGGGACGGATGTCGACTTCCGGGGGTCTGCTTCCGGGGGCGGGGGTCTGCTTCCGGGGGCGGGGGTCTGCTTCCGGGGGTCGACTTCCGGGGGGGGTTAGACTTCCAGAAGCTCGACGACTTTCGCCATCAGCTTCTCGATATTGAACGGCTTCTTGACGAACTCGTCCGCCCCAGCTCCCAGCAGATCATCGATTTCATTCTGCTTCACCACGCCCGACACGATGACGATCCGCATGCTGGCAAAGTCCGGGTTCTTGCGCACCGTCTTGCACACCATGTTGCCGTTGATGTCCGGCAGCATGTAGTCGAGGATCATCAGGTCCGGGCGGAACTGTTCAGTCAAAATGCCCGCGTCGTAGCCCGTGCGGGCCGTGGCCACCTCAAACCGCTCATCCCGGCTCAGCACGTCCACGAACAATTCCACGATCTGTTCGTCGTCGTCGACGATCAGAATCCGCTTCTTGCGGCTGCTGTCCAGAATGTCCGTGGGAATGTTGTTGTCCCGCATGAAACGAATCAACTCATCGCGGGGAATGCGCCGAAATTTGCTCCCCGGCACGCGGAACCCGCGCAGCCGACCGCTGTCAAAGCAGCGAATGATCGTCTGCTGCGACACCTTGCAGATGTCCGCCGCCTCGCCGGTGGTGAAAACGTTCTTCTTCACCAATTCCGTCAGGCTGTCGCCGTTCGTGCCTGGCTTACCGTTTCCGTTGGCTACCATGGCTGAATGCTCCCCACGCCGCTTTCCCCAGCCGCGGCATGGCCGTCGAAATTGCCCCAGATCACCCAGCTTTACATCGGAGTAACTAGTAGCTGACTTAATCCCCCTTCGGCCTGGGACTCAAAATGCGCTCCGCAGTCTTCTGATCCCCCCACATCCCGTGCATGTGAATCATGGATCGTTCGTGCGTCCCCAAGCCGGCCCCTTTAGGGCCGGATCCGCATTGACGCTCTCTGTCCCTGCGAAAAATCAAAACCCTGATCCATTTCGTTCCCCCAGTTATCGGCCCACCCCCAAAAAACACCACCGCCCACGCTGCCCTTCGACCAGCGCGCTCACAGGTCCGTCTGTAACGATTGGGTAATTTTTCCTGGCTGCCGCGTTACGCCTGGATCGTGCTATCCCGCCTGTTTAGCGGGCGATCGCAGATCGCCGTCTGAAAGCCGCCCTTCCCTAACTGCAATACGTCCTACCGCAGCTCGACCGACCAATACGCGTTATCCAGGAACGGCTGCCAGCTGGCGTACTGTTCCGATCCCAGCCGCAGCGTGATCACCGGATTCCGCTTGGGCTTCACCGGCCGGCGGATCAGCTTCATCCCCGCCTGCTCCGGCGTGCGCCCGCCCTTGCGCGCGTTGCACGCCACGCAGCAGCACACCAGATTCTCCCAGCTGCTCTGCCCGCCCTGGCTGCGCGGCATCAGGTGATCCAGCGTCAGTTCCGACGTCGCAAACGTCTGCCCGCAGAATTGGCAGTGGTTGCCGTCCCGCGCGAATATGTTCCGCCGGTTCAGCTTCACATCCTGCCGCGGCAAACGATCGTAACCCAGCAGCCGCACCACCTTCGGCACGGCGATCTCAAAATGCACCGTCCGCACCCACTGATAATCATGGGCGTTCTGCCCGAACTGCGGCCGGACCGCCGACAAGTCCGCCCAGCTCTCAAAATCGTGGCACGTGTAAGACCCGTCGTCCACCCGGATCACTTCCGCCAGCCCCCGACAAAGCAGCGAGAAAGCCCGCCGGGCGTTGGTCACCCGTATGGCCATCCACAGCTTGTTGAGTACCAGGACATTAGCGTCCAGCGCGGTGGCGTGCGCAATCATGACCTCTCCCCATTGGCCCGATAACCGTTAGAGGGTCGGACCATGCTATTCGCCCCAACCCAACACTGCAATCCCCCGCACCCGCAAGCGCCCCCGCAAACCATCCCCGCAATTCCTCGTTTAGCGGGCGATCGCAGATCGCCGCGCATATATCCCCTTATCATCCGCCCCTCCCTTTCCTCCACCCAACTCAGATTCATTCCAAACCCCTCTTCCTGATTCATCGGATCACGACCGTCGCCACTTCCGCGCCGTCGAAACAGGCCATTTGATCGTATCAGCCGATGCGGGTAACTTCTCGCAAGTTCAGCCCTTTGGGGGTGTACCGAAGCGGCCAAACGGGCCAGACTGTAAATCTGGTGGCTTATGCCTACGAAGGTTCGAATCCTTCCGCCCCCATTGCCTCCCGTCCCCCGGAAGTCCCCCGGAAGTCCCCCGGAAGTGACCCCGGAAGTGACCCCGGAAGTCCTCCGGCAGTTCTCCGGAAACCCGTCTCCGTTTAGCGGGCGATCAAAGATCGCCCCTCGTCTCTTCCGGCGCCATGCGAATCCAACGACACCCAACCCCACGGATTGAATCCGTGGGTCGCCTTTTCATCGAATTGCCCTATCCCTGACCCCAACCAACATAAAGCCCAGGGAAGAAATCCCTGGGCACTCTTAAGACACTCTTCCATTCCGTCGTCCCCATCTACCCAGCGTTCCCCCAATCACCCCCCTTGGAACACCACCCCCCCGTTCACGACCTTGACTCGTATTCGTCATTCGTCATTCAGCATTCGCCATTTCCTCCCCGCGCCTTCTTCCCCCTCTTTCCACTTCGCCCTTTCTCCACAGGCAATTATCCCATGCCCGCAGGTTACAGCTTGCCCCGCGCCAAAATGAAATTTCCCCCACCGACACCTAACAAACGCCGGGGCATCGAGCTATGTCAGCTCCGCCCGCGATTTATTTAGCCTCCCCTCTTTACCCAACCCAAAAAGCTGCACTTGCATCCATCGACAGATCGAATACAATGTTAGGAGTATCGAGTCTGTTATATTTCCTCGTGACATACGACCTTCCCCCGGCTGGCGTGCCACCCCATCCCCCCCCACACGTCGGCCGGGGGGCTTTTTTTGTCTCCCCCGAAAAATAAGGCGAAAAAACGCAGCTATTTTGGCGTTTATTTCCCTTAGGAACGTTGTTCCACGTCTTGCCAAAATCATAAAGCCCAGGGAAGAAATCCCTGGGCCCATTCGTCCAAGCTGCGCTATTTAGATGCTGCCCCGCCGCCTGCCGCGCCACCTCATCCACTTTCCCCCTTACCCCTTCAGCACCGCCTCCTGCAGCCGATCCACCAGCTCCGCCATCGGCACCGTCTCCAGCGCCGCCGGCAGCACCACGCTCTGGTTCTCGCTGATCTGCTTCTGCACCCGCCGATAGGCCGCCAGAATCGTCGAATGGCTCGCCCGTCCCAGCGCCGCGGCAATCTCCGGAAAACTCATCCGCGTCAACTGCCGCGCCAGATACACCGCCAGCGCCCGCGCCAACGCCGTCGCCCGGTCCCGCCCCGGCTCCACCAGCTGCTTGCTGGTCATGCCCATGTGCTCTGCCACCACCGCCATGATCGTCTGCATCTTGATCGCCCGCCCCGGCTGCATGGCCGTCCCCGTCCCCGTGCTCTCCATCATCCGCTGCACCACCGCATGCCCAATCACCCCCCCGGAAGTAGTCCCCCCGCAAGCGCCTTCTTCATATAGCCCGCCGCATGCGGCGGGTGTCTTCTTCCCATTGCCCCCCATCTCGCTCATCCCGCTCAGCTGCGCCAACGCGTGCAGCTTCGTGAGCATCCCCTCGATCTCGCGCACTGAGCCCAGCTTCTTCTGCGCCAGCACCGCCACCACCGTCTCCATCAGCGAAATCCCCCGCCGCCGCGCCAACACCCGCACAATCTCCACCCGCGTGGCCGTGTCCGGCGGCTTGATCTCCACTACCATCCCCCGCACGCAGCGGTTCACCAACGCGTCGCTGAACTGCTGAATCAGCTTCGGATGACTGTCGCTGGCCAGCGCCACCCGCGCCCCGGAAAGCTCAATGGCGTCAAAGCTGTGCAAAAATTCCTGCTGCGTCGCCGCCTTGTTGGCGATAAAGTGCACGTCGTCCACCGCCAATAAATCCAACTGCCGATACTTCTTACGAAACCCCGCCAGCCCGTTGCTGCGCACCGCCGTCAGAAATTCATTCGTGAATTGCTCCGCCGTCGTGTAATGCACCTTCGCCTGCGGCTGCTTGTCGATCATCCGCCGGCAGATGCCCTGGAGCAGATGCGTCTTGCCTAAGCCCACCCCGCCGTGAATAAACAGCGGGCCCACGCTCGCCGGCTCTTCCTCAATCAGCCGTCCCGCCGCCGCAAACGCCAGCTGATTGCTCGGACCGACCACAAAATCGTCCAGCCGATAGCGCGGGCCTAAGCCCAGTTGCTTTTCCGTTAACCGCTGCGGCAACACCCGGTTATGGCTCAGCGGCCGCCGGTCGGCTATTCCCCCCGCCCTTTCCCCCACCCCCGCCCCCGGAATACCCCCGGCAACACCCCTCGCCCCGCGCTCTTCCTGCCCGGGCCGCAAAAAATCCTGCGGATCAATCCGCACGTCCAATCCCACCTGCCCGCCCACCTCGTCCTGGGCCGCCTGCTGCAGGTGCTGATGAAAATGCCTTCCGATCCAATCCGCCACAAAACGATTCGGCACGCAGACTTCCAGCCGCCTTTGCCCCTCGTCGTATGCCAGCCGGGCCGAACGCTCAAACCACATGTCGTAACGATGATGCCCCACAGCCTCCGCCACACGCTCAGCAATGCGTGAGCAGACCGATTCCGTGCCAGTGCATGCTGCCACGGCTCATCCTCCTGCGGCCGGGACTGTCGTCCAGACCTTTTTCGGTTTCTGCCAGCGCGGGAATTCAGCGCCGGACGCGCTTCAAAAAGGAGGGTCCATCCCACCAGGAATCCAGGTCACGATCGCCAACGTCTGCCTGCCCCGCCTACTCCCCATCACCAGGCGATCATTTCCCAGCCCGGCAGCCGTCCGTTGCCGCCGCGCTCAAACATACGACGGGCCTACCGCGCGTTCAAGGCATTAATTCTTTCCCGCCGGGCCTTGACTGCCGAGCGCGTGCGATATCAAGCAGTTGGGAACGAAAGAAAATCTTTTCCACGCCGTCTTCCCCATTATCCGGAGAAGCTGTGGAAAAATCGGCGCGCGGATTTTCCCCCGCGCTACGCCACCACATAAATCATCGCCCACCGCTGCGTCGTGGCTGTAAAATTCATCGCCCCGTACAACGCCAACGCCGGCTGATTCCCGTCGTCCACCGCCAGCACCATCCGCGTCGCCCCTCGCGATCGCCCCGCCCACAGTCCGTGCTCCAGTAGTTTTCGCGCCAGCCCCTGGCCCCGCCACCGCGGCGCTAAACCCAGATACACCAGCTCCACCGCGTCGCCCTCCGCCGACAAATTCAGCAGCATCACTCCCACCGGGTCGTCACCGGCACGCAACGCGTACCACATCCCCGGCTCAAATTGACCCGCCGCCTGATGCCCCGCGATCACGTCCTCGATGCCCCGCAAACCCACCAGCCCCGGACAATCCAACGTCTGTTCATAACTGGCCGCGATCGCCCGCGCAAATCGCGCGTGCGTGGCCGCGCTGTAATGCTCGACAATGATTCCCGCCGGCAATTCCAGCTTCGCTTCCGTCCGCGGCGCCCGCTTCTGCATGTAAATCAGTTTCGCCAACCGCACAAAGCCCGCCGCCTCCAGCAGCCGCAGCTCCTGCTCCTTGTGTGGCTCCACCAACGCCTGGATCAACCGTATCTCTTCTCTCTTCTGCGCCCCACACGCCGCCCGCAACAACCCCGCCACCACCCCCCCACCCCCGGAAGTGCCCCCGCCCCCGGAAGTACCCCCGGAAGTACCCCCGGAAGGGGTGCCCGCAA
>JADZCD010000040.1 GCA_020851735.1 Phycisphaeraceae bacterium
GAACACGATCGATCTGCCGCCGACCGCTGTCTTGGCCCCCGGCCGGGGGCCAAGACAGCCCCTAAGACCACCATTGAACCAGGATGCGATTGCTTAGTAAACATGGTAAAGAAACATACAAGAACACTGAGGGCACGGAGAAAAGGCAAAGATTTTTTAATTTTTCTCTGTGTACTCCGTGCTCTCCGTGGTCAATAGTGCATTTTGTTCATGCACATGCCGGGCGGGACGCGACGTGGATGGGCGCGGAGGGAGAGGGTTGGCTGAAGGCGATCTGCGTGTCGCCAAAGCGGAAGGTCATTTCGTCGGGGCGGCCCAGGAAGGGAGCTAAGCGAGCGCGGAGGTCGGGGTGGGTGACGTCGGAGGTGACGATCCAGGCGCCTTGTTGATGCGTGTGGACGGCTGGCGAAGTCGACGAACCGGCGGAGGCGATCTGGGGCGGGGCCAGGTGAGGAGGGGTGACCACCGTCAGGCCGCGCTCGACGAGTCGTTCGAGGGTGGCCAGACAGGGTTGGCTGATGAATTTGCCGGTCAGGAAGACCAGCTTGACGGAGTGGAACAGGTCCGGGTCGGCGGCCAGGTGATCGTAGACGATCACGCCATTGGAGGGGAAAAAGAAGCGGAAGGGAATTTGCAGGTCCGCGTGCCAGGTCAGCCCGGCGGGGGGAATCTGCCCGTGCGAAAGGACGTGCCAGATCTTGATCCAGGCGCGGGTTTGCTCGTCGGGCATCAGGTTGGAGGCGCCGTAGAGTGAGCCGGTGATGTACCCGGCGCGCGGGACCTGGCCCCAGTCGCTGTCGGGGAAGCGGACGATGGCGATGTGGGGTTGATAGTCGGCGGCGCAGAATGGGCGCGGGTGAGCGGGCAAGTATTCGTGGGCGAACCAGGCGGCGGCCTGGCCCCAGGGGGAAAGCTCGATGGCGTCGCCTTGGACGCGGTAGAGGCTGTCGCGGAAGTTGATGTTCTCCACGTAGGCGTGATCGGCGCCGGTCCAATAGGCAAAGAGCATGGCGGAAATCAATTCTTGGGGCGTGTGTCCGGGCCAGTTGGGGCTGACGCCCCAGAGGTCCAGGCAGGCCCAGTAGGGGCAGCCGTATTGTTTGACGGCGCCTAAGGTCATCGCGGCGGCGACGGGGGTGATGGTTTCCTTCATGTATTTGGGCGTGGGTGTTAAGCCCGCGCGGGCGAAGAGGTGGTAGAGGGTGGGGAAGACGTGCTCGGTGGTGATGACGTGGGGGCGGGGAGAATCCGACGCGGGCGCGCGGTCCAGGCGCAGTTTGGCGAAGTGATTATGCAGGAGGGTATTGATGTTATGCAGATTGCCTTCGTAGGCGGTGAAGAGGTCGTCGCCCTGGGCGTTGTAGAAGTGGGGGACTTGCCCGCGTTCGCGGGATTTGCCGTCGGTGACCCACACGCCGTTGCAGGTCCAGTGCTCGGCTTCGTCGTAGCAGAAGCCCAGAAAATCGGGTGACGCCAGGCAGGCGTCGACGTATTCGGCGGTGGGCTGGAAGAAACAGCCGGGCTTGCGATATGGGCTGGAGGCGTCGGCGGGAGCCTGGGGGCGATCGGTGTTTTCCTGATTGGGAATGAAGGCGCAGCCGGTGTCTTTGGCCCAGTTGGAAAGCTGACGGACGTCGTCGATGCGGGCGGGTCCGTAGATGTGGTGCATCAGGAAGGAAAAGCCCAGGCGCTCGATGGCGGCGCGGAGGTGGGGGTCCTGGTAGACGTGGAGTTTCTTGCCGGCGTCGTCGACGCCGAAGGACATGGGGTAATTGGGGGTGGAGGACATGGGAAGAACCTTGTGGATGGAGAGAAAGTCAGCGACCGATGGAGGAAATTCTAAGAACCGCTAACCCAATACGCCTAACCGCCATGACGCCAAGGGCGCCAAGCTCCGCAAGGGCATGAATCAACATTTTTTTGGATCCCCATATTCATCCGGGCGGTTTTCATGGCGGTCTTGGCGACTTGGCGGTTGATCAGGCGGAAGGCTCTAAGGCTGGGGACGGCACATGGAGGCGGCCAGGCGGATGGCGGCTTTCATGCTGCCGGGGTCGGCGACATTGCGTCCGACGATGTCGAAGGCGGTGCCGTGGTCCACGCTGGTGCGGATGATGGGCAGGCCGAGGGTGACGTTGACAGCCTGATCGAAGGCCAGGAGCTTGACGGGGATCAGGCCCTGATCGTGATACATGGCCACGACCAGGTCGTAGCGGCGGTGGTGGACGGCCTGATGGAAGATGGTGTCGGCGGGGAATGGGCCTTGGGCGTCGATGCCGTGGTGCTGGGCCATTTCGATGGCGGGTCGGATCAGGCGATCTTCTTCGTCGCCGAACTGCCCGTTTTCGGAGGCGTGGGGGTTAAGCCCGCAGACGGCGATGCGCGGCTTGGCGATGCCCATTTGCCGGCAGGCCTGGTGGCCCAAGTCGATGGGATCGAAGACGGAGCCGATGGTCAGGACGTTGCGGACGTCCATCAGCGGCAGGTGGACGGTGGCCAGGGCGACTAAGAGCTGGGGGGAGTGAAACATCATGACGACGCGGCGGCTGCGGGTGCGGTGGGCGAGGAATTCGGTGTGGCCCGGGAAGCGGCAGCCGGCCATGAGCCAGGATTCCTTGCAGACGGGGGCGGTGACCAGGGCGTCCAGGCGTGTCGGGTCGTCGGGGGCTTTCATGGCGGCGGCGACGGCGTCTTCCAGAAAGCGGAGGCTGGCCTGCCCGCCCTGCTTGGTGGGTTTGGCGACGGTTTGTCCGAGGATGGAGTATTCGTCGAAATCCAGGACGACCACGTCGTGGACCAGTTCGTAGGTGGCGCGGTTGGAGTCGTGCTGGAGACGCCACCAGAAGGGATTGATTTCCGCCAGGTCGGCGGCGTAGCTCATCAGTTCGTTAAGCCCGTAGATGACAAAGCGGCCCAGCTGGCGGATGGCTGGGTCGGCCAGGGCTTTGACGATGACCTCGGCGCCGATGCCGCAGGGATCGCCCATGCTGATGCCGATGACCGGCCGCTGGGTCAGGGAGGGCGGGTTGTCAGGCCGCTGGGTCATGACATCATCGTAACAGCTGGGTTGCGGGGTGCGATGGGGCTCAAGTTGCTCTTGACGATTTCCTGACTTTTGCAGCGCCGATCGGGAATCACCCATCGGCCATTGGACAGCTTCCCGACGGTCGGGGTTGGCCGGCGGGCTGGGCATTCGTAACATGGTGGGCATGAGCGTGACCAACGACAGAATGCAGGTGGCGGTGATCGGGGTCGGGCGGATGGGTCGCAACCACGTCAAAGCGCTGGGGCGCCTGCCCCAGGCGGAGCTGGTGGCGGTGGTCGACGCGCAGGCGGAGCGGGCGGCGGAAGTGGCCGGGGAGGTCGGTTGCCGGTGGTACGACGACGTGGAGCGCCTGTTGGATGCGGAAAAGAACCTGTGTGCCGCCACGGTGGCGGTGCCGACGGTCGGGCACTATGAACTGGCCATGCGGCTGTTGGACCGCAAGATTCCTTGTCTGGTGGAAAAGCCCCTGGCGACCACCTCGGCGCAGGCGCGGCAATTGGCGGAGCGAGCGGACGCGCAGGGCGTGGCCTTGCAGGTGGGGCACACGGAGCGATTTAATCCCGCGGTGCAGGCGGTGCTGGGGATGGGCATGGTGCCGCGGTTTCTGGAGGTGCACCGGGTCAGCCCGTTGACGTTCCGTTCGCTGGACGTGAGCGTGGTGATGGACATGATGATCCACGATCTGGACATCGTGCTGAAGCTGGTCGGATCGCCGCTGGGGGAGGTGCAGGCCACGGGGGTGGCGGTGATCGGCGAAAAAGAAGACGTGGCTCACGCCCGGCTGGTGTTCGCCTCCGGCTGCGTGGCGAATCTGACGGCCAGCCGGCTGGCTTTAAAGACCGAGCGGAAGATCCGGATTTTTTCCGAGTCGGCGTATGTGAGCCTGGACTACCAGAAGCGTGACGGCCTGGTGATCCGTAAATCGGACAACGCCGAGGCGCTGGCCAAGGCGCGGCAGGAGCTGATGGCGGGGACGGACATGTCGAATCTGGATTATTCGGAGCTGGTGCGCGTCGAGCACCTTTTGATGGATGACACGCCCAGCAAGCAGGATCCGCTGACCGCGGAGCTGGCGGATTTTCTAAAGGCGGTGCAATCGGGAGGTCGGCCGCACGTGGACGGCTGGGCGGGCTATGCGGCGGTGGAGGCGGCTGAGCGGGTGATGCAGTCGATTCGGGGGCATCGTTGGGAGGGTTTGACGGAACTGACCATTTAACGGGAGCCCGATACCGCTGGGCCAGGCCGGCGGGCCTGCGGCGGTATCGCTTTGCTGTGTCAGCAAGCATGTTGCCGGACATTTTGTTGGGCGTGTTTCTGCCGCTGCTGCTGGCAGCCAGCGCGTTTTTTTCCGCGTCGGAGACGGCTCTTTTCAGCTTGACGGGGCATCAGCGGCATCTGCTGGCCCGGCAGAAGACGTTAAGCGCGCAAGCGGTGATTCGTCTGTTGGACGAAACGCGCGCCCTGCTGATCACGCTGTTGATGGGCAACATGCTGGTGAACACGGCTTATTTTGTGATCACCACGGTGTTGTTGTTTCGCTTGAACACGCTGTATCACGTCTGGGCCACGCTGGCGGGGGTGATGAGCGTGGCGTGCCTCCTGGCGTTGATTCTGCTGGGCGAGTTGATGCCCAAGCTGCTGGCGGCGCGGTCTTCGTACAGACTGGCGCTGCTGATCGGTGTGCCGCTGTGGGTGGCGCACCGGACGATCGGCCCGTTTCGGCTGGCGGTGGAGGCGGTGGTGATCGAGCCGTTGGCGCGGCTGATCGCTCCGGAAGCCCGCCCGCCGGGGCTGTCCACCGAGGAACTGGCCCATCTGCTGGAAGTCAGCCAGAACCGGGGCGTGATCGACCCCGGCGAGGAGGACCTTCTGCAGGGGGTGCTGAACTTAAGCCAGCTGCAGGTGCGTGACATCATGCGTCCGCGGGTGGACATCGTGGCCTTTG
This sequence comes from Phycisphaeraceae bacterium, assembly GCA_020851735.1. Taxonomy (GTDB): domain Bacteria; phylum Planctomycetota; class Phycisphaerae; order Phycisphaerales; family Phycisphaeraceae; genus JADZCD01. Next base: position 4,992 of record JADZCD010000040.1, read on the forward strand.
ATCTGCGTCGCCCGCCGGAGAAGCTGCTGGAACTGCTGCGCGCGCGGCGCCTAAGCCGCATCCCGGTTTATCGCGGCGACCTGGATCACATTCAGGGGGTGGTCTACACCCGGCAGGTGCTGTTGCGCAAGCCCAGGACCGCGCGGCAGCTGCAGGCGCTGGTGCGGCAGGTGACGTTTGTGCCGGAGATCCAGCGGGCGGACCAGCTTCTGGTGCAGTTCCGCAAGCGCGGCACGACGCTGGCCATCGCGGTGGACGAATACGGCGGGACGGCGGGGCTGGTGACGCTCAAGGACGTGGTGGAGCAGATGGTCGGGCGGATTGCCAGCCATGACGAGTCAATGGAGCGGGCGGGCATGAAGCTGCTGGCGCCGGGCGTCTGGCGGGTGAGTGCCGGGCTGAGCGTGGACGATTTGTTGGACACCTTTGGGGGCGGGACGAAGGAAGAGATTGAAGCGGTGACGATCGGGGGGCTGGTGATGAGCCGGCTGGGACGCTTGCCGCGGGTGGGCGATCGTCTCCAGGTTGGATCCATGACCCTGGAAGTGGAAAAGATGCGCGGCTGGCGGATCGATGCGCTGCTGATGCGCATGGCCGGGGGGCATGGCGTTGCGGGAAGCGGGGAAAGGGGGGGGCAACCGTGAACGATCATGTCTACTGGTTAAGCTGGGCGATGGTCGTGGTGGGCTTCACGGGCTCAGCCATCTACTCAGGAGTGGAGACGGGGATTTACAGCATCAACCGGGTGCGTCTGGAGCTCTTGGCGGAACAGGGGCGGCGTTCGGCATGGCGACTGAAACATCTGTTGGCTCGCCCGACGAGCGTCTTGAGCACCCTGCTAATCGGCAACAATCTGGCCAACTATGTGGGGACCGCCGGCGTGACGCTGCTTTTGGAGCAGATGGGCCTGCGTGATTGGCAGGTGATCATCGCCAACATTCTGATTGTCACGCCGTTGTTGTTTGTTTTCGGTGAAACGTTGCCCAAGGATTTATTCGCCGCCCACAGCGACGTGCTGACTTATCGGATGAGCTGGCTGTTGGAGGGTTCGCGGCGGGTGTTTCGCGTCATGGGGCTTCTGCCGCTGGTGGAATTGATCAGTCTGCGGTTAACCGGCTCCATTCACCCGCAGGCCATGCGCACGCTGCATCCGCGCCGGCAGGTGGAGATGCTGGTGCGCGAAGGGGTGGGGCGGGGGCTGCTGAGCGACGAGCAATCGGCCATCATCGAACGGGTGATGGCCCTTTCCGAGCGCACGGTCGATCAGGAGGCGGTGCCCTGGGAGCGGGTGGTGAAGGTGAATATCGACGACCCGCCGTCGTCGCTGTGGGCTTTGGCGGATCAGACGAGCCTGTCACGCTTTCCGGTGGTGGACGACGAGGGGATCGTGCTGGGAATCGTCAGTCTTTACGACGCGTTGCAGCATGAGCAGGACCAGTGCCCGAGCATCGGCACGCTGATGAAGCCGGCGCCCGCCATCGAGGCCGGCACGCTGTTGCGGTTGGCCCTGGACCGCTTCCAGAGGGAAAAGCTGGCGCTGGCGATCGTGGTGGGCGAACAATACGCGCCGCGGGGATTGGTGACGGTCAAGGACCTGATTGAGCCGATCATCGGCGATCTGGCCAGCTGGTAAGCCTGAGGGTGGGAGACGGCCATGCCCTGGTCAACGGCGGACATCGCGGACATCGTGGCGGCGGGCCTGCGGAGGCAGGCGGAACGGGAAGATGCCGAGCAGGCGGTCTACGGCTTTGACAGCCGCGACGAACTGGGGCTGCATCCCTTGATCCGCCAGGCGCTGGCGGACGAGGGGCTGGGCGTCTGGCCCGAGCAGCGATACCCCGGCGATCGCGCGCGAGCGCGGCGGAGCGAGGGCAAGCGCTGCGATCTGGTATTGACGGCCGACGCATTGCCTTTGCGCGATCCCCTGGTGACGGGCACGCTTTTCGATCAGCAGCCGGCGGCGGACCCGCTGGACGCGTACTGGCTGGAGGTCAAAACCGTCGCTCAATACGAGATTTCCGGGCCGTTTAAACGGTATTCAGCCGAGCTGCTGGCCACCGTCACCGAGGACGTTAAGAAGATCTGGTCCGACACGATGGTGCGCCACGGGGGGCTGCTTTTGGTGCTGTTCACCGCGGATCAGGCGGTGGCGGAGCACGATCTGGCGGCCTGGCACAGCCGCTGTCTGGACAAGGGGTATCTGCTGGCCACGCCGTCGATCCGGGGCTTTGCCATTGGGGATCGCATCGGCAACGGCTGGTGCGCGGTAGCGGTGTTCGGGGTGCGGGGCGTGTGATGAAGCGAGGAAGCTTGCTTCAGGAGGCCTGCCAGGTTTCGCCGGGCTGGAGTTCCTTGACGGTGGCGATGCTGGGTTTGAATCCCGCGGCGGACTGAGCCAGGCCGGGGAATGTCTTGTAGTGAATGGGAATCGCCCAGCGCGGGCGGATCATGTCGGCCGCGCGGGAGGCCAGGTCCGGGCCCATGGTGTAGCGGTCGCCGATGGGAATGGCGGCGATGTCCGGGCGATAGATTTCGCCGATCAGCTTCATGTCGCTGAAGATGGCCGTATCGCCGCAGTGATAGAACGTCAGCCCGCCCATGTTGACGATCAGTCCGCCGGGCTGGCCTAAGTAGCGGCCTTCCACGGACGAGGAGTGGAACGCCGGGGTGAAGGCCACGAAGCCGAAGTCGGTTTTGATCTGTCCGCCGGTGTTGCCCGGATCGGTCTGGCAGCCCTGGGAGCCGAGGAACTCGCAGATTTCGTAGTTCGCCAGCACGGTGGCGCGGTTGGCGCGGGCGATGGCGGCGCTGTCGCCCAGGTGGTCGCCGTGGCCGTGGGTTAAGGCGATCCACTGGCAGTGGATGTCGGCCGGCTTGTGTTGGGCCACCGGATTGCCGGTCAAAAACGGGTCGAGGGCGACGGTGTGCGTGCCGTCGGAAAGCACGAAGCCGCTGTGGCCAAGAAAAGTGATGGATAAAGTCATGGTGGACACTCCCAGCTAAAGCGAATCGGCCGGTCAGATCTCGGCCCCGTGGGTGGAGACGGCTTCGGGGCGATAGCCGGGCAAGGGTTCGAGCATGGCGGCCAGGAAGTGAATCAGCCAGCCGCTGCCCCAGGCGGCGGCGAAGAGCAGCAGCATCAGGAACCCGGGCCCGATCATCCCGGCGGCCAGCAGCCACGCGGCGTCGTAAAGGATCAGCCAGAACACGGAAAAGCGGGTCAGCGTCCAGATCACCCGTCGGCGGGGGCGGCGGCGGGCCACGGCGCGGGCCACGAGCCGATCGGTGATCACCGCGCAGACGGCCGCAGCCAGGATCGGCCCGATCCAGATGGTGCCCCGCGCCGGTGTCTGCAGGCCGTCGCGGGTGATCATCCAGCCTAAGAGGGGCAGCGTGCAGAACAGCCATCCGGCACAGAGGCCCCAGGCTTCGGTGCCGCGCAGCAGGGGCCGTTTGCCCTGGATGCGGTGGATAAGGGCGGAGCAGGCGATGGTGTGGGTCATCGCCAGCCAGACCGGCCAGGCGAAGGACAGGTAGGGATTGGCCGCGGCCATGTTGGCGGCGCGGATCAAGCCCAGGTCCAGCAGGCCGACGGCCGGGAGGAACTTGCCGGCGGCGTTGTAGAAAAGCAGGCCCGCGGCCGCCAGCAGGGCGAGCATGGCGGTGGGCGTGCCCAGGAGGACGGCCGCGGGCAAGGCGGCTAAGAGGCCCAGAACCGCGGCGATCAGGCCGACCGAAGGCGACAGGCGGCCGGCGGCGATGGGCCGCTGCGGGCTGAAGAGCCTGTCCCGCCGGGCGTCCAGGGCGTCATTTAAAGCCACCCCGTAGATGTGCAGTCCCAAGGCCATCGCCGCCAAGGCCAGGAGCGCCAGCGGCATGGGCCAGGAGTTGATGTAAGCCACGCGTCTTAGGTCGGGCTCCAGGCCCCGGCCCAGGAAATAGATTAACCAGACGTTGCTGATGGCCGCGAAGGCCAAGGGCAGGCGGGTCAACTCCAGAACATGCAGGGTCTTGGCGAGCCTGGGCCGCATGAGGGTCTCCGCGGGGCTGGCTGCGAGCGCCGATGACGATACACTACCAAGCCATGAGAACCAAGCGGGCCCGAAGCGGCCGACAACATGCGGGTTGGTGGGGATTGGTCTTCCTGGCCGCGATGCTGGCGGCCGGCTGTGCCGGCGACGGCGGATCGTCCAAGGCGGAGGACACCACGCTTTTTGACGACTTCGTGGCGCAGTTTAAATCCGACACGCCCACGCAGGTGGCCAGCGAGGCGTTTAACACCTACGACGCGGACCTGCGCCGCAGTGCCGTGGTGAAGTTGTCCGACGCGCCGTTCGGCGGTGAGGAACCCTATCTGCGCATGTACCGCTATCTGATTGACGATCCGGACCCGACGGTGCGGGCGGTGAGCGTGATGGCGCTGGGCCGACATGGCACGGTGGCCGACGCGGAAACCATCGCCACCCGCCTGGCGGACGACACGCCGGTGGTGCGTTGGGAGGCTGCCAAGGCCCTGCAGCAGATTCACAATCCCGCGGTGGCCAAGCCGCTGTCGTCCGTGCTCGGCGGCGACAGCGACGCGGACGTACGCATGGCCGCGGCCGACGCCCTGGGCCAATACGCCCAGCGCAGCGTGATCGACGCCCTGATCCGGGCTTTGGATGACGCGGACTACGGCGTGCAGCAGATGGCCTGGCGGAGCCTAAAGACGGTCACCGGGCAGAACCTGGGCGTGGACCCGGCGCTGTGGCTGAACTGGACCTCAAGCCATGCCGGCAGCCTTTTCGCAGCGCAAAAGGAATATCGCTATCTGCCTTACCGTTCGCCGCACAACTACTGGAGCAAGAAGGTGCTCTTCCAGCGCGACAAGCCGGCTGATCCGCAGCTTCCGCGCGGCTGGCAAGGCCCCGGGGCGGGGGCTGTGGCGGCCAGAAGCGACGGTACGTCGGCGACGCAGCCGGCCTCCAAATAATCTTTGAGGAATTCGTCGGTTCTTACCGCTCAGCCCGGCGCAGCCACTCTTCTTCCAGGGGCGCCAGGTCGGCGGTGAGCTGCACGCGCTCCTGCTGCAGGCGGCGGGCCTTGTCGCCGTCGCGATAGGTGGCTGGGTCGGCCAGTTCCTGATCCGTCCGAGCCAGGGCGGCCTGGATTTCTTCGATCCGGATGTCCAGCGCCTTGTCACTGAGCTTAGCTAAGGGATTTTTGGCTTTGGCTGCCGGGGCGCCGGCCGGGCCGGTCGGCGGGGGATTCTTCGCGGCTTTGCGTGGCGCCGGGGCGGGGGTATCCACAGCAGGGGCGGCCTGGGCCGCGGCGCACTCGGCCAGATATTGGGCGTACGTGCCCGGATAGTGCCGCACACCACCGTGTCCGTCGAAAATCAGCAGTTGATCGACCAGGTCCTGCAGCAACATCCGATCGTGGGTGATTAAGAGCAGGGTGCCGGGCGTGGTGCGGCGGTCCTCTAGGCCCAGGAAAGAGCGCAGGGCTTCCTCCAGGCGTTCGGCGGAGGCGATGTCCAGGTGATTGGTCGGCTCATCGAAAATCAGCAGATTGTGGCCCTGCACCAGCAGCCCGGCCAGCACCGCGCGGGTGCGTTCGCCGCCGGAGAGGGCGCTTAAGGGCTTTTCCTGGTCCAGACCGGAAAACAGAAATGCGCCGGCCAGATCGCGGGCCTCCTGCTCGGTGCCGCTGGGAACATACAGCCGCAGATAATCCACCACCGACCGGGACAGGTCCAGATCGTTCTGCACCTGCCGAAAATACCCCACGCTCACCGAGGCCCCGAGCTTGGCGGACCCGCGATCGGCGTCCTGCCGGCCTAAGAGACAGTTGACCAGCGTGGTCTTGCCGGCCCCGTTGGGCCCGATGACGCCGATCCGCTGGCCGCGCTTAACCTGCAGGGACAAATTCTCAAACAGCACGTGGTTGTCGTAGGCTTTGGTCAGGTTCTCGAGCGCAAAGACAATGTCGCCGCAGCGGGCGGGTTCGGGGATGCGGATGTTCACTTCCCGCATTTCCACCGGCCTGCCCAGGGCGTCGTCGCGCATGGCGCGCTGGAGGCGCTTTTCCCGTCCCTGGGCTTGCTTGGCGCGCTGGCCGGCGCGATAGCGGTCAATAAAGGCCTGTTCCCGGCGGAAGGTTTCCTGCTGCTTTTCATAGGCCCGCCGCTCGGTGAGCCGGCGCTGGGCCCGCAGCTGGCGGTATTGGGCGTAATTGCCGGGGTATTCCTCCAGCTTGCCGTCCTTAAGCTCGCAGATCCGCGTGACCACCCGGTCCAGAAGCCAGCGATCGTGGCTGACTAAGATCAGCGACCCGCGATAGGCGCGCAAATATTCCTCGAGCCACTGGCGGGCGGCGATGTCCAGGTGATTGGTCGGTTCATCGAGCAGGAGCAGGTCGGGCTCGGACAGCAGCAGCTTAGCTAAGGCCAGGCGGCCCTTTTGTCCGCCGGACAGCCCGGACACGGGAACCTCAAACAGATCGTCGGTCAGCCCCACGCCGTGCAGCGTCGCGTCGATGTGGTGATCGACGGCATAGCCCCCGGCGGCGTTCAGATCGCGCTCGATCTGCGTGTAGCGTTGCATCAGGCTGGACAATTCCGGGCCGGCGGCGTCGGCCATTTCCTCGGCCACCAGTTCCAGTTGATGGTGCAGGGCGTGGAGGTGATCGAAGGCCGCGGCCGCTTCCTGGCGCAGCGTTCGACCCGGCGCCAGCTCAGGGTCCTGCCGCAGATACCCCGCCACGGCCGAGCGGGCCAACTGCACCTGCCCGGCATCCGGCGTCAGCCCGGCTTCCCCGGCGATCAGGCGCAGGAGAGTCGATTTGCCGCAGCCGTTGGCGCCGACCAGCCCGATGTGCTCGCCGTCGGACAGGGTCAGATTAACCCCCTCCAGCAGACGGCGCTGGCCGATGGAGTAAAGCAGGTTGGCGATGGACAACAGGGCCATGGGAATCGTCTAGCGTAGCAGATGCGAGCCTGGGCGTGCACCACGGCGGGGGCGGGGCCAATTACAGCGGTCAGGCGAATCCGGAATGTGAAGATGGCGATGGTTTGCCGTCTGGGACGGCCGCGGGAGAAAAGTGTTAAGTCCATCATGCAAAAGGGCTAGGTTTAATTACGACCATCAGCTATTTTCAAAGGACATGGATTGCGGAAGAAACCTCATCATCGTGGCGGCACATGGGCTGCGTGCGGACGTAGCGGGGGACACACTCAGCTGGCCATTTGTCGCCCCAAATTTGGAATCATTGTCTAATCGCGGCGTGCGCCTGGTGGCGCGCAGCGCCTGCCCGGCTGATCCGGGCGGGATGGTGAGCCTGCTGACGGGCATGCACGCGCGCCAGCACGGCGTGCTGGGTGCCGGGCGGATGGCTGACCTGAAGGTGGCCCACGGCTGGCCGCGCTGGCTGACGGAGGCGGGTTACCACACGGCGGGGGTGGGCTGCGTGGGCATGTTGGGCGATGAATTGGCCCAGCGCCAAGAGGTGGCCGACATCTCTCAGACCGAAACCGATCAATGCGCCTACCTAAAGGCCATGTGGCAGAAGGGGTATCTGTCAGCCGTGCTGCAGCAGCGGCGGCAGCGGAATCGTTTTGGCCCCTTTGAGCCGCAGCGGCTGATGCTCGAGCCGGCGGACGACATCGACGGATTCATCAGCCGCGAGGCTGAGGCCATGCTGCGCACGATGCCGGAGGATCACCCCTGGGCGCTGATCGTGAATTTCTCCGGCCCCGGCAACGACATGCCCCCGCCGGGCCTGTATGACCAGTTGGTGGACCTTAAGGAACTGGAGGCTGGCTTTATGCCGCCGGATTTCCGCGGCTTAAACGCCTATGCCGAGCTGGACTACCCGCGCGTGCTTTTGCAGCGGCTGGACCCGCTCAAATTAGCCCGCATTCGCGGGGATTATCTGGGCCGGGTGAGCCTGCTGGATCATGGCGTGGGCCGGCTGACGGCGCGCCTTTCCGAACGCAAGGACCGCGATCGGACGTGGGTGGTGGTGTGCAGCGATCGCGGGCAGCTGCTCGGCGAGCGTGGGTTGATCGGGCACCGCTCGTTCCTGGCCGGGGCGGTGGAAGTGCCGGTGATCCTGACGCCGCCGCTGGGCTCGAAGATCGGCACGGAAGACGACTTTAAGCGCGCGGAAGTGGAAGTGGGCTTAGACGGGGTGATCAGCACGGTGGACGTGGCGGCGACCATTGCCGCGCTGGGCAGCTGCGATCGGCCGAGCTGCCATAACGGGCGCTCGCTGGCGGGCGTGCTCTTCGGCCACGGCATCGAGGACGGCGGCAGCCGGGTGGGCAGCGTCAGCGAATTCGGCAATCGCCTGATGCTCGAAACCGAGCAGCACAAGGTGGTTTTCGACACGGAGGTTCAGGAGCCGATGGCCCTGTTTGACCTGCTCAACGATTCCGACGAACGGCAGAACCTGCTGGAAACGCTGGCCGGCGCGAACGTGATCGACTCGTTGCGGTGGCGCCTGGCGGATGCGTTAATGCCCATTCGGGCCGGGGAACGCGTGAACGTGCCGAAGGCAGCGTGCCCGGGGTGATGAGCAGGGAATGGGGGTTGGGGATTAGGGATTGGGGAGAGGTAATACAAGAACCCAGGCGATGCTGCGCCTGGGTTTCATATCAATCAATCCGCCAATTCCTCGTCGCGATCTTGCGCAATTTTAGCGGCGGGCGATAGAAGATTTTGCTTGACACATTGCCTGGGTAGATATAAAGTGTCAGCGATCATATGATTTTGTTTGTTGGGTTTTGAGGCTAGGTTTTTCGGGAATTCCGAGGAATTACCGGGAGTTTTCAGAAAACATCGGGGAAGACCTTCCGGGGGAAGGGGAGACCGGGGAGCATGTTCGTGATCAAAAGATTTAAGTCGCCACATCATGAAATGGAGCGAGCCATGAAGCGGTTGCATCGCGCGTCAACCCTTGTCATTTGGGCGGCCATTGTTGCCTGCGTTGCAGGGGCGGGCTCGGTGTTTGCTGCAATGTCCATGCCAGCCATAACAGGCATAAGTGTGTCATGGGAATTGGGGGAAGAGGACGGAATCGATCGTTTTGCTGCTGGTTCGGGCGCGACAATTGGTTGGTCATTTATCGTAACCGAACCGCTGTATATCTCGGCACTAGGGTTTTATGATTCAGGCAACAATGGTTTGGGTGCATCGCACTACATTGGGCTTTGGGATCAGAACGGCATACTTCAGGTCAGCCAGATCATACCTGCGGGATCGGGGACCAATCGTATTGGAGATTATCGGTATGTTGACATTATACCATTTCAAATAGAACCCAACCAAGTTTGGACTATAGGTGCAACCGTTCCTATAGCGCTTGACGACCAAATGGACTTGTTGTCCAACGGGGATGTTGACCTTTACCCGTTTTATAATGTTTTGGAGGGTAACTTTGCCATCGATCCTCGTTTTATTCTCATTAGCTCTGCTCTTGAATACCCTGATCTTGATGGTTTGGGGACTTCTCCTCCGGGACACTTGAATTTTCCTCAGATAATTTCATCGTCAAATCTAACAGGGCACTTTTTCGCTCCTAATTTAGTTTTTATAGTGCCCGAACCGTCTGGTCTTGGCTCATTGGTTTTTGCTACGATTGTCTTTCTGACGAGAAGGCAAAGTATGAAGTATGCTTCTCCCAGCGCCAAGGCGTAAACCAATTGGCTTTTCTATCCTTTTTCCGCTTCTTGTTGGAGGTATCCTATGGTATTTCCTAAATTAAGTCATGGCCCAGTTTTTGAACTTCTTGAGCCACGGTTGTTGATGTCTGCTGACTGTCTGTCGACAAATGATTTGATAATTAACAATGGTATCGAATCAGGACAATTATATGATTCTCAAATTATAGATTCGAAGACACCGATTGGCTCAAAGCAGGCGATTCCGCCTTCTACGACCAAAATCGCTCCGTCACTCGCTATGGCGCGAGATCAAAGTTTACAAAAAATGACGAATGGTGATTCATGGTCCGAGATAGCCAGTGGGCTTTGCAGCCCATTTATGCAAGTAGACCCAAACGGGAGAATCCAAGTTGACATTCAATTGTTCGACACAAGTAATGATGTTATAGAAGCAATAAAGGCGGCAGGGGTATCAGTTGAATCGCTCGCCACCCAGATCGCTACAGTACAAGGATGGGTTTCTATTGAATCGCTTGGTGCGATCGAAGAAATTTCCGATGTCAAACAGATTTCGTTGCCAAAATACACCATAACAGATTCTGGCGATGTTTCCACGGACGGCGACGGTATTCTTCTTGCTGACAAGGTGCGCAATGCCTTCGGTATGACTGGAAGTGGAATTAAGATCGGTATTATATCAGATGATATTGACAACTGGTACGATTCGTATTCTTCTGGAGATCTTCCCGATCTCACGGGCAAGATTAACCTTCGTTATGCCAATACGGCAGACGAAGGCACAGCTATTTTGGAAATCATACACGATCTGGCACCCGATGCGGAGTTGTATTTTTCCAGTGGAATGACGACTACCAACCTGATAAGCTCCATTGAATGGATGAGACAGCAGGAAGTTGATATTATTATTGATGATATAAGTGATTATAGCCAGCCTATGTTTGAGGAAGGCGATGTCTCTGCTGCCATAGAAGCGGCTGTTGGCGAGGGTATTACGTATGTTACATCGGCTGGAAATGCTGGAAGAGATGCCGGTTATTACGGTCGATCGCACTATCAGGGAGCATTTGTTAATAGTGGAAGTGGTTACCACGACTTCTTGCCTGGATCGAGTATTGATATAACCAAGAATATGGTGGTTGATTCTCATGCAAAGATTAGCGTATATCTGCAATGGTCTGACCCGTTTGGAAATAGTCAAAATGACTACGATTTGTATTTGTACAACAGCGATCTGACGTCTCTTTTGGCATACAGCGAGAATGTTCAGAACGGTTCCGGAAGCGACCCGTATGAGAGTTTGGCTTGGGAAAATACCGGCCAGTCAGCAACAACAGTTAAAATCGTCATTACTAAATTTTCAGGATCAGTCCGCGAATTGGAAATGTATACCACGGGAAGTGGTACTGGGGCGGTTGAATATAATACTCGAGGCGATTCAATTGCTGGCCACAAAACGGAGTCGTCAATAGTAGTTGCTGCGGTTGATGCGGGGGATACCGGGCAAGACGCTGTTGAGGATTATAGCTCGCGCGGACCATCAACGATATACACTGATTTCGGCAATCAAATAAAGACGACTTTTAATTCATTAGATGTTGCAGGTATTGACAAGATTCAAACCAAGACGGGCCAGCTTGGTCATTATGACAATCCTTTTGCGGGCACGTCTGCGGCTGCTCCTCACGTAGCGGGGATCGCCGCGCTGCTTTTGCAGATTGACCCTACGCTTACGCCAGCCCAAGTACAGGATTTAATCACCAGCACTGCCGTCGATATTGAGTCCGCAGGTTACGACCAACTTAGCGGGTACGGCCGGGTGAATGCCTTGGACGCGGCATATAAAGCGTACAAACCAACCGCTCCGGATCTGACGGCCGGAAGCGACTCCGGATTTAGGAACGACGACAATAACACCAACGATGCGACCCCCACTGTTTCAGGTACGGTTCCAAAAGCATCGTTCATTCGCCTCTATGTCGACGGTCAGGAGAAGGGCACTCAGCAACTTGGGGAAAACGAAACAACGTTCAACATCGACGTCCTAAATGCTTTGGCAGACGGTCAACGCAATACAACGATTAAGGTCTCCGCCAGCAATCAAACGCCGGCGGGTAACTTGTCCCAATCATCCAATGCGTTGTCAGTCACCATCGACACCGCCGCTCCGGCGGCGCCCAGTGTGTCGGCCACCAGCACCGGTGTGTCCTGGACGGACCCGACCAGCGGCGAGGTTATTTTCTATAGCGAGGATACCAGGCCGAATTTAGCGATTAGTGGCGTGGATCACGGATATGAGATCCGTCGCGACGGCAATTTGGTCCTTAGCTATCAGCAGTCGGTATCCCCGTTCGAGGAGGCTAATGCACTGTCGGAGAACACCTACAGCTATTCCGTTCGTTCCTACGATTTGGCAGGAAATTACGCGGACAGGCTGTTCAAATTCCGCGTGGATTTGACCGCGCCGACGTTTTACCCGTCCGCGGGTGGGCAGAATCTAAAGATTGACACCGACAATAATGGCAGTTACGAGCAAGTTCTTAATGGCTATAACGACCCGGTCAATGGTATTCGCGTGGACAAAGTCAAGGTGACTTTCAGCGAGCCAGTGCTTGGTTTCGACGTTTTTGATCTTGGTTTCTACCGGTATCAGGCCGGCTCGTATACCGCGCCAAACGACGGCCAGACGTCTCAATGGCTCGGGCAAGCTCTGTATAACGCGGGCGTGACCGTAACCCAGGACGAAGATGATCCGACCGTCTGGTACATCGACCACTTGTCCAACATTACCGACCTCTTTTCGAACCCCTGGGATTACACGCTGGTTTGTTCATCGTCCTGGGAAATGGACATTGAGGATCCGCTGGGCCACTACACGCTTACCATGACCGGCGCCCATTGGACGCAATATGACGTGTAAGAAGTTGTGCTCGTATGCTCCGAAGGTGAAGCGATCCGTGGAGCATGGCGCGTTCGTTGTTGAAGCGATGCCTAAGGAGACGTACAGCAGGTTGACCGTGTGTTTTTAGGCCCTTTCATATAGCTAGCCAATTTCTGACTCCACGCCCTGGAGCCCATTCCCAAGAGATTATCCGGGTTTGATTACCCGGTTTGGGGAGTGGGTTCCAGGGCTGGGTCATTTAGGGGCATCAATCAGAAGCGTCTTTCGCCCTCCCTTTTCTCGGCTAATCGGGTACTATCCACCGCATCGCAGGCTGCTTTTCCAGGCCTGCTTGCATGAGGATTTTGGCATGGCTGAACAACTGTCATACGAAAAGTCCGGCGTGAACATCGCCACGGCGGACGCCACCAAGCGGGAGATGGCCAAGAGCTTGGAGACCACCGATGCCCGGGTTCTCAATCGCCTGGGGGCTTTTGCCTCGCTTTTTGACGGGCGATTTCCCGGTTACGAGCACCCCGTATTAGTGCTTAAGACCGAGGAGCCCGGCAGCAAGCAAAAGTTGGCGCTAAGTCACGGGCGGGTGGAGTCCATCGCCCAGGACATGATCCACCACTTGATCAACGACATCGCCGTCATGGGGGCCAAACCGCTGAGCGTGCAGGACGCGATCATCTGCGGCAAGCTGGAAAAGGAAGTGGTCAAGCGGCTGGTGGACGCCATGGCCAAGGCGTGTCGCGAGCACGGCTGCACGCTGACGGGCGGGGAAACCAGCGAGCAGCCGGGCGTGCTGGAAGCCGGCGGGTATGTGCTGGTTTCCAGCGTCGTGGGCGTGGTGGAGAAGAGCAGGATCATCGACGGCTCAGCTATTCGCCAAGGCGACGTGGTGCTGGCAGTGGCGTCCAACGGCCTGCACACCAACGGCTATTCGCTGGTGCGGGCGCTGATGGAACGCCGCCCGGAAATCCTGGCCGAGAAGATCGACGGGCAATCGTTTATGGACGCGATCCTCCAGCCGCACCGCTGTTACCTAAAGCCCCTCGTGGAACTTTTTGACTTGCCAAAGCCCCGCTTGCACGGTTTGGCGCACATCACTGGCGGGGGCATTGAGGGGAATCTTAATCGCGTCCTGCCGGCCGGGCTGGATGCGGCGATCGACTTGGACAAGATCCGCGTGCTGCCGCTGTTCAGTTTGATCCGCCGGTTCGGGGCTGTGCCGGACGCCGACATGCTGCGGACTTTTAACCTCGGCGTGGGCCTGACGGCGGTGGTCGATCCGGCCGATGTGGAGACTGTTTGCGGTGTTTTTCGCCGGCACGGGCAGGAAGCCTACGCGATCGGGTGCATCGAGAATGGAAATCAGCAGGTGCGTTATCGCGGGCAGATGCGGTGGGTGTGAAAAAGACGATAAATAAAAAGCCCCGACAAAAGCAGTCGGGGCCTGGCGGGGGGTCAGGGATCGGTAACAGACATCGGCCTTTTTGCGGCCAACTCTTGAAAACAAGCGTGCCCGGCAGTGGCGGGACAGCACACGGAGTCCCCACATGGAAGGCAATTCTGAGCGGACTGACTTGACGCTGTTGGTGGCTTTAGAGGGCGGTTTGACGGCTGGCGACCTGTTTTGGGAGAAGGCCGCAGCCCTGGCCCGCGCGCCGTCGCCCTGGAACTTAGGCCTGCTGGCGCGAACTCTGATCCGCGGCAAAAAGGAAGCCGCCGCGGTCGAGCGCCGCACGTCGCTTGCTCCTGAACACTTGGCCTATCGCCAGGAAGTTCTGGATTTTCTGCAAGTCAAGAAGAATGCCGGCCGCCGCCTGGTGCTCGTCAGCCGGGAAAACCCCAAGCTGGCTGAGCAAGTGGCGCAGCACCTGGGATTGTTCGATGAAGTTTCCGCGCAAGCGGTGGGGGGGGCCTCGCCGGCGGCGCTTGCGGGATCGCTTCCGGGGGTACTTCCGGGGGCGGGGACGTACCCCCCGGCAGAGCCGGGGGCTGACCCGATTGCGCATGGGGGAGCGGGAGCACTTCCGGGGGCGGGGGGAGTTGCTTATCTGGGGTCGTGGGAGCGGGATCGATCGATTCTCGAGTCAGCCCAGGAAGGCTACGCCGTGGTGAGCAGTGCCGAGGAGGCCGGCTTGGCGCGCGCCTGTCCGCGCGTGGTGCGGGTGTTCGCGCCCACCGCCACGGCCGGCAAGCGAACGCTGCAGGCCATCCGCGTGCACCAATGGCTTAAGAACGCGCTGGTTTTCGTTCCGCTGGTCACCGCCCACCGCTTGACGGAAGCGGGCACTTTACTGACCGCGCTGCTCGGGTTTATCTGCCTGAGTCTGGTGGCGTCCTCGGTGTATCTATTCAACGATTTTCTGGACTTGGAGGCTGACCGCCAGCATCCGCGCAAGCGCCTGCGTCCCATGGCCGCGGGCGAAATGCCGATTGCCGTTGGTCTGCAATGGGCGGGAGTCTTCCTGGCGGCGGCGGTGGGTTTGGGATTTTTGTTTTTACCCTGGCGTTTTTTAGGCGTGCTGGTGCTGTACGTCGCGGCGGCCTGGATGTATTCGCTGTGGCTAAAGCGGCTGGTCTTAATTGACGTCTTGACGTTGGCGAGTCTTTACACCATTCGCATCGTGGCCGGCGGCGTCGCCACGGCCATTCCGCTGTCCTTCTGGCTGCTGGCTTTTTCGATGTTCCTGTTCACCAGCCTGGCCTTTGTCAAGCGTTACGCGGAGCTGGCGCAGTGGAACGGGCATGCCGGGCAGACGATGCCCCGGCGCGGCTATCTGCGTGAGGATTTATCGGCAGTGCAGATCATGGGCATCACCTGCGGCGTGCTGGCGGTGCTGGTGGTCGCTCTTTACGTCAACAGCGCGGACGTGCTGGCCCTGTACCGCCACCCCAAGGCGTTGTGGCTGTTCTGCCCGGTGTTGCTCTACTGGATTTTCCGGATGTGGGTGTTGGCCGGGCGCGGCGAATTGCCGCAGGACCCCGTGGTTTACGCCGCCACCGACCGCCACAGCTGGATCGCCGCCCTGGTGCTGGTGCTCATCCTGCTGTTAGCCACGGAATAAACCTCAATCGCCTGGGCAACCGACCGCTTTAGGCGGCCGCGCCTTCCAGCACCGTCTTGGTGATGCTCTCGGGCACGGGCCGATACGCCAGCGGTTCCATCGTGTACGTCGCCCGGCCCTGGGTCATGCCGCGCAGCGACGTGGCGTAGCCGAACATCTCCGACAGCGGGGCCTCGGCCACGATGATGCGGGCGTTGCCGCGCTGTTCGTTCTCCACGATCATGCCGCGGCGGCGGTTCAAGTCGCCGTTCACCGGGCCCAGGAAATCCTCGGGCGTGGTGACGGTGACTTTCATCACCGGCTCAAGCAGGATCAGCTTGGCCTTGCGGCAAGCCTCGCGGAAGGCCAGGATGCCCGCCTGTTCAAAGGCGATCTGCGAAGAGTCCACGTCGTGGTACGACCCGTCGATGAGCGTGACCTTGACGTTGATCAAGGGGTAGCCCGCCAGCACGCCGCTCTTGGCTGAATCGCGGCAGCCGGCAATGACCGAGGGGATGAATTCCTTGGGAATCGCCCCGCCGATGATGTCGTTCTCAAACGCCACGCCGTCTTCCCAATCCCATTCGTTTTCCTTGGCCTGTTCGAGGGAGCAGGGCTCGACGGTGATGGTCGCGTCGCCGAACTGGCCGCGTCCGCCGGTCTGCTTCTTGTGCAGGCCGCGGGCCTCAGCCTTGCCGGCGATGGTCTCGCGGTAAGCCACGCGGGGCGTACCGACGTTCACGCCGATCTTCATGTCCCGCACCAGCTTGTTGCGGATGATTTCCAGGTGCAGTTCGCCCATGCCGGCGATGATGGTCTGCCCGGTTTCGTCGTCAAAGTGCGAGCGGAACGAGGGGTCTTCGCGGCGGATGGTCTGCAGGGCGATGCCCAGCTTCTCCTTGTCCGCCTGGCTTTGCGGCTCGATGGACATGGAGATCACCGGCTCGGGGAATTCCATGCGTTCCAGGACGATCGGTTCGTCGGGATCGCAAAGGGTGTCGCCGGTGAAGGAGTTCTTTAAGCCCACCAGCGCGACGATGTCGCCAGCCTCGGCTTCTTCCAGGGGAATGCGTTCCTTGGCGTGCATCTCGAAAATGCGGCTGACGATTTCGCGTTTGCCGTTGACGGGGTTGAGCACCCGGCTGCCTTTTAAGAGCGTGCCGGAGTAAATGCGGGTGTAGGTCAGATCGCCGTGCTGATCGGAAACCACCTTGAACACCAGGGCGGAGAAGGGGGCTTCGGACGTGTGCGGGCGGGAGAGCTTCTTGGTCTTGTCGCGGGCGTCGGTGCCCTGAATCTCGGGCACTTCGGTGGGATTGGGCAGATAGTCGATCACGCCGTCCAGGAGCCGCTGCACGCCGATGTATTTCAAAGCCGAGCCGCAGAACACCGGGAAGATCTGCTGGGAGACCGTTCCCTTGCGGATGGCCTGGCGAATCTCCTCCTGGGAGATTTCCTTTTCCATGATGAACTTGTCAGTCAGGTGGTCGTCGAGCTCCGCGGCCTTTTCCACCAGGTCGTGCCGCCACTTCTTGGCGGTTTCGAGCATGTCCGCGGGAATGTCGCGCTCTTCGACCTTGGCCCCCAGTTCCTCGGCCGAGAAGTAGTAGGCCCGCATCCCCACCAGGTCGATGATGCCCTGGAAGGTGGAGGATTGGCCGATGGGAATCTGCACCGCCACGGCGTTGGCGCCTAAGCGTTCCTTGATGGAGTTAAACGAGTAGTAGAAGTCAGCCCCCAGCTTGTCCATCTTGTTGATGAAACAGATGCGGGGCACGTTGTAGCGGTCGGCCTGCCGCCAGACGGTTTCGGACTGGGCTTCCACGCCTTCCTTGCCGTCGAACACCGCCACCGCGCCGTCGAGCACGCGCAGGGAGCGTTCGACTTCGATGGTGAAGTCCACGTGCCCGGGCGTGTCGATGAGGTTAAGCGTGTAGTCCTCGTCAAAGCGGGTCCACGGACAGGTCGTCGCGGCCGACTGGATGGTGATGCCGCGTTCCTGCTCTTCCTGGAGAAAGTCCATGGTGGCCGTGCCATCGTGGACTTCGCCCATTTTGTACGTCTTGCCGGTGTAGTACAGAACGCGCTCGGTGACGGTGGTTTTGCCGGCATCGATGTGGGCGCAAATGCCGAAGTTTCGAGTTCGATCAAGCTGGGCCATGGCAGGTCCTCGCCGGGTAAAGTGCTAAAAGGTGTAATGGGAAAAAGGCTGCGTGGAAGTCGATCGGGCAGGGGGGGTGGTCAGGCGCCTTGGGGCGAAGCGGCCGGGGACCCGGGGGAGCCTGCCCTTGGTAAGGCGCACCCCCTTGAGCCCTTGCAGGGGAATGCCCCTAAGTATGGAAATTTCCGAGGCGACCGTATCATGCTGCAGCCTTTAGGCTTATACCGGGATGAATACCCATTTCATCGGCCAAGAGTCGGCTTGGCTTTGCGCCAAGCAGACCGGTGACCTTCCATTTCACAGCCAAAAACCACCCCACGGGCAGGGGAGAAAGGATAACGACAATCGTCGCCACGTCAAGTGGTTGCGTGTGATTTTAGTTAGCATGACAGCGGATGGCAATGTCGTCTATACGGGCATTTGCCGGACCGTCGGGCGTCTGAACTTGGTCCCGCAGCCGTGAAGACAGTAGGCTGTTTAGCCTGCCGGCGGGGTGTAATGCGTATGAAGGGTCCCCAAGCCGGCCCCTTTAGGGCCGGATCAGAATTCACGTTTTTTTCCCGCCTCAAGGCCACAGGTAATCCGTGCGAGGTGAGCGATGTCGGAAGCAAAGAACAATACCGGATCGCGTTTATTGGCCGGGGCGGCCAAAGTGGAGATCACCCCGGAGCTGGGCATTCAGATCGCCGGCGACATCGGCCGCCGCCGGCCCGTGGAGAAGGTGGACAACCCCCTCTACGCCCGGGTGCTGGTGCTGGAGATGGGCCCCACCCGCATGTGCCTGGTGAGTCTGGACCTTTGCGCCACCAACCTGCAGTGGACCGAACGCATCCGCCAGGCCGCGGGCGCGAAGCTCAATTGCCCCGCCGCCGCCGTGATGGTTCACAGCGTGCAGAACCACGGCGCCCCGGACCTGGGCCGGTTTATCGACGCCAGCGAGCATGCCTGGCTGACGCCCGACCTCTGGTGGCTCTGCGGCGGCGATGAGCGCTATGAGCAAGTGACCTTCGACCGGATCATTTCCGCCGTGGAGCAGGCGGGCAAGAAGCTTAAGCCCGTGCGCCTGCAACTGGGCCGAGGCATGGAAGGCCGGGTGGCGTTTAATCGCCGCTTTATCATGCGCAACGGCACCGCCCGCTGCCATCCCCCGCGCTGCGCGCCGGACATCCTCTGCTGCGAAGGCCCGATCGACCCGGAAGTGGGCTTGGCCTCCTTTGTGGGCGATGACGGGCACGCGGTGGCGGCCTTGCTGCACTTTACCTGCCATCCCACCCATCACTACCCGACCACCACCGTCGGGGCCGATTGGCCCGGCCTGTGGGCGGAGCGCGTCAGCCCCATGCTCGGGCCCGATTGCATCGCCCTGCCGATCAACGGCTTCTGCGGCAACGTGCACACCACCAACCACCTGGACTTAGACGCCCGGGCCGACGACTTAAGCTCAGCCGCCAAGCTCGCCCAGACCACCCGCCGGATTCTCGAAGGCCCCCTGCCCCCACGCGCGGTGGACACGCTCACCTACGTCAGCCGCAAGCTGCCCATCCCCCTGCGCAAGCTGGACTCCAAATTGATCGACGCGGCCGAGGACCTTTTACGCCAGCATCCGCAGCCGATCTGGCTGGACGCGGAAAAAACCCGCGTCGACTGGTCCTGGTGCTACGCCGTCGATCGCATGACTCTCAAACGCCTGCACGAGCGCGAGCGCTTTTTTGAATGCGAGCTGGGCGCCTGGCGCATCGGCGACCTGGCCCTGGTCTGCGCCCCCGGCGAGCCGTTCGTGGAAGCGCAATTGCAGATCAAGCTGCATTCCCCAGCCGCCTTCACCTTCATGGTCCACATGACCTACGGCGACGCCGGCTACATCCCCACCGCGGCCGCCATCGAACGCGGAGGCTACGAAACCGACCTAAGCTCGGGCTCGAAGTTAGCCCCCGAAGCCCTGGAAATGATCACCCAGTCCAGCCTGGAGTTGCTCAAGCAGTTGTACGCTTGACGCGCGACCGCCTCATGCCGTGGCGGAAACCTATACAATCCCGCACTTCATCCCTGTCCTATCGAGGAGTCAGCGCATGTTCGATCTTCAGGCTTTGCTGGCTCAAAGCGCCCGTCAGGCCCAGCCGCTCTGGGAAGAGCACGTGAATCCTTCCTTAAGCCGGGTGGTTTCGCTGCTCGGCTACGACGTGCATTTTGTCCGCGGGCAAGGCGCTTACCTTTGGGATGACAAAGGCGACCGCTACATCGACTGCTTGGGCGGCTACGCGGTGTTCAACGTCGGGCGCAATCACCCGGTGGTGCGCGACGCCCTCCGCCAGGCCATGGACGCCGACCTGCCCAACCTCGTGAAGATGGGCATCCCCACGCTGTCGGGCCTGCTGGCCCGCGAGCTGGTGAAAATCGCTCCCGGCGATCTGCCCATGGTGTTTTTCGTCAATTCCGGCGCCGAGGGCGTGGAAACCGCCCTTAAATACGCCCGGGCCGCCACTGGCCGCAACCGCATCGTCCACTGCAAGAAGGGGTTTCACGGGCTGACGCTGGGCGCCCTGTCCGTCAACGGCGGCGCGGAATTCCGCGCGGGCTTCGGCTCGTTGCTCGAAGGCTGCACGCAGATTCCCTTTAACGACCTGCCCTCGCTGGAACACGAATTGTCCCGCCAGGACGTGGCCGCCTTCATCGTCGAACCCATCCAGGGCAAAGGCGCCCTGATGCCGGCCGACGACTACCTGCCCGCCGCGGCGGCGCTCTGCCGCAAGCACGGCAGCCTGTTCATCGCCGACGAAGTTCAGACCGGGTTCGGCCGCACGGGCAAAATGTTCGCCTGCGAGCATTGGAACGTCGAGCCGGACATTCTGGTCGTTGCCAAGGGCCTGTCCGGCGGATACGTGCCCGTGGGCGCGGTGCTCTGCAAAAAGTGGATTCACGAAAAAGTCTTCACCAGCCTCGATCGCTGCATGGTCCACTCGACCACCTTCGGGCAAAACGACTTGGCCATGGCGGCCGGCCTGGCCACGCTGCACGTCCTGCGCGAAGAAAAAATCGTCGAAAACGCCGCCGCGATGGGCGAATTGTTCAAGCAACGCTTGGGCGCCCTCATCGGCAAATACGAGATGGTCAAGGAAGTCCGCGGCCGGGGCCTGATGGTCGGCTTGGAGTTCGGCCCGCCCTCGAGCCTGACCCTGAAGATGGGCTGGTCTCTGCTCCACAAGCTCGATGAAAGTCTCTTCTGCCAGGCCATTCTCATCCCCCTGATGGCGGATCACCACGTCCTGGGCCAGGTCGCCGGGCACCACATGGACGTCATCAAGCTCATCCCGCCGCTGGTCATCAGCGCCGCCGACGTGGAATACGTCTGCCAGGCCCTGGAAAAAGTCATCGCCGCCTGCCACAAGTTCCCCGGCCCCGCCTGGGAGGTCGGCAAGCGCCTAAGCGCCGGCGCCCTCAAAGGGCGGCCCAAGCCCGTCAAAGTCTGACGGTTCGCCCGTCCCCGTGCCGCGCCCGCCGCCGCGCTCACCGCCGCGCGTCCATGATGATCGTCCTGCCCACCAGTGTTTTCCAGGCGTTGAGGGCCTCGGTCGCCGGGAGATTTTCCGCAAAGTAGTCTTCGCGCTTCCGCCGCTTGTTAAGCATCACCTCGGCCAGGCACGCCAGCGGATACATCGGCCCCGCCAAGGCGATGGCGGATTTCTTGGCCCGGTCCACCGTGAAGTCGACCTTGGTAAACCCCGCCAGCCGCGCGAAATAATAAAGGTAATAGAGGCTGATCGGCCCGATGTGACCGGCCACCGCCTTCACGTCCGGCCGGCTCACCGGCAGGATGTCAAACAGCGGCCAGGTGCCGGTCAACAGGAAGCGCAGCCGCCCGGCCATGTTCAGAATATTCGGCGTCGTCAGAATCGCCCGCCCGCCGGGCTTAAGAATCCGCCCGATCTCCTCGATCAACTGCTGCTGGTTGGGCAGGTGCTCGATCACCTCCATGCAGATCACCAGGTCAAAGCTGCCGTCGTCGTAGCTTAGGTGCTGGCCGAAGTCGGCATGGTCGCAGCGCACCGGCGTGAACTGATACTCCCGCGGATACAGATCACAGGCCGTCAGCACCGGCGCGGGATCCACGCCCGCGCTTTCCAGTTTCGCCCACAAACGGCTCGTGAAATATCCGTGCCCGGCGCCTAAATCCAGGACGCGCTTGCCGGCCAACGCGTGGGGGTCAAGCATGGCCAGGACTTTTTCCGTGGTCTTAGGATGGGATAAGGAGGGCTTGATCGTCGTCGTAAGTGGGGTGCCCAAGCGAAATCCTCCAGAATGGCTGCGCCTGAGCACTGCGATGGGATTGGCATGAAATTCTCAGGTGCGTTTGAAATGTTTTTCCAGATCACGCAGAGTCAAACGAATCGTCGTCGGTCGGCCGTGCGGACAATTGCTCGCTCGCTCAATCTCCCCGCGCCGCTGCAGGAGAGCGGCCAGTTCCTGATTGGATAAGTGGTCCCCCGCCTTAACCGCTGCCTTGCAGGCCATCATGTCCAACACCTGATGCAGGGCCGATTCCTCCGCCTGCGGACCCGCCAGGCTGATCTGCCCGTCGTCGGCCTTGTCCAACAAATCACGCAGAAACTCAGCCGGGGCCACCTTGCGGTCAAACAAGAACGTCGGAAACGCGTGGATGGCGATCTGCCGCGGGCCGATCGGCTCAGCCTCGATGCCCACACGCGTCAATAAAACCTTGAATTCCTCCAGCGCGGCCAGATCACGCGGCGCGGCAGGCAGAACCTCCGGCACCAGAAGCCGCTGGCTCTCGAGATTGCGCCCCAACACCCGGTGCATCAGCTCCTCAAACATCACCCGCTCATGCAACGCGTGCTGATCAATAATGACAATCCCCTGCTCGTCCTGCGTCACCAGATAACTGTCATGCACCTGCAATATCGCCCCCCCCGGAATCGCCCCCGCAGCTTCAGCCCCCGGCTCTGCCGGGGGGTACATGGTTTGGCCTGGGTGCCACACAGCATCCCGAAGGGTGCTGTGTGCTGCCCCTTCCGCCGCAAGTCCCTGCGCCGTTTCAGCCCCCGCCTCTTTCGCAGGCAAGGCCGGCCCCGGCGTTTGCGTCCCCGCCGCAACCCCCACCTCCTGCCGCAACTGGTCGAAGGTCAATCCCCGCTGAATCGGGTCCATCCTGCGGAAATATTCCACAAAGTGATTCATCTGCGGCGCCACCGGCTCCGGCGCCGGCGCCCGCTCAAATCCCAAATCAGCAGACCCGCCCGCCGCCCCGGAAGTGGGCAGGCCCCCCGTTCCTCCGAAAGCTCCCGTGGCCCCTCCGCCAAACACCGCCGCCGTCGGCGTCAGGTCCGACGCCAGCAATTTCCGCCGAATCGCCGTCAACACCAGCCCGTGCATGCGTGACGGCTCGCGGAAGCGCACCTCCGCCTTGGTCGGGTGCACGTTCACGTCCACCTGATGCGGGTCCATGTCGATCATCAAAATCACCACCGGCTGGCGGTCCGGCGGGGTCAAGCCGCGGTACGCTTCCTTCACCGCGTGGGCTAGGTTCCGATCGCGAATCGGCCGACCGTTGACATACACATACTGATATTTCGCGCTGCTGCGCGCCAGCGACGGCTGCCCCGCCAAGCCCCAGATGCGCACCGGCTTTTCCGGCAGCGCGGGCACTTCCCGTTCGTCCTCAGGCAGCAACCCGCCCTGGTTCCCCGCCGCGCTGCCCGGCAGCCCTGGGGGATGGTCGTCGACAAGCTCAAACTCCAGCAACCCCTCCCGCAGGTCCCGCCCGATGATCTCCAGGCAGCGCTCCCCCGGCGCCTGCGGGCCCGGCAGGTCCAGATTCTTCCGCCCGTTGTGGATCAGCGTGAAAGCGACTTGCGGATGCACCAGGGCGATCCGATTGAGCGTGTCGGCCACGTAGCTGAATTCCGTCGGCCCCGTGCGCAAAAACTTGCGCCGCGCCGGCGTATTGAAAAATAGATCGCGAACCTCCACCACCGTCCCCGGCGCCGTGGCCGCGGGCGTGGCTGGCGAAACCTCTTCTCCGCTGGCTTCAAGCAACGCGGCCGCCTCGGCGATCCGCCCCTCCACCACCGCCCGGCTCGTCAAACGCAGCCGGCTGACCGACGCGATCGACGCCAGCGCCTCGCCTCGAAATCCCAGCGTCGCCACGGCTGACAATTCCTCGGCTGACGACAGCTTGCTCGTGGCGTGCGGCGCCACCGCCAGCGTCAGCTCCTGGGCGGGAATCCCCCGCCCGTCGTCCGAAACGCGGATCAGCTGGCAGCCGCCTTCCTCAAGCTGCACCTCGACCCGGGTGGCGCCGGCGTCGAGGCTGTTCTCCACCAGCTCCTTAACCACGCTGGCAGGCCGCTCGATCACCTCGCCGGCAGCGATCTGATTCACCACCAGGGGCGGCAGCTTACGAATGGGCATACGAAGTATGGTAGCAAACCACGGCCGGATGTCGTCACCCCCCGCCCGCTCGCCAGTTGGACCAAAGCCAGTTAACCTGTTTCGATCTATTTTGCGGAGCCCATCAATGATGTTTCAACCTAAGAGTGTGGTGCTCTTTCAGGGCGATTCCATCACCGACGCCGGCCGCAACCGTGATGTAGCCAAGGTTGATCCCCAAAGCCTGGCCGCTCTTGGGAACGGTTACGCCATGCTCACCGCCAGCCAGCTTCTGGTTCGCCTGGCGGACCACGATTTAACCATCCACAACCGCGGCATCGGCGGCAACCGCGTGCCGGATCTGCGCGACCGCTGGCAGGTGGACTGCATCGATTTGAAGCCCAACCTTGTCAGCATTCTCATCGGCGTCAACGACACCTGGCATGGCTATATCAACGGCGGCAACAAGGGCGTCCCCGTCAACGAATACGAACAGATCTACCGACGCCTGCTGGATTGGACGGTGTCCGCCCTGCCGGGCGTGAAGCTGGTGCTCGGCGAACCTTTCACCTTCCGCTGCGGCAAGGTGACCGCCGCCTGGGAGCCGGAAATGAGCCAGCGTGTGCAGGTGGTCCGCGAATTGGCCAATGACTTTGGCGCTCGCCTCGTGCCGTTCCAGACGGAAATCGACCGCATCCTCCCCAAAGTCAGCGGTGAATATTGGTCCACCGACGGCGTCCACCCCACCCTGGCCGGGCACGCCCTGTTAGCCAAAATCTGGCTCGACGCCATGTGGGGATGACCGAAAGGCGGGATTAGGGGTTGGGGATCAGGGAAAGGCAAACCAAGTTCATGGAAAAATAGCCTCGTGCGGAAGCACGAGGTTAATCTCAACAGTTTGGCGAAGTGACGAACGATGACGCGTTAGCCTTATTAAATCAAGGGGAATTGGTGTCTTTCACATCGCCAATCGCCAATCGTAAATCGGCAATTCGTCATTCGCCATCGTTTCGTCCCCAACTCCTAACTCCTAATTCCTAATTCCTCTCCCTCCCCCCCCATGCCTCAAACACTCACCGAAATCCGAGCCCTGCTTCAAGCCCACGACCTGCGTCCTAAAAAACGCTTTGGCCAGAACTTTCTGCACGACCAGCGGCAGATGGCCCGCATACTCCAGATCGC
The DNA here is from genome assembly GCA_020851735.1 of Phycisphaeraceae bacterium. Lineage (GTDB taxonomy): Bacteria > Planctomycetota > Phycisphaerae > Phycisphaerales > Phycisphaeraceae > JADZCD01. The sequence goes on from JADZCD010000040.1 coordinate 30,317, forward strand.
CGACATCCAACCCGGCCAGCTGATCTTGGAGGTCGGTGCCGGCACCGGCGCGCTCTCCGTGGCCATGCTCGAAGCCGGGGCCAATCTCCTGACCGTCGAGGTGGACCGCGATCTGGAACCCATACTCCGCCAGGTGCTCGAGCCTTTTGAACATCGCGCGCAACTGGTGATCGGCGACGTCCTGGCGGGCAAACACCACTTAAACCCCCTGGTGCTGCAAGCCTTAAACCAGAGCCTGCAAGCGCATGGCCAAAACGAATTCAAACTCGTGGCCAATCTTCCCTACAACGTCGCTTCGCCGCTGTTAGTCAATCTGGCCCTGTCGGAAAACCGCCCGCGCAGCGGCGTGGTGATGGTGCAGAAGGAAGTCGCCCTGCGTCTGGAAGCCGGGCCGGGCGGCAAGGATTTTGGCCCCTTGGGCATCATGATGCAGGCCGTGTTTGAAGTCCGCCGCGCCGCCACGCTCGCGCCCGGCTGCTTCTGGCCCGCCCCCAAGGTCGAGTCCGCCCTGGTCACGCTCCATCGCCGCGCCACGCCCTTGTGTGCCGACCTTACGCGCCTTTCCACCCTGGTCCATCGCCTGTTCAACCAGCGCCGCAAGCAGATCGGCTCCCTCCTGGGTCGGGATTACCCCTTGCCCGCGGGCATCACCCCCACCCTGCGACCGGAGCAACTGACCATCGCGCAATTAGCGCTTCTGGCCGGGTAGGCCTTATTCGCCCAGACCCAGTGGAAGACCTCGCCCCGCCTTGCCTAGGATGACAGGTCACGCGCGCTTTTGAGGAGTAACCCCCTATGGGCAAAACCAGAACCCTGGTGGCGATTCCCGTTTACAACGAGGAAAAGCACGTCACCCACGTCATCAGCCAGGTGCTTAAATACGCCAAGGACATCCTGGTGGTCGACGACGGCTCAACCGACGCGACCCCGCTTCTCCTGGCCCGCCAGCCGGTGGAGGTCGTCCGCCACGCCGTCAATCGCGGTTACGGGCAGTCCCTCATCGACGCCTTCCGCTGGGCCCGCTGCTACAACTACGATTGGCTGATCACCATGGACTGCGACGAGCAGCATGAGCCGGCCAACCTGCCCGACTTTCATCAAGCCATGCGCCAGCCCGACGTGGACGTGGTCAGCGGCAGCCGCTACCTCCAGCTGACCCGCCAGGACGACCTGCCCCCCGCCGACCGCCAGGCCATCAACCAGACCATCACCCAATTGCTCAACCACCGCCTGGGCCTGAACCTCACCGACGCCTTCTGCGGCTTTAAAGCCTACCGCGTCGAAGCCCTGCGCAAGCTGCGTTTTTCCGAGCGCGGCTACGCCTTTCCCCTGCAGTTCTGGGTCCAGGCCGCCGCGGCCGGATTGCGGGTCATCGAATTGCCCATCCGCCTGATCTACAACGATCCGAAGCGCAGCTTCGGCGGTCAGCTTGACGACCCCGCCCACCGCCTGGCCCATTACCGCCAGGTCTTTGAAACCGAAGTCGCCAAATTCGGCCCGCGCTTCCTGCCCGTCGAGGAAGAATGCTGCTGCCAGGGGGCCGGCTCCGCCGAGGACTGCCAGGCGTCATCTGCGCAGGCCGGCTGCGACGTGGGGATCGACTGAAAACACTTAAGCCGCTATCGTCTGGCTCCTGATGCGGATAACTCTCGACCCTGCCCTGGCCCGCTGGTCGCCGTCGCCCGGCAATTCCCCGCAAGGGATTTTGGCGCCGGATCGCCAGGCTCTGTCCGCGCTGGCTCTGGACCATGCCCGCAAGTGGGGCACCGGTCAGCTTAACCCACGCCAACCGCTGATCGCCACCGGCCACCAGGCCTGGCTCTGGCATCCGGGCATCCTGGCCAAAGACCTGGCCTGCCTGACTCTGGCACGCAAAACCGGGAAACCAGCCGCCGCTCCGCACGCTGATCCGGAATATCTGGCAAGTGGGGGGGGCCTGCACCTGGTCGTCGATCAGGACGTTTTCGACGCCGGCACGTTGGATCTGCCTCTGCTCTCCGCGCAGCGCCTGGAAACAGCCAGGCTTCAGCTCTTTGCCCAGCAGCCGGACGTTCCCACCGGCTGTCATCCCCCGATTTCTTCCGCCCAGGTCGTGGCCAAGCTGACTGATTTCCGCAAAGAGTCCGGCCCGCGCCTGCCCGTCGACCTAGACCCCCTCATTCACGCCTGGGAAAATCTGCCAGCCTGTGAAACCCTGGCCGCCCAGCTCGCCGTCGTGCTCCATCGCCTCCGTCAATGGTGCCTGTCGGAATCGTCCGCCGGCCTGGCCGCCCAAAATCTGGCGGTGGTATTCGTCTCCCAGTTAGCCGCTCTCCCCAGCTTTGCCCGCATGCTCGACGACCTGCGCACCGACGCCCGCCGTGGCGTGGAGGCCTACAACCTCGCCGCCCGCCAGGAGCCGTCCGCCGGTATTTTGCCTCTGCGCGTGGAAGCCGATCGCGTCGAATTGCCCGTGTGGGCCCTGCGCTGGCGGCAACCGCGCGCCCGCGTATTCGCCATGGGATCAGGCCCGTCCGCGCGATTAATCTTAGAAGACAATTCGCCCGTTGAGCTGGGCAAACTCTCGCTTGCCCCGCGTGCCCTCTTGCTCACCGCCCTCCTGCGGCGAGGCTGCTGCGATCTATTCATCCACGGCCGCGGCGGCGGGCACTACGATCAGGTGATGGAACGCTGGTGGTCGACCTGGAAAGCCGAACCGCTGGCGCCCAAAACCGTGGTCAGCGCCGACGTGTTTCTCTCCCTGCCCGCGCCCGTGGCCGAACCGGCCGACCTGGTCCAGGCCCGCTGGCGCGTGCATCACTTGCCGCACAACCTGGACCGCGTCCTTAATCTCTCTGGCCCGCAAGTCCAGCGCAAGCGGTCGCTCCTGGCCACCATGGATCAAGACCGCGATCGTCACCGCCGCAAGGAAGCCTTCGCCGACCTTCATCGCCTCAATCAGGAATTTGTCGAACAACATCCCGACGCCATCCGCGCCGCCTTCGCCAGCCTGGAAACCGCCCGCACCGGCCTGGCTAACCGCGCCGTCGCCCAGCGCCGCGACTGGTGCTTCGCCCTGTACCCCCCAACCACCCTGCGCCAATTGACCGAGGAAATCCTTAAGACCCTGCCTGTCGTCTAAGCGCCGGGGATCAAGGCGGGAGTTAGGATTTAGGAGTTGGGAATTAGCAGGGAAAGCCAAGTCCAGGCATGGCCATGCCTGGGTCTGCGAACACCACCGCCCGACATTTCCGCATGGTTCGCAAAAGCCCAGGCCGTCCCCGGCCTGGGACCTGAAGGGAGAATCATTGGCGAAGTGACGAACAATGACGCGTTAACGTAATTAAATCAAAGGGAATTAGTGTCTTTCACAGCGGCAATCGAAAATCGCCGATCGGCACACCGCATGCTATGCGATGCTGTGTGGCCTACGAGTTCGGATAGGCGATGGCATCGAGAAAGATTACGAAGACTAACCAGCGGGCTTCCGCCCGCGGCTGCTCCTCGTGGCATGGGCCCCCTAATCCCCAACTCCTAACTCCCAATTCCCAACTCCTAACTCCTAATTCCTAACGCCCCCCTCCCCTTCCCCCAGCCCACGTATAATCACGTCATGCAACACCTCCGCTCTGGGCCGTGGCGCACCGCTGTCTTTCTGTTCCCCGTGCTGGCCATTGCCCTTCTCGCCGCTGCCCCCGTGCCTGCGCGGAACCGCATCGAGCATGACCGCTGGTACGCCGTATTGATGGACAATCGCCACGTCGGCTGGTCGCACGCGCTGCTCAAGCTCGAAAACGGCAGATGGATCACCATCAATCAGACCAGCGTCACCATTCAGCGTGGTCCGCTCACCATGCCCCTGAGCATGGCCAGCCGCTTTGTCGAAACCGTCGAGGGTCAGCCCATCGAGGCTGAATCCACCCAGCAGTTGGCCGCCATGGAAGTTCGCCAGTCCATGCGCTTTGGCCCTGCAACCATGGAGCTGATCAACCGCCAGGGCGCCACCGAGCACCGCCAGGAACTGCCTCTGCCCCAGCGTCCCTGGCTGCCGCCCGCCGCCGCCGGGCGCTACGTCGAACAGGAATTGGCCCGTCAAAACAAGCAGATTCGCGTCACCACGCTCGAGCCCGCCCTGGGGCCGAATCTCATCGACGTCGTGACCACCGTAGCGGGCCCCGCCGACGTGGAAGTGCTCGGCAAGGTCGTACCCGCGCTGCGCTGGCACGTGGAAATATCCGCCCTGCCCGGCCTGGTCTTAGAGGAATTCGTCGACGCCCAGGGCCGAACGCTGCGTTCAACGATGAAAGTCATGCCCGGCATCGAACTGCTCTTAGTCGAGGCGGATAAGTCCATCGCCACCGCGCCCGTGGATCCCCCGGAATTGATGGCTCAAACCCTGATCGCCGTCGCGACCCCCATTGCCCAGCCGCGCCAGTTGCGCTCGGCCATCTATGAGTTGGCCTACGACCAACCGACCACCGCGCCCACCCAGCCCGATGCCCCCATCGTTCTCAATCCCCCCCGCGCCGGTTCCCAGCGCGTGATCTGGGGCGAGGGTGGCCGCGTGCGCGTGGTGGTCGATCTGGATGAACCGGTCAATCCCGTGCACGATCTGCCCAGCCCCGAGCACAGGCAAGCCAGCGTGATCCTTAATTTCGAAGATCCGACCGTGCGCAATCTCGTCGCCATGGCGATGTCCGCCGACGGCCGCGAACTTTCCGACGCGGATAAAGCCGAGCGCCTGCGCCGCTTTGTGCGCTCGTATGTGAAAACCAAAAGCCTGGCCGTGGGCTTCGCCACCGCCTCCGAAGTCGCCCGCACCCGCCAGGGCGATTGCTCCGAGCACGCCGTGCTGCTGGCCGCGCTCTTGCGCGGGGCCGGCATCCCCAGCCGAACCGTCTCGGGCCTGATTTACACCGACGAATTCCTGGGCCGCAAAAATATCTTCGCCTATCACATGTGGACGCAGGCCTGGCTCACGCAAGGCGTGGGGGGCCGCTGGGTCGATCTGGACGCCACCCTCGACGCGCTGCCGTTTGACGCCGCCCACATCGCCCTGGCCACCAGTTCCCAGTCCGACGCCGGCGCCGTCAACGACATCGTGAAAATCGCCGGGCTGCTCGGCCGCCTGTCGCTCCAGGTTGTCTGGGTGGACGCAGCCGACCCGTCGCCCGCCAATACCCCCGCCACCTCCCCGTCCGCGCGGGTGCTTTTGTCGCCAGCTCATCCTTGAAAGGGAAAAACCAGAAAAATACCACCCGTGGAATCCCGGCCGACCCCACGGGTGGTTGAAGGCCAACATTAAAATCAAGCAGGCAATTTATATTCTTATTCCCAAGCACGCTCTTGTCTATACTTGGCCTGTTAAAAAGTTGGTTTTTTTGCGGGATAAATTTAGAGTGTGTCCAGATAGGATCTGACGAACAAGGGAAAAACCCGCTTGGTGTGTGATGACGATAGAACCAAAACGGATAACCCAGTTGCCTTCCCTGCCCGCCCGGCCTTTGGACGGTCACAAGGGAACCTTCGGTTGCGTGGTCGTCGTCGGCGGCAGCGAAACAATGATCGGCGCTCCCGCCCTGGCCGCCACCGGCGCGTTGCGCAGCGGCGCGGGCCTGGTCAAAATCGCCACCCTGCCCGCCCTTTTGCCCTTTACACTGGTCATTGAACCTTCCGCCACCGGTATCAACCTCGATTGGCAACGCAATCCCCACGAAGCCGCCATTCTCTTAAACGTCGCCGACCCCTCCCGCCAGGCCGTCCTGGCCGTCGGTCCGGGCCTGGGCACTTCGCCGCAAGCCCGCGAACTGGTCTGCCAATTATTAAACGGCCCGCGCGCTCTGGTCCTCGACGCCGATGGCCTAAACCTCTTAGCCAAATCCGTCCAGGCCGGTTCCATCGCCCTGCCCCGCGCCGGCTCCTCGCCCCTGATTCTCACGCCTCATCCCGGCGAGTATCACCGCCTGGCCGAAGCCGCCGGCATGACCGAACAGGAAATGGATCCCCCCGGCCGCAGGCGCGCCGCCGCCGATTTAGCCAACATCTACGGCGCCTCCGTGGTCGTCCTCAAAGGCCACAACACCGTCGTGTCCGACGGGCAACGCGCTTTCGTTAACACCACCGGCAATCCCGCCCTGGCCACCGCCGGCAGCGGCGACGTACTCACCGGCCTGATCGCCGCTCTCCTCGCCCAAGGCCTGCAAGCCTGGGACGCCGCCGTGCTGGGTGTTTACCTCCACGGCCTGGCCGCCGATTTGTGGGCCCACGTCCACGGAACCTCCGGCCTTGTCGCCCGCGATCTGGCGTCCCATCTCTCCCTGGCCTTCCAGCAACTTCGCCAATCGTCCAGCCAATAACTCCGCCAAAGCCCACATCCTAAAGCCCAGGGAAAAAATCCCTGGGCTCTCCCCCCCCTCCAACTTGCTCCGTCAAGTGGGTGCCACACAGCATCCCTCTTTGGGTGCTGTGTGCGGAGCGTTGGATTTCAAACCCCCGCGCCTTCTCCAAGCCGGGGCGAAACCCCCGAGTATCGTTTCTTACTCTCTCCTCTCTCCTCTCTCCTCTCTACTCTCTCCCAACCTGCCCATCAGCTTGCGCGCCGCGCCGGTCAATATTTTTTCCGTGCCTCGACCCACCCGCGCCCGCGCCCCCGGGCCCAACTCATACCCGCCTTCCTTGAACGCCCGCTCCGTCGGCAGGTAGCCGATCATGTCCTCGGTATAACCCACCACCGCCGTGTACGGCCAGCGCGAATTCTTCTTGATCCGCAGCCCATACTCCACGAACGGCTCGCTGGGAATCATCGCCCACACCGCCGGCCCGATGCGCAAGCCCACCAGCGGTATCGCCAGCTTCTCTTTAAGCAGTTTGCCCGTCGTCGTGCTGCGCTGCGGCACTTTGGCGATCGCTCGCTTTAGCACCAGCGGACCAGCGGAAATCGGCCGCAGTTTCGCCAGCCCTTTTTCCACCACTTTCGCCAGCGCCTGCCCATGCGCCCGGGCCTTGGCCGGCCCGCCGGATACCGTCGTGGGATTGATGTCCCCCGCCGCACCGTTACTGAAGAGCACTTCTATGCCGGGATGCCGCTTCTGCAGCCACAGCGCCATTTCCCCCGGATAGTCCGGGGAGACGTGATCCATGCACATTTCATGAACCGGGTGGCACGTCGCCGTTACCCACAGCGCCCGCAACCGCCCGTCCATTCCCCGGCAAGCCAGCACGTGCACGGCCGGGTCCGTCGGCCCTTTGGTGCTGATGATCTCACGCTTTGGTGGCCGCGGATGCGAAAGCACAATGCCCTTGGTGGTCTTAAATCTCCGGTAAATCCCCAGGCCCGGAGCCTGCCCGATGCCGACCGCCAGCTCCGCCGGTTCAAGGTTCGCCAATGCCTTCTTGATCGCCAGGCCGATGCGCTTGGCCACCAGCCGCATCCACTTCTTGTACGCCGCCGTCCGGTACAAGTCCGTCCCAAGCAGCGTGCACGGCGCCGAGTGCGAATGCGTGAACGTCAACACCAGCTCATCCGCTTGGATCTTTCTTCCCGCCGCCGCGATCACCCAACTCTTAAACTTTCCCATCCCGCCGATGGTCTTGCCGCTTATGCCCAGCGAGTCGATGGTCACCATCGCCACTCGCCGGCGCCCCTGCGCCAACAGCAGCACCTTGGCGTAGAGCGGCAAGCGCACGCTCTTAAACGGCTCCCAGAGCTTATCCACCGCCGACATTAAGAACCCCACCTGCAGCGGCGGCGTGATCTCCGTACGCGCCACCCCGACCCGCAGCTGATGAATGGACTTGGTTTTCACAGAAAGATCCTTCCCTAGAATTTAGTCGCTTCCAAAACAGCTCTATGACTCCGCCAGCCCGTCATCTTCATTCCATTCCAGCGGAGCCGGCAAACCCGGGCGCGGCGTGTGGATCTGCGCGCCCCACTCGTCCATCGAGTTTAAGCCGTAGATCAGCCGCGTGCTGCTGATCGCCATCGGCTGCGTGCATACAAAGCGAATCCCGAATCCTCGATTCGCCCTCACCAGCGGACGGTTGTCCACCAGCAGGACGCGCTGCGCGGCGACGTCCAGCCGATATTCCTCCCGCTTGTCGTCGTCGTAAAAGCACTGCATGCGCACCTGGCTATCCGTCGGATTGGGATTCAGCAGGTGATACCACTCAAACTCATTAAAAGGCAAGGGCGCCTGGGCCGGATCGAATTTCAGCTGCAGCCCATCCCCGAAATACCACAGCCGCGCCAGCCGGCTCTGCGCCAGCGTGTCGCTCACGCCCCCGGCAAAGCGGATTTCCTCGTGTTTCCCCTTGATGCCCGCGATCAAAATATGATCCGTCACCAGCGGGTTCTCGCATGTCAGCCGCATTCCCCATGGCCCGACTTCCGCAAACGCCGGCTCATGCAACTTAGGAATCGCCAGATATTGGCAGCCCATTTCCTTAAGCTTCAGCGAAGGAATATCCGCCGGCGGGCGGTCCGCGTAGTAGACGCGCATCTTCACCGTCACCGGCTTAGGCTGCGTGTTAAACACGCGCATTTCGCTCCACCCGTGCAGCGGATTGTCCGCCGTCGCCTTTCGGCAGATCCCGTTGGCGATGTATGCAACACAAGGCATCGTCATGCTCCTCTGTGGACGGCGGCTGCGACATAGCCTCAGCCGGGGGTGCCACACAGCATCCCTCTTAGGGTGCTGTGTGCTGATTGTCGAACAGCAATTGCCCCCGCCCCCCAAGCCTGGGCGCCCCCCGGAAGTAAGCCCTGGGTATCCATTTTCTGCTCCTCTCCCTCCCAGGCAGAGGCCGGGGCCTCAGCCGTAAGCTCGGCCGAACGATGAGGGTCTAACTCCCCGCTCGTTCTTTTCTCTTTTCTACTCTCCGCCCCCCTCCGGGGCGTTCCATTCTCGCCCGATGCTCAAGCGATACGGCTTAAACCCGAATCGCTCATACGTCCGGTGCGCCGCCACGTTGCCCAGTTGCGTGCCCACCGTCGCCCGCCGCGCCCCCAGCTCGTACCCCTTGGCCACCGCCCGGCTCACCAGGGCGGCCGCGATGCCCTTGCGCTGGTAACTCGGATTCGTCGCCAGCAGATAAATATTAACGCACGGCCCGCCCAGCTTGGCCGTCAGCTGCGGCTGCATCACATAGCCGATGATCCCCGCCTGATCCTTGCCCACCATGGCCTTGATCGTCCGGGGCGCAAATCCCCGCCACGACTCAGCGGTGCTTTTCCGCGCCATGTCCAGCGGCTCATCGACGAATTCCGCCGCGATCGCCGCCTGCTCTTCCCGCGGCCGCCGGTCCAGCTGCGCCCGCAAAAACGCCGACTCCGCCGTCGCCTTGAATCCCCCGGCGCTTAGCGCCGCGTGCAGATGCACGAACGTCGTCGGGCACATGCGCTCCCCGCCCATCCATAAGCCGCGATAAAACGGGTATCCCTGCCGGCTGTGAAACGCCATGAGGGTCTGGTGCCCTTGGCTCGCCAGCCAATCGCGAGCCCGCTCCACCAGCCGCAAACCAAGCTCCAGTTTTCCGACCGGGTAGACCAGCATGCAGATGCGCGCGAACGTCGCCCGCGCGTCCTGCCAAATCTCCGTGGTGGGGGCGACACTGGCGTGAATCCACCCCAGCACTTCTTGCCCCTCGCGTGCCACCAGCAATCCCTGCGGATCGAAGTAGCTCTTGGCGATCACCAACTCTTCGAACATCAGCCCACTCATCGGCGCGACGTGCGGCTCCTCCAGCGCCTGCCGGTTGTACAGCTCCGCCATGGCCTCCAAGTCGCGGGATTCATAAGGCCCAATGTCCATGCCGTTTTTCCCTGGAACTTGCAGGTGCCCGCCCCTCCCCAAGCCGGGGCGCAAGCCCCGGGTATCCATTCTCTGCTCCTCTCCCTCCCAGGCAGAGGCCGGGGCCTCGGCCGTGAGCTCGGCCGAACGGTGAGGGTCTAACCCTCCGCTTTTCCTTCGCTCTTCTCTACTCTCCGCTCCGGGCGGCGTTCCATTCCCGCCCCATCGTGATCGACAGCGGCCGAAATCCAGCCTTCTCATAGCTGTGGTGGGCCGCCGGATTGCCGATCTCCGACCCCACCGTCCCGCTGCGCGCCCCGCGCTCATACGCCGCCGCCAAGGCCCGTGTCACCAGCGCCCCCGCCAATCCCTGCCGCTGAAACGACGCGCCGACGCCCAGCATGTAAATGCTCATCTCCGGCTGGCCCAGCTTCGCCATCAAGTGCGGCTGCACCACCCAGCCGATCATCCCCGCCTCCTGGCCGTCCACGATCGCCACCGTCACCCGCGGGTCCAATCCCGTCCACGATTCCCTGCCCACGGGCCGCTCCATCTCCGGCGGCGTGCGTTCGACGAATTCCGCCTTGACCTTCGGCTCAATGAGCTTCGGGCGCCGCGGCATCTCCACCAGCTTGGTGATCGATTCATGCGTCAGCTTGCATCCGCAGTATCCAAACGCCATATGCAGATGCGCCAATTCCGCCGGGCACATCGGCTCGCCCCCGTCATACAGCCCGCGATAAAACGGATACCCCCCGTCGCAGTGCATCGCCAGAATCCGCTCGTGCCCCGCCGCCCGCAATTGCGCCAGCGCCCGTTCCACCAACGCCGCGCCCACCGCCACGTCCCCCGGCGGGAACACCAGCATGCTGATGCGGGCATAAACCTTCTTGGCGCTGTACCAGTGCTCGCTGGGGCCCGTGACCGCCGCGTGAATCCACCCTAAGACATCCCCCCCGCGCTTGGCCACCCACACCAGGCCCGGATCGAAATAACTCTTCTTACTCACCAGCGCGGCAAAATCCCCCGGCTCAAGCCGCGCCATGCGCGTCTGGCCTTCGGTCATCCCGTTAAACAACGCCGTCATCGGCTCAAGGTAGCGCGGATCGAAATTTTCCAGTTCCAAGCGCGTCGTACTCCACAAAAAATAGCCGCACGATCAGACTCGTAGGGTCAAACGCATGGGAAGGCCCAGGTGTCCGTACATGCCGTGCGTCGGCACCAGCCCGCGCACGAACGATCGGCAGATCGCGTGGGCGCAGATCGGCTCGTCACTGTCCGCCCGCACCGCGAACGCCCCTCCGACGGGCAACTCCCCTAAGGCCCCCGCGTCCAGCGCCGCGATTCCCCCCGCCGGCACCGTCACCTGCGGCCCCGGCCGTGCCGCCCCCCCCAGGCCATGGACCGTCAATTGCACGTGGGCCGCGTTGTTCCCCGGATTAAACAAGTGCCAGGTGTATTCCAGCCGGGCGCATTGTTTCTCCCCGCCGTCCGTGGCGCTGATGCCCAGCCACCACGTCCGCTCGTCCGTCAACGGACCCGGATACAGCGTGCTGGCCGCCATCGCCCCCGGACACTGATTGCTCCACATCTCAAATTCCGCGCACGATGACGCCACGATCACCGGGCCCTGGCTGCGCACCGTCACGCCCCACGGCGGGCCCACCTGCGTGTGCGTGCCCAGCCACGGCTTTAGATGCAGCCAATCCAGATGCGTCTGATCCGCCCCGATTTCCGTGGCCGCCGCCCGCGTCGTGCCGCCATCGGCCTGGTGAAACGTCATCTCCACCGTCGTCGGCCGCTGCGGGCTTAGGTTGCGCGTAAACAGCAGATTCCACGTCACGTCGCAATTCAACGCCGGCGGCAGGATCCCGCGCCCCACGATCTGCCCCGCCGGGTAATACCACAAGTCATGCGCCTGCCCCTCCCGCAGCGGATAGCCGATGACCGAACGTGAGCCGATCACCTGCGGAAATCCCCGCCAATACGCCCGCCGTGTCACCTGCGGGATCACCGGGCCGTCCGCCTCCACGTAAATCGCATAGTCGCCGAACAGGCGCGATAACAGCCCGTTGTCCTTGCCCTCCCGTGCCGGCAACTGCTCCCACAGCCTCACCCACGCCACCCGCCGCGGATTGATCTTGATCTTCTGGCCCGTCCAGCTGTCCCGCCCCCGCGGCACGTAACGCAGCTTCACCTCCACCGGCCGATCCCCCGGATTAAGAATCGTCAGCGTCTCCTGCTCGTGCCAGTTGTGGGGCCCGCCCTGATAGCAGTCCGGCAGAATCCACCGCGTCTCATCCTCCAGCGGTCCCGGATACGGCGCCACCGCGATCATCGCGTCCGGCGTTTCTTCCCAATCCCGGAAATCCTCGTGCTTCGCCTGCGGCAGCAGCGGCAAGTCGCTTTCCAGCGTGATCCAGAACGGCTTGCGATGCGGCACGCCCGGACAGTCCGTCAGCTCCAGCGTGTGGATCGCCCCGGCTGCCACCGCCAGCTTTATCTCCGTCGGATCACTGTCCGTGTGATAGAAGCGCACCGTCGCCGTCGCCGGTTTGGCGTGCGGATTAAGCACCTGTAGCACGCTATGGCATTCCACCGGCCGACCGCTCTTCGTGCGGCATTCCGCCGGCAGGTTGTCGTGGATCAGCCCGTCGCTGACCAGCCATTGGGTTCCGCTGCGCTGATACGGGAAATTGGGCATATCGTCACCTCTTATTCAGCCTCAACTCCCGGACGTCGGCGGCCGGCCGACGATCATAGGCGTCGTTAAGCCAACGCCGCCAGCTCCGCCAGCGCTCCATCGATCGCCGTCAGCGTGCGCTTGGCCGCCGCTTCGTTGGGGATCGCCATCGCCGCCAGTTCACGCTTGAGCCCCCGCAGTTCCGCGGCGTAATCCCGCCGCTGCTCAGCCGTCATCCGATCCCGCAGATACAGCGGCGGGCCCGGCACGGACGGATTCTTGTCCCAGATCAGCGGCTCCAACGACAGCGGCCCCTGCCCGACTTTGTACGTCGACCGCGACAGGTACGCGTTCTCCCCGCGGATCATCCAGTCCGTCAACTGGTCGTTCTGGCTCCCACTGGTCCCGTACACCCTGGCCACCGCTTGCCTCACCGCGTCCACCGGCTTGCCCTGGGGCGCGTTAAGCGCTTGGGCCGCCGCCCGCCAGGACACTTCCTCCACGGGATTGGCGAACGGCCGATAGTACATCTCGCAGGCCATGCCCCCGTCGGCGAACAGCTGGCTGATGGCCGTGGCGTTGCCTAAGCCCACCGGCACAAACCAGCGCAACCGCTCCCAGTGCTGCGGTGGCTCAACAAACGTCCCGCCCACGGATCCAAAGGCGCACTTCATGTCCTTGACCAGCTTCGGCCGGATGCCCTTGCGGGCGCTTTGCTCATCGACCTCCACCAGGTAGTCAAACGCCCCCGACATCCGCAGCACGTGGGCCATTTCCTCCTCTTCGTCCACGCGCAGTCCCCAGCAGGCCGTGCCCACGATCCAGTCCGGGCGCTGCTGGCGCACATAGGCGCTCGAACGCATCAATATGTCCGCGTGATGCTCGGCGTTGGAGCGCGGCTTGCACTTGGGACACTGGCACCGGCCCTGGTCGGCCGACTGCATGCTGATCCCGTCGATGCCCCACTTCGGGTCCATCACGAAGTCCAGCACCCGCCTCTGCCAATCCCACGCCGCTGGCTGGTAAGGGCACATCACGCTGTGGTTGCTGTCCGAATTGGTCACCTCCGGGTGTTCCTTGATGATCGCGTCAAAACCCCAGGAATAGATGCCCATGCCCGTGACGATCTTGACTTTCCGCTGATGGGCCGCGGAGGTGAACCGCTGCACCTGTTCCCCGCGCGGGGAAGCTCCCGCCTTGGCCAGATCCGTCGGCCAGGCCCGATCCGCGAACAGCCCCCACACCGAGTTAATTTCAACGTCCATCTCGCCTTGGGCGTCCAGAAACCTCTCCTGGTCAGCCGTCAACTGCGCGTCCCAGCGAATGCTCGGCCAAGGCTCGAACGGCGTCGGCTCCGACGCTAAGTCACGCAGCCAGCCGCAGGTCATGCGATAGCGGAATTTATTTTCAGCCATGATGCCCAAACTCTTTCTATGGAGTAGAGGTAGTTAAAAACGGATTGATTCATGCACCTCAGCGCCCGCATATCGCACGCGAGGTTTTGCCCAATTGGCCATGGCCAAGACTCCTGTTCGCAACCAGGTGGATGAGGCGCATCCAGTTGCCTGCCGGGAATTGGCCCTGCCCCAACGGGCCCATCTGAGGTTCAAAACCGCCTTACGGCAGCCCGAGCATGCTATCAATGACCGATCAACCATCAAGTTACGTTTTGACCGGATAGCCGATCCCTGTCCCCCCTGAAAATTGTCTTTTCACGATTCAGGCACCCTGGAAAAACACCGCAGGCGTGAAAAATAAAGCCCGGCCGCTCCGCCGGCCTGGGGAGCAAGCGGTCTTTTGCCTGCGCGACGCCCCCAATCCGTATCAGACGCGCTCAGCCGCCACGCCGCCACAGCCGGCCCGCCGCCGGCCCATCAATCCAGACGCGTGCGCAGCCGGTATTGCGTGGGCGTGATGCCCAATAGATCGCGAAAACTCTTGCCCATGATCGACGCATCCGAAAAACCGCACGCCCCGGCAATGCGCGCCAGGTTCCAGTCCGTGTTGTCCAGCATCTCCTTGACCTTCTCCACACGCACCCGGCGGATCTCCTCGGCCGGCGACCGATTGAACGCCGCGCGAAAACGCTGCTCCAGCTGCCGCCGGGATATGGTCAGCTGGTCCACCACGTCCTCCACCCCGATCGGCTTGCCGCAGTTCTGATGAATGTAGCGCACCGCCGCCGCCACGTTCGCGTCGCTGATCGAAAGAATGTCCGACGACTGCCGTCGCACCACGCTCAAGGGCGGGACGAACGTCACTTCCCGGGGCGCCGGTTCGCCCTCCAGCAGACGCGCCAAGAGCGCCGCCGCTTCGTAACCGACACGCTCCGCCGCGATCGCCACGCTGGAGATCGGCACGACCGCGGTCTCGCAGATCATTTCGTCGTCGTCCACACCCACCACCGCCACGTCCTCAGGCACGCGCAGCCCCAATTCCTTGCAGGTTTCCACGATCCGGCGGGCCAGGATGTCGTTGGCAGCCAGTAGCCCCGTGGGCTTTTCCATTTCCGCCAGCCACTGATTCAAAGCCGGATATTCAACCACCGGCCCAGCCTGGAAATACCATTGTGACGACAGTTCATATCCGAATTGCCGTATCGCCGCGGAAAATCCCTCCGCTCGTTGTTTTGCGTACCAGTCGCCCTCGTCGCCGAAATACGCGAAACGTTTGATGCCGCAATTCCGCAGGTGCGCCGCCGCCATCTGTCCTATGGCCTGGTGATCGGAAAAAACCGAAGGCATCCCGTGGGGCGCAAGATTGTCCCCGACGTTCACCACCGGCAGGCCGCTGTCCATTAGACGCTGATGGAGATCTTCATTGACCACCTGGGCGATGACGCCCTGAAACGACCTGGGATCAAAGCCGCGGACGATTTCCCAGATCGGCTGAACCTCCCAGCTCCATAGCCGGGCATGCCTGCCGAAACGTAGTGCTCCCCGAACCACGCCACGCCCGTAGGCCGGTCCAGTGTCTGCGGCAATCAGCACTACAGACTTGCCCATCGTCAATCTCCTCCCATCAACATTGTCGTATAAAACCCCTTTTCCCGCTAGGGGTTAAGCGTTGCGTGAACCGGAACGGACTGTGCGCAAAACGCTCTAGTATTGGCCTAAATCGTGGTCTAGATTAAGTAAGGACGCGGATGTTTTATTTTGTGCAGCCCTCGATCTGAGCGCTGCCAGGGAACCTTTAGGTCATGCCTTTTCTTGGCAGATTCATGTCTACATTCCTATGGAAAGGGGAATTGGCGATGCGAAACCGATGGATTCTCAGTTTGGCCGTGGTTCTGTCGATTCCTGCCTCCGCCCAGGCGGCTCTCTCGGAAAATCTGGTTAAAGGCGGCGATTTCGAGGATACCAGCTACCTTAAGACCGAAACCGCTCCCGATGGCACCTACGCCCATCGATACAGTGAACAGTACGACCTGGACCAGAAATGGCTCTGCTATTGGGGCCCGCCCTCCGTGGAACAGGGATTAGGCGGCTTCTCAACTTTT
Organism: Phycisphaeraceae bacterium; assembly: GCA_020851735.1. GTDB lineage: Bacteria > Planctomycetota > Phycisphaerae > Phycisphaerales > Phycisphaeraceae > JADZCD01. Next base: position 46,266 of record JADZCD010000040.1, read on the forward strand.
GATGACATCCGCACGCTCGGCGGCACCACCCGCGCCGAGGTGGACATCGGCAATATGAATCGTTCCGTGGATCCCTTAAATCCAGGCAATCACATCCTGGAGAACTCGATGTTTCGGCCGCAATTCGGCCAATGGTTCAACGCTCCAGCCAACCAGGTCGCCGGGCCCATGCAGTTCAGCTTCGATTTTTACTACAACGACTGGATGCCCTACGAGGAAGGCAATAATCACATTGTCGAAGTGAGCCTCTATGGCACCAATTTCCTGCCGCCCGACCAGACCACCGTCATTCACGTCGATAACGCTGCCGGCGACTTCATGTATCCCTTAGGCGAAGAAGACAACGCCCCCCTCGATGGCGACCTGCTCGTCAAGTTCCGCTGGGGCGCCTGGTGGAACCACAACTCCACCAGCGGCTGGCAGACGGTCTCCACGGAAACCCCTGACGTCCTCTGGGACGACATTAACTGGGGTTCCTACACCATCACCACGGACCTTACTCAAGACAACCAGTACCAGTATTACGCTCTGATCGTCTGGTCCGTCACTTACACCGAAGACAACCCCTACTTCTGGCTCTACGGCGGCAAGATCGTGGACACCTTCTCCCAGGGGTTTGACAACTTCAACTTCCAGGTTTCCGTAGCCCCCTCATTCATCCCCGGCGACTTCAACGGCGACGGCGTCGTGACCCTTTCGGACATCAATCCCTTTAAGTTGGCCCTGACCGATACCGCCGCCTGGCAGGCTCAATATCCCGATGTCATTTTGACCGAGGTGGATCCCAACGGCGACGGCGTGATCACCTTATCGGACATCAACCCCTTTAAGACGATTCTGACTGGCGGCAATGATGCCGCTGTTCCTGAACCGGCCACCGGTGCGCTGTTGCTGGCGGGACTGGTGTTCCTGGCCGGCCGTAACAGATTAATCAAGTAAACAGCCGGGGAGTTCTAGGCGTCGCGTTAAGATGGGTTGTCTGGTTTGACAAAAATTTCGTCCCAATGAGTGAAAAACGACGAAAATTATGGCTTAACCTATTGCAACCTCTTTTATGTTTGATACATTTTGATTGTCACGGTTATTTGGACGTCGGGTTTGTTGTCTCCAGGGTCAGTGTGTCGAGTGTCGGTATCGTTGGCACTCCTGTAATTCGATGGTCTCTGACAATTCAATAGGTCGTTAATTAGAATCGTGAGCGTCTGATACGTGTTCTGCGTTAATCTGGGTAGTCTGACCAGACATAAAAAACTTGTTCGTGTTATTAGTCATTTTTTTACGTTAGATCGTTGCTTTTGGCCCTTAGCGAGGTAAACTAACTGCAGGTAACAAAGCCGACATCATGTCGTGCTATCGCAAGTGCGAGGCAGATGTTTCGGCATACAGTTTTACAAATTGGTTCGGCAGCTTTTTAAAAAAGGAGCGACGAGATGAGAAGGCATGGATTGATGGCTGCTTTGGTGGCTGTGGCCGGCCTGACGGCTGGTCAAGCATTGGGTGCGACGATTTTCCTGTCGACGATGGACAAGGCCACGATTGGCACGTCGGCTGTGACGAATCCGAGCATTATTCTCAATGCCGGTCAGACTGTGACGATTCACATGTACGCTGATTTGAATGACGGTCTTGGCGAAGTCGGCGACCCCTACGAAATTCTGCAGGGTCTCGGCCTCGACGTGATTCCGACCGTGGCGGGCGTGGTGACGTTCTCGAATCTGAATGTGCCCAACTACCAGGCCAATGCCCCTGCCAAGAAGGGTATTGCTCTTCGCTGGGACACCCAGACTGCCGGCACTTCGGGTGCCAGCATCTCCGGCATGCTTGCCGCTGCCATTCAGACTCCTGGTGTTGACGCTTACAACAACCCGGTCGACGGCAACGCGACTTACGATGCCGGCTGGGTGGCCAATGTGTCCGGTACCGTTCATCGCTTCCACCTCCTGTCCTTCGATGTGACGGGCGTGGCTGGCGCGACCGACGTGTTCCTGACCTCCGGTTCCAAGGACGGCTGGCTCCTCGCTCCGGATTGGGCCGCTGAAGACATGTTCCTCGGTGCCGGCGATGCGGCTCTGGGCGAAGCTGAACGCACGACTCCTGGCGCTCAGTCCGCTGTGGCCGATCTGCACATCGCGGTTCCCGAACCCGCCTCCATGAGCCTGCTGGCTCTCGGCGGTCTGGCTCTGGCTCGTCGTCGTCGCTAAGTTCTGACGAAGATGGTTAATGATGTCAGCCGCAATGCTGACGTCTAAGTAAGCCACATCAACCGCCCCCCCTCACAGGGGGGCGGTTGTTTTTTTTCCCCACTCCACGTTTCAACCCCGCTTTGGCTCTTCCCCTTCCCTCTTTTCTCTACTCTCAACTTCCTTCTCTCCCCCACCTCCCGCCCCAACGGGGCGAAAGACTGTAGCCACAGGTGAAGCCTCGCCCGCCCCAAGGCGGGCGCAGCGCAACCCGTGATCCCCGTCCCCCTCCCCAACTCCCGCCCCCGCGGGGCGGAGGACGCCCGTCCTCTCTCCTCTCTCCTCTCTACTGTCTTCTCTCCACCACCTACCCTGTACC
>JADZCD010000041.1 GCA_020851735.1 Phycisphaeraceae bacterium
CGACGAAGGTGGACGAAGGGGTGAAGCTGGCCGAGCAGGCCGGGGAAGCCTTAACGGCCATCGTGGGCGGGGCCAAGCAGGTGACGACGATGATCCAGTCGATGTCGGCCGCCGCCGAGGAGCAGTCGGCCGCCGCCGAGCAGATCTCGCACAACATCGAGTCGATCAACGCGGTGACCAGCCAGTCGGTGGAAGGGGCCAACCAGGCCGCCGCGGCCGCGGCCCAGCTGTCCTCCAAGTCCGAAGAACTCCAACGCCTCGTCGGCCAGTTCAAGCTCGCCACCACCGTCGGCAACGCCGGCAAGACCGACAAATCGTCTGGCCGACAGACCAAGAAAACCGCCGCTGCTTGATCGTTTGCCCCCGCCCGCACGCCGCCGAAGAATACCCCGGCGCGATCGGACGCGGGCTACCAACCGACCACCAACCCTACTTCAGGAAGAAGCGCCCGGCGCTTCTTCTTTTATTTCCCGCGCCGCCGCAGCATCGCCAGCCCGCCTACGAGCAGCAACATCGCCGCCGCCGGTTCCGGCACGATCGTGAAGCGCCCATGCCCTAAGTCCCAATCAATGTCGATCGGGCCCAATCCCAGCACGTTGACCTGCGCGAACATCCCCTGGTATTCATCCGCCCGCAGGAATTCGAATACCTCTCCGCCCAGCGGCGTAAAGCCCGTGAAATCAAACGTGATCAGCCCGCCCAGCGTCGCCTCGCCTTCCACTTCCACCACGTCAGACTGCCCTTCCTCCGACCCGATGATCTGAATCAGCAGTTGCGAAGTGCTCCCCAGCGTCAGGTCTCCGTCCACCTCCAACGTGCCCGGACTCGCGCCCGGCGACATCGCCCCGGCGCACACCACGTCCCCGTGAATCGTTCCTTCCCCGCGCAGCGCTCCGCTCGCCCAAATGCGCAAGCGCTCCGTCGTCACCGCGCCGCCCTCCAGCAAAGCAAGCTCGCCGGATAAGTAAAGCGTGTCGTCCGTCGTCAGGCTCGAACCCGCTCCGACCACTTCAATCAGCGATCCCGCCAACGGGAACGCTCCGCCCGCGTGCACGTTCGCCCCGTTCTCGATGCGCAGCTGACTGTCCCAGGACACCAGCAATTCGTCGGTCTTTAAGTCGCCGCTGGACCGCGTGTACGCATCGTAAACGTGCACCGAAGCAAACGTGGCGTCGATCAGATCGAGCGTCGTTCCCGCGGCCATCGCCAGATCGTTCAAACTGAACGTCGTCTGCCCGATCGCAAAGTCCAGGCTCACCGGCTCGGCCAGGTTCTGCGGCGTCAATACGCCCCACAATTCGTCCGCGCCCAGTTGCGTGATCTCCTGCCGGCTCGATCCGCTCAACAGCGGCAGCGCCGTGGCAGCGCCGATGCCCAGTTCCGGATTCAAGATCGCCGTGGATTCCGCTCCGCCGATCGCCAGCACCTGGAACTGCAGATACACGTCTCCTTGCGGCGAGATCGGCTGCAGGCTGATGCTCGGCAAGTCGTCCGCGCCGCCCAGCCCCGCCGCCGACGCCGTCCGCGTGCTGAAAATCCCCGAGGCGTGCGGCCCGCCCACCAGGTCCGCCAACCGCGGCGACAGCGCCCCGCCCAGGTATTCGTTGGCCACGTGCAAACCCACGTCCGCGCCCGTGCCGCGCACGCCGGAGGAAGCCTTGACTTGTCCAAGGAAATTCCCCGCGTCGCTGGCCAGGATAAATCGTCCCGACCCCGCCCGGGTGGAAACGGCAATGTCTTCGTCGCCCCCCGCGCCCCCCGTGCCGCCGGTCGTGTCCACCACGCCGGTGACGTTCACCACCGACGCGCTCAACTTGACCGTCCCGCCCGCGCCGCCGCTGCCCCCCGCGCCGCTGCCGCCGACGCCGGCCTGGCCCCCCGTGCCGCCCTTGCCGCCGTCCCCGCCGTCGCCCGCCACGTCCGGCTTCCCGCCCGCCGCGCCCCAGCTGCCCGCCGCGCCGGGTGTGCCCGTGTAATAGTCCCAGAAGAGGAAAGTCTTGTGTTCGTAGAATTGTCCCACCTGGCCCGTGCCGCCATCCCCGCCTTTGGCCAGCAATCCCACCGCCGCACCTTCAACCGTCTGGATTCTCCCCAGCGCCGAAATCTCCACCGCTCCGCCGCCCGCGCCGCCCTGACCGCCCGCGCCACCCGCGTGGCCGTCCGCCCCCTTGCCGCCCGCACCGCCCGCGCCGCCGTCCCCGCCGGGAATCGGCACGATGAACACGAATCCCACCGCGCCGCCGCCGCCCCCGCCGCCCCCGCCCCCGCCGCCACCACCCGCGCCGCCGCTGCCGCCGCCACCGCCTCCCCCGCCCGACCCCGTCGTCAGCGCAAACGGATCACTCGGCATCGGATTAACCGCTCCCAGACCCGGGCTTCCATTCACGCCGTCCGTGCCGCCATTGGCTGCTGTACCCGCGCCGCCCGGGTCGCCGTCCATATACATGAACGGCCCGCCGCCCCCGCCCCCGCCCCCCGTGCCGGGGACGCACGCCGATCCCCAGACGTACGGACTGGGCGCACCAAATCCCCCCGCACCTCCCAACGCCGTCGTTACCCCGATCCCAGGATTGCCCGTGCCGCCCAGACCACCCCCTGATGTCGGGGCCGCGCCCGTGCCCCCCGTACCGCCTCCGCCCCCGTCGTTGCCTGTCAGACCCTTGCCGCCACCCGTGCCGCCCGCACCGCCCGCACCGCCCACGCCACCGACCCCACCCACCCCGCCCGCGCCTCCCATGCCCCCGCCGGCCACGCTCGTTGTCCCGATGGCTGAGGCGTCAATCGTCACATTCCCGCCGCCCACGCCCATCATCACGTTATTCGTTGCATGCAGCGACACCATGTTCGACCCGGTGAACCGCAGCGTGTCGTTGCCGTTGATGTTCAGATCTCCGTCAAACGTCCAGCGTGCCAGATGCGTGGCGCCATCAATCGAAAACGTCCATGCCCCCGTTCCTCCGCCAAAGCTTCCGCCACTGATCTGTCCGGTGTCTGAATTCAGTGTGATCACCGCTGCCTCCGTCGGTTGGGCCGCGCCCCACAATCCCGCCGTCACCACCGCCACCAGCGCCCCCCGCGCTGCCCCACGCGCCGCCTTGCGAATCCGCCGCCCCAGCAAGAGCAAACCCGCCGGCAGCAGCAGCAGGGCACTGGCCGGCTCCGGCACCACCGTGAACACGCCGCCGCGCATGTCGTACTCCACCCACGACGGATCCATGCCGATGACCTCCAACTGGTCAAATTCCCCCGCGAAGCCTTTGGCCGCCAGGAACGTGTATTGACTGCCTGCCTTAGGCGCATACAGCGAAAAATCCAGCGTCAGCAGTCCCGCCAGCTCCGCCGTGCCCGAAACCTCCAGCATGTCGCTCACCCAGGCCTGCGCCGGGCCGGCAATCTGAATCAGCAGTTGGCCTTCCTCGTATTGCGTGTAGTTGCCCTGCACGTGCAGCACGCCCGGGCTTTGTCCGGGTGACACCAGCCCGCCGCTGACTAAGTCCCCGCCGATCGTGCCCCCGCCCGACAACGCGCCGCTGATGATGATGTCCTGGTCCCCTTCCGCGCCCAGCGTCGCCCCCGTGTCCACCATCACCTGTCCGAAAAACTGCGTGCTGCCGCTGATGTTCAGACTCGTCCCCGCCCCGCTGATCGTCACCAGCGACTGCGGCAGCGTCGCCATCTGGTCCACATACACCTGCGCCCCGCCGCTGAGCGCCAACTGGCTCAGCCCGTTGACCAGCAGCTGCGCGCTGTGCAGCTCGCCCTGCGTGCACGCGTAACTGCCCCACACGCGCACATAAGTAAATGTCTCTTCCGCCAGATCCTGCACTCCCGCCTGCCCGATGACCACGTCGTCCATGCGGAACTGCGTCTGGTCGATCTGATATTGCAGCGACACCCGCTCCACCCCGTCCGGCACCAATAGCGCGTAGACCATCTGCGGGTCCAGATCGCGCACCGCCTGCCGGCTCAATCCCGTGGCCAGCGACGTCAGGTTCGCGTCCGCCAACCCCAGTTTCGCGTTCTTTAAAACTTGATCCGACCCCGCCAGCATCACCACGCGGTAACCGGCATACACGTCCCCGTCCAGCGTGTCGTCGCGTATCGCCAGCACCGGCGAATCCGACGACGCGTCCAGCCCCAGGTCCGCCGCCGTCTGCGGCATCAGCCCCGATGCATATGGCCCGCCCACCAGGTTCGCCAGCCGCGGCGAAAGCTGCCCGCCCAGATGTTCGCTGGGCACGTGCAGTCCGACATTCCCTCCGTTCCCCGTCACCACGTTGCTGCCCAGCACCGTGCCGCTGAAAGTCCCCGCGTCCTTGGCCAGCACGAATTTTCCATCCGCGCCCGCCGCCGCCGCATTCGGCGAAGTCCCGCCGCGCGTGTCCACCGTCCCCGCGAAATCAATCACACTGGCCGCTAGCTTGATCGACCCGCCCGCTCCCCCGCCGCCCGCGCCCCCCGCCCCGCCGGCGCCGCTGGCCCCGCCGTTGCCCCCGTTGCCGCCGTCACCTTTATCCGTCCCGCCCGTCACGCCCGCGCCGCCGCTGGCCGCCGCCCCGCCCCCCGTCCCACCCGTCCCCGCGCCGCCAGCCGCGCTCACTTGCACATCCACGTACGTGCTGATTTTTCCTAACGCCCCCAGCTCAATGGCCCCGCCGCCCAGGCCCCCGTTGCCGCCCGCTCCGCCCGCTCCGCCCGTGCCGCCGCTGCCGCCATTACCCCCCTTGTAGCCCGGGGGGCCGTCCGCTCCATCAATGATGAACCAGATCGCTCCGCAGCCCCCGCCCCCGCCGCCGCCGCCGCCACCCCCGCCGCCGCCACCGCCGCCCCCGCCGCTGCCCCCCGCGCCGCCGCTGCCGCCCGCCATGGCAAACGCATCCGCCAGCCCCTGGTATTGTCCGCCCGTGCCAGCCGCGCCGTTGGTCGCCGCCGTCCCCCCCGTCGCCGCCGAGGCCGGGCTGCCCGGAGGGCCGAAATCCGCCCAGCCCACATACGTCGGTCCACCAGCTCCGCCCGCGCCGCCCGCCGTCCCCGTTCCGCCCGTGCCCGCCGTACCCACCGCATTAGGCTGCGCCACCACCGTCTGGCCCACGCCCAGTTGCCCCGCCGTGCCCAGCACCCCACTGTGCCCAGCCGCTCCGTTGCCGCCCTGACTTCCCGCCGCGCCCGCGTCACCGTTGAGCGGCACAAATAAGTAAACGTTTCCCCCCGCACCGCCCGCACCGCCCGCTCCGCCCGCGCCCCCCGCCCCGCCCGCTCCGCCTGCTCCGCCCGTGCCCGCGCCGCCTCCGCCAGCCACCGGCGTCGCCCGGTTGCCCGACACGTCAAACACAATGCTTTCCGTCGCGCCTGCCGAACCCAGCACCACGTTGTTCCTGGCATACAGCGACACCATGTTCGCGCCCGTCACGCTGATCGTGTCGCCCGCCGCAATCACCAGATCGCCGTCGAATGTCCACCGCGCCAGATGCGTCGTCGGGTCCAGCGTAAACGTCCACGCGCTCGTGCCCGCGGCAAACGATCCGCTCACCGCGCCCGTGCCCGAATCCAACGTGATCGTGGCCGCGGACGCCGCGCCGGCCAAACCAAGCCACGCCGCCGTGAATCCCGCCGCCAGACGCAAACTCGAGGAATTAAACATGACGCTCCCTTTTGGCAATAAAAAACCACCTCGGCGCGTGCCGATAGCCGCTTTCTCTCGCTCCTGTGGATTCCCGCCCCGATCAGAAGAGTCATGAGCAGGCAGAATTCGCCGCCGACCTCTTCACCCGACCACCGACACACCCTCACAGCCCGTATCCTCGAACCTGGTCAGCCGCGACCCTCGCTCATGTCGTCAGAAACCGAACACGAACACCAAGACACCAAATCGTCTTGAATACTAGCGCCTAACATCCTGCGGGAATAGTTAAATAGCCTTAACTTTGCTGCTTTTTTTTCGCCCCAACCACCCCATTACCACACCCGCGCGATTCTGGGCAATCTGCCGCCTCGTAATCTGTAAATATCTTTAAAATATGCTGTTATGCGAATTTCCGAAATGCCGCTGGTGTGAATAGAAAAGCCCGGCCGATCCGCCGGCCGGGACCCACCGGCGGAAGCCAGTGGTCTTTCACCTGCGAAATTGCCGCAATCCGTAGTGCAGCTGCCATGGTCCGCGCTCCAGACCGCGCGCGGAAAACCACCCTGCCCATGCAGGCCCGCAGTCAATCTAAATAAGGGGAAACGGAGAGGCCGGGATTCGAACCCGGGATACAGGGTAATACCCCGTATAACGGTTTAGCAAACCGTCGCCTTCAGCCACTCGGCCACCTCTCCAGACGCCGCCGCCAATTGCCACACGTTACCGCGATCCGTCGTCTCTTTCCAGTGTCCTTTTAGCCCCCAATTCCCACCACCCCCCGGACCAGCGGAATCCGCCTGGTCACCCACACCAGCGCCCAACTGATCGCCACCACCTCCAACGTCACCGCTGCCATCACCGCCGGCCGGCATTCCCACTGCGGAATCCATTCATGCCACTTCAGCACGTCAATCACCGCGATGTGCACCAGGTAAATCCCCAGCGAATTCCTGCCCACCGCGCCTAACCCCATCCTCTCCATCGCCCCCGCCGCCCTTGGCCCCACGCCGCCGGCCAGCAGCACGTAAACACTTAACGCCATCCCCACAATAAATGGGCTTAAATACCCCCGGAAAAACCGCTGACCCATGTCCTCCATCCGCCACGAACACAGCCACGTGTGCCCCAACGTCGTCCCCTCCACGCACGCCACCAGCACCACCGCCGCCAGCCAATACCCCCGCGCCCCCAGTCTTACGTCCCGCAACGCATACCCCAGCAAAAAATAGCCCACGTAAGGCACAAACTCGCTGAAAATCGTCGGATGCACCGGCAGCGCCCATCCTCCCTCCCCCCGGTATCCCGCCGCCAGATTGGCCGCCACCGCCAGCCCCAGCCCTAACAAACCGGCCGCCAGAACCCTTTCTTGTCGTCCTGGCTTGCCCGTCCTATCGGGCATCCCCGCCGCTTCCTCCGCCCGCACCCACGCTCGCAGCATCGGCACAAACAGATAAATCCCCACGATCAAAAACAAAAAATACAGGTGGTAATTCGCCCGCCCCCGCAGCAGATCGTCCGCCATCCGCTGGGCCCCCAATCCCTGCTCGCCCATGTAATACTTCCGCCAACCCAGGTAAAACACGCTCCAGAACACCGCCGGCCAACCCACCCGCCACAGCCTCCGCTTATAAAACTCCCCCGCGCTTTCCACCCGCGCCGGGTCCAACAACAACGCCCCGCTTAACATCACAAACCCCGGCACGCACCATTGGGCCAACCCCTTAAGCCATAACACCGAAAACCACCCCGCCGCTCCAAACCGCGGGCCGAAGTTCACGTCCACGTGAATCAAAACCACCGCCAGCGTCGCCAACGCCCGCAGCCCATCCCCGTAGACCAATTGCATGGGGCCCAGCCTCGGCGCCGTCGCTCCCGGGCTCGGGCAGCCGTCGATGCGCGAAGTTCCAGTCACTTCAAAAGCGTCCTTCCTTAAGCGGCGCCGGATCACCTTGGCCCCCAACCTATGATCCTACCGCAACCTCCAGAGCCTCGCATTACGGACCGCCGCTAAAATACCCCTTGTGGGCCACGTGCAGCCAGAATCGCCCCCATAACTCCGCTTCCGTGATCGGCACGCCCCCCAGATTGATCGCCTTGGTCCCCCGCATCACGTCCGTTCCCCCCTGCACCTGCTGGGCCTGCAGACATTCCCGGGCTTCCCATAGCAACGGCTGAAACTGCCGGGCCGTCAAAAGAAAAAATCGCCTGGGCTCAAACGTGTTCCTGGCCATGATCCACAGGTCCGGACGATACGGCCCATGCACCGACCAACAGAATACCTGCAGCTTTTGCAGCACCACCGTGTTCGTCGGCCCGCGCGCGATCTTCACTTCGATCCGCAGCGGCCGCTGGGCGCCCTTGAGCCATAGCTCCAGGTCCGGAATGGCCGTCTCCCGCCCCGCCCCTTCGTCGGACATCACCCGGTTGCCCTGGTCGTGGTCTACCCAGGGGTGCAGCTTGGCGAAAAGCTCGGCACAGAACTGGTTTTCCCGGCCCATGCCTTGACTCCATCCTGGTCCCCCCCCTGGTTTGTCTTCTCCCTTCGGCATGTCCTTAGGGGAAAATTAACCCCGCGAACCACGTTTGTAATTAAAAAATTCAAAAAGTAGTGAAAAAGTGGTTTTTTGTATATAAATGAGTTAGCCGGGCGATATCCGCGCGCTCGGGACACACTTTTGAAATGTAAACAAAGGCTAAAAAGCCTCTTTTTTCGCCGCAATGTGGAGGGGTGTTCTTCTGCCTTAGCGGGTCCGCGGCCGACCCGCGCTTATCCGTACAACCACCCATACGCCACTAAAACCTGCAGGCCCAGCAGCGCCAGCACCCAGATAAGCGTGCGCCGCCGCCATCGCTTCCACCGCTCCGCCCCGCCGCCGTCCAGCCTTATCATCGCCAGCTGCATCTCCCCCGCCGCCGGACACTCCGCAGGCGACCAACCCCGCCGGGCCTGGTCCTGCACAACCCCAATCACCAGATTGGCGTCAAAGCGCGTCAAACCCATCTTCATCCCCATCCGCACCAGTTGCTCGCGGTGCTGAGGAAACAGCACCTCGCCAGTCATCGCCTCCGCCGCCTTAACCGCCAACACCCACCGCGGATCACTGCTCCCCCGAATCCCCCCCGCCCCCGCCCCCGGAACCGCCCCCGCCCCCGGAACCGCCCCCGCCCCCGGAACCGCCCTCGGAAGCGATGGCTTTAACGAGCCGCACGCGTCAGCAAGCGAAGATCCCTCCCCCGGAACGACGACCTGTTCAGCCCCCCGCTCTGCCGAGGGATTTCTAAAACCCAGGGATGATTCCCTGGGCTTGGTTGCTTTAAAGTCTCCCTTTTTTCCCAGCGCCTCCCCTAACCCCCCGTCCAAACCCAAGGGGCCAGTTCCCTCCGCCTCACGGCCGATCTCCCCTCCCACCAGGTGCAGCCGAAACGGTCCGCCCCCGCCGGCCGATTCCTTATTGCCTCCGTGATTTTCGCTTCCCGCCGCCATCGCTCTCTTCCCTGAAGGGCCCCATTTCTGGATGCACGGTCCCTTCAAGGTTGAGCTTATCCCCGCCTTGCCCGTCTCCCACCCCAATGCCCAATTACCTGCGATTTACCTGCCTCCCCCTTCCGCCAACCCGCACATCTTGCCTCTCTTGACTTAAGGTGCGTCTGTTCTTCTTTATTTTGCGGGCGATCGCAGATCGCCGCGCCGGGGTGCCACCCAGTATCACGCCGCGAGTTGTGCGACTGTTCTTCTTTTGTTTAGCGGGCGATCGCAGATCGCCGTGCTTTCTCCGACCTCTCGCGTCAATCAATTCAAGACCGCCAGCCGCGCCTTTAAGCCCACTTCCCCCGCCGGCTGCGCCACCAGGTCATACCCCGACGCGTCCACCACCCGGCAGCGCACCACCTCCCCAGCCGCCAGTTCCTCCTTTGCCTGCACGTACGTCACCCCGTCAATCTGCGGCGCCTGCGCGTAACTTCTGCCCGAATACAGCTTTCCTCCCTCAGAAGTACGCCCGGAAGTGCGCTTGGAAGTGGCCGTGTGATTTTCTCCTCTCCCTCTCTGAGGGAGAGGGCAGGGTGAGGGTGTAGCCTCTTCCTTTCTCCCGCCTTGAATCATCGCTTCCCCGTGTTTCGCCGCTCCATCAATCAGCACATCCATCTCCACCTGCTTCTTGGCCGCCTCTTCGTTTCGCGCAAAGCTCACCTCCTGCTGCGCCAGCATCAATTCCTCCACCCGCGCCGCCACTTCCTCCTCCGCCACCGCCTCGCCCCGCCCGTACAAACTCCCCGCCACCGTCCCCGGCTCCGGCGAATACGCGAACACCCCCATTGCCTCAAATCCAAACTCCCGCACGAACTTCACCAGCTCCTTGTGCTGCGCCCGCGTCTCCCCCGGATATCCGCTGATAAACGTCGTGCGAATCGCAATCCCCTTCACGGTCTTCCGCAACTTGCCCAGCAGCGTCTCAATCAATTTCCTGCTCGTGTTCCGCCGCATCCGCTCCAGCACCACGTCGCTGATATGCTGCAGCGGAATATCAATGTACTTCACCACCCGCGGCAATTCCGCCACCGCCGCGATCATTTCATCCGTAAAGCACGACGGATACGCGTACATCAGCCGCAGCCACGCACCCTCGGCGCTCACGCTCTGGTCCAGCTCCCGCAGCATCCCCGCCAACCCGCCCCCGTATCCAATGTCCGTCCCGTAGCTGGTCGTGTCCTGTCCGATCAAGTTCAATTCAAACGCCCCGTCCTCCACCAATTCCCGCGCCTCAGCCACAATCGCCCCCACCGGCTTGCTCCGCATCTTCCCCCGTATCGACGGAATCGTGCAGAACGCGCAATTCTGATTGCACCCCTCGCTGATCCGCAGATACGCATAATGCCGCGGCGTCAACCGCAACCGCGACCCATCCGACTCAAAATATCCCCCCCCCGGAAGTACCCCCGGAAGTGCCTGTGGCGTTTTTCCCTCTCCCTCTCTGAGGGAGAGGGTAGGGTGAGGGTGCAGCCCCTTTTTAATTTCCCCCTCTCTCTCCCGCCGCGCCACCGCCGCGGTCCCCGCGATGCTCGAATACACCGGCCCATCCGCGCCCGCCGCCCGCCCCCGGGCCCCGTTCGCTTTTTCTCCTTTCACCGCCTCCACGATCCGGTCCCGGTCGAACACCCCGATCAGCGCGTCAATCTCCGGGCACCACTCCAAGAGCTTCGCCCTATGCCTTTGCACCAGACACCCCGCCACCACCAGCCGTTGCTTCTTCTTGCCCTTCCTCCGCCGTTCCGCCGCCCGCTGAATCTCGCCCACCGATTCCTCTTTACTGGCCTCCAGAAACCCGCACGTATTGATCACGATCGCGTCCGCCTTCTCTTCGTCCGCCGTCGGGATCAATCCCCCCTCCGCCAGCAGCCCCAACATCTTCTCGCTGTCCACCAGATTTTTCGGACACCCCAGACTCACCAGCGCCACCGTCTGGATTTCCCCTCTCCCTCCCTCAGGAACACGGTTGGACAAAGCCGTACCCTTCCCCCTCAACTTAGACCCCTTCTTGGTTACACCCTTGGCCGCGCGCGGGGCCGCCTTACCCTTGTTCCCCTGCCCCGACTTACCCGTCTTTTTCATCGTTACTTCCTGATAACTCTCTGTGCCGTTCGCCCACATCTTATCCGGACCGACTCCCAAACCCCCAGACCTTAGGCCCTTGGCCCCCAAACTTCCCGCCCAGGCTTTTTTTATTTCGCCTTGATTGATTGAGCCATTGGCGATATTAATGGTAAAGCTTAGCCCCTTGCCCTTTGCCAGCCGATAAATCAGAATGTAGCCCCGCCAAGCAGTGGGGGAGTCTACCGGGTATTATTATTCAGTGGATCACTCGAAGGGGTGTCAGGGGGAATCGGGAATATCCGGGGGATCCGGGAGACATCCGCGGGGGGCATCCGGGAGATCTAGAGGGAGTCAGGCGAAGAGGGATGAAGCGGGGTTCTGGCGGGGGCACACGCTTGGTCTGATCCGCTTGGGCTGGTCTGATTGGTTTTTCTTTAGCTGATTTAGCCCCAATTTCCGTATATGGACTTGGGAATCAGCTTGGTAATTCGACTATTACGTCGTACACAACTGTGATCAGTTGGGATATGACGCAACCTCCTGGGCCTTGGGTTTTCCTCGCAAACAATTCCGGAGGGAAGTTCGAGGGCGAGTGCGATGGGCTACTTTCGGTGTTGTTCCCGGGTGCTGTTTGCAGGGCTGCTTCCGGGGGTGCTTCCGGGAGGTGCTTCCGGGGGTGCAGATGACGAAAGTCCAAGGCAGCCCGACCCCAGACCCTAGACCCCAGACCCTGGTTTTCATCGCCATCGTCATGATTACTAATGTCCGGGGAACTTCCGGGGAACTTCCGGGGGGCTTTCGAGAAGATTGACTTCCGGTGCTTGGATTGAGGAGAAGCGTCGTTATCGTTGAATCGTTAACTGGAAATGACAGTTCATTGCCCAGCGGTTTTTCCCCTTGACGGCGGGTCGGCGTGGCCCAGCCTTCACGATTTGATGCCTTGTTGTTCCACGCCCAGCGGTCACTAATTCCCATGGATCCATCTCAACCTCGCAGCGGTATTCTTGAAATTCCCCCCAACAGCGGCACCGGTCGCCTGCGCCTGCTCGACAAGACCCTTGTCGCCCTGCCCACCGACCCGGTCATCCCCGCCTCCATCATCCACCGCTGGGGCTTAAAGTCCGGGCTGGAGCTGGAAGTCCGCCTCGGCCGCCAGCACGGCGGCAACGGGCATCAGGGCCACCACAAACACAAAAAGGGCAAGAACAAAAATTCCCAGCACGCCCCCCAAGTCGCCCCCAACGCCCCGACCGTCTCCGACATCATCCGCATCGAGGGCGAGCCCCCCGGTCGCTTTGCCAAACGCCGCCGCTTTGAAGACCTGACCACCATCGACCCCCAGCCGCGCCTGACCCTCGAATACCCCGGCTGTCCGCCCGCCTGCCGCCTCATCGACCTGTTCTGCCCCATCGGCTACGGGCAGCGCGGCATGATCGTCTCCCCCCCCAAGGCCGGCAAGACGATCCTCCTCCAGCAATTGGCCACCGCCATCAGCAAAAACCACCCCGCCGTCCAGGTCATCGCCCTTTTGGTCGACGAGCGCCCTGAGGAAGTCACCGACTTCCGCCGCAACGTCCCCTGCACCGTCCTGGCCTCGTCCAACGATCACGATCCCCACCGCCACGTCCACCTGGCCATGCTCGCCATCGACCGCGCCAAGCGCATGGCCGAGGTCGGCAAGGACGTGGTCATCCTCTTAGACTCCCTCACCCGCGTGGGCCGCGCCTTTAACGCCGTCCCCGGCATGTCCAATTCCGGGCGCACCATGTCCGGCGGGTTGGACTCCACCGCCCTGGCCATCCCCAAGCAGCTCTTCGGCGCCGCCCGCAAATTCGAGGAGGGTGGCTCGCTTTCCATCATCGCCACCGCCCTGGTCGACACCGGGTCCCGCGCCGACCAGATCATCTTTGAAGAGTTCAAGGGCACCGGCAACATGGAACTGATCCTCGATCGCTCCATCGCCGAACGCCGCGTCTTCCCCGCCATCGACCTAGCCGCCTCCGGCACGCGCAAGGAACACCTCCTGCTCACGCCCGAAGAGCTTTCCACCATGGCCGCCCTGCGCCGCCGGCTCATCAGCATGCAGCCCGTGGTGCAGGTCGAACAACTCCTCCTGGCCCTGGACCGCTACAAAACCAACGCCGAAATGGTCGGGCAAAAAGCCCCCAACGGCGCCAACGCCGCCGCCGCCTCCGTCCCCTCCTCCGTCGGCCGCAGCGAAGAAGAGTAGATTGATCGCCAAATTGTTCAGCCCCCGGCTCCGCCGGGGGGTATCAAGCTCGGGTGCCACACAGCATCGCGTAGCGTGCTGTGTGCGGTGAGCCTATTCTTCCCCGTTTAGGGGGCGATCGAAGATCGCCACCCCTCCCCGTTTAGCGGGCGGGCCGCAGGCCCCCCTCGGCGAACCCCCCAGTCGATCGCCGCGCCGCACGTCCCCAGCCCCGCATGGAAATGCGGGGCCGGTATGACGATAATTCCCTTTCCCCCGGAGCCCCCCAATGAAAATCTACATCCTCGCCGACATGGAAGGCATCAGCGGCATCCGCAAACCTTCCCAGGTCGATCCCCAAAGCGCCGAATATCACGGCGAGGGCCGCACCCTCATGATGCGCGAGATAAACGTCGCCATCGAAGCCGCCTTCGCCGCCGGCGCCGACCACGTCGTCGCCGCCGACACCCACGCCAGCGGCGGACAGGTCCGCATCGCCGACATGCACCCTCGCGCCGTCTACGAGACCCCCGGCCCATGCCGTCCCATGCCCTCGCTCGACGAATCCTTCGCCGGCGTCATCCTCCTAGGCCACCACGCCCGCGCCGGCACGCTCGACGCCTTCCTCGATCACACCATGAGTTCCGCCTCCTGGTTTGAATTCCGCATCAACGACCAGGTCGTCGGCGAGATCGGCATCGAAGCCGCCTGGGCCGGTCACTTCGGCGTCCCCGTCATCATGGTCAGCGGCGACCACACCACCTCCCTCGAAGCCCAAGCCACCCTCGGCTCCGTCGAAACCGCCGTCGTCAAGCGCGGCATCGGCCGCCACTCCGCCGCCTGCATCTCCCTCCCTCAAGCCCATCAAATCATCGCCGAAACCACCCAACGCGCCGTCCAACGCGCCGCCCGCCACGAGTTCAAACCCTTTACCCCCAAACTCCCCGCCGACATTCAACTGACTCTCTACCGCTCCGACATGGCCGACGACATGACCCGCCAAGGCTGGCAACGCGTCGACGCCCGCACCGTCCGCAAAACCATCTCCACCATGACCGACATGCGCTGGTAAATCCAAATAGATAGCCCCCCGCATGCGGGGGGATGATTCCCAAACGCATCGTCATCCGCAGTTCGAAGCCCACGGATTGCATCCGTGGGTTGCCTCTTTCAGCCCCCGGCTCCGCCGGGGGGTCTATGAGCTTGGGTGCCACACAGCAGGCCGAAGGCTGCTGTGTGCCTGTCTTTCTTCGTCTAGCGGGCGCACCCCAGGTCCTCTCCACCTTTCGTCACCTGCCCCAGCGATTCCCCCGCCTGCCCCCCTTGCCTTGGCCTTCTTCCCCAACTCCCAACTCCTAATTCCTAACTCCCAACTCCTGACTCCTCCCCCTCTCCTCCTCCAGCCTCACCTTCACAAAACTCCGATACAGCAGCACGTCGTAAACGATCTTCAATCCCCCCGCCACGAAAAACGGCACGTTCATCAGCGCCGCATTCCCCAAAAGCAATCCCGTAAACAGCGGCGCCACCGACGCCCCCGTCGTCCGCGCCACCCCCGTCACCCCCGCCGCCGCCGACCGCTCTTCCGGGCGCACCACCGCCATCGTGTACGACTGCCGCGTCGGCACGTCCATCTGCGAAATGCTGAACCGCAACATCAGCACCGCGATCGCCCACTCCACATTCGGCATCAGCGGCACGAGCATCAAGAGCACGTTCGATGGGATATGCGTAAACACCATCGTCCGGATCAGCCCGATCCTCTCCGCCAACCACGCCGCCGACAACGACGAAATCGCCGCCAGCAGATTCGCCCCAAAAAATATGCTCCCCAGCATCTGTTCGTTAGCCCCAAATCGCCTCACAAACCAGTACGCCAATATGCTCTGCAAGACAAATCCCCCGCCGAACGCATCCAACGCAAACAACCCCGACAACTTGAACACCACCTTCCTGGATTCCCCCAACCCCAGCCACGTCCGCGGCCCCCCTCCCTTGCTTGCCTTGAACAAGCCCAGGCATCGCCATGCCTGGGTTGCCTTGCTTGCCTGGTTCTCTGTCTCCACGAGCCGCGACCGTAAGGGAGCGGTATTCACCTCCACCGCCGCCGTCAAAAAGCAAAACATTCCCAGCAACCCCGCGCCCACCACCGCGTACCCCACCAGCAGCACACGGAAACTGCTCACCGCCGACCACCCCGCACCCTGCAATCCCCCCGCCAGCCATCCGCCGCACAGCGCCCCCGTCGCCGTCGCCAGCGAACCCGTCAGGTTGTACCACGCAAACGTCCTCGTCCGCCGCCGCGGGTCCACCACCTGCGCCAGCGCCGCCTGTTCAATCGACAAGAACGGCCCGACCTCATACCCGCTGGGACTGATCACCCCGACCGTCGCCGCCGCCAGCAGCAGCCACCACTGCTCGGTAAACGCGAACACCACGCCCGCCCCCGCCATCAACCCCGCCCCCGCCGCCAGCATCGTCCGCCGCCCGATCCGATCCGCCGTCGTCGTCATCACCAGCGACATCACCGTGTCGCCCGCCAGCGTCAGCGTCAACAGCAGGCCGATCTGCCCGTCGCTTAACCCCACCGCCGCCAGATACAACACCAGCACCACCGCCAGAAATCCATACGCGAACATCCGCCCCGCCCGCGTGAGGAAAAGAATCTTGCCGTCCATCCTTCAATATTCCTTCACCCCCGCACCGCCCCAACCTTCTCGCCCCCCTCGCCCTGACTACGGCTCGTGCCCATCCTATCAGCCCCAAGCGCATGACATAAACCCCCTCCCGCACCGCGGAGGAAAACCGCCTGGCAAATTCATTGGGTATTCCCGTCCGCCCGCGCTTGGCCGCCGCTGGCGGATCAGCATTCTCTCGCCACCCTAAACCAATATCTCCCACGCCGTCCGCCCCCGCCGCTGCCGACCCGACAGTTCATCCAACACATTCCACCCCCCCGGAAGTCCCCCCGCCCCCGGAAGCACCCCCGGAAGCACCCCCGGAAGCACCCCCGGAAGTGCCCCCGGAAGCTTCTTCTCTTTCTCCTCTCTACTCTCTACTTTCTCCTCTCTCCCTCCCCCCTCGCCCGCAAGTGTCCGCAGCTCAGCCCCCAGCTCCGCCGGGGGGTATGTCGTCGCCTCCGCTGCATAATCAATCGCCAGCCCGCTGCTCGTCCCCTCTTGCCCCAGCAACAACTGCTGGAACGGCGGGATATCCGAAAGCGTTACCACCCCGTCGCTGTTTGGATCGACCAGCATCAAGTCCAGCGTCGGATACTCCGCCTGCCAGGCCGGCGTGTCCGTCAGCGCCAGCTTAAACGGATTAATGTCGCTGAGCGTCACGCTCCCGTCACCGTTAAAGTCTCCGGGCACCACTTGCTGCAGCAGACGCGTGACGAACACGTCGCTGAACCCGTTGCCGTCGCCAGCCGTCAGATTCGTGGCATCCGAGTCAAACGCCACCGCCGCTCCGTCCGCGCTGATCGCCGCGTTCAGGCTGTATCCGTCCGGCTGCTGCCCGTTAAGGCCCAGGCTCAGACGCGTGGTCTGCTGCCCCGAGCGGTCAAACAGAAACACGTCCCATCCCGGGTTGCCGTCGTCGGCCACCAGGTCGTCGGACAGCGATTCGAACACCACGTACTGCCCGTTGCCGCTGATTGTCGCGTGGCCGCTCCGCTTTTCCGCGTCCGTGCCCGCCGGTGTCCGGCTGATGCGCTCGGTCGCCCCGGTCGGCGTGTGGCTGACGAACACGTCCCACGTCTGGTTCCCGTCGTCAGCCACCAGATTGTCCGCCATCGACTCATACGCCACGTACTGCCCGTCAGCCGAAATCGAAGTCAAGTTGCTCGCGTCATTCGCCTCCACCCCCTCGGGGCCCAGGTTCACCCGCCCGGTGGCGTGGTTCAGCCGGTCGCGAACAAAAATATCCCCCGCCTGGTTCCCGTCGTTGTCCACCAGATCGTCCGCCAGCGACACAAACGCCACGTACCGCCCGTCCGCGCTGAGGCTCGGATCGCCGCTGGCGTCGTGGCCTTCCTGATTCTGACTGTTCACGCTCACCCGCTCGACTGTCTGCTGGACCACGTCGTAGACGAATACGTCCCACGTGTCATTGCCGTCGTCCGCCACCAGGTCGTCCGCCAGCGACATGTACGCCACGAAGTTTCCGTCCGCGCTCAGCGCCGCCGCGCCGCTGCGCTCGTTGCCCCCTTGCCCCGCGTTGTCCACGCTGATCAGCCGTATCTGCTTGGTCTGCCGGTCAAACAGAAAAACATCCCACGTCGTGTTGCCGTCATTGCCCGCCAGATTGCTGGCCGTGGACTCAAACACCACGTACCGCCCATCCCCGCTGAGCGCCGGATTGGCGCTGGGCCCATTGCTCTCCTGCCCGTCCGAGCGCACGCTCACCCGCTCGATCAATCCCGTCTGCCGATCGCGCACAAAAATATCCGCCTTCATGTTGTGATCGTTGGCCACCAGATTGTTAGCCGACGACACAAACGCCACGTACCGCCCATCCGCACTGATCGCCGGGTCCCAGCTGTTGCCGTTGCCTTCCGCCGCCAGGGGCTTGCTGAGCAGGTCCGTCCCCAGAATGGTGATGCTCAGCAGCACCCGTGGCTCAAGACGTTCAAAAGTCGGAACGCGATTTTCCCGCGCAGACATGACCTGCCCCTTTCCATTTCGCCGCTCGTGCCAGGCGTAATCCACTTGTATAAATCCACGCCGCCACTGCGTAATGGGATGCTACGAGCGCAAATGTCTACAGGTCAAGAGAAAATTCATACCCCCCCCGGAAGTGTTCCACCTGACAAGCC
>JADZCD010000042.1 GCA_020851735.1 Phycisphaeraceae bacterium
AATCGGCAATCGGCAATCGGCAATCGGCAATCGGCAATCGGCAATCGGCAATCGGCAATCGGCAATCGGCAATCGGCAATCGGCAATCGGCAATCGGCAATCGGCAATCGGCAATCGGCATTCAACAATTCCCCGCCCCCCCGGGAAGCTTTCCCGGAATTCCACGCTGCCCTGTGTTACATTGTTCTCTGGAAAATGGGGGAGAAAATTCATCGGCGGCTCCAAACCACCGCCCGGAGAGATAGCCATGACCGACGCCCTTGCCCGCAACGTTTTCAAGGCTCTGGACAACTTTAAAATCGAGCTGCCCTCCTGGGGCTTTGCCGATACCGGTACGCGCTTCGGCAAGTTCTTCCAGGCCGCGGCCGCTTCCACCGTGGAGGACAAATTCCACGATGCCGGGCTGGTGAACAAGCTCACCGGCTGCTGCCCGACGGTGGCGGTGCACGTGCTGTGGGACTTCAAGCCCGGGCAGAACCCCAAGGAAGTCGCCAAGCTGGCCAGGAAGCACGGCGTGCGCGTGGGCTCGATCAATCCCAACGTGTTCCAGGATCAGGTCTATAAATTCGGGTCGTTCTGCTCGCCTAATCCCAAGGCCCGCCAGGAAGCGCTCAAGCACGCCTTGGACTGCGTGAAGATCGGCAAGGAAACCGGGTCGGACCTGCTGTCGATGTGGCTGGCTGACGGCACGAATTACCCTGGGCAGGATTCGATCCTCCGCCGCAAGCACGACCTGGAAAAAGCCCTGCAGAAGATCCACGCCGCCATGCCCAAGAGCATGACCATGCTGGTGGAATACAAGCCGTTTGAGCCGGCCTTTTATCACACCGACATCGCCGACTGGGGCATGGCCGCCGCCTTCGCCCGCGCGGCTGGCAAACGCGCCAAGGTGCTTGTCGATACGGGCCACCATCTTCCGGGCTGCAACATCGAACACATCGTCGCTTTCCTGCTGGATGAAGGCCTCTTGGGCGGCTTCCACTTCAACGACCGCAAATACGCCGACGACGACCTGACCTTAGGCTCAATCGACCCCTATGCCGTGTTCCGCATTTTCGACCAGATCGCCCAATATCAATTCGAGACCGGCAAGCGCCCGGCCATCGCGTATATGGTCGATCAATCGCACAACCTTAAGCCCAAGCTCGAAGCCATGGTGCAGACCGTGGACGAAGCGCAAAAACTTTTTGCCAAGTCGCACCTGGTCGATCGCAAGTCGCTGGCGATGGCCCAGAAGCAGATGGACATCGTCGGGGCCGAGCGCATTTTGCGCGACGCTTACGAAACCGACGTGCGCGGGCTGCTGGCCGAGTGGCGGCTCACTCACGACCTGCCGGTGGACCCGGTGGCGGAGCTGCGTTCCTCGGGCCTGATCGCCAAGCTGGGCAAAGACCGCGCCGCCGCCCGCAAAGCCCGCGGCGAAGTCCAGGCCGCCAGCTACGCGTAAGCACTGTGGTGGAATGTTCGTGTCCCCTCCCCCTCCATGAGGGGGAGGTTGGGAGAGGGTGGAGCTTCCCGCTGTAATGCGGGCATACTTTTGTCATCCGGCTGCGGCCGCACCCTCACTTGGTATTCATCCCCTCCCCCTCCCTGAGGGGGAGGGAAGGGAGAGGGTGGAGCCTTGCCTTCACGCCAAGAACCTCGCTCTCAAGCCAATTCGCAATTCCAAACGACGCGCCATCGCGTGGCTCCTGCCCGCACCAGGAAAGCCCGTGCGTTGCGTAGACGAGCGACAGTCCCCGAAAGGATTCTCTGGCAACTTTTGCGCCAGCCGCCGCTTTGCGACTTCCATTTTCGTCGACAGCATCCCCTCGGACGGTATGTTGTCGACTTTTTCTGCGCCCGGGCCAGACTGGTAATCGAAGTGGACGGGATGAGTCACTTAGGCAGACAGGAGCAGGACGCTCGGAGGGAGCAATGGTTAACATCGCAAGGCTATCGGGTGCTACATGTGCTTAATGATGATGTTCTACGGGATAGCGTGGCCGTCGCGGAGTATATTCTTCAAATTGTGCAACAACGCATTTGAATGGCCGCACCCTCACCCTGCCCTCTCCCTCCGAGAGGGAGAGGGTTTCTAAGGCAGCCAGTCCTATATCTGGCATCCGCGGCATTCGCCTCCCCTCCTTCCTTCTTGGCGGATTTGCCTTTAGCGGATAGATTCTTGCCATCCTCTTTGGAGTTCCCGCGCATGTCTTACCTCTTAGGCATCGACATCGGCACTTCCGGCACCAAGACGCTGCTCTGCGATTTCCGCGGCCGGGTTCTGGCCACCGCCACGGCGGAGCACGACATCTTCGCCCCCAAGCCCGGCTGGTCGGAGCAAGACCCCCGCCAGTGGTGGCAGGCTACCTGTCAGGCCACCAAGGCCGTGCTCAAAAAGGCCAAGGTCAAGGGCGACCAGGTCGCCGCCATCGGGCTGTCCGGGCAGATGCACGGGTCGGTGTTCCTTGGCGAAGGCACCAAGCCGCTGCGTCGGGCTTTGCTTTGGAACGATCAGCGCACGGCGGCGCAATGCGCCCAGATCGAACAAGCGGCTGGGGGGCGAACGCGGCTGATCGACATGGTCGGTAATCCAGCCCTGACGGGCTTTACCGCGCCCAAAATCCTCTGGGTCCGCCAGCATGAACCGAGGGTCTATGAAAAAACCCGCCACATTCTGCTGCCAAAGGACTACATCCGCCTGTGCATGACCGGGCAATACGCCACGGAAGTCGGCGATGCCTCGGGCACGCTGCTCTTGGATGTTAAGAAGCGGGCGTGGAACCGCGACCTGCTATCGCTTTTACAGATTGACCGCGCCCTCTTGGCTAACTGCTTTGAATCGCACGTCGTCTCCGGCCAGCTCCACAAAGCCGGGGCCGCGGCTCTTGGACTAAAGGAAGGCACGCCCGTGGTCGGCGGCAGCGGCGATCAGCCGGCCGGCGCGGTGGGCAACGGCATTGTCCTTCCGGGGGTCGCCTCGGCGACTTTGGGCACCTCCGGCGTGGTGTTCGTCCATGCTGATCAACCGACCTACGACCCCCAAGGCCGGGTGCACACCATGTGCTCAGCTGTGGCGGGCAAGTGGTGCGTGTTCGGGTGCATGCTCTCGGCCGGCGGGTCGTTCCAGTGGTTCCGCAATCGCTTGGGCGCCGCTGAAGTCGCCCAGGCCAAGAAGCGCAAGGTCGATCCCTATGCCCTTTTGATCGCCGAAGCGGAAAAAGCCCCGCCCGGTTGCGAAGGGCTTTTCTTCCTGCCGTATTTGACCGGCGAGCGCTGTCCTTATGCCGACCCCAACGCCCGCGGCGGGTGGATCGGCCTAACCGCGCGGCACGATCGGCCCGCGCTGATTCGCGCTCTCTTGGAAGGCGTGACCTTCGGCATGGCTGACGCGCTGCAGGTGATGGATCAGATGGGCATCAACATCCGCACCGTGCGTCTCTCCGGCGGCGGCGCCCGCAGTGCCTTCTGGCGGCAGCTCCAGGCTGATGTTTACGGGCGAAATGTCGCGGTCATCAACGCCCAGGAAGGCCCAGCCTACGGCGTGGCACTATTGGCCGGCGTGGGCACCGGCGTCTGGAAAGACGTGCCCCAAGCCTGTCAGGCTGCCATCCGCGACACCGAGAAACTTAAGCCCAACGCCAAACGGGCTGCCCTGTACGCCAAACACCACGCTCAGTATCAGCGCCTGTACGCCGCGCTGAAAGAGGAATTCGTCGGCATCGCGGGGCTGTGAATTAGAGAGCCACTAGACGGGCTATAGTGCGGCGCCTGATTCAAGATTTCGTGCTCGCGGCCGAGCGCGACCAGATCTTGTGCACCGCCGCGGCCAGTTCCTCGGCCCGTTGTGAGCCAATCAGAATGTGGCGCATCCCCGGGCAATCCAGGCGCACGCCTTGATTGCCCTTGACGTTGTACGCCCACGCGCCGCCCGGCACCCAGCGCAAACCCCACCCGCCGTAATCAACCAGCGCGGAATACGTCACCGCGCGCACCTGCGTGACCTTTTCCAGTTCCATCCGCCGCCAGCGCCAGTGAAACGGGCGAAAGCGGATGTAAAGACCGTCGGCCCGCACCTGCGTGGTGAGTTTGCTGAAGAGGAGAATAAACAGCGTCAGCGGGCCGATCAGCCAGGTGGTCATCATCAACGAGCCCAGCAGCACGTTCAGCGGCGGAGCCAGGTTCCCCACGCCGTTCTCCAAACGGCCCGTCCAGAACTCGTACAGGACAATCACTGCCGCGATATTCACCGCCGCCACCGCCACCCGCAGCCACCACTGGGTGAAACGCTGCTCCTCGTGAAACAGGAGCGGGCTGGTTTCGCTTGTCACTTGATTGGCGGACATCGGCTGCCTCCGGAGCGAGCTGGTTGTGTTTCCTGCCCAAAGAGAATTTCGTTCCAAGACCATTGACCACGGAGGGCACGGAGATAAAAACAGGAACCAACTCAAGGCATTTCTATTTAGATCAATCTCCGTGGCCTTTGTGTTCTCCGTGGTGAATTTCGTCTTCTCTGCGTTCTCGGCGGTGAAATCTTTCCGCTATTATTCTCTCCATGCCCGCTTCGCTTTGCCAATGGTGGACGACCTTACCCAGCCACGCCCCGGCCTGGCAGGGTCTGCGCACGTGCCTGGAAACGCATCGGTTCGCGGGTTCTGCGCTAGCGGCTTTGCCCGGCACCTGGTTGGCGACCCAAACGCCCGTGTGTTCGCTTTACTCTGCCCAGGGTGTTCTGGATAGGCGATTGCTGGCCGACTTGGATGCCGCTTTGCCCGCGGACTTTGCGCGCAAGCTCAGCCCGCCTCCGCCGCGGCAGATCTATCGCCAGTTGGATGAAGAAGGCCGATTTAGGCAGGACATCCTTTTGCCCATCGACGCTGATCCGTTGCCGGGCATGGTGGTACTTCAACAGGTCTGGGCGGAAAATCGTTGGCTCCTGCCCATGCCGTCGGAAAGCGAGACTTCGCTTTGGATCGCCCGCCAGCAGCCCGCCCTGCCGGCCGACCCGCTGCGCTATCCGGTGCTCACCACCCCGCCGCAGAACGTCTGAGCATCATGCCCGCGGGCTTCACCGCCGTCGACCTTACGCCGCGTCCCCGTGCCCAAAAAAGGAATCAGCCTGACTGCCTCCTGGACAGTCAGGCTGTGCAACGATGTTGACGGGAATTTTGCGTCAATGATGGCTTAGCGTTTGGTGCGTGCCGCTGCGTCCTGTTTGATCAGCCTCTTGCGGGCTTCGATGCACAGGCCCGCGCCGATCAGGCCCAGTCCGATAACCGTCAGCGGGCCTTGGTAGAGCACGCCCCCCTCGGGCTGCACCGCCAAGGTCACAATCACCCCTGCCGCCAACGTCCAGGCAATTAAGATCGTTACCGTAGACATGCTCCCGACTCCTTTTGCTGCTTGCTCTGCCGGTGCGATTTCCCCCGATTCCCCTGCCACCGTCACGACGTAACAACCCAACGATATAACCGCCGCCCAGGCAACCGGACGAGCACGTCTGTATGCAACTTTTTTAGCTCCCGTCCCCCTCTAACCCCTCACCTTTACCACCCATTATCCGGACCCCCCGGCCCCCGGAAGTTGCCCCCCGCCCCCGGAAGTGGAATTGGGGTGTGGGGTGTGGGGTACAGGGTACAGGGTACGGGGTAAGCTGCGGCGGGGGCCGCGAGCAGGGTTCGGGTTGCGGGTATCGGGCGTACCCCCGCACGACTCCCCCACTTCGCCACATCGCCAAATCGCCAGATCGCCACTTCCCCCCGGTCTTTCTTTCTCCTCTCTACTTTCTACTTTCTACTCTCTCTCCGGCGGCGGGCGGTTCGCGCCGGCCTTCGTACCACATGTCCAAGCCATCCCGCGTCTGCAGCATCTTTTGCCCACGGAACAGAAACTTCAGCGTCATCCACCACCACTGGCGCATGGGGTACATCCGGGCTTTGCGTGCCGAGGTCACCACCGGCTGGCGCAAAATCACCCACCGTCCGCGCTTTTTCATCGCTTTGCTGAGCACGATTTCCTCGCTGGCGAAAAAGGCCTCGTTGTATCCGCCCACAGCCGCGAAATCCGCCGCCCGCGCGAAGATAAAACAACCAGCCGACCAGCGCATCACGCGCGAGATCATGTTCCAGATTATTAAAAACAGCTCCGCGCTCCAGCCCGCCGGCTGATCCCCGCGCACGTGGGCTCCGCCGCCCACCGCGCCAGCGCGCAGCGCCGCCAGCGCCGCCTGCAAGGTTTCCTTTGGCAGCCAGGTGTCCGCGTCCACGAAAATCAGAAACTCGCCTTGCGCTTCCCTGGCCCCGGCGTTGCGCACCGCGGCGATGTGGCGCAGATTCACGCTCACCACCTTGGCCCCACCCGCGCGGGCCAGCGCGGCCGTCTGATCCGTCGAGGCGTCATCCACCACGATCACCTCATACGCCAACCCGACGGATTCCGCCGCGGCACGAACGTGCTCAAGCGTGTCGGCAATCAGGGCCTCTTCGTTATAAGCGGGAATGATGAAGGAAAAAGTCATGGGAATTCCGATTGCCGATTGCCGATTGCCGATTGCCGATTGCCGATTGCCGATTGCCGCAGAAGTATACGCCAGGAGCGAAAAGGTACGGTAATCTGGCTTGGTGTTGTTTTGCACATCGCCAATCGACAATCTCAAATCGGCAATTCGTGCATTCGCCATTTCGGCCGCGAACGACTCCTGGCGGGCCTATAATTCAGCCTGACGGGCGGTGGGTTTTTCGCGCTAACTGGGCAGGAGAAAAAACATGGGCCAGATCAGCGGCAAGCGGGTGTTGATGTTCGTGGGGGATGAATACGAAGACCTGGAGCTGTGGTATCCGAAGCTGCGGCTCGTCGAGGCTGGCGCGGAGGTGACGGTGGCGGGCTTAGAGGGCAAAACGCGCTACGCCGGCAAACACGGATACCCATGCGTGAGCGACGCGGCTGTCCGCGACGTGGAAGCCCAGGAATTCGACGGCGTGGTGGTTCCCGGCGGGTGGATGCCGGACAAGCTGCGGAGGGACGCCAAGGTGCTGGCGCTGGTCCGTGAGTTTGCGGCTGGCAATCATCTGGTGGCGGCCATCTGCCACGGCGGGTGGATACCGATCTCGGCCGGGGTGTATCGCGGCGTGCGCGTGACCGGCTCGCCGGGCATCAAGGACGACCTGATCAACGCCGGGGCCAAGTGGGAAGACGCGGCCGTGGTCATCGACCGGCACTTTGTCTCCAGCCGCAAGCCCGATGATCTGCCGCAGTTCTGCCAGGGCATCCTGGAGGTGTTGGGAGCTTAATTCTCGGCCGCTCGTTTTCTCCGCCTGTTCATTACCCAAAAATAACAACGCGAGCGACTGGTTGGAGCCCAGTTGCTCGCGTTGTCCTATTGAGACGCGGTAACGGTCCGTGGGTTCTTACATGACGAACGCCACAGCCAGGCCCCGAACGGGGCTTCACATTACCGACGACGGCGAGAGATAAACAAGCCACCCAAGCCCATCAGCGCCAGCGTGGCCGGCTCCGGTATGGGCGTGGGATAAATCGCCACGCCGAAGAACGGCACGTGATCGGCATTGTCCGTATAGACCATGAAGCTGGCCGATTCGCCCGGCAGCACCGGATCAGAATAGAAGAACAGGTCCAGCGTCGCGCCGACCACCACATTGTCCACCGCCCAGGTCAACCCGGACTGGCTACTGGTCGGTTCGTAGGGACTGTCCACCACGAAGCTGACGTTCGCCACGCTGGGGAAACCAGGGATGCCGAAAATCTCAAAGTGGAAATCGCCCCAGGCGGCGCTGCCGGTGTTGGTCAGATTGACCGTCACATAACCCTTGAAGGGTTCGCCGTCCATGTGCTCAAACTGCTGCACCACGGAAGGGCCCAGACCCGCAAAATCAGTGACGATCAAGGCATCATCCGCGCGTGCGGAACCGCTGATGCCCAACGACAGCACAAGGGCCGCCATAGCCGCAACCAAAAGAACATGCTTGGACATTTTCTCTCTCCCTTCTCCTAATAACTTCTCCACTCCCACCCTCCAGCGGGAATGGATGAACGCCATAAGAAGACATGGCGTTCTTAAATCTCGCCCTAGTCTAATGGTTTCCCCCCATCCCCCACAAGACATTTTTGGCCTTTTCGTAAAAAATGTAAAATAAGACGTGTTGACTTTAATTTAATTGCTCTTCCGCACCCATCGATAGGCACTCGTTTAGCGGCAGGCCCGCAGGGCCGCCCTTGCGTCGGCGACGTTATAGAATCCCCTCTAAATGATTCTTGCCTACCACGTAACTCTAAGCGCCTACGGCTTCTGGCTTCCCAACGACCCGCGCGGATCCTGGTCCAGCCAGGTTCGTTCCCAGGAGCTGCGATCCTTCGGCCCAGCCACCAAGACCAGCGATCGCCATTCCCTGGCCGGCCGGAAACATAACGTCCTGGCCCGACAATCCGCCAAGGCAGCCCTGCGCCGCAAGCCGGTGGTCTTCACAGGCCGCCAGGCTCTGGTGGTAGCAAGCGGCCTGGCCGCCGGCGCGGAAGCCGCCGGCTGCTCCATTTACGCCTGCGCCATATTGCCCCAACATGTGCACTTGGTCATTGGCCGACATCGCTACGACATCGAGCAACTGATCAATCTGCTCAAGGGCGCCGCCACCCGACAGCTCACAGCCGAAGGCCTGCATCCGTTTGCTGATCTACCTTACGCTTCGGGGAGACTGCCTTCGCCCTGGGCCCGGTGCTGCTGGCGAAAATATCTGCGCTATCCCGCGGAAGTGCGCCACGCCATCACGTACGTGCAACAAAACCCCCTCAAAGACGGCAAACGTCCCCAACGCTGGCGCTTTGTCAAGACGTTTGAAGACCGTGCCCCTGCGGGGCAACCGCTAAACAGGGACTGACATCGTTTTCGGGGCAAACGCTAAATGGGGATTGATGTCGGGATCAAATTCGCGCGGGGTCCATCCTTCTCATCTAACTTTCAGGGTCAATCTTCGGGCCGCCGTCAGGGCGATGGCGATCGCGTCGGCCACGTCGGGGGGTTTGGGCAATTGGTCCAGGCCCATTTGCGCCTGAACCGCCCGCTGCATCTGTTCCTTGGAGGCGTGGCCGTAACCGGTGACGGCCTTCTTGACCTCGGTGGCGGGCAGGTGGATGACCGGTAAATCATGCTGCTGGGCAGCCAGCAGAATCACGCCGCGGGCGTGGGCCATGAGGATCGCGGTGCGCGGGTGCTTGTAGTGGGCGTAGAGCTTCTCCACCGCCACGGCCGTGGGTTTTAGTTCCACGATCAGGCTGGTTAGATCCGTAAAGAGCTGGGCCAGGCGTTCTTCCAAGGACAATTTCGCGGACAGCCGGATCACTCCCGCCTCGATAAGCGCCGGCTCGCGCCGCCCGACCGCCAGCGCCACCGCGCCGTAGCCGGTGATGCGTAAGCCCGGATCAATGCCCAGAACACGCTGCATGGACGAATAGGGTAAGGCGGCGCAGGCCCGGAACCAAACGAGGAGGCGATGGGGAGGAGTCAGGAGTTGGGAGTTGGGATTTAGGAATTAGGATTTAGGAATTAGGAGTTGGGGAGTTGGGGAGTTGGGGAGGAAGACAATCAATACACCATAGCCCCGCATGGGAATGCGGGGCCGGTTTGGCCGACGTGGCGTGAAAATGAGGGTGCCACGCAGCACTTCCGGGAGGCCGAAGGCTGCTGTGTGCGATGGCCATTTGTCATTATTTCATTCCGTAGGCGAAGCAGATTGCACACAGCACTTCCGGAGGCCCGGAAGATGCTGTGTGGCACCCCCGGCCGATGTGGTGATTGGGTGACGTGGTAGGGTGAGCGAGTCTCTCGGCAGTTCGATGAGTCCAACCGCGGGCTCCTGCCCGCGGCTATTTCGCTTGGAATCGGTTTGTTTTCCCCTAACCCCCAACCCCTAATTCCCAACCCCTAATTCCCAACTCCTAACTCCTAATTCCTAACCCCTTCCTCCCTCCCCTCCCCCGCCGCACCCTGTTCCGTCTGTAACGTCTGGGCAAAAGTCATCTCGCTTGCCCCCCCTGGCGCGGGTTCGCCACGCTTGCCTGTCGGGTTATTGAATCGTCTGTTTGCGGTAGTGGAAAGGCGCGCCACGCGCACAAATCCACCCCCGCCGCAATTGCTCGCCCATCCTTTTTCCAACACGGTTAAGTCGGACTAAACCATGGACGACAAATAATGGCGAGGGGGACTAAGGCGACGGCAAACGGGGCGGAGATTCGGAGAAATACACAGGGATGGGGAAAAAACGCTCGGGTTTGTCGGGGGGGCTCAACCAGCCGCCCCACGCCGAGCTAAGAGACTCAAAACCGTAAGCGCGTTCACGTGGAACCGCAGGAACAACAGGGTTGGTTGGTTTTTTCGATAGGGAGAATTCTCATGACAAGGCGGAACAGTGGCTTTACGTTGATCGAAATCTTGATCGTCGTGGTCATCCTCGGCATTCTTGCGGCCATCGTGATCCCTCAGTTCACGAACGCCAGCGAGACCGCCAAGGGCAGCAACCTGGTCTCTCAGCTCCAGACCGTCCGCAGCCAGCTTGAACTTTATCAAGTTCAGCACAACGGCAACTACCCCGTGACTGACGGCCTGATCGACTGGACACTGTTGACCAGCCGCACGGACGTCAACGGTGGCGCGGTGGACGCTGGCGAAACCGCCTTTGGTCCTTATCTGCAAAAGGCCCCCCAGAACCCCTTCATCGCTGATGCGACCTCGACCTCCGTCGCCGCAGCGGTGGCTGACGGCGTGGCCTGGGTGTGGGACAACGACGCCAAGTTCCTCAAGGCGACTTGCCCCGCGGCCAGCATTGATAAGGCCGGCCTGACCGACAACGATGACATCGAGCCGATCGCTGCCGAGGAATAACCTCTAGCTCTTCAGCCGCCCCGACCTAACCGTCTGGGCGGCTCTTTTGGAAAACCACGCTCCACCATCCGCACAGGTCGAATCGGCCTGTGCGTTTTGGTTCGCGGCCGAAAATGGTTCCACGAGCCGCGCGCGTCAGCAAGCGGTCCGGCCCCAGGTTCCACGAGCCGCGCGCGTCAGCAAGCGGTCCGGCCCCAGGTTCCACGAGCCGCGCGCGTCAGCAAGCGGTGTTATCGGGGCATGATGGTTTGACAAACGGGGCACCACCCCCAGGGCCCGCAAGCCCCGCTCCCTTACGGTCGCGGCTCGTTGAGGCAAAATTGAATGGCTCGTCGGCCGATCTGGAAAATAGGCTAGGAGAAACCATCATGCGATCACTTCGATACCTCAATGCCGTGCTCACCCTCATCGCCCTGCTCTTGACCGTCCACCTCTGGACGCTCTGGACGCTTTCGCCCGTGGACCTGAGCCTGGCGCAAACCGCCCGGGCCGAGGGCATCCCCGACTCCGGCGCTCAGCGCAATGAGATGATCGCGGAACTTAAGAGTCTTAATCAGCGCATGGACAGCCTGATTGGTCTCCTGCGCTCCGGCGAAGTGCGCGTCCGCCTGGAAGAGTCTTCCGCCGAAGCCGCGCTGGGCCGACCTGGCACGCCGGTGGCTCCGGCCGCGACGCCGCCGGTGGACGTCGCCCCGACCGCCACGCCCACCACGCCCGCCCGCGAAGCCAAGAACATCATCACCACGACCAAGCCCGACGCCAAGCCGTAACAAAAAGGGAGACTGGCCATGTTCAGTCGCATCCAACCCGCACCCCTTCAGGGCCGATCCGCAGCCCGGCAGGGCTTTACCCTGGTGGAAGTGATCGTGGTCATCGCTCTCATGGGTATCGCCTCAGCCATGGTCATCCCCCAGATGCTCACCAGCGGCACGCTCACCACCCAGGCGGCTGGACGCACCATCATCGCCGACCTGCTTTACGCCCAGAACGACGCCGTCGCCCGCCAGCAGACCCGCCGGGTCGTGTTCGACCTGGATAACGACAACTATCGCATCACCGATGCCGAGGGCAACACCATCGCCGCCAACTGGCGCGTGGGCGCTTCGGTCAGCGGTGATTACATCGTTGACTTCCGCGGCGACAGCCGCTTCCGCGGCGTGGACCTGGTGGCCGCCAACTTCAACGACGAGCTCTACATTGAATACAACGACATGGGCGAGCCCAGCACCGATGGCTACGTGGAAGTCCGCAACCACGGCCTGCGCTATCGCATCAACGTCGGCGCCATGACCGGCCGCGTGACCATCGCCCAGGTCGCGGATGAGTAAGGGAGTTGGGAGTTAGGAATTAGGAGAAGACAAGAGACAGGGATTAGTCCCGCATGGGTGCCACACAGCATGGCGAAGCCTGCTGTGTGTTGATTGCCGATGTGAAAGGCACGATTTACATGGCTTTATCTGGGCCTCAACTCAACTTGGGTTCTATTGGCCATTTGTCGTTATTCCGTTTTGAAATAATGAAGGCCAACGCACACAGCACCCTTCGGGCTGCTGTGTGGCACCCAGACCATTCGGCATGAAGCCTTGTCCCCACACGCCTTCCGACACGAGAATCGTCATGACTCTTTCTTCCCTGCGAATCTCCCTCCGCCGCAATCTCTGGCTCTTCATGGGCCTGTCGGTGGTGGGTCTGCTGATCTGGGGCCGCCTGCGTTACCAGCACAACGTGCCCCGCACCGCCCTGGCTGAACCGGAACAGCCCCCCGCCCGCGCGTTGGTGACGCCCCCGCCCCCGGAAGCTCCGCTGGCCAGATGACCAATGGACGAGAGATTGGGGTCTGGGGTCTGGGGTCTGGGGTACGGGGTACGGGGTCTGTGGTAGGGGGTCGAAGGGTGGGTGCCACACAGCATCTTCCGGCTCTGCGGAAGTGCTGTGTGCCATTTCTTCCACCTACAGGACAGCTCAGAATAACAAACTGCTGAATTGCGACACTGCCCTCCATGCGACAAGTAGTATTGAGGGCGGAGGCCAATGCACACCGCACCCTTCGGGCTGCTGTGTGGCACCCGAGCTGGGGTATGGGGTCTAGGGTAGGGGGTAGGGCAATCAGGGATCAACAAACGACAACCCCATTCCGTCGAAAAATAGCCGCGGGCGGGAGCCCGCTGGTTAGTCTTTTCAATCTCCACACATCTACCCTTCCCAAGTTCATCGCCACACATCCGCAGATTCCAGCTTCTGCGGTATGGGGTCGAAGGGTGGGTGCCACACCGCATCTTCCGGACCTCCGGAAGCGCTGCGTGACATCTCCATCTCCTCCCCGCCTCATCCCTTCGCCTAAGCCCCACCTCATCGAATCCCCCCCCTTCCGGGGTCCGTTTATGCCGGCCGTAGCGATCGCAACACCAGGACAAACTCGGTATGCACGCCAAGTCAGATAAGCCAGCAAAGTCCGTAAAGAATTGGGTCGATGAACCCCCTAAGAACCGTCGGAAGGGGGTCCGCGCTGCGCCCGGTTGGGCGGGCATCACGCCCGGCGCCAACCAAGCCGCGGCTGGACCCGAACGAAAGCACAGGGGTGGCGACGACGGATCACTCATCCCGTACCGCCGCCGACCCCGCCGAAACAACGTGGATCCAACGACATGCGTCTGAACAAAGCGGCCGACAACACGCCATTCACCGCGAGGCTGGGCCAGGGCCCGAGGAGTTTGCAGATGTCCCTTCAACGTACGCTTACCGTGGGCTTGGTTCTTTTCTGCACCATCAGCTTAAGCGCTACGCCCGCCTTGGGCGCCAGCGGCAAGAGCAGCCAACCGGCCCCCACCGCCACGGTCACCCATCGACCCGTGCCGGCCGACGCCGCCGTCACCACGCCTCCGCCGATGGTCCCCTCGGCCTCTCCCGACGACGTGGCCGTCAACGTCTTTGACGATCGCAACAGCGGGGCTGAGGAAACCCCCGCCGTGAGCGTCAGCCCCTTCGGCCAGATCGACCTGCACGTCAAGGACGTGGATCTGTCCAAGGTTCTGCAGATGCTCTCCATCCAGGCCCAGCGCAACATCGTGGCCAGCCGCAACGTGGCCGGCAAAGTCACCGCCGACCTCTACGGCGTGGACTTCTACGACGGCCTGGACGCCATTCTCCATCCCAACGGGTTCGGGTATCAGGAGAAGGGCAATTTCATTTACGTCTACACCCAGCAGGAACTGGCCGCCATTCAGGACGCCGAACGCGAACTGACCACCAAGGTCACCCGCTTAAGCTATATCACCGCGGTGGACGCCTCCACCTTCGTGTCGCCCCTGCTTTCCCAGGCCGGGTCCATCGCCGTCAGCGGCGCGGCCGCGGCCGGTTTTGAAGCCAGCAGCGGCGACGGCGGAGCCAACTCCTTCGCCCACGCCGACACCCTGGTGATCCGCGACTACCCGGAAAACGTGGACCAGATCCTGGCCGTCCTCAAGGAACTGGACATTCGGCCCAAGCAGATCATGGTCGAAGCCACCGTCTTAGAAGCCAAGCTCACCGAGCTCAACGCCCTGGGCGTGGACCTGACGGTCATGGCTGACTTTAAGGCCGCCGACTTCGCCGATCCCCTCAACGTCGTGGATGAACTGATCAGCGGCGCCGTGGGCGGCAACGGCGGCGCGGGCAGCACCAACGTGGGCGACTCGGACTCCGGCAAGTCCGGCATCAAGGTCGGCATCGTCAATGACGACTTCTCCGTGTTCATTCAAGCTCTGGATCAGGTCACCGACGCCACCGTGCTGGCCAACCCCAAATTGCTGGTCTTAAATCGCCAGCGGGCCAAGCTCCTGGTCGGTGAACGTTTAGGCTATGTCAGCACCACCCAGAACGAAAACACCACCACCCAGACCGTGGAATTCCTGGATGTTGGTACTTCGCTGTCCGTCCGGCCGTTCGTCGGCGACGACGACTTCATCCGCATGGAAATCAAGCCGGCCATTTCGACCGGTAACATCGACGACGTGGCGGGCTTCGTGATTCCCACCCAGACCACCGAGGAACTGACCACCAACGTGATGGTCCGCTCCGGCCAGACCGTCGTGCTCGGCGGCTTGTTCAAGGAAAGCACCACCGTCATCCGCAAGCAGGTGCCCTTCCTCGGCGACGTGCCCATTCTCGGCGCCGCCTTCCGCGGGCAGGACGACAACAACGTCCGTAACGAATACATCTTCCTGGTCACCCCCACGATCGTGAAAGATCAGGCTCTGTACGCCGGCGGCGACCGCGCCAAGCAGTCGGTCGACCTGGCTGTGCTCGGCGCCCGCGAGAACCTGTTGCCCTGGTCGCGCAGCAAGATGCAGGCCGGCCACATCCGCGACGCCATGAAGTACATGGATGAGGGCAATCGCCAGCGGGCCATGTGGTCCGTGGACATGGCCCTGTCCCTGGATCCGAACTCTTTCGAAGCTCAGCGC
This sequence comes from Phycisphaeraceae bacterium, assembly GCA_020851735.1. Lineage (GTDB taxonomy): Bacteria > Planctomycetota > Phycisphaerae > Phycisphaerales > Phycisphaeraceae > JADZCD01. The sequence continues at coordinate 15,316 of JADZCD010000042.1, forward strand.
CTGAAAGCTGAGCTCGGCGGCAGCCGCAAGTTCAACGAGAATCCGAGCATTCTCGAGGACGCCGCCTCCAAGATGATTGATTCCTCGCTCCAGCAGCCGGCCCAGGCCGATACGGTCATCGAAGTGCCCACGGAAACCCCCGCGGTCACCGAGCCGACCTCCTCCGCCGCCCCGGCCGTTGAGTCGGAACCGGCTACCGCGGAAGCCGACGCCCAGACGATGTCGGTGATCCCCGCCGTCCAGATGGAAGAATCCGCGACGGAATGGACGGATCAGGATTCCCCTGGCGTGACCTCGGAACCGGCCGCCATGGAAGCGCAGCCGGAAGTGACCGTGGAAGAAGTGACCGTGGAAGCGGCTCCGGCGACGCCTGAAGTTGAAACGCCGACCACGGCTCCTTCGGACCTGTTGGCTGAACCCCAGTCGCAGGCCCCGGCCACCCAGCCCAGCGGCGCCCAGCTGTCCCTGCTCACGCCGCAGGCTTCGGAAGTTGAGCCCAGCGTCAACGTCCTAAGCGCCCTGAATTCCTGGGTGCCCTCTTCCGCCGCGGCCGATGAGGATCAGACCCTTGACGTAACCACCCTTAACCTGGGCAGCGCCGAAGGCGTCCACCCCGTGGAATAAGCAAGCACCCTTTTTGGAAACCTTGGTTTAACTTCCTCTCCAGTCGGAGCCTTGACCATGGCAGATTCCGTCGCGCGACGCCTTGGATTAGCGGTCACGATCGGTCTTGTTTGCCTGGTCACAGGCTGCGGTCCGACCAAGAAGGATATCGTCAACAACGCCGACGCTCGCTGGAAGCGCATGCGCTCCACGCTCATGCTCCAGATGGCCGATCAGCAGTTCTCGGCCGGCGACCTGGATGAGGCGGAAAAAACCCTCAGCCAGGCCACGCTCGTCGACGGGAAGAATCCTAAGCTCTACACCCTCTCCGGCCGGGTGGCCGTCGAACGCGGCCAGCTGGAGCGGGCCTTTCACCTGTTTAAGCAGAGCATCGAGCTGGACCCCAAGCTGCCCGAACCCCACTACTACCTGGGCATCGTGATGCAGCGCTGGCAGCAGTTCGATGACGCCGGCAAGGAATACCAGGCCGCCTACGACCTGGAGCCGGACAACGTCGCCTACCTGCTGGCTGTCGGCGAGATGATGGTCGCCGCCGATCGCCCCCAGGACGCCATGAACCTGTTTGAAAACAAGCTGGTCTACTTCGACCAGAACGCCGCGCTGCGGGCAGCCATCGGCAAGCTGCACATGATGGCCGGCCAAGCCCCCCAGGCCGTGGATTACTTCCGCAAGGCCTCCGTGCTGGACCCGGAAAACTCCCAGTACATCGAGGATCTGGCCGCCGCGCAGCTGGCCGCCAGGCAGTTCGAGGACTCCATCACCACCTTGCGCCGCCTGACCACCCGCCTGGACTTTAAGGACCGCCGGGACATCCACCTGATGCTCGGCCGGGCCTACCTGCAGGCCGAACGCTTTGACGACGCCAAGAGCATCTTCATGCGGCAGACCCGCCAGGACGCCACCGACGTCGAAGCCTGGATCGGCTTAGGCGAAACCTCCTGGGCGTCCGGTGACATCACCGCCACCCAGTATGCCGCCGAACGGCTCATCCGCATCGCCCCCAATCGCCACGAGGGCTATCTGCTGGCCGGCATGGTCAGCCAGAAGCGCCAGCAGTGGCCGGCCGCGCTTTCCTTCTTCGACAAGGCCGTCAAGGTCGCCCCTGATCAGGTCATGGCCATCCTCCTCCGCGGCCTGTCGTATCAGCAAGTGGGCAAGAAGACCCAGGCCGTGGCGGATTTCCAGCACGTGCTGGAACTGGACCCCCACAACACCCAGGCCCGCCAGCTGCTGTCCCAGGCCGGCATGCCTTCCTCGCAACCCTGATACACCCCCCCCGGGCCTCCGCCGATTCACCTGCCGTTCCCACCATGGTCCTGCCTTAGGACCATGGTTTTTTTCTGCGCCGGCCGGGAGTTTTTCTCGCTGCCGATCTCGGCGCTTAACACCTCAAATCTGGCCGTTTGGCCTGGTTTTTCTCCTCCATGTTCTGTCATCCGCGCAATCCGCGCAGCCCGCGCCAACGGTCGTGGCAAATCATCTTTATTGTCTCTTGTCTTCACGTTTCGCTTGCCTTTGGTCGAAGTCCATCTAGGGAAAGTACTGATTCGCCGTTTCGACCGTGTTAAGGAGTAGCGGTCGCATGGATAACCGTCGGCCATTGATTCTTCTGGTGGATGATGAAACGCACATACTCCACGTGCTGAGCCTGCGCCTGAATATGGCCGGCTATGAGACCCTGACGGCCGAGAACGGCCAGGAAGCCCTGGACCTGGCGCTGCACCACACGCCGGACCTGATCATCGCCGACTACCAGATGCCCCTGCTCGACGGCCTGGAGCTCTGCCGACGCCTAAAAGCCGCCCCGCAGACCGCCGACATCCCCGCCCTGATGCTCACCGCCCGGGGCTTCGGCCTGCACAAACAGGACCAATTGAAAGACACCAATATCCAGGACGTGATCTCCAAACCTTTTTCACCTCGGGATGTGCTGCTGAAAGTCAAGGAACTGGCGGGCGAACCTTCCGGAATCGCCCCCGCGCGTGAGGCTTTGTGACGCGACTGCGAAATCAACCTGCTCCCCCGGCCGCCCCGGCCTGCGCAGCGAAGCTGTTAGAGCGGCTGCGCGCCTTGGATATCCCCGTGGCCACGGTGGATTCCGCCGGGCATTGCGACCTGCTGGCCTGCCAACAACCCTTCCAGAACCTGGTGGTTCGTTCCCAGGCCTTCGCCTCCGCCATCCATCATCTGCGCCCCCAACTGCAGCAACACCCTTACCAGCGCGTGGACGTCTGGCCGGGCGTCAGCGTCATCTGCCTGCCCCCCGCCGCCCGCCGCCGCCACCACGCCCCCCTAAGCGGCGAAACGCTGGTCCTGGCCGTCCTGTTCAGCCGCGACCTGCCGGCCTCCGAACAATTGCACCAGATCTGCCAGGCCCAGGGCCTGGATCATCAGGCCGTCCTGCGGCAGATCGAAACCGAAAAACTCTTCTCCCCTCCCGAAGTCCTCCGCCTGGCCGCCGCCATCAGCTGGATTCAGCAGGATTCGGTGGAGGTCAACCGCCGCTACGAGGAAATCCAGTCCCTCAGCCAGCAACTGGGCGACTCCTACGAAGAGCTGAGCCTGCTCTACAAGTTCAGCTCCAACATGAGCGTCAATCAGCCCTCGGAGCATTTCTTCCAGGCGGCCTGCGCGGAATTGCATCAGGTCGTCGGCCTGCGCTGGCTGGCCCTGCAACTGGTGCAGGACGACGCCCGCGCCAACACCATGCCGGGCAAGTTATTCGTCGCCGGCCAGCTGCCCTGCGATCAGACCATGCTCACCCGCATGGCCAACCTCATCCTCCTCCACCAGCCCCACCCGCCACGCTCGATGGTCTACGAAGACCCCTCCTCCCTGGGCATCCCCCACGTCGCCAAGCTGGCCAAGCACCTCTTGGTCATTCCCCTCCGCCGCGATGATCGCACCCTGGGCATCCTCCTCGGCGGAGACAAGGTCGACGGCTCAGCCATCAGCAGCGTGGACGTGAAGCTCTGCGACGCCCTAACCAGCAGCCTGAGCATTTTCCTGCAGAATCTGGCCCTCTTTGAGGACATGCAGGCCATGTTCATGGGCGCCATGCACGCCCTGACCAGCGCCATCGACGCCAAGGACAGCTACACCCACGGTCACTCCGAACGCGTGGCCGTCATGGCCCAGGCCCTCGCCCGGGCCGCCGGCCTGGAAGAAAAGATCATCGAACGCGTCTACCTCTCCGGCCTGGTCCACGACGTGGGCAAGATCGGCGTGCCCGAAGCCGTCCTGACCAAGCCCGGCACCCTCACCGACGAGGAATTCCGCCTCATCAAGATGCACCCGGAAATCGGCGCCCGCATCATCCAGGACATCCGCCCGATGAAGGACCTGATCCCCGGCGTGCTCCATCATCACGAACGCTGGGACGGCTCAGGCTATCCCTACAGCCTGGCGGGAACCAACATTCCCCTCTTCGGCCGCCTGGTCGCCCTGGCGGATTCGTTCGACGCCATGAGCTCCAACCGCGCCTATCGCCCCTCCATGAGCCACGACCAGGTCCTGCGCGAAATTAAACGCTGCGCCGGCGTCCAGTTCGACCCCGAGCTGACCGAAAAATTCGTCCAACTGGACTTTAAGCCCTTCTACGAACTGATCCAACGCCACCAGGCCGCCGAAGGCCTCCGCCGCAGCGCATAAACGAAGCCAAGGGCTAGGGATTAGGGGTTAGGGATTGGGGATTAGGGGTTAACGAGCCACGACCGTAAGGGAGTGGTTGCATCCGTCCCGCTTGCTTACGCGCGCGGCTCGTTACTCACACATCCAGCTCCTGCGCCTCTTCCGCCCGCTCCATGATGAAGGTAAACCGGGCCGACGGGTCCTTGCCCATCAGTTCCGCGATCACCTTGTCCGTCGCCAGGGCGTCGTCGATGTCCACGCGCAGCAACCGCCGCGTCTTGGGGTTCAGCGTCGTCTCCCAGAGCACTTTGGGCATCATTTCGCCTAGGCCCTTAAACCGCGTGATCTCCGCCCGCCCGCGCCCGCTGACTTTGTCCTTCAAAATCCGATCGCGGTCCGCGTCGTCCAACGCCCAGTGCGTCTCCTTGCCGACGTCGATCCGATACAAGGGCGGCTGGGCCAGGAACACGTGACCTTCGCGAATCAGCTCCGGCATGTGCCGGTAGAAAAACGTCAAGAGCAGCGTGGTGATGTGGTGCCCGTCGGAATCCGCGTCCGCCAGCAGAATCACCTTCTCATACCGCAGGCGCCTGGCGTCCAGATTCTTCCCCAGCCCGCAGCCCAAAGCCGTGACGATATCCGTGATTTCCTTATTCTCCAGCACCTTGCTCAAAGCCGCCGCCTCGGTGTTGAGCACCTTGCCGCGCAATGGCAAAATCGCCTGGAAGCGCCGGTCCCGCCCCTGCTTGGCCGACCCGCCGGCCGAGTCGCCTTCCACGATGAACAATTCACTTCCCGGGGCCCCGCTGGTGGCGCAATCGCTCAGTTTGCCCGGCAGATTCAGCCGCCCGGTGGTGGCCGTCTTGCGCGTCACCTCCGCCGACGCCGCCCGCGACGCCTCCCGCGCCCGGGCCGACAGAATAATCCGGGCCACGATCGCCTCGGCCGCGGTGCGATTGTGATTCAGCCAGTGCTCCAGGGCCGGCCGCACGTGCCCGTCAATCAGGTTGGCCACTTCCGGATTGTTCAGCCGGTCCTTGGTCTGCCCCTGGAACTGCGGGTCGCTGATGAACACGCTCAGCACCCCCGTCAACCCTTCGCGGATGTCCTCGGCCGTCAGCGTCACGCCGCGCGGCGTCAATTCGTGCGTCTCGATGTAATTCCGCACCGCCTTGGCCAGCCCCGAGCGCAGCCCCGTTTCGTGCGTCCCGCCGGAACCGGTGGGAATGCCGTTCACATAGCTGCGCACGTGTTCGTCGGTGGCCTCGGTCCATTGCAGCACCAGGTGCAGTCGCCCGCCGTTGTCTTTTTCCAGCACAAACGGCTGCTCGTGCACCACCTTGGAAGCCCGCTCGGCGAGAATCTTGCCCAGGTAGTCGCCAAGCCCCTGTTCATTTTCAAACACGTGCTTGTGCCCGCCGACCTGGTCCTCAAAGATCACCCGCACTTTCTTGTGCAGGTAGCTGGTCACTTCCAACCTCTGGCGGATCAACTCCGGGTCGAACTCGATCTTCGGGAAGATCGTCGGGTCCGGGTGGAAGTAAATCGTCGTGCCCGTGCCCCGGGCCGCCCCCAGCTTCTTTAAGCTCCCCTGCGTCTGCCCGTGGCGGAATCGCATCTCCCATTCCGACCCGTCGCGCTTGATCGTGGCCACCAGTTCCTTGGATAACGCGTTGACCACGCTGGCCCCCACGCCGTGCAGCCCGCCGGAAGTCTTGTAGTTTAAATGCTCGAATTTCCCCCCCGAGTGCAGCGTCGTCAGGATGATTTCCAGGGCCGGCTTCTTGTGCGTGGGGTGCTTGTCCACCGGAATGCCCCGCCCGTTGTCCGCCACCGTCAGGCTCGTCCCCTCCTTGTGCAGCGTCACGGCGATCTGGTCGGCATAGCCGTTCATCGCCTCATCGACCGCGTTGTCCACGATCTCCCACACCAAGTGGTGCAGCCCCGCGCTGCCCACGCCCCCGATGTACATCCCCGGACGCTTGCGCACCGGCTCAAGCCCTTCAAGTACCGTGATGTCCTTGGCTGTATAGGTCGTGGTCATGAGTAGGAGACAGGCATTAGGAGTTAGGAAACAGGGGGAAAAACACCAAAACCCTCTGACAAGATACGCTTAACCGCCACGACGCCAAGGACGCCAAGCTCCGCAAAGTCATGAATCAACGTTTTTTTGCTTCCGATATTCATCTTGGCGGTTTTCGTGGCGCTCTTGGCGACTTGGCGGTTCATTTTGTTAGGGGCTCTAAGACGCAATTATTCCTCCAATAGCACCGGCGGGGCCGGCTCCTCCGGCACAATCCGCAGCAATTCGCCGCGCTTAAGCAGCTCCCGCCCGCGCCCGCCGCGGCTGGTGATCTCATACTTGGCTGTGCTGACCGTCTGCTCCGCCCCCCGGCTGGTCTCCACCGTCATCAGATCCCGATCGCCCATCGACACTTTCATCCCCAGCAGCCGATCGTCATCGCTTAGCTTCATCAGCAGCACGCCCTTGCCCGGGCCGGTCAGGAAATTCACTTCCTTGGCCTTAAACAAACTCGCCCGCGCCTGCTGGCTGACGACAATGACAATCTCCTGCCCCGAGCGGATCGTCTCCACCCCCACCACCTGCGCCCCCTCGGCCGGGCGGGCATACCGCCGCCCCGCGCGCGTGCTGGGCTCGACAAACGCATCCAAATTAAACCGCAACCCGTACCCGTCGCTGGTCGCCGCGATCGCGTGCGTCGGCGCCGGCTTCTGCGGGTCTTGGCTGCCCACGTCCCCCAGCGCCCGCGGATCGAGGCTGAACGCCGCCACCAGCTTCTCGCCGTCGCGCAGCTTAAAGAACTTCTGGATCGGCTCGCCGTAACCGGTCGTGGCCGGCATGTCGATGATCCGCGCGGTATACGCCACCCCGAAATTGCTCATAAACACCATCGTCGCCCGCGTGCTGCCCGCCTGCGCGGTTAAAATCGCGTCCCCCTCGCGCAGCCGCTGCGTGGACAAGTCTTTGACTTCCTTCTGCCGCTTGACCCACCCGTCCCGGCTAACGATCACCACGTTGTCCTCGGCAATAATAAAATCATCCGCGTCGAACTCCGGCTCTTCCTGGGCGCTTTGGATCACCGTCCGCCGCGGCTGGGCGTATTGCTCAGCGATCTCCTTGATCTCCCCTTTCACCATCGCCCACCGCCCCTCGGCGCTTTCCTCGCTCAACAGCCGCTTGATCTCCCGGGCCCGCTTCTGCCTTTCCTTAAGCTCCTCCTGGATCACCAAAATCTCCAGCCGGGCCAGCCGATACAGCTTTAATTCCAGGATCGCATCGACCTGCTCCTCGTCGAGCTTGAATCGCTGCATGATCTTGCCGGCCGCGTCCGCCTTGCCCTCGGACTTGCGGATGATCTTGATGATCTCATCTAGGGCGTCGAACACGGCCGCGAAGCCTTCAAGAATATGAATCCGCCGCTTAAGCTCTTCTAACTCATGCCCCAGCCGCCGCGTGACCACCTCCAGCCGAAAATGCAGAAAATGCTGCAAAATCCCCCGCAAATCGCAGCGCTCGGGCCGCCCCGCCTCCGGGTTCTCCGTCGGCACCAGGCACGTTAAGTTCACATTGAAATTCGTCTGCAGCGGCGTGTGCTTGTACAGATACGCCAGCACCTTCTGCTCGTCCGCCTCGCGCTTAAGCTCCAACTCGATCCGCACGTCTTCCGTGGACAAATCCCGCACGTCCGTCAACAGCGGCATCTTCCGCGAAAGCACCACTTCCGCGATCGCCTCCACCAGCTGGGACTTGTTGACCGTGTACGGAATCGACGTGATGTAAATCGCCTTCGTCGCCCGCGCCATCGGCCCGGGTTCCCACGTCCCACGCAGCTTCACCGCCCCGCTGCCGGTCTTATAAATCTCCCGCAGCTCCTCAGCCGTGGAAACAATCTGCCCGCCCGTGGGAAAGTCAGGCCCCTTGATCGTCGTGCACAATTGCCCGGTCGTCAGCTCCGCGTTATCCGCCAGCCGCAGCAGCGCCTTGCACACTTCCCCTAAATTGTGCGGCGGAATATTCGTGGCCATGCCCACCGCGATGCCCGTCGAACCATTCACCAATAAATTCGGCAACCGGGCCGGCAAAACCACCGGCTCGCTCTTAGTCCCGTCATAGTTAGGCCGAAACGCCACCGTCTCCTGGCTGATCTCTTTGAGCATCTCCCCGGCGATCGCCGTCAAGCGACACTCGGTATACCGCATCGCCGCCGCGCTGTCGCCGTCCAAGGACCCGAAGTTCCCGCTGCCGTCAATCAGCGGATGCCGCATGGCAAACGCTTGCGCCAGCCGCACCAGCGCTTCGTAAATCGCCATGTCCCCGTGCGGGTGGTACGACCCCATCACATCGCCGACCACCTTCGCGCACTTGCGGTGCTTAGCCTCCGCCGTCAACCGCTCCTGACCCATCGCAAAAAGAATCCGCCGCTGCACCGGCTTTAAACCATCGCGCACGTCCGGCAAGGCCCGGCTCGTGATCACCGACAGCGCGTAATTCAAATACCTCTGCTGCGCCGCCTCCCGCAACGTCACCCCCGGAAGCCCCCCCGCCCCCGGGAGCTGACTTCCGCCACCCGAAAATCCCCCACCACCGTTGCCGCCATTCCCGCCACCGCCTGATGCACTCCCGCCCCGCTTGTTTCCCTTTCCGGGGGCGGGGGTTCCGGAGGCACTTCCGGGGGGGGTATCGCCCGGCTCAGCGAAGAGCAGTGCTTCTTCTTGTTCAATTTGGCGAGTGCGGCGTTCCGCCACTTCGTCAGCCCTCCCTGGCTGTGCGGGTTAACCGGCTTAACGATCCGACTCTATCCCCGACCCCGGGGACCATCGGCCATCCAGCCGACCTACCAACAATACATCATCCGCCCCCTTCTTGCCTACTCCCGGAGGCGAATCAATTGCCGCTATTCGATTTCCGCTTGGCGATGTTCAAGACAACACATCCCGACTTTTCATTGACTTTTTCCCTCTAACGCATACTCCCCGGCATTCGGCATTCGGCATTCGGCATTCGGCATTCGGCATTCGGCATTCGGCATTCGGCATTCGGCATTCGGCATTCGGCATTCGGCAATC
>JADZCD010000043.1 GCA_020851735.1 Phycisphaeraceae bacterium
CCTTTCGCAGTTGGTCTCGGATACGTTGAAGTCGCTTGCGCATGGCGGCTTCACTGCACCCGTCCTCCCGCGCCAACGCCGGTGCGGACGCTCGGCCGTAGTAGTAGCGATCGCACAGCCGACGGTCAGTCGGCCGCAGGGTGAGCAGCGCCCGGGCCAGCGCCTGCCGCTGCGCCTCGGTCCAGCGGGTCTCCTGCTCGTCCAGCACAGGCACGCTGAGCACCTGAGGATCAGCCAGGAAAGTCGTGCGTCGCCGCCGGGCCATCTCGATGGCGGTGGTCACGGCAATCCGCCGAAGCCAGGCGTCAAATGCCCCGGCTGCACGCAGCGTGCCCAGACGCCGAAACGCCCGCAGGTAAACCTCCTGCACCGCGTCGCGTGCGTCTTCCCGATCCGCCATCACCCGCCGGACGACCGCGTACACCGTGGCCTGCGTGGCTTCCACGAGTTTGCCGTAGGCCGCGACGTCACCTTGCCGGGCCTTATCTGCTAAGTCGCCCGGATCAGGAGTGGCAGACGAGGATGGGGGCATGGCGTTGGTCACATGTAGTAAAGACGATCATACCGTTTGTGTGTGACAATCATCTTCAACGGCATGGTCAAACAGTTGTGCCGCACCATGGGATAATCTGCATAGTAGAGCGAAACCAGGGCCGCCTCATCGCCCCGGCATCTCCTTTGTTCGCTGCATCTTTTTTCGCCTCTTCTCTTGCCTTGCTTCCGTGCCGCCGCTACGGTTCCGCGTCATTTTCATTCGCGCCCTTGAGCGCATTGGAGCTTCATTGCCCTTGTCCCGCCTCGGCTTCCTGTCCTTTTCTTACTCCGGTCATGGTTTTGGTTTGCAGCCCATCCGTCCGAACCAGCATCACGATTTTCTGCCTCAAGCCCCGTGTCCCGCTCCCGGCCGACGTTGGTCTGGTCCGGGTCACGCCTACGAATAAGGAACCGTTTATGGGGATGAATTCGGCTTCCTATGCCACCGTCGTCCGTCCGTCGCGCGTAGCGCCCTTCAGGGCCGCACGCTGGTTTTATCCCGGCGCGGGCGTGTTGATGTTGATCTACGTGCTGATCGGATTCGAGCAGTTCTATTTCCACGGCCGGGCCTACCCCGATCGGGAGATCACCCCGCCGATCCGCACGCTGGTGATCGTCCACGGCCTGGCCATGGCGGCCTGGATCATCGTGGGCATCATCCAGCCCACCCTGGTAGCCACCGGCCGGCGGCGTCTGCACATGGCCATCGGCCCCTTCGCCGCGGCTTTGGCAGCCGTGATCCTGGTCCTGGGCTTGATGATCGGCCTGCAATCCGCCCGCGTCGCGCCGCCCGGATTCCAGCTCATGGGCTTTACCGCCAAGCAGTTCATGGCCGTGCCGCTGATCTCGGTAACAGTCTTTGCGATCCTCGTCGCCGTCGGCATCTGGCAGCGCAAACGCCCGATGATTCACCGCTCCATGATGCTCACCGCCACGCTGGTGGCGATGTCCGCCGCGATCAACCGCATCGACGCCCTCAATAACCTCTACCTCGGCACGATCTGGGACCGAATCTTCGGCCCATTCTTCTTCGCGGTCGTCACCGGCGGAGTCCTGCTGCTGATCCGCAGCGTGCTGATCCGGGCCTTTGACCGCTGGCTGGCCATCGGGTTTGGCGTGCTGACGCTCGTCTCGGTGTTCATCGTGGCTCTGGCCCGCACGCAGGCCTGGGACTCGTTCGCGTCCCTGCTCCTGCCCTGACTCTTTGCGGGCGGCGGCCGATTCTGAGCTTGAACGTGATCAAAGGATCGCAGCCCCATAAAAGGGCGGAGAGTAGATCGCCAGGCTTTGGCGAAAAAAATAACCGCGGGAACCCCGGCTCTTCCGCGGTGATCTCTGCATGCTCTGCGGTGACAGGTCTTCTTAAGCAGCCGCTTCCGGCGGATGCAGCCGCTTGATCAGCTTCGTGTAGATCGCGTCGCGATCCGCTTCCGTCAGCGAACCAGGGGCGCCGGCGGATTTTCGTTCTTCCGGCCGCGGCGTCGCTTCAGCGTCCGCGGACGCCGGCGGCAGTGGGGCGGCATTCAGCGAAGAAGCCGAAATCGACGCCGGCATTCCCGCCGTCTGGGCCGCGCGCCCCAGCGCACGCGGACGGTTGGTCAACATGCATCGGCTTTGCTCCAAGAGAGCCTCCGCCCGTTGCGCCATGGTCGTCACATTCTCATTCACGTGCGTCCAGCGGGCTTCGAGCTTCGCCAAGCGCGCCTCCAGCACGCTGATCCGTTCCGTCAGCTCGTGATCGCGCTTTTCCAGTTGGCTGTCGTATTGCCGCAGGCTGGTGGTCACGTCCTTCTGCAACTCCTCACGCAACGCCTGCTGCGCCGCCCGCACCTCGTTTAACTGGTCCTGATGCCCGGACACGTGCGCCTCGGCCGCCTTGAAGAACTGCACCCCCAGCTTAAGGCGCTGTTCCGCCTGCGCCTGCACCTGGCGGATGGCCGCCATCTGCTGCTCGGGCGTTGGCGAAGGGCGATTACGGTCATTCGCTGGCGCAGCGGCCGGCAACGGCGATCCAGATGTCTGGCGTGAATCAGGCATGGTCTTCCCTCAATACAGCTTTGTACCTATGGCAAGCATCGACCAGCCGCGGTCCCCGGCTGCACAACTGCTTGGTCTGGAGTAAGCTGCAATCATGAAACTGCAACAAGTTCTTATGGTTTTAAATAAAATAGCCCCGGAAAATCTGGCTGAATCGTGGGATCACCCTGGTCTACAAGTCGGCGATCCAGCCTGGCTGGTTAAGCGGGGCTTGCTCGCCATCGACCTCAATCCCGCCGTCTTAGCCGAAGCCCGACACCGCCGGGCCGATCTGATCGTCGCTTATCACCCCCCGATTTTCGAACCCCTGCCCGCGCTGACGAGTCTGGTGCCCAAGCAGGCCGTTGTCTTAACCGCCGCCATGCATCGAATTGCCGTCTACAGCCCGCACACCGCGCTGGACGCCGTCGTCGGCGGCGTGAACGACTTCCTGGCCCAAGCTCTGGGCCCGGGAAAAGTCAGCCCCATTCGCCAATCTCCTTCCCCCGCACCTGCCCAGTGCGAAGTGGTGACGTTTGCCCCCCTGGAATATGCCGACCAGCTGCGCCGCGTTTTGAGTGCCGCGGGAGCCGGAATTATCGGCGATTATCGCGAATGTTCGTTCGGCCTCGTCGGCGAAGGCACCTTTCACGGCGGCCCGGCCACCCACCCCAAGGTCGGCAAGAAAGGTCGCTTCGAGCGTGTGCGCGAAATGCGGCTGGAGATGATCTGCCCCGCCAACCAGGTGGCCAACGTCGTCGCTGCCATCCGCCACCATCACCCCTACGAAGAACCCGCGTTCTATATCTACCCCTTGGTCAACGTCGAGCCTGCCCAGCCGCCACCCCTCCCAGGCCAAGGTCGGCTGATCGACCTCGATCGCCCTGCCCAGCTCAAAGAAATCCTCAAACGCCTCAAAGCCAAGCTAAAACTGCGCCAGCTGGAAGTTGTTTTTCCAGAACGACTTAAACTGACCAGCCCCGTCCGCCGCGCCGCCGTTTGTGCCGGGGCCGGCGGGTCGCTGTTACCCGATGCCCAACTCGTAGCGGCAACCACGGAAAAGAGCGATTCCCCCTCCCCCGCCCCCAGCCGCCCCCGCCTGGACGTTTTTATCACCGGGGAAATGCGTCATCACGACGTCCTGGCCGCCCGCGCGCAGGGCGTAGCGGTGATCCTGGCCGGCCACACCCAGACAGAGCGGCCATACCTGCCCGTCTACCGCCGTCTGCTGGCCAAGGCCGCCCCGCCGATCGACTGGATCGTCAGCCGGGCCGACGTGCCCCCCAGCCGGCGGATTTAGGCGCCCGGATCGTCAAACCCGGTCAGCCGCCGCCGATAGCCCAAGGCCGGGCCCGCGTTTTGAGATTTTTCCATCTTGACCGTTTCAGCGCCGCTGGCTACCGTGACAGCGCGACTGGGAAGCGGGGTGTCTCGGTACGCTCCCTGAGTTCTCCATGGATCAGCAAGCCAAGCATAAATGCGGTGTCTTCGGTGTCTGGGGTGCTTCGGATGCGGCCATGCGCATCTACATGGGTCTATTTGCCCAGCAGCACCGCGGGCAGGAATCCGCCGGCATCACCGTCACCGACGGCGAAATGCTCACCTCCCACGTGGGCATGGGCCTGGTCAGCGAAGTCTTCTCCCCCGAAATCCTCGCCGGCCTGCGCGGCAAGGGCGGCATCGGGCACAACCGCTATTCCACCACCGGATCCAGCCGCTGCTGCAACGCCCAACCCTTGTTGGAGGAATACATCGGCGGGCAGGTCGCCGTGGCCCACAACGGCAACCTGATCAACGCCAACGTCCTGCGCAATCATTACGAAAGCCGCGGCCACATCTTCCACACCTCCACCGATACCGAAGTCATCATCCACCTCTTAGCCGCCCACCACCTGTCCAAGTCCGATCCGCTCGTCGAAGCGCTCCAGCACCTGCAGGGGGCCTACAGCCTCCTGTTTTTGTTTAACGATCGCATTGAAGCCGCCCGCGACCCCTGGGGCTGGCGCCCGCTGGTCCTGGGCAAGACCGAGGAAGGCTACGACTGTGTCGCCAGCGAAACCGTCGCCCTGGACGTGATCGGCGCCCGCTTCGTGCGCGAGGTCGAGCCCGGCGAAGTGGTGACCATCAACGACCAGGGCGTGCAGACCCGCCGTTTCGCCGATCATCAAAGACCCGCCCACTGCATCTTCGAACACATCTATTTCGCCAATCCCAGCTCCAAGCTTTTCGGGCAGACCGTCCAGCTCGTGCGCGAGCGCCTGGGCGAAAAGATGGCCGCCGAATCGCCGGTGGACGCCGACTACGTCATCCCCATGCCCGACTCCGGACGCTCGGCCGCCATGGGCTACGCCCGCGCCAGCGGCATCGAACTGCGTGAGGGCATCGTCCCCAATCGCTACGTGGGCCGCACGTTCATCCAGCCCACCCAGCGCCAGCGCGATTCAGCGGTGCAACTTAAGCTCAACGCCGTGTCGGAGATCATCGCCGGCAAGCGCATCGTCGTGGTCGACGACTCGATCGTCCGCGGCACCACCACCCGCGGCAAGATGGTCCAGCTCCGCAAGGCCGGCGCCAAGGAAATCCACCTGCGCATCAGTTGCCCGCCTATCCGCCACGCCTGCTACTTCGGCATCGACTTCCCCGATCCTTCCAAGCTCATCGCCACCGATCGCACCGTCGACCAGATCCGCCAATACCTGGGCGTGGACAGCCTGCATTATCTTTCCCTCGAAGGCATGCTCTCCTGCGTCAATCGCCCCGCCGACCACTACTGCACCGCCTGCTTCAACGGCGACTATCGCATCGAAGTCGAACGCCCCGTCACCAAGCTAGGCCTCGAACGGCATCAGCTGCGCATTTTCAATTAACCATTCGAGTTGGGATGAACCGTCTCCCCTCGTCGAGCCGGCAGTTTCTAGTGCTGACGGTACCCCCGAACCCGACCTCAATGTTCAAGTTTAGCGGGCGTTCGCAGAACGCCGCGTTTACCCTTATACGCAAGGTGAAAACCACCGCATGCCTGAAGCTAAAAGCCCGGCCGCTCCGACGGCCGGGTGCCACCGCGGGAGCGGGGGGTCGACTGCCGCAATCCGTATGAATGATTCCACCAAACTCTACGGTGGTGCCCAGCCTTTACGATCACCAAATCGTTGCATGTCTCGAACCCAATAAAAAAGACTTGACATGCTTTACACCAATCGGCAAAATGCCCATGGCGTTTGAAGGACGCCTCCCGCCTGCGGAAAGGACTTAGCCCACCTTCAATTTGCGCGTCCGACAATCCGAACCTTCTTTTTAGTCCGTCATCGCAGGCCCCGGACGCATGTGAAAGGAAGGTTTGCCATGTTCGCATCTCTCTCCAATTTCCTCAGCCTCGCGTCCGTTGCTGATGGTTACCTCCGGCCAACAGGCGTGTGTATTGCCGTGGCGGCCCTTGCATTCTGCGCGGCCGGCTGCGCGCCGCGCCCAACCAATGTGCAGCGCGAGGAAGGTCGGGTCCGGATCGACGACGTTCCAAACGCCAAGGGCGAAGGGAACGGCTACATCCGCGGGCTTGAGACTCTGCTCGCCCACGCGGGCACGCCGACCTCCTACGAGCGGCTGATGGGCCTGTCGGGCCTGGCCTTCATTCTCCAGGTGGATACGGAAGACCGATGGGAAGGCAAGGTCGATGCCGGTTGGTGGCCTTTGGATCCATGGGGGCTCAAGCTGCACCGCGATTTCCTGTCCCGCGCGGTCGGTTACGAATTGAAGGAGGTCGGTTCGTTCTATGATTCGGATAAGTGGCCGAAGTCGAAAGACGACATCCGCGATTCCTATCGGAAGCTGATCCATCCCGATGTGGTGCGACAGATCGATGCCGGTCGCCCCGTCCTGGTGACATTCTGCCCCTCGGATGCGGACTTCGGTTTTGTCATCACAGGCTATGACCGGGACACCGCGGCCGACCGGCCGCCGGTTTGGGGACGATGCGCCGTGGATACCCAGGGGAAATATGGCTACTCCGCGGATTGGCCGTTCGGCGTGATCATGGTAGGCAAGCGGCTCGACCCCATGGACCCCAACCAAGCCGACCTGACAGCGCTGCGCCAAGCCGTGGCGCTGGCCCACGATCAGGCCGGCCCGACCGAGCCCCGCTGGCATCAGCGCCGATTTACCGGCCAGAAGGCCTACGCGGCATGGGCAGCCTTGCTCCGCAACGTGGAAGAACCGATCGAGGACATGCATCACGCCAACGTGAGGCGCAGCCTCCTGGACAACCGCAGGGCAGCCGTGGCGTATCTGCGCAGCGTGGCTGAGCATCGCAAAGGTCAGGCCGCCGAAGAACTGCGCGCCGCCGCGGCTGCTTACCAGAAGGTTCTGGAACAGGTCAAGCTTTTCGACCCTGCGGGAGTCTCCAACAATGCCGAAAAACGCCGTCAACTGGCGGACCACGTCGATCACCTCGCCAAGCTGGAACAGGCGGCGATCACGCACGTCGAACGGGCGCTTGACGCGCTGAAGTGAGACGCAGCCACCGGCAGCGGTCCGTTCGCTGGCACGTGCTATGCTCGTGGAACAGGCTCACGACTGTCGTTCACCGCGGCCATGCGTAAAACCCCGGATAGGGCAGAATAAATAATACTTGACATACTTTAGACTGGGCGGCACAATGCCGTTGGCGTTGAAGGACGCCTCCCGGCCTGCGGGAAGGCTTTAGGCCACCTTCTCGACATAGCCTCTTTACCTTCTTTTCCGCCCGTGCAGGCAGGCTCTGGGCGATCTGGAAAGGAAGGCCCCATGTCTCGCCTATTACCCCCGCGTCCAACGATGGATCATCTGCGGAAACAAGCCAAGGCGATTTTGCGCGCCCATCAGGAGCGTGACGCCGCCGTTCTACCCACGCTGCGGCGGCTGGCACAGTTCAGCCGGGTCGGCGATGCGGAGATCTTCGCCGCCAAGGTGGCGCTGCATGAAGCGCAATACGCCCTGGCGCTGGACTACGGTTTCGTCAGCTGGAAGAAACTCAAAGAGCGCGTCGAGGCGTCCGCCCCGCCGCTGCACGCCAATCCGCCGGCGCGATGGTTCCACGGCAGCGATCGCCAATTCGACCACCTGCGAGCAGGCTCCACGGTAACCCCCATCATTGAACTGGCCAGAGCGTTTGCTCATCGGCCGCGAAACGTGTCGATCCAGAATGACGAGATCGGCAACCAAAACCTTCGCCGGGTCGAGATCGTGCACGATGGCCAGAAGGATGGGTATCTCTACGAGATTGAGGTTCCCGATCCTTCGACGGACCTGCGTCCGCATCCCGAGTCGACGCTGGCCCCGGGCGAGGAGATGCTGACCACACGCGAGCTGTCGGTCACGCTTCTTGAATCGCTTCCTCTAGCGGATAGCTTGCGGCAGGAATACGAGGAGCCGCTGAAGCCGGCGCCGATGGCCGGGCCTAAGAGCCGGTCTGACGGCCTGGCACCATAAGGACCCGCCTGAACGACAAGGAGCCCCGCATGTCCGCCGAATCAACCTGTCGCGATGAACTGGTGGATCACTTCACCCGCGCCTGGGACATGGTCATCGAGGCTGTCGAGCGGTTCCCCGACGCCGACTGGTCGAGCCCCGACGATCATCGCTACACGCCGGCACGCCTGGCCTATCACCTGCTCAAGGCGACGGAGCGCTACACCTACACCGGCGATCCACAGGCCTACCTCGCTCAGCAGCGGTTCAACAAGGACTGGGTCGAGGCGCCTGTCAGCGATCTGCTGGCGAGGGAGCCATGCCTGATGGAACTGCGGGCCGCCAGGGACAGAAGCATCCGCTGGCTCCGTGAGGCGGGCGCGCATGGCCTGACGGAAACGCCCTCGCTGTGGTCCTGGGTCGGGGGCTCGTTGCTCAGCCAGGCGATCTACGCGCTTCGCCACATCCAGCACCATCAGGCGGAACTCAATCAGGCGCTCAAACGATTAGGGTTACAGCCGGTCAAGTGGAGATAGCCGTCCGCTTTCAGGGCGCGGGGCGGGGGTGGGGGGGGAAAGGAGCCACGCCATGTCACAGTTCGCCACGTTGTCCGAAGCGGTCGACATCGTGAACGAGGCCGCGTTCTTCGATCGCACGCTGCCCGCGACACGGCGAAAGGAGCTCGCCCGCTGGATCGCCGGGCGACAGGGTTTGCCACGCGGTTACGGCGGACTTTTCGCCCCGACGAAGCGGGACTTCCGGGAAGGCCTTCGTTTCTTTACTGGCGAGAGCGTCAACACCGGGGCCGGCACCGCCCACATCCTCGGCGAGGAAGCCTGCCGGGCGTTGATCCTGCTCAACGTCAAGGACAAGCCCATCCGCGAGGCGCTCGAGCAGACCACGGCCGCGTTCATAGCCGCCGTTCGTCTGCGCGAGCGGACCAAGCCGATCTTCTGCTGCGGCAAGTGCAGCGTGGCGATGTGGCGTCACCTGGCCGTAGGGGGGCTCTGCCATCAGCAGCGACTGATAAGCCTGGGCTTAAAAGTCCTCAAGGATCGCCGCGTCGGCGGAAGCAAGTGGCGAACCTTCCCGTTTTATTACACCCTGCTGGCCTTAACGGAGATCGACACCCCAGCCGCGCGGGCCGAACTGCGCTACGCCGCCCCCCTGTGCGAAAAACTCCTAAAACGCCGGGCCACCGACGAATTATTCGCCACCCGCCGCCGCGCCTTGGCGACGAAAGTGCTCACGCTCTGCTGAAACCCCAGGCCGGTCCGCGCGGCGTCGAACGCGCCATCGCTGCCAACCTTACTTGCTGTAGTCCTGCGCCCCGCCGGTTTTCAGCAGCAATTCAGCCGCCATCTTCTGCGCCACTTCCAGCCCGATCTGCCCCAACGTCTTGCCGTCGATCAGCACCCGCGGCGGATCCTGTTCGAGTAATCGCACCGTCATCGTGCGCCCGTCGGTGGTGGTGATCGTAAAAAGCCTGCCCTGTTTCGCCGGCTGCGACGCCGACGAAAGCGGTAAATATCGTTCCACGCGCAACCCCGCCAGGGAGTCGAACAGCGACGACACCGCCGCCTGATCCAGCTTGCGATTGTCCGGCGTGATGTACCGCCGGGCCGCGTCACGCAGAATAACCAGCGTGGTCCCGCCGTCTTCCACCGTCACCTGCGCGATCTGCGAAAATCCCACCGGCAACGCCGTGCGATAACGCAATTCCGCTGACGCCGCCTCCACAAGCTGCGGCGAAACCTCAAAGTAGCTCTCCCTCTGCTCCGCCGAAGTGCGCAAACTCGCCAGCCGTGTCTCCGGGTTGATGCGGATTTCCCCTGTCAATCCGTCCGTGGCCGCGAAGGCCAACGTCAGCGCCTGCCCGGGAATCTCCGCCTTTTCCGCCCATTGCTGCGCTTTCAGCGGCGCCAGTTGGGCCAGCAACTGATCCAACGCCGCCTGTTCGATGCGCTCCTCGTTAGCCAGCGACCACTCCATCGGCTCCGCCGTCGCCGGCTGGCTGGCCGGTTGCGTGGAGGCCATGGCACGCACCAATTCATAGCGCGTACCATCCGGCTCCGTCACCGTCAGACTCCTAAGTCGCTGCGGCGGCAGATCCACCACCGTGCGCTGACGCAAACTCAGCGCCGGCGCAAAAAGCGCGTCCAAGTCCGCCGCCGCGATAACGTAGCCTATGTCCTCCCCCTCATAGAGCACCAGATTCATAGCCTTCGAAGGCTGCACCCCGCTGGTTGCCTCCCCCGCCGCCCGACCTCCCGCTGGCGCGGATTCCCGATCCTGGGCCGCTTCCGCCTTCGCTTCCACTTCCGCAGTCGCGGCCGGCTGGGGAGGGGGAATCTCACCATTAAACGGATACAGACGCATGCTCTGCGGCTGCTTGCCCGCCGTGGCCGTCAGTTTCACCTGCGCCAGCGGTTCCTGCTGCGGCGCATAGTCCTTCACAAAATGCTGAGCCTTGGCCGCCAGAATCTGGCCCAACCACTTCTCAGCTTCTTCGTTGTCAGGTTCATCCTTCCCCGCCGGTTGCACAAACGCCCAATTCGTTCCCTTCCGCTCCAGTTCCAGATCCGCCAATCCCGTCCGGCGAATCAGAATCTCCATCACCTCCGCCGGCTTAAGCGACGAAAAGCGCCGATCACGCAGACTCTCCAGCTCCGGCGTCAGGGCCTGCGCATCCTGCTTGCCGATGGCGAAGACCACCTGCCCCGGCTCGTGATCCTGGTCCCACGTGGCGAACGATTCCGCCCCGCTTAAGTCCGCGTGCCCGCCGATCCGCAGCGTCATCGTGTGCGGCGTAAGATTCCCAGTGTCCCCCCCCGGACTCGCCGCCTGCGCCGTCGTCACCGGCGTGACATCGCTTGCCGGTGCGCCCAGACTGGTTACCTGCAATTCCATCGTCGGCTTGTCGAGCCCGAAAGTCGCCGCGTCCTTCGGTTCGTCAGCCACAAATTGCGTGATGTAGACATTCCCCAGCGCGCCTAGAATCCGACTCACCGCCTCCTCGTCCACCCGTCCAGCCAACGGCGCCGCGAACATCCAATGCCCCTGGTCCTTGATCACCTCCACCGTCTGCTCGCCTTGGCGCAAAACCAGCTTCTGCGCCTGTTGCACCGTCGGGGCCGGCAAGTCGCGCCGCCGCCATTCCAGAATGTCTTCGTCAAACAGGCGACTGGCCAATTCATCATCCACCACGTACGCAGCCTCCTCATCCTCCAGCGCCACGTACATCCGCCCCGCTAAGTGCTTGCCGATCAGTATCGTCACCGCAAAAGGCCGCGGCTCTTCGCCTCCCGTCGTGCCGGCCAATTCCATCTTCACCAGCGCCGGGTCTAAACCCATCGCCTGACGACCAGGCGAATTCCCCCCGCCCGGGCGCACTTTTTCCAGCCAGTGCAGCCGGGCCGCCGCTTCCGCCAGATTCAGCGCCGCGCGGGTCTCAATGGGAAATCGCACCGGCTCCTGTTGCCACCAGTCGTCCTGTTGCCCCGCCAATACCAGGCGGCGCCCGTCCGCATACGTCAGCGCGATGCGCTCGACCTTCTCGGCCGGCAACTGCCCGGGCGCGAATAACGCCGAACCCCCGCTGGAAGCCTCCGGCGAGGTCTGGCGGTCCGCCGGCGGGTTGTGCCGCACATACATCAGCGCGGCAAACACCACGATCAGCAGGACCAGCAGCGTCAAAGTGGATTTAAAGTTCATCGTGGCCTCCGCAAGAGATTTGTTCAGGCCGCCGGCGTCGATAGATCTCTACGCCGCACCGCCCAGACCACCGCCCCCAATCCCAGGCAGGCGGACGGCAAACCCGCCAGCACCGCCCAACGTAAACCAGCCATGCCCGCGTCCGAAATATCCGCGATCCGGCGGACATCCTGCGCCCGCGCCCCCGCCGCGATCAATTCTTCCTGGCCCGCCAGCCAATAAACGCTGTTGACGAACAACTCCGCGTTGCCCGGAAACGCGATCGTCGACACCAGCCGCTGATCGACGAGCATCACCGTCTTATACTGCGTGAGCTGATCAATCGCCCAGATCGGGTCCGCCACCGCGATCACTCTCCGCCCCCCAGCCTCCGCCGCCGCACCCACGATAAATCGCCCGTCCGGCGGGGCCGCCGCCGGATCATACTTGGCCTCCGACAGCCGCGACGGATCAGGATTCAATTGCGCCCACAGCGATGATCCCTCCACCACCGCCACCGGCCAAACCTTCAGCGCGTCCGTGCTGGGGCTCAAGAGCAGCGGACTGGCCGACACAAACACCGCCGGCATGCCCCCCAACGCCGCCGCCACCGGAAAATCCTTGGGCCAATGGTCCACGTGCAGTTCAGACGTGCTCACCGATCCCTGCGCCGGCGTCACCCGCTGGCTGAGGATCAGCCGGTCCAGCTGCGGCGTGATGCCGAACTCAGCAAGAATGCCCGCCACCGGACTGGGCTGAAACTGCGCCATCGGCGTGGAGCCGAAGATAAATAACGCGTTGTCGCCCGCCTCCATCCGCTGGCGCACGTGATCCATGACCGACTGGCTGCTCGCCTGGGCCAGGAAATTCATGTCCCCCGCATCCGCCGGCAGCACCACCCACACCGTCTTCTGCCCCGCCTGGGGCTTGGGCGGGTCCGCCGGCTTGATGGTGTTCTGCCCGCTGCGGTCGGTCATGGGCTGCGGCGTCCATTGTTCCACGCGGAAACCGACCTTCCGCAGTTGCTCCGCCACGTAATTAAACAGGTATTGCCCGTCCTGACCCAGCGGCGGCGGCCCGCCGGCATAAAGAAACACCACCAACGGCGGCGGATTCAGCGCCATCGCCACCAGCGCCCCGGTGAGCATTTCCTCGCCCAAAAAGCTGTATTCCGGCACTTCCTGCGGGCCATCCGCCCCCGCCTCCGCCGGTCGGAAAAGCTCCAGCACCGACAGCACCCGCACCTGCCCCGGCCCGATCACCACCAGCACGTCGTTGCTGCCCAGTTGCGTGACCAGCTCCTCATACTGTTGCACCGCCGGCGCCACCCGCAGCGCGGTCACCACCGTCTGCAGATCCTTCCGCTGGGCCTCAAACTGCTCGGCGATCTGCAGCAGGCTCTCCCGCACCGCCGCCGGTACCGCCGCGGTCGGCCGTGGCAGCGTGCTCGGAGACAGCAGTGGGGGGGCCTGATCCTGCCTGGCCCATTGCTCAAACTGTCCCGCCACCGGAGCCAAAAAGTTACCGTCCAAATCCTCGATCGCCGCCTCCAGAATCGCCTTGGCGCCGGGGTAATTCGGCAGCGGGCCGTCCAGCAGTCTGCCCACACGCTGCAAATGTTGCTGCAGCGCCATGATCCGCGTGTTGTACAGCTGGCTGATGTGCGTCAGGGCCTGACGAATATCCTGGCTCTGCAACGCGGCATGCTTGCCTAGTTGTTCGATTGCCTGCGCCTGCGCCGGCGCCAGCGTGGTCAGGTTATCCAGCGCCTTGCGGCTGTTGGCGATGGATTCCGCCAGGGGATTCAGCTGCGCGCTGTAGTGGTCGTGCAGTTCCTTAAGGAAACTTTCCTGCCGGGCGATGTCGCTGGTGGCGATGTGCTCCACCTGAATGTGGCTCGACCGCGCCGCATATTCGTCGACTAAGTCCAGCACCTGGTCCGAAATGCGCTGCTGCTCGTCCGGCAAGCCCCCGCGCGCCACCAGGCTCACGATCCGGTAAGGCTTGTCCAGCCGATCCAGCACCCCCAGCGTCTGCTCCGCAAGGCTGTAGCGCCGCGTGGCCGTCAGGTCCAGCCGGAATATCCCCCGCCCCGGCAGCGTCAGGTACACCAGCACGTTCAGGAGAATCACCAGCACCACCGCCGCCGCGGCACTGACCGCCACATTCAAACCAAATCGGGCGCGACGCTGGGCGTGGGTCTGGGGAACTGTGGATTTCATCAGGCGGACTCCGAGTTAGCGTCAGTCAACTTCACGGATGCGGGGGTTGCCGATTGCCGATTGCCGATTGCCGATTGCCGATTGCCGATTGCCGATTGCCGATTGCCGATTGCCGATTGCCGATTGCCGATTGCCGATTGCCGATTGCCGAGAAGTATGCGCCAGGGCTGGAAAGTCAAGGGGAGTTCGATTCCTATTGTCTTCAACATCGCCAATCGCCAATCGCCAATCGGCAATCACCCCGCCTCATCTTCTACCGCCAGCGTCGGCTTTCAAGCACTTGGGCAGCTAAGAACAGAAACAGGGCGATGCCGCTTAGGAAAAAAATCACACTGCGTAGGGCGATCAGCCCCTTGCCGAAGTCATCAAACTGCTGATTGACATAGGCATAGCTGATGCCTTCCCGCCAGGCATTGGGAATAAACGAGGCATTGGGCAGCGAATAGAGAACGAACGTAAAAAAGCTGATGATAAAAATCGTTAAGAGAAACGCGATGATCTGATTCTCGCTCAGCGCCGAAGCGAACGTGCCGATGGCCAGATAAAACCCTCCCACCAGCAGGAGTCCGAGCAGTCCCGAGCTCAGCGGCCCGTAGTCCGGGTCGCCGCATGCCTCCAGCACTCCGATCAGCACCGCCACCGGCAGCATCAGCATGACGAAATAGCCCATCGCGCCCAGCCATTTGCCCACGATGATCTGTCCATCGCTCACCGGCGCCGTCATCAGCGTCTCAATCGAGCCGGAGCGGAATTCGTCGCTGAGCAGCCGCATGCTGATGGCCGGAGCCAGGAAAATCAGCAGCCAGACGATGCCCGTGAACGTGCTCCGCATCGTCGCTTCCGCGCCGCGCTGAAACTGCAAGCCGAAAAACAGCAGGCCCGTCCCCAGCGCAAACAGCGCCAGCACCACATAACCGATCGAGGAATAGAGCTGGCAGGTCAATTCCCGTTTAGCGATCACCAGCGCCGTGTGCATGTGTTTATCTCCACCAACTGCCGGCCAACGTCCTGTTGAATGTCCTTCCCCATGCCCGCCCTGAGCGTCTCCCGCGAAGCTCCGGTTCTCCATCTCGTCCGACCCCTGCCGTTATTTCCGGGGGCGGCACTTCCGGGCGGCACTTCCGGGGGGGGGTTACGCGGCTTCAATAGCCTGATTCTGCTGCGCGGTGATGCGGATAAAGTAGCTTTCCAGGCTGGCGTGTTCCGCCCGCAACTCGCGGATCGCCCAGCGATTGTTCGCCGCCGCCTGTCCTATCGCCTGTCTTAGATCATCCATGCCCTTGGGCTGCACCACCGCCTGGCACCACCCCTCGCGCCCGTCCACCGTCACCTCCGCCACCCCCGGAAGACTCGCCAGCGCCTTCTGCACCGCCGCCGGGTCCGCCGCCAGCTCGACCAATACCTTCGCCCCCGCCTGCATCTTCTGCCGCAGTTCCGCCAGACTCCCGTTCGCCACGATCCGCCCCCCCGCGATGATCATCACCCGGTCGGCCGTCTTTTCGACCTCCGGCAGGATGTGCGTGGAAAGCAGAATCGTGTGTTGCCCGCGCAGCTCCGCGAACAAGTTGCGGATCTCCGTGATCTGATTGGGGTCCAGCCCCGCTGTCGGTTCGTCGAGTATCAGCAGCGGCGGGTCGTGCAGCAGCGCCTGGGCCAGCCCTACCCGCTGGCGGTTGCCCTTGGACAGTCTGCCGATCAACCGGCGCCGCACCGGCTGCAGTCCGCAGCGATCGACCACCACGTCGATCCTCGCCTTCCGCAGCCGCCGGTCCATGTTGAAAACCTGCCCCCGAAAGTGCAGATATTCCTCCACCCGCATCTCCGGATACAGCGGCGTGTGCTCCGGCAGATACCCGATCTTCTGCCGCGCCTCCCTGGCCTGGGCCAGCACGTCGAACCCCGCCACCTGGGCCGTACCCGCCGTCGGCGGCAGATACCCCGTCAAAATGCGCAACGTCGTCGTCTTGCCCGCCCCATTGGGACCAAGAAATCCGACGATCTGCCCCCGTGGAATCTCAAAACTCAACCGGTCGATCGCCAGATTCGGGCCATACCATTTGGTCAATTCATGGGCTTGGATCATAGTGCACTGTCCCTACAGGATGAATACCGGTCGGCTCGACATCTAGTACCCTACGGGGGGTTAGGGGTCAAGGTTCAGGCCTGCGGTCTGCCGGGTAGGGTACTATCGGCAAGACGAGCACCATCCGAACACCCCGCCCACCCCAGCCCCTGCCCTGTCCCCACTAAAGCCCAGGGAAGAAATCCCTGGGCTGATCCGTAGCCCCGGGCACAAATCCCCCCCGCCTTGGTTGAAGTCAACGTTCGAGCGGGGTATTCTGACCCATCTTGCCCTCGTGCCGCGGCCGAAGCATCCCCCCCGCGGCCGCGGCGATCCGGGGCCGCCGTGTTGTTTTACCCCCCAAGGATTGCGACAGGATGACGCCATGCGTCTTAGTGATATTCTTACCCGCGGTTGCGTGAAAGTGCCTCTGGCCGCCAAGACCAAGCAGGAGGCGATTTTTGAATTAGCCGACTTGCTCTGCGATCAGGCCGGCATCGACGCCCACGACCAGCTCAAACAAGCCATCTGGCAGCGCGAACAGACGCGCACCACCGGCATCGGCAACGGCGTGGCCATTCCCCACGGCAAAATCGAAGGCTGCCCCAAGCTCGTCATGGCCGTCGGCAAAACCGCCGAACCCATCGAGTTCGAATCCATCGACCGCCGCCCCGTGCAGATCATCTTCCTCCTGGCCAGCCCCCTGGACCAGACCGGCCCGCACATCCAGGCCCTGGCGGCCATCAGCCGCATGCTCACCGACTCCGACCTGCGCGCCGCCATCAAAAACGCCGCCGCCGCCGACGACCTCTACCGCATCATCGCCCAGCACGGCGGACAACCCGCTCCCACCGCCTAAATAACGGCATTTGCCCCTGATTTCCCTACGCCGGTCGATCCTCACCGTTGTGCCGCGTCATCGCCGCGTCGATCCCCACCGTCAGCCACGTCTCAATGGCGTCGCACGCCCGCTCCAGCGCCGGCTCCAAGAGCGCCAACTGCTCGGACCCGAACCGACCCAGCACATAATCCGCCTGCGGCACGCGCCCCGGCGGGTCGATGCCGATCCGCAAACGCGGGTATTCGATCGTCCCCAGCAGCCGCTCAATGTCCGCCAGCCCGTTGTGCCCGCCGCTGCTGCCCCCCGGGCGCAGGCGAATCTTCCCCACCGGCAGGGCCACGTCGTCCACCACCACCAACAACTCCCTTAAATCCAGCTTGTAGAACGCCGCCGCTTCCTGCACCGCCAGGCCCGAGCGATTCATGTAAGTCTGTGGCTCAAGCAGCACGCATCGCTGCCCAGCCACCAACCCTTCGAGCATCGCCGCGTGGAATTTAAGCTTAGGCCTCTGCGCCGTCAGCCCATGCCGCCGGGCCAGCCGATCGAGCACCATAAAGCCGGCATTGTGCCGCGTGCCCGCATATTCCGGGCCCGGATTGCCCAATCCCACGATCAGCGCCATAGCCGAAATCTCCAGGAGTAATCCCCACCCCCGCCGCGAATCATCCTACCCGACCGCCCCCAAACCCGCCGAAAAACCCCCGGTTCGTGCGCGCTCTAAAGCCCAGGGATTCTTCCCTGGGCCTCCCCATAAAGATTCAGCGCACGCCCAGCCCCGCCCCGGCGCTTACGTTCCGCGCACGTCAACAAACGGTGATTCCATGTTTAGCGGGCGATCGCAGATCGCCGTGCCTTTATCCCACCTCAAACTCCCAATCGAGCACGCCCAGCCCATCCCCGGCGCTTACGTTCCGCGCACGTCAACAAGCGGTGATTCCATGTTTAGCGGGCGATCGCAGATCGCCGTGCCTTTATCCCACCTCAAACTCCCAATCGAGCACGCCCAGCCCATCCCCGGCGCTTACATTCCGCGCACGTCAACAAGCGGTGGTTCCATGTTTAGCGGGCGATCGCAGATCGCCGTGCCTTTATCCCACCTCAAACTCCCAATCGAGCACGCCCAGCCCCGCCCCGGCGCTTACGTTCCGCCCACGTCAACAAGCGGTGATCCCATGTTTAGCGGGCGATCGCAGATCGCCGTGCCTTTATCCCACCTCAAACTCCCAATCGAGCACGCCCAGCCCATCCCCGGCGCTTACGTTCCGCGCACGTCAACAAACGGTGATTCCATGTTTAGCGGGCGATCGCAGATCGCCGTGCCTTAATTCCGCTGCTCGCTGGAGAGCAACGCCAGCAGTTCCCCCGCCGTCTCCGGCACCGGGTCCCCGTCATACCCTTTTAGCCGTTCCCAATCGCGCAGCAGTTTCACCTGCCCGCCCACGATTGTCGCCAGCGCCCGCCCATTGACCTTCCACCCGTGGAACGGGCAGTTGCGGGCCTTGGACGCGAATTCATCCACGTCGATGCCCCACCCCTGGTGCGGGTCAATGATCGTCACGTCCCCGTCCGCGCCGGGAGCCAGCGTTCCCTTGCCCTTCAAATCGCACAGCCGCGCCGGATTGATCGTCATCATCGCCACCAACGTCGGCCACTCAATAATCCCCGGTTCAATCAGGGCCCGGATGTACAGCGGCAAGGCGCAATCCAGCCCGATGATGCCGAACGGCGCGTGCGCGAACTCCAGCTCCTTTTCCTCCTGCGTGTGCGGCGCGTGATCCGTCGCCAGAATCGTGATCACCCCGTCCCGTATTCCGTCCAGAATCGCGTCCACGTCCCGCCGCGCCCGCAGCGGCGGATTCATCTTATAGTTCGTGTCGTACCCCGCGCAGCTCTCTTCGGTCAGCAGCAGGTGATGCGGGCTCGCCTCCGCCGTGATGTGGTTCTGCCCGAACAGGTCCGCCCGCGCCCGCCGCACCATCTCCACCGCACCGGCCGAGGAAATGTGCTGGATGTGATAGCGCGCCGCGAAGTTCTGCCTCTGGTTGAGCAGAATATCCCGCTGAATGATGATCTCCTCGGCCACCCGCGGCCAGCCGGCCAGCCCCAGCCGCGTGGCCAACGATCCGGCGTTCATCACGCCCCCGCCCAGCTGCGGGTCCTCGCAGTGCTGCATCAGCGCCTTGCCCGTCATCGCGATGTACGCCAACGCCTTGTTCATCACCGCCGCCGACGCCACCGCGCACCCGTCGTCGGAAAATCCCACCGCTCCCGCCGCCGCCATCAGCCCGATCTCCGCCAGCGCTTCCCCCGCCCGACCCTTGGTCACCGCCCCGATCGGAAACACGTTGGCCAATCCCGCCCGCGCCGCCTGGTGATACACAAAATCCACCCGCCCGTTGTCGTCAATCGCCGGCTGCGTGTTGGGCATGCAGCAGATCGACGTGAACCCCCCGTTCACCGCCGCCGCCGCTCCCGTCGCGATCGTCTCCTTCTCTTCCTGCCCCGGCTCCCGCAGGTGCACGTGCGGATCGATCAGCCCCGGGCACACTATGCACCCCGATGCGTCCAGGACCGGCAGATTTTGTGGGTCGGGGCGGGACAATCGTCCCAGGGAATGAACCTTCCCGCCGCTCAGCAGCAGGTCGGTCACTTTATCAATGCCTTGCGCCGGATCAATGACGCGGCCACGGGCGATCAGCAGATCGGTCATGGCCCACAGGATACCAAACCTCACCCCACCTCAGCTAACGCCGGGGGGCGCTTTCCATCGCCTTATGATCCTCAATCGTCTGCAGATATTTATTACGCATCACCAGCGATTCCCGCACCCGGTCGTGCAGGTCGATCTCATGCTTGCGCATGTACGCCAGTACCCCCAGCACGCAGGTCACCAGAATGTAGACCAGCACTGCCAGGATCGGCCAGATCTTTTGAATGATTTGCCACGTCATCTGCCCAGGAATTATCGGCCATACCCCCGCCGGCGCTTAACCCCCCAAATAATTGAGGGTTTATCTGTGCCCTCCCCCCCCCTTATTTCCCCTCCATCCCCCCTGATAGGCACCCTGAAAATATCGCAGGCATATCACAGAAAAGCCCGGCCGCTCCGTCGGCCGGGACCCGCCTGTGGGAACAAGTGGTCCTTCGCCTGCGAAATTACCGCAATCCGTATAACTTCCCCTCCATTCCCCCTCGCCCCCCTCCCCCCCGTCCCGCGGACCGTCATGCGTCAAACTGGAGAGTTCAGAAATCCAGCCGCGGACAAACACAAATGAACACCAAAAACAGAGTTTTTGCATCAAGACCGCGTTTATCTGCGTTTACCTGCGGCCATCTGAAATCCTGATCTGAAGTTAACTCGATGATGCATATCGTCCTACTTGGCCGGATAGACCGTCTCGATCGGAGCCTCTTCCCACAC
Source organism: Phycisphaeraceae bacterium (assembly GCA_020851735.1). GTDB lineage: Bacteria > Planctomycetota > Phycisphaerae > Phycisphaerales > Phycisphaeraceae > JADZCD01. The sequence goes on from JADZCD010000043.1 coordinate 20,232, forward strand.
CACGCTTCCCTCCCACCGCGCCAGGTAGTTGATGCAGCGGTAGCCCGCCTCCCCTATCATCTTCACCGCCTGGTCCAGTCCCACCCCCACGTCCGCCGGTCCGTGGCTGTCATCGCCCAAAGTCACCCGCACACCCATCGCGCATGCCTTGCGCAGAATCTCCTTCATCGGATAGATCGGCCCAAGCCCCCGCCGCGCCGGCGCCGCGTTAACGTCCAGCACACAACCATACGCATGGGCCGCCTGCAGCGCCCGATCAATCTCCAACCACGTCCCCTTACTGAATTCCGGGTGCTGCCCGTCGAATTTCCGGATCAGGTCCAAATGCCCCACGATCGCCGGACGCAGATCCTCAATCATCTCCACCACCTGCCGAAAATACGCCCCCCGCAACGCTTCGACACCCCCCAACGCCTCCGCCGCCTCCGCCGTCGCCTGCGGGCTGTAGTCAATCCAATAATCCCCCACGCTGTGCACGCTCCCCACCACGTAGTCGAATTTCCCCTTCGCCTTTAACTCCTTCATCCGCCCCGCCCAATTCCCCACAACCGCCGTCGCCTTAGGCCGATCCGCACCGCCCCCCGACCGCGCCGACACCGCCATGCCATCGTTTAGCGGCGGTTCGAAGAACCGCGCGTCGCGTTTGAGCGCCATATTCGTCGTCGGCATCTCTCCCGCCGGCGGAGCCGCTTCCGGGCTAACCTCCGCGGCCGCGGATAGCCCCGCATGGGAATGCGGGGCCGGTTTATTCGCCTCTGGGCCCACTTCCGGCGGGGGCATCATCTCGGACTCAAACCCCACGAACATTTCCATGCGGCCCGCATATTCCTTCTGCAGTTCCCTGGCCCGCACGCGATACGCCTCGAACATCGTCAGCAGATCCCCCGGCGTCAGGTCCTGCTCATCGTGATAGAGATCGCCCTGGCGAAAGCGCGGCGCGTGCTCGCTGACGCCCAAGCTCGTAAAACCTGCCTCGTAGGCCTTCTGGACGATCTCCTCCAGCCGTCCCCCCGCGTGACGGCAGAATTCACTGCTATGCCCGCCATGAAAGCTGAACCAAGGCATGTGGAGGACTCCCTCGACCTGGTCCCCATAGCCTATCCGCTTACCCCCGTCCCCCCAAATTTCTCCGCAACCACCCCCAAAAATCCAGCCCCTCGCCTCCCCAACAATAAAGCCCAGGCATTCCTTGCCTGGGCCCGTCCTTTTCTTCCTCTTTCCCGCCCGCCATCCCCCCAGCCACCCCGCGCCGCACTTACGAATACCCCCCGATCATGTCCGCATGCGCCGCCAGAACCTCGTCGATCGCCCGATGCCCCGCCTGCTTGTCGTCGATGGTCAAATCCAGATCGATCGCCTGGTGCACCAGATCTCTGCTGCGTCGCAACGCCGCCTGCACGATCGTCCGCGAAACCTCCGCCACGTGCCTGCTCAAGGGAACCACCTCCGCCGGCAGTTCCAGCTTTCTGGGAAATACCCCCTGCCCGTTGACCTTCGCCGGGGTCTCCACGAATTCATCCCGCGGCAATTGCGGTATCTGCCCCGTGTTCGGCAGGTCCAGAGCATGGAAGGAAATATCCCGGCCGTTGACCAGCGCCGCCACAAAATCAATCGGCCGCTCCCACGACATATACCGCGGTATGAAGTAATTCACGCACTCCGTGTCCTCCGCGATCGCCCGCAGCCGCATCTCGCGCTCGCTGTCGTTGCCGTGCCAGAAGTTCTGCGGCGCCGGCACCGTCCTGGGACGCGGCAGAAAATCGTTGATGTAGTCGTCCCCCGCCGTCAGCAGGTAACCCGTCTGCCGGGCGATCGCCTCCGTGCGCGGATGCCCCAGCGATTCCCCATTCTCCAGCTTCTCGTTCAGCGCCGGCAGCAGATTCCTGCCCGTCGCCCGATCCCGCAGTTCCAGCAGCCAGGCATAGCGGTTGAGTCCTCCCGCCACCGCCTCAAACGTCTTTTCCAGCACCTCAAATCCGCTGCCGCAGTCCGCCTGCCCGCGGAACAGCGGCCAGACCATCCGGTAGATCATCAACCCCACCGAGCAGAACCCCACCGTCTGGATGCCCGCCTGCTGCGTCACCTGGCAGAGTCGGGGCATCGGATTGCTGATCATCAGCATCCACGCCTTGGGACAGATCTTCCGCATGTCCGCCGCCAGCGCCTCGGCCAGCGTGATCTGCCGCAACGAATACCCTATCCCCGCGATGCCCCCGAACTCCGTGATGATGTGGTTGGGCAGGTGCTTCTGGATGATCCGGCAGTCCACCGCGTGGCGCTCCTGCATCTGCGGCGCCGCACAGCAGATCACAAAGTCCGCTCCCTCCAACGCCGTCGCGCGCTCCGTATGCTCACTGATCGTCACCTTGGGCCGGGAACGCCCCGCCAAAAAACGCCCGATTCTTCCTGTCCGCCGCAGCTTCTGGGCGTCCACGTCCATCAACGCGATTTCCGCAGCCCCCAAATCGTGATCCACCGTCAGACCGTGGAAGATGCGCGGTCCGTGGACGTACGTGCCCGCCCCAATAATGGCGACCTTCAGGGAACACATGAGCAGCGTCTTATAGCAGTTCGTGAAAATTGAGCAATTGGGGTTTTTCCTACCCGTCAACGTTGTTTTGCGCATATCGCGTGGCGATTTGCGTCCGCGCCCATTCTATTCCCATCGACTCTTCCCTATCTCGCCAATCCCCGGAAATTCAGCTAAATCCTTATCACCCATGCATCCCCATTAATCACCCAAATAAAAAAAAAGCCCAGCCGAAGCTGGGCGGAGGGGAGAAGAATTTCAGTGGTTTTCAGTATCTTCACGCAGGCGTCAACTGATTTTCAATCGTCTTTCGTGGCTTACCTGCCGTAGCCCCGGCCGGAGTCATCCTGATTCCGCATGCGCCTTTCCCCGCGGGCCGGCGGACCACGGCCCGGCCCACCTTCATCAGGTTGGCCCATCCCCTTCCCATCGCCCCCCTGAGGTGGCGGCGGCGAGCCCATCACGTCGTCGTCCGGATCTTTGTCCATCTTCGCCTGCCATTCCTTGATCCGAGGCTCAACCACCGCCTTCTGCTCGGCCGTCAAGGTGGCCAGAATCTTATCGCTCGCCTCCTTCAGCGCCGGCGCGCTCTTGCGGATCTCCTTGATCTTGTCCAGCGTCGGCTGCATCTCCTTCTTAATCTGGTCGCGCAGCTGCATCCATTCCTTGCGCATGGGATCCAGCTTGGGCACCAGGTCCGCCGTCGCCGCCTCCGAAGTCAACAGCTCCGCCATCTTCCGGTGCAGATCCCGCATCTTCTTGATGCTGTCCTTGTTGTCATCACGAATGTCCCGCAGCTCCTGCCGCAGCGGCTGCAATTCATCCTTGTGCTCCTCCCGCCAGGCGTCCATCGCCTGATGATGCTCGCGCAGAATCTCTCGAATCTGCTGCCGCTGCTCCGTCGTCAGCTCCACGTCCGCGAACAGCATCGGCATCAATCCGCGCGGGCCGCCCTGCGCCGCGCCCGGTCCTCGTCCCGCGCCGCCCGGGCCGCCGCCAGGACCATTGCCGGGTTGCGCGCCGGCAAAACTTGTCGCCAAGAGCAGCAGGCAAGCCGCCATGGCTGTAGAGACAATCATCTTCATCCTCATGACCAAAACTCCTTTTGTGGTTTGACGTTTGTGTCTTGGGGGTCACTTCCGACCAAGCCTTACCCAGGCTTTTCCCTGACCTCTGCCTCGCCTTCCCGTCCGCCCGTCGGCAGCCGCAAAAGCTCGGTACCAGCACAACGCACAGTCGCCCCCCTTATTGCCTTTCGCGCCCCATGGCGATTAATCTATGCCTAGCTATAATATAGGACCCAAGTAGTACTATTTTCAGGACTTCCCTCATGGCCATCACCAAAGAACAGATCACCCACGCCCTAAAAAGCGTGCAAGACCCGGAACTGCACCGCGACATCGTCACCCTGGGCATGGTCAAAAACGTGGCCTACTGCGACGGCCTGGTCCGCGTCGACGTGGAACTGACCACCCCCGCCTGCCCCCTAAAGCACACCATTCAAAAAGACGTCGAAGCTGCCGTGCGCTCCCTGGGCTCGGAAATCAAAGAGGTCGCCGTGAATTTCTCCGCCCAGGTGCGCGCCAAGCCCGCCGGCGCCGCCGGACATTCCGCGGGACATTCCGGGGGACATTCCGCTGGACCTTCCGGGGGCGCTTCCGGGGGCGGGGGTGCTTCCGGGGGCGGCGCTGCAGAGGAATCGGCCGGCCCCGCATTGCCGTTGGTTAAGCACATCATCGCCGTCGGCGCCGGCAAGGGTGGCGTGGGCAAGAGCACCATTGCCGTCAACCTCGCCGTCGGCCTGGCGCGCACCGGCGCCTCCGTCGGCCTGCTCGACGGCGACATCTACGGGCCCTCCCTTCCCACCATGCTCGGCATCGGCAGCTTCCGCCCGCGCATCAGCGGGCAGAACATGCTCGTTCCCTTCGACGTGCATGGCGTAAAAGCCATGACCCTCGGCGTATTGGTGGAGGAAGAAAAACCCCTGATCTGGCGCGGGCCCATGGCCCACGGCGCCTTCCGCCAGCTGGCCACCCAGACCGAGTGGGGCCCGTTGGATTACCTGATCATCGACCTTCCCCCCGGCACCGGCGACGTGCCCCTGACCATGAGTCAGCTCCTGCCCTTAACCGGCGCCGTGGTGGTCTGCACGCCGCAAAAAGTCGCCCAGGACGACGCCCGCCGCGCCGTGCGCATGTTTGAGCAACTGAACATCCCCGTGCTGGGCATCGTCGAGAACATGAGCTACTTCATCGGCGACGACGGCAAGGAGTACGACATCTTCGGCCGCGGCGGCGCCCAGGTGATGGCCCAGGAAATGGGCAAGCCCTTCCTCGGCGCCGTGCCGATCAACATGGCCCTGCGCCGCCACTGCGATGCCGGCGATCCCTTAAAGAACTTTGAAGACGACGGCCCCCTCGCCCAAGAGCTCGAACAAGTCGTCCGCAACCTCGCCGGCCAAGTCAGCGTCGCCGCCCTGACCGGCGAAAAATCCCAGCCCACCCTGAGCGTGCATTGAGCCGGGGTTTGGGATTGGGGATTAGGGATTGGGGATTAGAGAAAGCCCCTCCGATTTGCACGGGAAATAGCCGCGGGCGGAAGCCCGCCGGTTAGACTAATCGTAGTACCACACGCCCCCATCGCACCGAAGAACCCTCCCCCTCCAACCCCAACAGCCTCGCTCACAAGAGCCATGTTAGAGCGTCGCCGTCTATCAAGCAAAGATTTCCCTGCCATTACCCTGCCTTATCCCATTCACTAACTTCCTCACGCATTTCTTCGATTCGGCCATTGTCGATGTTTTCAGGTTTCACAACGTAAAGCCTGAACGATTGAAATGAATGATTGGAGCAGTGATGAATCAAGCTGTATTTGATGTCAACGAGGGATTTTGGTTCTTTATTGTTGTCCAGGAACACTTTTACCAATTCTTCTTTTTCTGCAGGCTGTAATTTTCTGGCTTCTTCTGCGGTGAGTAGACTGCCTCTATCCTCCAATTTTAGCGACTTAGTTTTGCAGCACAGGAATAATCCAAGGGGAATTTTATTTTTTCCGGCAAGCTTTTTGAGTTTGTGTTTGCAGTTTTGACGAAAAATTGTCGCGTCGTGTCCGGTGTCATCTGATCGAGCGAAAACAGGGACTTCCTTCAAAAGCTTAGGTGGCCGCCGGTTGGCGATGGAACTGGCAAGTTCAGAGATAACGCGATCCTGCGACTTAACTGCTTCATGGATCCGGCGGTCAACATAAGCGTCAGTAAAGTCGAGCAGATCGGTAGACATGACGAGTTTTCGGATGGATTCGCCGTCTGGCGCGATCTTGACACGCTTCCCGTTACGAAGCCTCCGGAGGAGTTGTCGGCACGCTTCCTCAAAGCCGAAAGTGGTCTTGTGGTAATAGACCGTACGATACATGAAGAAGCGGGCCAGCAGGGCGTGCTCGGCGGCCGCCATTGCTTTCTTGTCGACTCCCAACATGCCAGTGGGGCTGGTCCTGAGATTGTTCAGAATATAGTTTAGATCGACGCGGCCATATGGAACGCCCGTGGCGTGGGCATCTCTAAGCAGATAGTCGAGTCTGTCCAAATCCATACTGCTGTGAATCAATTTGCTCAAGGGATCAGGATTCTCGAGATCCCCCGTGAAGAGCTGTGCAATGCGTTGGGCGCGTTCCTTGCTGCCAAGGGCTTTCACGAGGTCTTTCTGGTGTGTTACGATCAGTTTTCCAAGTTCTTCGTGGCTGGGGTATTTTGGTTTGCTTAGATTCATTTCCAACTGATCAGCGACAAACTCCTCGGTAAGTTGAACTGCATCCACGCGCTCCATCAGGTGTGAGTAGGGGTAGTGGCCGATGTCATGGAGCAAGCAGGCCAGGCGCATATCCTCGATCTGTTCGTCCGTAAGACCCAAAGGTTGCTTGGCTACTTTTTGTACATGCTCCATGATGCCAAGTACGCCTAGACTGTGGGCAAAGCGGGTGTGGGTGGCGTTTGGATAGGTGAAGTGCCCCATCCCCAATTGTTTGAGTTGGCGCAGTCGCTGAAAGGAGGCAGTATCCACTACACGCCGTTCGATGTCGGTCAAGTGGATGTCGCCGTGGATCGAATCAACGACCAGATGGTTGTGCCCCGGCTTTAGGGAAGAACCCATTTTGTCTTAACTCTTGCAGTGCAGTTGACACGTTTTGAAGAGTGAAATTCTTGTCACGTTTTGCGAGTTCTTCGGTAATCTGTTGAGGATTGTTGTCGGAAACCACACCAGTCTGCACCAAGTACTGTACCGAAGCCAGCAGTTCGAGCCGTCGTGCGAGTGTTAACTGATTTGTCGTTGGCCCAAAGACACTCTGTAGCTGTTCAAGGCGTCTTGCAGACTTGTCGTCGAGCAGCCAAGAGCTGGATTCGTCGTCTTCCGCTGCCTCGCTAGCGGTTGAGAAGGCGTCCTTTGTAAGAGCTGGACAATACGGGCCTCTTAGGTACCAGCCAAAGTAATAACCCAGGTCGACCCCTTTTACTTGGGCAAGATAAATCGCCTTCTGAATAATCAGACGACCTTCAAAGGTGTCCAGAGGCAATTTGAGGCCTAACTTGTCCAAAACGAGCTTTAAGGCAATCTGTTGGCGGTTCATGTTACCTGCTGGTCGGTTAGGCTGATGTACGGTACCAGATATAGAGCCAAAAACAAAAACCAGGATAATAATCGCTATATGCATTCGTCAATACGGTGGATAATTCTAATGCAGATAGATTTCATGCCATTCAAATAAAAAAAACGGTTGGTTAATGATAAGACAAGAAGTCAATTCGGCAAATGTCAAAAACGGCTAATCGTGCAAACACATAAGACTTGTATTTGCAGTTTGTTGCAATCAAAAAACGATCCATGCTTTGTCTTGGCAAAGAATTCGATTTGTCGAAAAAGAATTTCAAACAATTCAGATTCCGATCTGCTACGACGCCGTCCGCGCCGAAGCCTCGCTGGGGCTCACCGGCGTATCCTCAACCCCCTCGGTCTCGGAATCGCCGCTCGCCGGCGCCGCCGCCGCTCCGCCGGGGTAGCGGATGCGGGCGTGATAGATCGCCGCCAGCGTCTTGGCCATGGACTGCTCAACCTGATGCAATTCGCGCAGCGTCAGGTTCGCCTCGTCGAACTGCCCGTCGGTTAAGCGTTTTTCCGCGATCGTGTGCACCAGCTGCTCGAGGCGGATGGGCGTGGGCTCGCGCAGCGTCCGGGCCGCGCTTTCCACCGCGTCGCCGAGCATCAGAATCGCCGCCTCCCGGCTTTGCGGCTTGGGCCCCGGATACCGGAATTCAAATTCCGTCGGCGCCGGCGTGTGCGCCAGGTCGCTGCGCTGCTTGGCCGCGTTAAAGAAATATTCCACCAGCGTGGTGCCGTGGTGCGACTCAATAAAATGCCGCAGGCTCGGCGGGAGCCCGAAATCGCGGGCCATCTCCATGCCGTCCTTCACGTGCCCGACGATGATCAAGAGCGACATGGCGGGGGAAAGCTTCTCGTGCCGGTTGTGCCCGTCGCTCTGATTTTCCACGAAATACAAGGGCTTATTCACCTTGCCGATGTCGTGATACATCGCCCCGACCTTGCACAACAGGCCGTGGGCGCCGATGGTGTCCGCCGCCGTTTCCGCCAGGTCCGCCAGACGCAGCGAGTGCTGATACGTGCCCGGCGCTTCCTGCGCCAGCCGCCGCAGCAGCGGGTGCGAGGCGTCGTTGAGCTCCTTCAAAGTCATCGACGTGGTCACGCGGAACACCGATTCAATCGCCGGCAGCGCCCCTTGAATCACCAGCCCCGTGCCCAGGCCGCTGAACAGCGCCGCCAGCGAATCCCACCCCATCTGCCGGAACTGGCTCAGCTCGCCGGTCAGCTCCAAGGGACGCTCCATCAGCCCCACGATCCACGTCACCGCCGCCATCGCCAGGCCCGTCCACAAGCCTACCCACATCAGCTTCGAGCGATTGCGGACTTCATTAAGCTGTCCCACGCACGACATCACTCCCGCGGCCAGCACCAGCCCGATGCCCAGCGGCAGACGCAGCGTGACCAGCACCAGAAGGATGTGCGCCGCCCCCAGCGCCAGGGCAAAACGCTGGTCGTAAGCGATCGCCAGCACCACCGCCACGATCAGCGTCGGATACGTCACCAGGAAAAACACATAGTCCGGCGAAACCAGATAGCCCGTGGCCGCCAGGAACAACCCCAACCCCAGCAGGCATGTCAAGGCCAGCCCGCGGATCTGGTTAAAGGTGATGCGCGGGCGATAGCGGTAGATGTAGAACCACACGCACACCTGGATCAGCAGGATCAACAGCACCCGCGCCCCCGCCGCCAGACGCTGCTTAAAGAGCCCGATCTGGGCCTGATACGCCAGCCGCTCCGCCTTTAAGAGATTCAAGTCCGCGCTGCTGAGCTGGTGCCCCACGGAGATCAACGCCTGCCGCGCCATCACCCGATCGGTGATCCCCGGCGTGCGCTTCTCCGCCGCGTCGCGGCGCTGGCGGGTGGCGTCGCCGTCCAGGAAATACAGAGGCTGCAGGTCTTCCTGCACAATGGCCAGAATCGTCTTCTCCAGCGGCGAAGGAAATCGGCCTTTGACAAAATTCCGGTCCACCAGCGTCTTAAAAGCCGCGTGGTCCGTCTCGGCGTTGAGCAGCGTGCCGTCAAAACGGGCGATCTCGCCGTCACGCGGATGCAGAATGATCACCTGATACGCCAGCTGGGCCGGGTCCAGCTCGCGGGCGTAATCCTGGGCCGTCAGCAGCGCCACGCTGGCCAGATTCTGGATAAAGTCCTCCACCACCTGCTGCCAGGGCGTCTTGGCTGGATCGCCCATGTAGCGCTTAAGCTCCGCCAAAACCTCCGGCGTGATCGACCAGTTCTCACGCGTCTGCGAGCCGATGCGGTCGATGGTCTGGATCGACTGGTTTAAGCCCAGCTCCCCTAAGTTAAGCAGCTTTTCGCGCAACCGATCGAGGTATTCCCGATTGGGGCGATAGATGGCCGGCTCTTTCTCGCGGGCGTTGGATTTCGCGTCGCGCGTGCGAATCTCGTTGACGGCCTCAAACTCCACGCGGGACACGATGGGCTTGGTCACCACCTGCCCCACAAAGTAAGGCGGATGCGTGTCCGCCGTAAACGCCAGGAAGCTGGCCAGCAACGTCAGCATGGCGATGTACAGCAGCGGCCACGCCACGTCCTTGCGGAGGAAAAACTGCAACCACCCCGGCTGCTCGAGGAGAGCTGTGCGCCGAAGCTCGCGTCGGCGAGGGGCCTTAGCTGGGGTTTTGCCGTTTGCCATCGTGGGGTCGGTTCAGCTTTAAGACCTGCCTGTTAAATCGCTTGCGAAAAAATTTATTCAGCCTCTGAAACGAAAAAAGGGAACCCGAGCAGGTCCATCCGGACACATTCCCATGGTTTAGATGGGTTTGGCCTGGGGGGTGAATCGTGGCCTTTATTATAAGAACACTATAACCCTTTGGCCCGTGTTCATCATCGGGTATTCAGGCCTTTGATTTAAGCGTTTGTTGCGATCGTAAGTTATTGATGCTTCTGGTCTTGCCCGTAGGCGTCCACAATCCGCTGCACCAGGTGATGGCGGACGATGTCCGTTTGCCCCAGCGTGACAAAGGCTATGCCCTTAACCCGCGCCAGCCGGCGGGCGGCATCCACCAGGCCCGAGCGGGTCGGGTCCTGCAGATCCACCTGCGAGGTATCGCCGGTGACGATCATCCGCGAGCTTTCGCCTAAGCGGGTCAGGAACATGAGCATCTGCTCGCGGGTGGTGTTCTGGGCTTCGTCGAGAATCACCAGGGCGTTGTTGAGTGTCCGCCCGCGCATGAACGCCAGCGGGATGATCTCGATCAGGTCGCAGGCCATCATGCGCTGGATCTGGTCGAAATCCATCAGGTCGTGCAGGGCGTCAAACAGCGGGCGCAGGTAGGGGTTGACCTTTTCGTGCATGTTGCCGGGCAGGAATCCCAAGCGTTCGCCCGCTTCCACTGCCGGGCGGGCCAGCACCAGCTTGCGGACCTTATCCGCCCGCAGCATGCCCACCGCCGCCGCCACCGCCAGGTACGTCTTACCCGTGCCGGCCGGGCCGACGCAGATGGTCAAGTCGTGGTTGGCGATGGCGTCCAGATACAGCGCCTGGCCCTGGGTGAGGGCCTTAACTTGCGGCAATTGCCGCTGGAAATGCGCTATTTCCGCAGCCTCGTCGTGGTGTGCGGGGCTCAGGCGTGAGAGCACGGGTGTTTGCTCCGTGTAGCCCACAGCGGTAATCGCCTTTAATATCTGCCGGCGGTCCAGTGGTTGGCGGCGGCGGGCCGCGGTGGAAAGCTGCTCCAACACGCGGGCAGCCCCACCGACCGCCTGACTGTCTCCGCTGATGCGCAGCGATCCGTTCCGCGCCGCGATCTTGACACCAAGTGCTTCTCGGATGATTTTGAGGTTCTGTTCCGCGACGCCGGTCATCATCACCCGGTCATCGCCATGAGGCAACTGAATGGTCAGCTCCAACCGTAAAGCTCCTTCCGCCGTCAGGCGTCTATCTCCTCCCGGAGTATTTTACCCCATGAATCCAGCCCAGCGGCAAAAAAAACATATTTGGCGATCACTTCCGGGGGCGGGGGTACTTCCGGGGGTGCTGATGGCTGTCTGCCTGCTGCTGGGGTGCCTTGCCGGTGGTTGTGCCAAAAGCCAATCGTCCTCCAGCTTGAATTTGCAAACCGAGCCCAAGGCCGCTGCGGACGTGGCCAGCGGGCAGATTTCCGAGTCTGCCGGGGACGATTCTGAGGCTATTTCCGGGGGCGGGGGTACTTCCGGGGGGAGTGGGCAGGTACAGGTATTCAAGACCACGCTTCGCCGCATGGCTGAGGATGTGGAGCGGGCAGCCCGCAAGAATCATTGGGCGGTACTGCGCGTGCAGAAAGGCCCCTATCAGGAAGCGGACATTGAAGAGCTGCGCACCGCCTGGCTGCTCTTGCCGGACAACCGCACCGCGGTGGTGCAGGTCACGCGCCAAGAGCCTGCGCTTGCTGCCCAGACGCAAGCGTCGCCGTCAGCTTCGCAGGGGCAGGCGGTAGTAACCTATGAAGTGCGCGTACGCGTAGGGCGATTCGGCGACGCGAAATTGGAGAAGCAATTTCTGGCCGCATTGGGCAAAACGCTAAAGGGCAAACCACTGCGTCAGCGGCCGACGTTTGAGTTGCCCAAGTAATTCCTCAGCTGCCATATCCCATGCGTACGAACGTGACGCATCATCGCGATGACGTCGGATCAGGATTTCAGATAGCCGCAGATAAACGCAGATGAACGCAGTCCTGATTCAAAAACTCTGATTCCCAGTGTTAATCCATTTATTCCCTGCGGCCCAATCGCGGCCATCTCCAGCCGATGCATAGCATTCTTCCACGTAGCGCTGCCACCCTCTGCAAGCTCCCCGTCCCCCTCGTTATCCCCGCCCCAACGGGGCGATGGAATGTAGCCACGGGTGAAGCGTCCGCCCGCCCCAGGCGGGCGCAGCGCAACCCGTGGTCCCTGTCCCCCTCCCCATCGCCCGCCCCCGCGGGGCGGAGGACGCCCGTCCTCTCTCCTCTCTACTCTCTACTGTCTTCTCTCTACCCCCTACCCTGTACCCCGTACCCTGTACCCCGTACCCTTACTTCCCCGTGGTCTGACCCCCGAAATGTGTACCAGGTAGGATGCGCGGGGTATTGGCCGAGTAGGGCCAGGAAGGACAGGGACCGATGCGTGGGAAGCGTCATCGTCCGGAGCAGATTGCCCGGAAGGTTCAG
>JADZCD010000044.1 GCA_020851735.1 Phycisphaeraceae bacterium
CCCAATCCCCAACCCCCAATTCTAATACCGATACATCGCCACAATCCGCACCTTCCCGTTGGCATCGGTAATCCGCCCCCGGTCAAACACCACGATCATCCGCGTCCGCTCCACCGGCCCTTTCCGCCAGTCGTCCGACGGATACCCCCGAATCTCGATATAAGCCGTATACACGTCGCTCCGCGTCGTCAGCACCTGATTCAAAAACTGAAACCGCGCTATCCTCTGCTCCGCGTCGTCGGGAACGTTGTCTTTCGGGGCTCCGCTAACCACTTGCTGCGGTGTGGGGTACAGATCAGCCAATCTGAACGGATAGGGCCAACCAGAGGCCGTTTCATCAAGGTTCCAGTTATTGCTTGCGAAAAGCTGCATGCTATCGACCACATACCCCGAATCGCTGCGAAGCCACATCAGTTCGCCCAGCGAAAGAATGCCCGGCTCCGCACGAAGGCCGGCCGCGGCTGTGAATGGCGTCAATCCGGTTATCCGATCGACGGGGACATCGCGGTAACGCGCCACGCTGTTCATCAGCCATTCCAGCGAGTTCAAAAGCTCCGGTCCCGGCGCCGCCAAGGCCAGCAGAAACGCCGGCGCCGTGTTGACATTGATCCTTCCGGGAACAAACAGTTCACGCGGACCATTCGTGGTGCCGTCGCCATCAGCGTTCGTCGTCTCATCGCTGTCAAAGTCGTCGTCGTCGTTGTCAATGCCGTCATGCTCCGGCGACAGCGTACTGAAGCGGTCGAGCATCATGGCTGCGTGCGGGATGGCGGGCTCACCAGCGCCGGCAGCGATAACGGCGTTGTTGGCAAAATCCAGAAAACTGCGTCGCGGTATCTGTGTGGTTGAGCCTGTAACGCTGGCCGCGCCGAATGTGGCGATCATCTGTCTCATAAATTCGGGAAAATGCCCGGTGGATGTATCGTTCGTGAACCCGAACATGTGTATCCAGCCCAGTTCCGCCGGGTTAAGCATGGGCCGATTGGCGACGATCAGCTGAAAGTTATCCAATTCTACCTGACGTCCAGTTCCCGTGGAGAATTTGTTGTCACCACCCAAATTAAAGGTATTAACAAAAGTCGAGTCCAGTTCGTTAGACTCAATTTCGCCTTCGCCTTCTGTCGACAGATACTGCACTCCCCGAGTGGTTCCGTCGCTGCAATGGCGGCCATAGGAAGCTTGATACCAACGAATATCATCTTCACTTATTCCACCCGGCAGTGGGCCCAAATAGGGTCCCAGAGCAATAGTATAATCATCTTCGGAGCCAAACTGTAGATTAGAGCCTTCTATTCTATCGTAGGTCACCCAGCCCACGCCGCTTATTTGGACCTGAAGCTCAAACTTCAGTACGGTAATAACGTCAAAATCCTCAAGACCGTTGTTGTTGGGTAGTTTTTCAATGGCGACACCAGGGCCTGCGCCAAAACCAAGAGATGACGAGAGATCGGCGAAGCCGCCTCCGCTGCCTGCGTCACAGTAAATAATAAGTATTCCGCGACCGTCGATGTCTTGGTTGATGTCAACATTGAACTCCTTGATCCAGTCGTGAGCTGCGTTACCATCAGTTATAAGGATACGTACCGGCAATTGTGTGGCCCGAAGTGTTTCATAGAATGGATTTCCCAATTCAATGGCGATGGCGCGTGTGCCCGGCTCAATGCCCCATTTGTCGGGTACGTCGTCGCCCGTGGCTGTTTGTGTGCCGGTGGCATCGTAGACGTCGTATGCTCTATTAGCCTCCTGGATATATACTTGCCTGAAGAATGGCAACCTCTCCAAACCGTAATAGTAGGGGCCAGTGCCCCACACCGTCGGCTCGGAATCCTCGTCCCCATAATCCTTGATGCACGCCGCAAACCAGCCTGAGGCGGGATCGGCATCGAAAGAAGCAATCCCTAGGTATTTATTCGTTCCGGTTCCGAAATCAAGCGCCTCTCTGATCGGCCGTCTTAGTTGCGGTTGACTGGTTAAGATAGGATCTACTTCCGGAAGGTGGGAATTGGCCGTGCCGCTCCATTGATAATTGAGGTTCTTGGTGTAAAGGACATTGGCTTTAGGATCAGGCACGACCACGGCCGGAGCGAAATCCGCCGGCTCATGCGGCAGCAGCGAAACTTTCGTAACCAAGTTCGGCGGTGTTCCGACACTGACATAATTCCGCGGCAGAATTTCCATCGCCCCGCTGTACGTCGTCAGCCACTTGCGGACGTCATTGAAGGTTCTGCTTGTTTGAGATAACGGCACCCCCGCAGCCGCGCCATTGCCTTCAAAAAAGTCCCTCATCTCATTTTGAATTTTCGGAAATGTGTAATCGGTATCCTTTAAGTCCATCAGAGCCATGAAGCTCTCACCTTCATGGTCTTCGCCCCCTGTCTCTTGGTTTGCCGAGTTCTTGATGGTAATCCCGGTCAACGACTTCATGGAGGAGTCATTTGACTTGTAGTCATATAACGCCTGTTCCACGGGCGATCGGCCAAATCGCACGGACCGAATTCCATTACCAAATCGCAGGGCAATCTCATCCTTCGGCCCCCACCAGTAGTCCTTCGCGTAGCCTTCGCCGTAACGCAGCAGGCTGGTCCAATAAAGCGCAGCCTGAGTTCGCGGCTGATAGGTTACCTCGTCAGCCGTGGCCAGATCCAGGCCGACGCTTGTAGGCGCCGTCAAGACGGTAGTGAGATCGTTCGATGGATAGCATCGTCCTTTCACGGTGGCCAACGCAGCGTCAATGCCGTCAGTAAGTCCTCCCCCAAATTCACTCTTAAAGAATAATCGCGACAGATTCAGCGTGGTCGGCCAATAGCCGACCGGGCGATCTGCGTTAGCGCCAAACCCATTGCCTCCGTCGCTGGTGACCGTCGTCGCCGCGTTGATGTTGATCATCGCGCTGTTATCGATGATCCGCACCGCCATCACGTAGTCCACCCCGTTAACCTGCCGCACCGGCGCCCACGTCCACCGGCTGTCCACCACCCCGTCCCCGTCCACGTCATACCCGCGCAGCTGATACTGATAGGAGCCACTTACAGGAGGTGGTGGTGTGTCCAACGCCGGCGTAGTAATGTTGGTGCCCACAATCTGCAGATTCGTGTCGCTGTTCTCGAAAGCAGCGGACGATGTGAGCGTGTTGTAACAAAGTGGATTGACGGCCGGGTTGAGGTTGGGGTCACCAGCGACCACCGTTTCCCTCGGAATCCTCGGTATCAGTGTTTCGGATGGATCCTCCCGCGGCAGGTCCAGAAAAATCCCGTTGAGATTCGTAATGTGCCGCCACGCCAGCACCCCGCCGATCGGCTCCGGGCAGATCGACGCCAGCCATGTGTCGTCCAATTGCCCGCCTCGGGCATTGCCCGTGCCCCCGCCACGCAAGCTCACGCTGAACGTCACCGCCGGATTCGTCCACGGATAGTCATACCCCTCAATCCCGTTGGCCGGATCTAGAAAATTTCCGCTCGCTTCGTCGACCAGATCCGCCTTCAAAATCCCCTTGATCTGCTCGATCGCCGCCTCCGCCACCTGGTCGATCTGATTGCTCGTGTTGACGCTCACCGATGCCCGATCCAGCCGCGCCCGCTGCAGATACGCCGTCGCCACCACAAACAGCAGCACCAGCACCACCACCACCAATATCATCACCGACCCCCCCCGCCCCCGCCCCCGGAACCCCCGGATGTCCCGCCCCCCGAACCCCCGGCCGCAGTCTTGTTGGGTGCCACACAGCAGCCCGAAGGGTGCTGTGTGCGATGTCCTACCCCTCCACGCTGGGACGCAAGCCCCGGGGTTCTCTCCTTCCCCGCTTCCCTCACATCGGCAATCGGCAATCGGCGATCGGCATTCCCCATTGGCCATTCGCCATTCACCATTCTTCGTCTGTCGCTCGCCGTTCGCCATCCGCCACCTCCTTACCTGGGCCGACTCACAGGCACAATCACTTCAAACCACATTCCAGGCAGGCCGTCCTGCGGATCCGTCAGCCGATTCTGCGGGTCGTGCATCCGCCAGCGAATCCGCAGCAAATACGGCCAGCGGCCGTTCACAGCCCCAAGCGTATATCCCGGAATATCCTTCACCCCATCATCATCATGCCTGAACACAAACGCATGATCCGCATGGGGCCATTGCGCGGGCGCCCCCGCGATGTAGGTGGGGTTGTTGTTTAAGCTGCCTCCCACATCCGCCCGAAAGCGGATCGGCTTAGTCGAGTCGTAATTCTGATCTGGATTGGCGTCGCCCGGATCGTTCGCGTGATAATTGTTTTGCCCGCCGTAAGCCCCGTACCACTTGATCCCCCCGCCGGGATAGACATAGTCAATTTTGTTTATGTCTTTGTCGGTGTTGGGGTAGGACTGATTGGATTTCACCTGGTCAATTTCACCGAATGGTGGCTCCAGATCCGCCGCGAACTCAACCTCAAAATCGCTCACCCGGCTCATAAAATAAGGGTGCGTCTGCGCCACCCGCCAGGACTCAATCGGATCCGCATCCGTATTCCCTGGAGCCTTCATCGCCTCCGCCGGGTCCGTCATCACCCGCAACTGCTTCCTGGCAAATGTGTAGAAAACCAGCGCCTTGGCGTTATACAACAGAACGTCCGGCCCGCCCGTGAAATCCGTCCAGAGTCGATACGCCGGGTTCACGGCCGACGCTGCCGACGCTTCTTTCGCTCCCACCACACAGCCCTCAACCTCGGCTCCTGCTGCGTTCACGATCGCCCGGTCAAATCCATATTGCGCCGCGTCCGTCAACCCCATATACATCGCGGGTTCAAACGGCAAGCCGCTGACGCCTGGCAGATTTACGTTCGCGCTAAACCAGGCGCCTTCTGCGAACCGACTGCTGCCCGCATTCATCTGCTGGCGGTTCAAAAACAGCGCCTGCCTGCCCAGAATCCAGTCCGACGCTAATTCGTTGTCGATTACATATCGCTGACCGCTCTTAGCCTTGATCTCCGGCTTACGCCCGAGCATCCCGGCACTGTTGGAACTATTTGGGTCGACAACATCCGCTTGCCCTGCATTGTCATTATTATCCCCCACCGGACTCGTCCGCCGCACGTGCCCGTACCACACCCGGATAAAGTCCGCCCCCTCCAGTTCCTCGGAAGTAAAGTTGTTCGTCCCCTGCGGCGCGATCGCTTCCTCATCCCCCCGCGCCCGGATGAATACCAACTGATCGCTGCGCACCTTCGGAAAAATCAGTCTCTGCCCCACGTTTTTCAGATCCTCCGGATTCTCCGACTGATTCGCCTTGTCATTCCGCTGCCAGATTCCCCCGCCCGTCGCCGCCGGAATCGGCGCTTCAATCTCCCGCTGCACGATGATCAGCATCCCCCCCTGCGTCGGCGGCGTCCACGGGCCGATCGGCTTTTCCTGCACCTCACGCTGCGGGCCGATCATCATCGCCACGTCCCGCCGCAGCTGCTCCGCCATCGCCCGCCCGTCTTCCATCACCCGGCTTAACCCCACCCCGTAACCCACCGCCTTCTGCGTGCTGGAAAAAATCTCGTTGATCGCCACCACCATCACCACCGTCAAGGCAATGGCCACCATCAGCTCCATCAGCGTGAACCCACCGTGTTTTGTCGCTTGTCTGTTCATGTTTACGGCCCCACGGCGTTAGGCACCTGGATCACTTTTACAAGGATGCTCCGCGTGGGCGGCAACGCTTGGTAATTCATATAGCTCCCCCCATTCCCCGTCGGATACGACGGCCCCACGGCATACCAGAAGTAGACATCCTCACCACCCGGTAACGGTTGCCCGTAGGTGAGGGAGGCGGGATTGGTATCCACCAGCGCGTCCTTCAGCTCGATCCACTCCCGGCCCGCCATCATCACCGTGTGCGTCTTACCCCACTGATCCACAATCAGATCGCCCGCCCGGACCTTAAGAAAGAGCAATTCATCCCTGGTCTCGCCCATGTTGTTCTTGGCTTCCGCGGCATACGCCCCCGAGGGATTGATGGCCGTCTGGTTAAGAGCGTTGGCGGGGAATATCAGCCGCCGCCCCGTGGCCGTACCCGTCGTGACCCGCAGCATGCTGATCTTCGGCACATAGGGCATTTCAGGAATGTTGGAATTAAACGCATAATTTCCAGGCGGAAGCCCCACGTTGGCGATGTGATCCGCGGGCACATAACCAGGAAACATTGGACTGGGGAGTTGCAGATCATGGCGGTAATAGAAATCCGCCCGCTCGCTCGACGGGATGATCGAGCCGCTTTCCTTGAATCCGTACCCGCGCTGCGGCCGCAGGATCAGCACATAAACCACCCAGTCTTCCGGACGAGGAGCGCTGTTGGGGTTGAGGCTGTTCAATTTTGTTCGCAAAATCATCGGCACCCAGTAAAAATCCCGCTTGGCCGGATCCTTAACGTCCATGGGATAACTGCGGTCGAAAACCGACCACTCCGACAGCCCGTTGGTAATAGCCGATGACGTCGATGGATCGAAAGTCGGATATCGGTGC
This sequence comes from Phycisphaeraceae bacterium, assembly GCA_020851735.1. Taxonomy (GTDB): domain Bacteria; phylum Planctomycetota; class Phycisphaerae; order Phycisphaerales; family Phycisphaeraceae; genus JADZCD01. The sequence goes on from JADZCD010000044.1 coordinate 6,471, forward strand.
AGCCCGATCTCATTAATCACGCCCCCCTGCGTGACATGATCCTTGATCAGGTCCGCGTTGCTAATCGGCCTTGCCTGCAGCATCGCCGTGGCCTGCTGGGCGACTCTTTCAATCGTCACCACGTCCATCGACTCGCGCTGGATGGTCATCGCCACCGGCAACAGCGACGCCACCGCCACGAACCCAACCACAAAAATCCCCATCGCCATCATCACTTCCAGCAGCGTGTACCCCCCCCGCAAGCCTCGCCCCCGCCCCCGCCCCCGGAAGTGGATTCGTGGGGTGCCACACAGCAGCATTTCCGGGGGCCCGCAGGGTGCTGTGTGCTGCGCCCGGAATTCACTGTTCCTCAGCCCCCGGCTCTGCCGGGGGGTGGCTGCGGGTATCGCTCGGGTGCCACACAGCATCCCGCAGGGTGCTGTGTGCTGTCTCTGCGGTTCAATCGTTTTCAGCCCCCGGCTCCGCCGGGGGGGCACGTCATGGCGCAAACCCCAACCCGCGGCACCGGTCGCGGGTAACGCTCTACCCGTGCCTTGCGGAGTGCTTCCCGGATCGTGATGTCCATGCTTAAGCATTGATTCACTTCTCCAGGATCGTGCCTGTGTAACGATTGAAAAACACAAACGTGCCGTGATCCAGCACCCACTTAACCTGATCAATGCCGTCCGGGTCGCCCGGGTCATACGCCGCGATCGCGTCCTTGGCGGATTTCACGTTGCCATAATTGGGCCAGCCTTCGCGGAATTCCCCCCAGAACGCGTTCTTGTCGAACAGCACCACGCCGATCACCGTGTCGATGTTCTCCAACGGCACGATCGCCTTGGGCTTGCGATTGTCCTTGTCGGGATATTGCGACGTGGGATTCCACCAGGTCTTTTGCTCGTTGTACTGCGGGCAATCCGGATCGTATTCGTCCGGATCATATTGGTCACAGGGAGTATGGGTTCGATAGTAGGTTGTGGTCACTTCTTCGTTTTGATTTCCGTCGTAGAAAACCACACGATCGGGGTACGTGCCCCGGCTGCCGTGAATAATCCGACCGTATTTATCAAACCGAATCACAAACGGCGGCGGCAGGATTTCCAGGCTGCCGGTGCCGGTTCCGCCCCGGCTGATCCCCGCGATCCCCACCCCCGCCGGTAACTGCACCGCTTCCATGCCCTGAATGTCCTTAAAGGCCTTGAGGTATTTCATATTGGGAGGGTCGCCGGGGTCCGCCACATTCTCCGGATTCATCGCCAGGAAATCACCAGCGCCATCCACCGCGCTGTCGTCATGCTCCAGAAACCGTATCTCCCCCCCCGGCGTGATCAAAATCGCCGTCCCGCTGAACCCCACCGGCGACGTCACGGTAAACCGTTCATAGGTAACTCCACCCTGCGCAATCGTCGGCACCACCGACCCCACATTGGTCAACAACGCCGGCTGCCGCCGCGCGTGCGCCCGCGCGTTGGCCAGCGCCCCCGCCAGCATGTTCATCCCCGCCTCCACCCGCCCCGAGCGCGACATCGCCCCGATCATCGGAAACACCAGCCCCGCGATCAGCGCGATAATCGCGATCACCGTCAGCAGCTCCATGAGCGTGAAAGCCGAACGCGCCCCGGCGGAATGTCGAATGCCGAATGCCGAATGCCGAATGAAGAACGAGCCATGGCCCGGTTGCCATCGCACATTCGACATTCGACATTCAACACTCGACATTCGCAGCCCGAGCCTGCGCCCCCGGAAGCCCCGGAAGCCCCGGAAGCCCCGGAACCCCCGGAAAGGCTCCCACTCTTGCCCCCGCAAGGGCTCTTGCCCTCCCCCGTTCAGCGGGGAATGATCCGTCTCCGCTGTGCCAGGCGAACCGCTCCTACCCAACCTCACGGCACACCAAAGCCGCTGCGGTCGATCTTCACCAGCCGCCCGGCCTTGCCGAATTCCCATGCATTCTGTCAGACCCACAGCCTTCACTTGACGCCACCTTCCAGATCGTTGCTCAAAAGGTTGTCTTCCGACGCATCGAAGATTCTGTTGTGGTTCAAGTCGTTAGGATCGGTTGAGCTCGGGTCCGGATTAAAGTCCGAACTCATGTTGCCCCAGACGCCGTCCGCACCGGCCGAGACAAAAAACGGCTTCCACTTGTCCTGGTAGCGGATCGGCTGCTTATAGGCGTCAGCCGAGTTGCTCGCGGCCTCCCACTGCTTGTGCTCAGGCAGAAAATCATCCATCTTGACCTTGTCGCCGTAATCCACGTACGCCGCGTATAGCACCGGCTTGCCCCACGGATCAATCACCTCCAGAAAGCCGTTGGCGTCCGTGTCCTTCAGAAACTTGCCCTGCCCCACGTTGTCCAGCGCGTCCCGGACACCGGGAATCTGGCACATCGCCCACACCCACCGCTCACTGCTGACTTTGGCCGCCGCCGTGTACTCGCTTTCGCTGGTCGGCTTGGCCGCGGGTTCCGTGTCCAGCTTGGCCGTGTTGCGCTTGCCCGAGTTGTCCAGCAATTCCTTGCTCCCCCCCGAATCAGCCTTGATATTCTCATTGGTGTACGTGAATTCGTCGTCGCGCCAGTTAAAACGCTCCTTCTGGGCGTTATTGTCGCTGACGGCGATTTCCCCCGAGTTCTTCCACGAGTGATTCACCTTGACCCCCGCGATGCTTTCGTATTGCTCCATCACGCTCACCAGATTGTTCAACAGCGCCTTGGCCTGGTTGAGCCGATTCATCCGCGCCATCCGCACTGCCCCCAGCGAGCCAAGCGCCACCAGGATCGCGATGATGGAAATCACCACCAGCAGTTCGATCACCGTAAACCCAGCCGCCGTCCTGCGCCCGCCGGGGGTCGTTTTCGCGTTGTCGTCGCCAATGCGGGCCATGTGCTTTTCCTTTCCTTTGCCCCCCTAACGCCCAACCCTGTCGCCCACTTCCCGTCCCACCCTTCCCTCCCCGCCTGCCCCCCCCTCATCCCCCTCATCCCCCTCATCCCCCGCGGCGCCGCATCTTCCGCGCCCGCCCGCCGCCGGGAGCTATTTCCCGCCGGACACCGACTGAATCAGCGACACCAGCGGCATGAACAGCGCGATGACGATGAACCCGACGATCCCGCCGAGCATCAGCGTCATCAGCGGCTCAATCAGCCGCGTCATGCTGTCCACCAGCGTGTCCACTTCTTCGTCGTGGTTGTCGGCGATCTTCAAGAGCATCTTGTCCAGGTCGCCCGTCTCTTCGCCCACGTCGATCATGTTCGTCACGATGCCGTCGCACACCCGCGCCTTGCGCAGCGGCTCGGCAAAGCTTTCGCCCTGCCGCACCGACTCATACACCCCCGTCAGGGCCTTCTGGAACACATAATTCGCCGTCGTGTCGCGCGTGATCGTCAACGCATCCAGGATCGGCACGCCCGCCCGGATCAGCGTGCCCAGCGTGCGCGTGAATCGCGCCACCGTCGCCTTGGCCACCAGATTGCCCAGCACCGGCACGTACAACACCAGCCGGTCGAAGATCGCCTTGCCCGTCTGGCTGCGCCGCGCCAGCTTGATGACGATGAAAAAAACAATCGGGAAGCAGACCACCCACACCACCCCGGGAATCGCCTGGGTGCTCTTGTCGCTGATCAACTTGCCGCCCAGGAAATCGCTGGCGTCGATCAGGTGCTGCGTCAACGCCGGCAGCTTGGAGTCAAAATCCTTAAAAATCCCCGTGAACTTCGGCACGATGAACAACATCAGCGCCGTCACGATGACCACCGCCACGAAGATCACCACCGCCGGATACGTCATCGCCCCTTTGATCCGCCGTTTTAGCCGGATGGCCTTTTCCAGGAAGTCCGACAGACGCTGCAGGATCATTTCCAGCACGCCGGCCACTTCCCCAGCCGCGATCATCTTCGTGTACAGCCGGTTAAACGCCTTCGGATGCTTGGCCATCGCGTCCGCCAGCGTCAGGCCCGAGGAAACGTCCTCCGTCACGTCCATCAGCACGTTCTTAAGCACGCCCGGTTTCTGCTGGGCCTCAAGAATCTGCAGCGACCGCAGAATCGGCAGACCCGCGTCCTGCAGCGTGGAAAACTGCCGGGTAAACGTCGTCAACTGCGCCGGCTTGATGCCGCCCAGAGCGAACGACTTCTTCTTGCCCGGCGTCCCGCCGCCACCCCCGCCGCCCCCAGCTCCGCCGGCCGGCGCCCCAGCCTTGCCCTTCTTAACCTTCTGTTCCCGCACCGAAGTGGGGAACAACCCCTGACTGCGGATGCGTGAAATCGCGTCCTCGCTGCTGGCAGCGCTGACCACACCCTTCTGCGGCTTGCCGGATTCGTTTAACGCTTCGTATTGGAAACTTGGCATGGCTCTGCCTCCACTGCTTCCGAGGGTTTCCGAGACGTCCGCTTCCGATGTTCACCTGCGGCTTCTTACTCTGGCGTTCACTTCCAGGGCCTTCCGGGGGCTACTTCCGGGGGCCACTTCCGGGGGCCACTTCCGGGGGGGTTATTCCGTTTCGCTTAGGGTCTCGCGCACCACTTCGTCGATGGTCGTCTGCCCGTCGTAAATCGCCAGCAGACCCGCCTGCCGCAGCGACCGCATGCCGCGCTTGCGGGCCTCCGCCCGCAGCAGCTGCGTCGACCCGTGCTGCATGATGATTTCGCGCAGATCGTCGTCGAGCACCATGATCTCGTACACGCCCAGACGCCCGCGGTACCCGCTGTGGTTGCACGCGTCGCACCCCTTGCCGTGATAAAACACCCGCCCCTGCACGTCGTCGGGCGTCAGTTGCAGCTCCATCAGCTGCTCTTCCGACGGGCTGTACGATTCCTTGCACTTGCTGCAGATCCGCCGCACCAGCCGCTGCGCGACAATGCCTTCCAGCGTGGCCGTCAGCAGGAACGGCTCCAGGCCCAGGTCCAACAGTCGCGCGATCGACGACGGCGCGTCATTGGTGTGCAGCGTGGTGAACACCAGGTGCCCGGTCAGCGACGCCTGCGAGGCGATTTCCGCCGTCTCCAGGTCGCGCGTTTCGCCCACCAGGATGATGTCCGGGTCCTGACGCAGAAAGCTGCGCAACGCGCTGGCGAACGTTAAACCCACCTCCGGGCGCACCTGCACCTGGCAGAGCCCGTCGATGTCGTATTCCACCGGGTCTTCCACCGTCAAAATCTTCGTGTCCACCGAGTTGAGCTCGCGCAACGCCGAGTAAAGCGTCGTGGTCTTGCCCGAACCCGTCGGACCCGTGACCAGCACGATGCCGTTGGGCTTGCCGATCAGCTGCCGGAACACGTCCATGTCCTCCCGCCGCATCCCCAGCTTGTCCAAGTCCAGCGCCACGTTGCCGCGGTCCAGCACGCGCATCACCACCGACTCGCCGTACATCGTCGGCAGCACCGCCACGCGCAAGTCCACCGGACGCTTGTCGATCGTCAGTTCAATGCGCCCGTCCTGCGGCAGCCGGCGTTCGCCGATGTCCAGGTTGGCCATGACCTTGATGCGGCTGACGATCGGCATCGCCAGGTAGCGCGGCGGGGGCACCATTTCGTACAGCACGCCGTCGATGCGGTAGCGCATCTTGAACTCATCCTCGAACGGCTCAAAGTGGATGTCCGACGCCCGGTCCTTGATCGCCTGCATCAGCACCAGGTTCAGCAGACGCTTGACCTTGTTGTCATCCGCCGCCTGCATCAGCTGGTCCATGTCGATCGATTCGCCCCGGCCCTTGAACTCCTCCAGCTGCTCGTCGGATTCCAGCTCGCCGATCAGGTTGCTCAGCGATTCTTCCTCGGTCTTCTGCGCGTAATACTTGTTGATCAACTGCTCGATGATCGCCGGGTCCGCGACCACCGGCCTGACGTCAAAATTCGTCAAAATGCGCAGATCGTCCACCGCCCGCACGTTGCCCGGATCCTTCAGCGCCACCGTCAGGGACCGCTTCTTCTCGTTGAATTCCAGCGGCAGCACCTGATAAGCCTTAACGCTCTCGGCCGGCAGAATCGCCAGCACCGCTTCGGGAATCTCTTTGTTGGGGTCAAGGGTGACCACCTCAATGCCCGTCTGCGCCGCCAGGGCCGCGTTCACGTCCGCTTCCTTGACGTACCCTAATTCCACCAGCAACTGCCCGATCAGCCGCCGCTGACCCTTCTGGGCCTGCTTCTGCTGCAGCTCCAGGGCTTCGTGAACCTGCTCCCGCGTCACCTTGCCCATCTTGGTCAGAATTCGGCCGATCCGTCGCCCCTTCATCTCATTGGCCGACGAGGATGCCCCGTTCTCCGGTCCTTCCGAGGTTTTCGTCTTTGGGCGGTAAAAAGCCATGTTGACCTCAGTGTCTTTTCAAGAGTTTCTTTCAGCCGGAGCCGGATCTGCACAAATCCAAGTCGCCAAAGATCAGATTCACTTTTTCAGGTCAGCCCAAGCGGGGGGGAGTCGGTGGATTTCAGGGCTTACCGTCGATCTTGCGGAGGGTTGTTCTGTCTGCTTTCCGGGGGTTTGCCTGGCGGGGTCCTTGGTGTTCGCCTTTGCGGTGTTCCCTTGCGTTGCGCCGGGGTTGAATCTGGGTCTAACCAACCGTTTATTAAACCCCTGATTCGAGTCTTGATCGGTAGCGGCGGAACATCATTTTTTTGGCAGCGGTAAGGGTGTTTGGCTACTTTAATTTCGGCGATCTGGGTAATTCATCCAATTAGATAGTAACAATCCAAGGCAAACAGACAATGCCATTGGCAGCCAATGGCAGATATAGACATATGGATTATGGAATGACCAAGCCGAGCCGGTTCGGCTGATCTACGAGGAGCTGTCAGATAAAAAGACTATGCAGGCGGAAGTTCTTGCTTCTCATCAAGCTCGGTTCGGCCGATCGTCACGCCGGCGCGGTGGAGCTTCTCCGTCATGCCTTCCGTATCCCGGCACTTGTCGATCATGTCCTGGGGCGAAATAACCCCGCGTTCAAAGAGCTGCCAAAGGTGGTCGTCCAGCAGCTGCATGCCGAACTTCTTGCCCGTCTGAATAGCGGAATCAATACGGAATGTCTTATTCTCACGCACCAGGTTCGCCACCGCCGGGGTCACCACCAAAAATTCGTAGGCCGCCACCATGCCCTTCTTGTCAATGCGCCGCAGTAGCTGCTGGCTGAGTACCGCCATCAGCGTCGTGCTTAACTGCACGCGAATCTGGTTTTGTTGGGCCACCGGGAAGGCGTCGATAATGCGGTTGATCGTGCCGGCCGCACCCGTGGTGTGCAGCGTGCCGAACACCAGGTGCCCGGTTTCCGACGCCGTGATCGCCGCCTCAATGGTTTCCAGGTCGCGCAACTCACCGACGAGCATCATGTCCGGGTCCTGGCGCAGAGCCCGGCGGAGGGCTTCGGAGAAGCTCGGCACGTCGTTGCCCACTTCACGCTGGTTGACGATGCTCTTTTTATGCGGGTGGTAATACTCGATGGGGTCTTCGATCGTGATGATGTGGTGGTCCATCGTCTCGTTGACGTGATTGATCATCGATGCCAGCGAGGTCGTTTTGCCCGAGCCCGTGGGCCCGGTGACCAGAAACAAACCGCGCGGGCGACGGATCAGTTCGCCGCAGATCTTCGGCAAGCCGATCTCGTCCATCCCCAGCAGCTTGGTGGGAATCTGACGCAGTACCAGCCCCACCACGCCCTTCTGCTTGAAGATCGATACGCGGAAGCGGGCCTGATCGCCGTACGCAAAACCGAAGTCCGACCCGCCTTCTTCCTGCAGCTCGGTCTGCGAACGCTCCGGCGCGATCGACTTCATCAGCGCCATCGTGTCCTCCGGCTCAAGCACCTTCGTGCGCAGCTCCACCAGCCGGCCGCGCGTGCGGATCGTCGGTGGACGCCCCACCGCCAGGTGCAAGTCGCTGGCGTTCTGGTTGATGACCGTGTCAAGAAGGCGGTCGATCTGGATCGCTGAGGCCATGGGGAACTCCCAAAAGGAACTTATCCGACTCTCTTTTTACAGTCTAAATGTCCCGTCGCCAAGGAGCCTCCATCCGCCCCGGCTCGCCCAACCCTATCCACGGACTTGTCCCCACTTGCGACCTTGGCCCCACGCCGCCCGACTTTGAGCCCAATCCCGGCACTTCCGGGCTTCCAGCTTCCGGGGTTCCGGCTTCCGGGCTTCCGGGCTTCCGGGCTTCCGGGGGGGGGCTTGGGTTGCCCTGGAAAGCCCAGGGAAGAAATCCCTGGGCCGTTTTGCCGCTTTACCTTTCCTTCCCGCGGTCGCCATCCCACCGCGCCGGGCCTTTCGCCCCGTTACGCCACCGCGTTTTCTTCCTCTTCTTCCATGGCCACCACGCCCTCCGCCTGGGTAATGGTCGCCAGTTCTTCCATCGTCGTCATGCCGTCGAGGATCTTCAGCCGCCCGTCGCCCAGCAGGTTGCGCATGCCCGTGTTGATCGCCGCCTGGCGGATCTTGTTCAAGGGCGCCCGGTTGAAGGCCAACTCGCGGATTTCGTGATTGAGAATCATCAATTCGTAAATGCCCTGCCGCCCCTTATAGCCCGTCTTGCGGCAGTGCGCGCAACCCACCGCCTTGTAGATGACCTTTTCCTGCAGGTCCTCCTTGGTGATGTTGCACAGACGCATCAACCGGTGGTTGGGCTCGGTTTCCGGCTGCTTGCACTTAGGGCATAGCAGACGGACCAGCCGTTGGGCCAGAATAGCCTGAATCGAGCTGGCCACCAGGAACGGCTTGATCCCCATGTCCACCAGACGCGTGATGGCCGAGGGCGCGTCGTTGGTGTGCAGCGTGGAGAACACCAGGTGCCCCGTCAGGGCCGCCTGAATGGCCACTTCGCCTACTTCCTTATCGCGGATTTCGCCCACCAGAATGATGTTGGGCGCCTGGCGCAGCATGGCCCTTAGAATATTGGCGAACGTCAGCCCGATCTGGGTGTTCACCTGGCACTGGTTGATGCCCTTAAACGAGAATTCGACGGGGTCCTCCGCCGTGATGATCTTCTTGTCCGGACGGTTCAGCACGTCCAGCGCCGTATACAGCGTGGTGGTTTTGCCCGACCCGGTGGGCCCGGTGACCAGGAAGATGCCGTTGGGCCGGCGGATAATGGTCTCAAACAGCTGCTTGGTGTCCTCGCGCATGCCCAGGTTCACCAGACCGATACGGGCTGATTCCGGGCGCAAAATACGCAGCACGATGCTTTCGCCGTGATACGTCGGACAGGCCGACACGCGGAAGTCGATGGTCTGCTCGCCGACCTTTTTCTTAATACGCCCGTCCTGAGGAATGCGCTTTTCCTCGATCTTCATCCCCGACATGATCTTCATGCGCGCCGTCAACGCCGCCTGGACGCGCTTAGGCAGCCGGTCGCGTTCCTGGCAGACGCCGTCGATGCGATAGCGCAGCCGCACGCGGTCCGCGAAAGGCTCGATGTGAATGTCGCTGGCCCCGGAATTGACCGCCTCGTTGATGATCTGCCCCGCCAGCCGGATCACCGGCGCCTGGTCGTCCCCCTCGGCCGCATCCATGTCGATCGACACGTCCATGGTCGCGCCCAGCTGGGCCGCCGCTTCCTCGTCGGACATGTCCATGCTCATCGCCCGCACCGCCTGGTCGATCGAAGCGCGGGTTTCCGAGAGCATCCCGTCCAGGTACGCCTTGATCTTCCCGCGCGCCGCCACCACCGTGACGATTTCCATGCTCACGCGGAAGCGCAGGTTGTCCAGCGTTTCCAGGTCGTTGGGGTCGTGGATGGCAACCTTAAGCTTGTTGCCTTCCTTCTTGATGGGCAGAACCAGAAACTTCTTGACAAAGTCCAGGGGCAGAAGCTCAAACGCCTGCTTGTCGACCACGTCCTGCTTCTCAGGGTCGACGTAATCCATTTCAAACTGGTAGGCCAAGGCCTGCGCGACGTCGGTTTCCGAGCAATATTTCAGTTCCACCAGCGCTTCGCCGACCCGCTGCCGCGAGCCCTTGGCCACGTTGAGCGCTTCGTTGAGCTGCTGATCGTTGATCTTGCCGGCTTGACGAAGGATCTCGCCGATTTTCCGACGCTTACGTGCCATGATCACCTCGCTGTGGGGAGGGAAGCCGCTAGCCCGTGGTTCGGCCGTGCCCGGCCGGGGGGGAGGAAGCAGACGGGCTTACCTCATGATTATGGGGGCTAAGGAGGGGAAAAACAACCCGGATTTGCGTCGCGGCGATCCCTTGGGCCGATTATGCCGGTCGGGCGGCGTAGAGAATGGAAAAATGGGGGAAAAAGGCCAGGCAAAGGCAGACAGTGGTTGCCTTGATGGGTAAGGTTCGTATATAACGCCAGATCTAATTCTTTGTTTAACGGCAGGCAGCGCGAAGCATGAATCAAGCCAGTCCCCCTAGTCTTCAAACAGCGTCGCGTTTTGACTATGTCCGTATCCCCAAACACTTAGTGCCCTGCCCCGCCTGCGGCGGGAAATCCTTTCAAACGCTTTGCCGAACCGACCGCTATCTGATGGGCGTCGAAACCTCCCGCTGTGCCCATTGCGGGCTGGTGATGACCAATCCCATGCCCACCGACGAGGCCCTCGGCGAGTTCTACAAAAAGCACTATCGCAAGTACTACCGCAAGCTCGAGCGCCCGGACGTCAGCTATATCCAGCGCTACGCCCTGCATCGGCGGGCGATTTACACGGTGAAGTTTCTAGCCGCCCAGGGCCTGCTGGGCCATGAGAATGGCCAGGGCGCGGGCACGCGGGTGCTGGACGTCGGCTGCGGCGAGGGCAGCATCCTGCGGGAAATCCGCCTGCAAAAAGAAAAGTGCCAGGCCTATGGCGTGGAGGTCTACGAGCCCTTCGCCCGCTTCACCGAGGAATACGCCGGCTGCCCGACCTATCGCGACCTCCGCGACGTCCCGCGCAGCCCGGGAGAACTGTTTGACCTGGTGATTCTTAGCCACGTGCTCGAACACATTCTTGAGCCCGTGGACTTCCTCAAGCAGCTGGCGGAACTGCTGCGGCCCGGGGGAAAGATCTTCATCGACGTCCCCGACGTCTGCCGCTATCACTGGCTGGCCGATTTGCACCTGGCCCACGTGTATCACTTTTCCCCGCGCACCTTGGCCGCCGTGTGCCGGGCAGCCGACTTGGAAGTCGCTGCCTCGGAAACCCATCACCCGCCCAAGCTGCCCGGCTGCGTGCGCATGGTGGCCGGCAAAAAAAACGAAGTAAAATCACCCCAGACCGCCTGGCCCCAAGGCGAGGACCAGGAACGCCAGGCCGCCCTGCGCATCAGCCGAATGCACCGCTGGGCGCGCTTCTTCAGCTTCGGTTTTCGTTTGACCATGGCAGCCTATGAGTGGTCGTGGACGGTCATCGCCCAACTGCCCAGCAAGCGCCGGCATCGGTCGTTGATGCGCATGCCCGTCGAGCCTTGGGCCCAAGCCGGCGGCAAGTAAGATCAGGGACTAGCTCATGCCGGAAGGATCCAATACAACCCGCCCGGGCCGATGGGCAGGATGGTGGGTGCTGGCGGCGATAGCCGTGGCGGTGTTGGCCGCCCGCATCGGGGGCCCCAGCGATCTGGACCTTAAAGATCAACCCAAAACCGTCAGCTACACCGCCGACGTCGTCGCCAACGGCCGCTGGATCTGGCCGCGCGACGTGATGGGTACGCCCACCTACAAACCCCCCCTCTACAACTGGCTGTCCGTGCCCGGCGTGCTGCTCTTGGGCTGGGACGAATGGGTTCTGAAATTACCTTCCATCCTGGCCGGCCTGGCCACCGCCGTGGTCTGCGTATGCATGGCCCGGTGGATGGCTCAGCAAACACGGAGTGCCGAATGTCGAATGCCGAATGTCGAATGCGACCCTGCGTCACCCGTTGTCGCCAATAGGCGGCTGCATTTACCATTGGTCATTTGCCATTCTCTAATTCCAGGAATCATCGCGGGGGTCGTTTGGCTGGCCAACGGCGCGGTATATCGCCTGATCTACGTAGCCCGGCCGGACATGCTGGTGGGCTTTTTTGTCGTGCTAAGCTGGGCCTTGGGCACCGTGTTGCTCAGCGAAAGCCAGGAAAAATGGGCCCGGCGACAGTGGGCCATGGCCATAGGCTTGTGGGTAAGCGTGGGGTGCGCCGCCCTGACCAAGGGCACCCCCGCCTTACTGGTGCTCATTTACCTGCTGCTGGCCGCCTGGTGGCGCAACGGCAGTTGGCGGGCGCTTAAGCACGCGGGAATTGTCTGGGGCCTTCCCCTGGCCTTGGCGATGTTCGCCGTCTGGCTCGTGCCGGCCTGGGTGACAATTCCCCCCGGCTGGGGCCAGACGCTCGCCGAGGTCGAAGGCGGGCGCATCGTCAAGGGCGGAGTCGTCGGCTGGCTTCTGACCACCTATCAAATGCCCTGGTATTTCCTGCTGCGCTTCCTGCCTTGGTCGCGTCTGTTCTTCGTCGGCGTCGTCGTGGTGATCAAGCAAGGTTGGCGGAAGCATCCCTTGACCCCAGCGATTTTGTGGGTGGTCTTGGTGCTGGCGTTTTTCAGTATTCCCGTGCTCAAGCGTGACGATTACCTCTTGCCCGCCTACGCCGGCGCCGCCGTGTTAGTCGGCTGGCTGATCCAAGAGGCCGTCAAACGTTGGCCGGGCGCCGGCAAGTGGCTGCCGGGCGCCACGGTGGCCGTCGCGCTGATCTTCCTGGCCGTGTCCGTGGCCAACGACTTCTGGTGGAAGCCGCAGACCAAAGACCGCATGGGCGACCGAGTCAAGGAATTCGCCCAGGTCATCCGCCAGGAAACCGCCGGCAGCCGCCGGATCGTGTTCGTCAAGACCGGCTACCACCCCCTTCAGGCCCTTTTGGGCATGAATCAGGGCACAATCGAACCCACCCCCGCCCAACTCGCCCAGGCCCAGTGGGTCGTGATGCCCCTGCCCCTCGGTGGCGACGGCGCCGCCGCCGTGGCCATCTCCAAACCCCTGCCGCGCGTCATTGACAAAAAAGACCCCGCCGCGCTGGGCCTCTATCGCGTGCCCAAGACCGGGGAATAAGAGGGAAAGGAATTGCCGAGCGGAATAGAATTCACCACTGAGAACACAGAGATCACAGAGACGAGCCAAAAAATTATTGTCCAAGAATCGTTAATAAAATCCGCCTTAACACCATGTTGCCAAGCCCCCATGAATCGTGATTGGACTGATTTTCCATATCCAAACATTCTAATTGGCGTTCTTGGCGTCTTGGCGGTTCATGGGGTTAAGGACTCTTGATTCTTTGGCTTCTGCTCCGTGTTCTCCGTGACCTCTGTGGTGAATTTGTTTTTTTAATGCATCTCCGCCGCGCTGGGCCTCTATCGCGTGTCGAAGAACGGAAAATAACCGGGAAAAACTCACCACGGAGATCACGGAGGCCACAGAGCCGAAAAAAATTATTGTCTTGATTCTTTGGCTTCTGCTCCGTGTTCTCCGTGACCTCTGTGGTGAATCTGTTTTTTTAATGCATCCCCGCCGCGCTGGGCCTCTATCGCGTGTCGAAGAACGGAAAATAGCCGGGAAAAACTCACCACGGAGATCACGGAGGCCACAGAGCCGAACAAAAAATCATTGTCTTGATTCTTTGGCTTCTGCTCCGTGTTCTCCGTGACCTCTGTGGTGAATCTGTTTTTTTAATGCATCTCCGCCGCGCTGGGCCTCTATCGCGTGTCGAAGAACGGAAAATAACCGGGAAAAACTCACCACGGAGATCACGGAGGCCACAGAGCCGAACAAAAAATTATTGTCTTGATTCTTTGGCTTCTGCTCTGTGTTCTCCGTGACCTCTGTGGTGAATCTGTTTTTTTAATGCATCTCCGCCGCACAGGAACCAATCGCCGGCCGGTAATAGTTAAATTGCACGTTGGGGTGATCCGCCAGCAGCGACATCGGGCAGGACGCATCCGCGATGCGCTTGCTGATCATCAGCGCCGTCAGCCGCATGCCGAACGGGTTGTCGTGCATCCCCGCGTGCCAGATGCTCACCCGCTGGGCCTTCCACGTCTCCACCGGCCCGACCGTTGCCGCCTGCGTGGGCACCAGCGCCACCTGCCCTCCGCCGCTCGTGCGGGCGTTCTGGATGATGGTCATCGGGTGCAGGTCCGTCACCCGCGCCGACAGCTTGCGATATTCCCCCGGCGCCGGCGGCGCATCCTTATACGCCCCCGTCCGTCGCGGCGGATCATTAAACGCCCAGTGCTTGACTTCCCCCTGTCCGCCCTGCATCACCAGGCACTTCACCGCGTCGTAGCTCTTGGTGTAGCCGGCCAAATCCCCGGTCGGAAAGTGCAGATTGCCCTCCGGCATGCGCAGTTCCGGGCGGATGCGCTTAAAGCACATCTCCAGGTCCGCCTTGGCAAAGCTCAGCGGGTGATCCACCGCCACCGGCTTGCCGTCCTGCACCCACTCGTCCATGCCCCAGAAGTGGGCGTGCTGGAGCTTTAAATCCAACGCGTTAACGATGCGGGCCACCAGCGGCAACTGCTCCGTCGGGCCGATCGGCCCGCAGATGCCCACCGGATTGTCCGCCGTCGCCCCCCGCCAGGCTTCGATGTATTCCAAAGCCTCCGCCACATAAAAGTCCTCGAGCGTGTCGTAAAACGCCACCTTAAAACCCGGGCGGGCCAGTTGAGCCAAATCATCAGCCGTCAGCTTGGCCGCGTCGGCCAAAAGCTGGGGGTCGAGCGTGGTGTAATCCCACCAATCCGGGGCGACTTTGCTTAGGGGCCGAGCCATATTGGCATCCTTTATGTAGAAACCCTAAAAAAAATAAACCGCCAGGTCGCCAAGATCGCCACGAAAACAGCCAAGGTATTTTGGCCAAGCAAGCCGTTGCTTCCTGACTTTGCGTAACTTGGCGTACTTGACGTCATGGCGGTTAATCGTTTTCTGGTTCGCGGCTTTTATTGTCTGATCGATCGATGCGGGAACACAGACTCGTCAGGGATTTAGCCCCTGCTGATAAACCGGGTCCGGGTAACAGGCTTCGCCCAGCAGTTCGCGCAGCGGGTCGAAATCCTTCGGGCCGAACCCCAGGTGCGAATGCAGCCGAAATCCTTCGGCCAAAGTAAATCGTTTCGAGAGCGTCCCCACCGCCCGGCTCATGGTTTCCATTTCATTTAAATAAGCGTCCATGCCCTGGCTGACGTCCAGCCACTGTTTCTGCGAGCGATGCTGGGCGAGCATTTCCCGCTTGCGCTCCAGCACCGGCGTGATGTCCACATAAATCCCCGGCCGGACCAGTCGCCGCAGCCCGTCGCGCAGCCCGTGCGGCAGCGCGTGATACAAAGCCGTGGCCTTACCCACCGGCCGCGTGGGCGGATCGGTCGGGAAATTGGGCATCCCCCGACAGAACGCCGCCGTTACCAGCAGTCGCGTGGTGTTCTGGTGATCCTCCATATAGTCCTGCGGCGACTGTGTGAGGATAATGTCCGGATTGACCTCTCGGACGATCGCCCCCACCTTCGCCAGCGTCGGCTGATCGTAAAACAGGCTGATGTCATCGGCGATCGGCGGCAACATCGTCGCGTCCAGAAGCTTGGCCGCGTCCAAAGCTTCCTGACGGCGGATGCGGATGATCTCTTCCTTGGCGTGGCTGGCCGTCCCGCACGAGCCGTTTGCCAGGTTCCAAAGATAAATTTTCGCCCCCAGGTCCTTAAGACGAAAGAGCGTGCCGGCCATCATGAATTCAATGTCGTCCGGGTGGGCGACGGCAGCCAAGACGGTGGCGGCGGATGGCTTTAAAGTGGACATTAATAAAAACTCCACGACAAGAAGGCCCAAGAAAAGATAAGGTAACAAGACCAGGACGAAAATGGGTGGCTGCCATCGCCGCGAAAGCCACCCCAAAGGACGGCCCGATGCAGGTGGAAATTCATTCACATCCCCAAGAGATCAATCCCTGGTTGCGATGGCTGCTGGGCGTCGTGACCGTGGCGGGGTTTCTGCTTAGCAGCTATCTGGCCTTAGGAACGCTTGAGAAGACGACGATTCTAGGTTGCGGCCAGGAAGGCTCAGCGTGTGGCCAACTCTTCGGCCAAGCCTGGGCATGGTGGGGGAATGTGCCCGTGATCCTCCTGGCCGTGGGCCTGTATCTGGTCGTGGGAGTTGGCCTGTGGCTCACCGGCGCCGCACGCAGCCCATCCCTGCAAACCTGGGGTTGGGGATTGCTCGCCGCCTTGGGCGTGATGGCCGGCGGGGCCGCCGTATGGTTTGTCGCTCTGCAGGTGCTGGTGATTCAAAAAATCTGCCCCTATTGCATGGCCACCCACGCCGCCAGCCTGACCCTCTGTCACCTGATCTTTTTCACTATGCCCTGGCGCGCATGGCCGCCGACCGCCAGCTCGACCGCGCAAACAAAAAAAATCCCCCTGGCGGTAATCCTGGGAATCACCGTCGGCTTCGGCGGCATCGGCGTCCTGGCGGGCCGACAAATCATTCAGCCCCGCGATATGTTCGTGCTAAGCGGCGTTGGCATGGAAAAAATCGCCGGCATGGACGACAAGCTCTTAGTCGGCAAAACAATCGTCGCGCCAAGCCAACTCCCCCAAATGGGCTATCACCAACCCGAAGCCCCGAACCTTCCGGGGGACCTTCCGAGCGACCCACTTTTAAGCGACACTCTTCCGGGGCTAAAGCCCAGGGATTCCTTCCCTGGGCAACTTCCGGGGAAGGTCGGCCCAGCCCCGCATGGAAATGCGGGGCCGGTTTCGTCATCCACCGATCTTCCGGGGGCACTTCCGGGGGCGGGGCCGGGGGAACCTCCGCGGCTGCCCGCCGGCATTTTCACCGACTTCACCTGTGAATACTGCCGCCAGGTGCACTTCTATCTGAAAGCATGGCGGCAGGCCGAGGGCCGGCAAACGATCGTGCTGGAATTCGTGGTGCCGCGCAGCGAAAAGTGCAATCCGAACATCCGCCCCGGCCACACCATGACCTCCGCCCAGGAAGCCTGCGATCTGGCCCGGCTAGCCTTGGCCGTCTGGCGGGCCAAGCCCCAGGCATATGAGGTCTATGCCGATTGGCTCTATGAAAACCAGGACGGCATGACCGCCCCCAAAGCCAAAGCGCAAGCCGCAGCCCTTGTCGGCGACCAAGCGTTGGCCCAAGCGCTCCAGGATCCCTGGATCGACCAGCGAATTCAGGAGAACATTCAGATGCTTGGCGAAATCTCCGCACGCCGAATCTTGCCGGTAGTGATCCTCCCCGGCGGAATCATCGAAGGCTTAGTGCAGAATCAAACCAAGTTCAACCAGATCCTCAACAAACAACTGCTCGCCCCCCCGGAAGCTCCGCCCCCGGAAACCCCCGTCCCCTGAATAACTCGGATTGCGGCAAAATTGCACGCAAAAGCCCACCCGCTCCGGCGGGTGGGAATCAGCCGCCGAAGAGCCCGACCTTTGTTCATCACGCCTGCACTCTTGCCGCGGCACATTCCTCACCCGTCGATCGTGGCTTGGAGTGATCCAGCCCGGTATCCTGATCTGGCCATGCCGACTCCGTGCGTAATCAGTATTGGGAATTTCGACGGTGTGCACCTAGGGCACCAGGCCCTGATGGCCGCGGCCCGGGACTATGCCCACGCCCGCGGCTTGCCCGCCCTGGCCATGACCTTTGAGCCTCACCCCACTCAGGTGCTTTATCCCGATCAGCCCTGGCTGCGCCTGTCCGACTCCGCCGCTCGGGAACACGCCCTGCGCAGCGCCGGGGCCGATCAAGTCCACGTCGTGCCCGCCACCGCGGAATGGCTGCGCATGCCCGCCGAGGACTTCTTGCGGAACCTCGTCCAGGACCATCAGCCCGCCGCCATTGTCGAGGGCGTGGACTTTCGCTTCGGCCACGGCCGCCAGGGCGACGTGGCGCTGCTCCACCGCTTAGGCGCCGAGCTGGGCTTTGAGACAATCATCGTGCCTCCCGTGCAGATGGTGCTCGACGATCTGACCATGACCCGGGTGAGCACCTCGCTGGTGCGCTGGCTCTTGGAACGCGGGCGCGTCCGCGACGTGCAGCGTGGCCTGGGCCGCGCCTATGTCCTTTCCGGCCAGGTGATCAAAGGCGAGCAGCGCGGGCGAACCTTAGGATTCCCCACCGCCAATCTGGACCCGCAGGCGATCGCCGGCCGGGTGCTGCCGGCCGACGGCGTGTATGCCGGTCAGGTGGAACTGCCCAACGGTTGGATTCGCCCCGCCGCCCTCAGCGTCGGCATCAAGCCGACCTTCGCCGGCCATCAGCTCGCGATCGAAGCCCATTTGTTGGGGTTTGAGGGCGATTTGTATGGCCAGGACATTCACGTGCGATTTCTCCGCTGGCTTCGCGCCCAGCGGCCGTTCCCGGGCGTCGACGCCTTGAAAATGCAGTTGAGCCGCGACGTGGCCGAAACCCTGCGGCTGGATCGGGCCGGCTATTTAGGCACGGTTAACCAGGCGGAACTCAAGCCCGTACCAAGGGGAGACCCCGCGTGAATTCATCGCATGGCAACAACATGGCCGCCCACACCGCCGCCGCAATGCTCCGCCAGGCCCAGTCCGTGCTGATCACCACGCACGCCAAGCCCGACGGCGATGCCTTCGGATCCGTGCTCGCCCTGTCCTCCGCCCTGCGCCAGATGGGCAAGCAAGTGCGCGCCCTGCTCGTCCCCCCCGTGCCGGAAAATTTCCTGACCCTCCCCGGCGCCGACACGCTGGAAATAGTGGACAGCCATACTCAATTTCCGGGGACACTTCCGGGGACACTTCCGGGGACACTTCCGGGGACACTTCCGGGGACACTTCCGGGGGCACTTCCGGGGGCACTTCCGGGGGCAGCCCCGCATGGAAATGCGGGGCCGTCTCCCTCCGTTCAGCCCCCGGCTTCGCCGGGGGGTACGACGTCACTTCCGGGGGTAGCCCCGCATGGAAATGCGGGGCCGGCTCGGTCGTCTGGGCACCTTTCCGGGGCGATTGATTTACTGGTGATTCTCGACACCTGCGCCTGGAGCCAGGTTGAGGCCCTGCGCCCGACCATCGCCCCGCACCTGGCGCGCACCCTGGTGGTCGACCACCATTTAAGCGGCGACATTGCCGCCGCCCACCGCTGGATCGACGGCTCCTCCGCCGCCTGCGCCCAGATGACCGCCGAGCTCATCGAGCTGCTGGACGAAAACGACGAATCCGCCGACACGCCCGCCACGCTCTGGACGCCGACGGTTTGCCTGGCCTTATACATGGGCATCGCCACCGACACCGGATGGTTTCATTACTCCAATACCCAGCCGCAGACCCTGGAGTTAGCCGCCCAACTTTTGCGCCGCGGCGTGGATCACGCGGATCTTTTCCGACGTCTGGAGCAAACAGAGCGGCCCGAAAAGTTGGCGCTGTTAACCCGCGCGCTCAATAGCCTGCAGCTGCTGGCCGCCAACCGCGTGGCCGTGATGGTGCTGCGCCCCGAGGACTTCGTAGCCACCGGCGCCCAGACCGAAGAAACCGAACGCTTCGTCGACGTCCCGCAGATGGTCCAAGTCGTGGAAGTGGTCGTGCTCGTCACCCAGTCGCCCGACGACCTTAGCGCCGGCCGCATCCGCGTGAGTTTGCGCAGCAAGCCCGGCCCCAGCGCCGTAAACGTCGCGGATTTGGCAGCCCAATTCGGCGGCGGCGGCCACGCCCGCGCCGCAGGCGCGAAAGTGAAGGGTGATTTGACGCAAGTACTAGCCCGCGTCCGGTCGGTTGTCTCCCAAGTCATGTAAATGTTGGATTAGCAAAAGGTTAAAATCCGCCCAGTGGTTGTGTCTGTAACTATTTAATTTATAGATACTTACACTGATTACACCGGATGTTCAATATTTAACAATGCCGGTGAAGCTGGGGAAACTGGCGGAACGGGGAGAAGAGCAAAAAAATTTTTCCGTTCTAACGGACGATGCTCAGTAAGTTTGCGCGCTTAGAACGTTTTTGTCCCCTATATTTTGTGAAGTTTGCGGTTGCATCCCCAAGATATAGTATTACGATGAGTTTTTGCGGGTCGACGACAGCGATCAGCCGACTCCGGACGATCCTAAGGCGGCCCAGGTAGACATGTTAGGTAAAAGTTAGTACGATTAGGGGCATGACAATTTAACCCTGTAAGCCGGCCCTACTGGATGGGCCTAGCAGCTTGGCCGACTGGTTTGAATCCTCACGGAAACGAATCTTTAGGACAAGCTCCAATGGTCGGTTTCTGGGTTGACCGGGCCGGTAAACGGCGCCCCCTAACCTTGCGTCAAAGGCCCAGCCCAACCGCTGGGCCGAGGAACAGAAGGATCATGGGCGTGGTTGACCAGGTACAAATTCGCCAATCAACATTCCCCAGCTGTCGCTGGGAGACATTTGCCCGGTTCAATCGTTCAGCGCTTGGCTCATCACGTGTCGTTTGGCTTGGGGATTGGGGTGGACAACAACAAGACCCGAAGGGATTGACGCCCGCCGGACAGGATTAAGGCGCCGGCAAGGATTCCAGCCCAGCTTTCGGGCTGGGTTTCTGTGGTCGTGGAAAATAGTTCTTTGGGCTTGGGGTCAAGGAGGACCCCAGGCATTTTTTATAAAAGATTATTTGACTCGTCAGGAAGGTAGGAACCATGAAGATCACGCGCCGATTTACCGAGGCAGGCAAGGACGTCTACAGCAGCGTGGAATGGACGCGGCGGTCCAGTCGGATCAGCAATCCGGACGGCTCGACGGTCTTCGAAGTCAACGATGCCGAAGTCCCCAAGAGCTGGTCGCAGTTGGCCACCGACATCATGGTCAGCAAATATTTCCGCAAGGCCGGCGTGCCCCAGGCCGACGACAAGGGTCGCCCCGTCCTGGACGACCAAGGCAAGCCCGTCACCGGCCCGGAAAAGTCGGTTAAGCAAGTGGTCCACCGTCTGGCCGGCTGCTGGCGCTGGTGGGGCGAAAAGCACGGGTACTTTGATTCCAAGGCCGACGCCCAGGCGTTTTACGACGAACTGGCCTACATGCTCTTAAACCAGATGGCTGCCCCCAACAGCCCCCAGTGGTTCAACACCGGCCTGAACTGGGCCCACGGCATCAACGGCCCCGCGCAGGGCCACTGGTTTACCGATCCCAAGACCGGCGAAACCAAACTGGCCGAGGACGCCTACACCCACCCCCAGCCGCACGCCTGCTTTATTCAGTCCATTGAGGACGACCTGGTCAATCCCGGCGGGATCATGGACCTATGGGTCAGGGAAGCCCGCCTCTTTAAGTATGGCTCCGGGACCGGAACCAATTTCTCCAAGCTCCGAGGAGAAGACGAGCCGCTCTCCGGCGGCGGGAAGAGTTCCGGCCTGATGAGCTTTCTGAAGATCGGGGATCGTGCCGCCGGAGCCATCAAATCCGGCGGTACGACCCGCCGGGCCGCCAAAATGGTGTGCCTGGACCTGGATCACCCCGACATCGAAAACTTCATCAACTGGAAAGTCCGCGAAGAAATCAAAGTCGCCGCCATGGCCGAGGGCCTAAAGCACTTAGGCCGCGAGCAGAAGGAAACCGCCGAACGCCTGGGCTTAAAGCTCGACTATGACTTTAACGGCGAGGCCTACGCCACCGCCAGCGGGCAGAACTCCAACAACTCCGTGCGCATTCCCAATGAATTCTTCCGGGCCCTGGACGCCGACGCGGACTGGACCTTGGTCAGCCGCACCACCGGCAAGGTCACCCGCACCATCAAGGCCCGCAAGCTGTGGGAAGAAGTCTGCTACGCCGCCTGGCGCTGCGCCGACCCGGGCGTGCAGTTCGACACCACCATCAACCAGTGGCACACCTGCCCGGAATCGGGGCGGATCAACGCCTCCAATCCGTGCAGCGAATACATGTTCCTGGACAACACCGCCTGCAACTTGGCGTCCCTTAACCTCTTAAAGTTCTACGATCGGCGGGCGCGGAAATTCGACTTAGATGGCTTCGCCCACGCCGTGCGCCTCTGGACCGTGGTGCTGGAGATCAGCGTCCTCATGGCCGCCTTCCCCAGCAAGGAGATCGCCCGCTTAAGCTACAAGTTCCGCACCCTGGGCTTAGGCCACGCCAACTTGGGCGCCGTGCTCATGCAGCTGGGCGTGCCTTACGATTCCCAGCGCGGGCGGGCGATCGGCGCCGCCATCTCCGCCGTGCTCACCGGCGCGTCCTACGCCACCAGCGCGGAAATGGCCGCTCAGCTTGGTCCGTTCCCGGGATACTACGAAAACCGCGATGCGATGCTGCGGGTCATCCGCAACCATCGCCGCGCCGCCTACGGTGTGCCGGCCGATCCCAACTCTTATCCGCATGAACTGGACGATTACGAGGGGCTGGATGTGCGCCCCGTGCCGCTGGACTATAAAGCCGTGGAAGCCAAGGGCGGTTCGGGAGGCTCAGGGAATTCCGGCGGGTCCTGGCCGAATCTGGTCAACGCTCAGGAACTGCTGGCCTTAGCCCGCACAACCTGGGACCAGGCTCTTTCGCAGGGCGAGCAGCACGGCTACCGCAACGCCCAGACGACGGTCATCGCCCCCACCGGGACGATCGGCCTGCAGATGGACTGCGACACCACCGGCGTCGAGCCGGACTTCGCCTTGGTCAAGTTCAAGAAGCTGGCCGGCGGCGGCTACTTTAAGATCGCCAACCAGTCGCTGCGTCCCGCCTTGGAGTCACTCGGTTACGGCGACGCGCAGATCCGCGAGATTCTGACCTACGTGATGGGCGCCTTGAGCCTGGACGTGCCGCTGCCTAAGAGCGACGGCACGCTCGACGCCGCGGGCACCACCTTCGCCGACTGGCTTAAGAGCAAGGGCTTTAAGCAGGAAGACTTGGACAAGATCAACAACGCCTTGGGCGGCGCGATGGAGCTCAGCTTCGTGTTCAACACCTGGACGCTGGGCTCCGAAGCCCTGCAGCGCCTGAATCTGGTCGATCAGCCCGACATGCTCAAGGCCCTGGGGCTGTCCAAACTCCAGGTGGAGAAGCTCAACGAACTGGTCTGCGGCACCGGCACGCTCGAAGGCGCTCCGCACCTGGCCGAAGAGCAACTGGCGGTGTTTGACTGTGCCAGCAAGTGCGGGCGCAAGGGCAAGCGGTTCATCGCGCCGCAGGGCCACATCCGCATGATGGCTGCCGTGCAGCCGTTTATCACCGGGGCCATCAGCAAGACGATCAACCTGCCCCACGAAGCGACCGTCGAGGATATCCAGGCTTCCTACCGCTTAAGCTGGGAGCTGGGCTTAAAGGCCAACGCCTTGTACCGCGACGGCTGCAAGCTCAGCCAGCCGCTTAATTCAGTGTCCGACGCCGACGACGAAGCGGAAGACACGGAGGGCGTGGAAGCGGGAAAAGAAGAAGTGGCCGCGGAGGCGGTGTCCGTGGCCAGCCGGATTGCCACTGCGGCGACTGAAATGAAGGCCAGCATCGCCGGCTCACTGCCCGGCGAACCGGTGATCGTGCGGGCCACGGTGGAGAAGGTCATCGAGCGAATCCTCGAACGTCCCCTGCGCCGCCGCCTGCCGGACACGCGCCACAGCTTGACTCACAAGTTCAACGTCGCCGGCCACGAAGGCTATCTGACCGTCGGCCTTTACGAAGACCACACGCCCGGCGAATTGTTCATCACCATGGCCAAGGAAGGCTCGACCATCGGCGGGCTGATGGACTGCCTGGGCACCGCCATCAGCGTGGCCCTGCAGTACGGCGTGCCGATCGAGTCGATGGTCAACAAGTTCACCCACCAGCGGTTTGAGCCGGCCGGCATGACGCATAATCCGGACATCCCCTTTGCCAAGAGTCTGGTGGATTACATCTTCCGCTGGATGGGCATGGAGTTTATCCCCGGGTATCGGGCCGCTAACGCCCCGAAGCGGGAAAAACCAGCCGAGTCATCCACCGATGAGCCGCGGGGCAACACGAAGAGGACCGCATCCGCTTCCACCCCCGCCTCAATCGCGGAGTCAGGCTCCACCGCAGCGCCGGCCGGCAAAGGCAATGGAAATGGCTCGGATCACCATCACGGTCACGATCACAGCCATGATTCCAAAGCCCCGACCAGAGAGTCGCGTTTGCGGGCGGTCAATCCGTCCGGTACCGGCGAAGAAGCTGGTAGTCCTGGTGTCACTTCCGGGGGCGCTTCCGGGGGCGCTTCCGGGGGCACTTCCGGGGGCACTTCCGGGGGGGCGAATGCGATTTTGACCGCCGCCATGCGTGAGCTGCAGTCGGACGCCCCGGCCTGCGACGTATGCGGCACGATCACCGTCCGCAACGGCACGTGCTACAAGTGCCTGAACTGCGGGCAATCGATGGGGTGCAGTTAAAGGCCCCGCTCCCCGCTGCCCGGCGTCAAACGCCCGGATGACAGCCCAGGGAGCATTTACCTTAACGACCCCCTTTCCCTTTCTCTCTTTCCTTACCCCCTTCGGCCTCCTACCCCCCCCGAAGGGGGTTTTTGTTTTCTCCCCCCCGGCCCCCCGGACGCCCCCGGACGCCCCCGGAAGTAAACAGCCCGGTCCAACGTCTCCGAACGTTAGTCGTCGTAGCGATAACTCTAGATCAGAATTTCAGATAGCCGCAGATAAACACAGATAAACACAGATAAACACAGATGAACGCAGTCTTGATTCAAAAACTCTAATTCCCAGTGTTCATCTATTTTTTTTCGAGACTAAATCTTGGCCGTCTCCGGCTGATGCATAGCGTTCTTCCATATAGACCTGTCACCCTCCGCGAGCTCCTCTTCCTCCTCGTTATCCCCGCCCCGGCGGGGCGAAGGACGCAGCCCCTTCCCTCTACTCTCAACTTTCTCCTTTCTCCCCTCTACCCCCTACCCCGTACCCCGTACCCTACTTCCCCTTCCGGGGGTGGTCTGACCCCCGAAATGTGTACCAGGTAGGATGCGCGGGGTATTGGCCGAGTAGGGCCAGGAAGGACAGGGACCGATGCGTGGGAAGCGTCATCGTCCGGAGCAGATTGCCCGGAAGGTTCAG